>CAVGEY010000001.1:0-162351 GCA_963628435.1 bacterium
TTTTTACCGTCAAATTCCGAATTTCCGGATATTCGCAGGCCTCATCTTCAATGGTCGATTTCGAGCATCAGAAGCAAATCTTCGGTTTTTGCCTGTTCTTCGCGTGTGGCCGAAGAGTTTATTTTCAGCTCGTTGATGCCGCGTTTGGCGCCGCCGCAAAAGAGCAGATCGAACCATCTGCGGACTTCATATATCGGAAGCAGAATCGGTTTTCCCTCCAGCGACGGATAGCGAAATTTCAATTTATCGTACGGAAGCCAGATTCGGGACAGCGCATAGCGCAGCTTCCCGCCTTTTTTGATCTGCTGAACCGAAACACGATTTTCGGTTGTGCCGTACACCCCGCCGCGCAGGACAAAGCTCTCCATCCGGCGTGTCAGGTCGGTGTGCGCCTTGTCGCCGAACCATACCTCGGACAGCGCCTCTGCCGCGCCCGCAAAAGTGAGCAATCCGCTTTCGGCAAGCGTCGATTCACGCTTTTCCTTATCAAACGGGACACGATGATTCAGCACCCAAACATCAAGGAACGGACGGATTCCGCACCCTCCGTTTACAAAATGTTTTGTCATGTGGGCGATATGATACAAAAAAAACATATCGTCCCCGAAAACATATTCCGAGGTGTCCGGAACAGGGAACACCCTATCCCATGCGTTTTGCAGGATATTCGCGGTCGAATCTATGACGCCGTCTTCTTTCAGGCTGTAATGCAGTTCCAGATGAACGCCGCTATCCGAAAACATACCGACATCATGTGATCCTTTTGCTTCCCGCTTATATGTCAATTTATCGGAAATTACCGCGGCAGCCGATTCAAGATCGCCCTCGTGAACAAGAATATCGATATCACAGCTTGTTCGCATCCACGGCTCCGGATAGTATTGCCGTATCACCGCTCCCTTGAGCGGGATAAACGGGATTTTCGCCTCATTCAATGTTTTTCGCAGACGCTCCGATTCGCAGTTGATTTTCTCATATCTGTAAACCGCAAGCATCGTCTGTTTTTGAAATTTCGCCTTGAGTTCGCCGTTTTCGATGAGGTTGTTTTTTATCAAAGCATTGCCGACAAGATGGGCGAGGTCATGTGCCTTCGAGAGTTTATACAGCCGTGCGAGTTCATCGTCAGTAAGTGTATATTGAGATTTGTCGAGCGGTCTGCCGCAGATTTCGCTTGCGATAAGATTCATCATCGTGCGGATAAGATTTTCCATGACTTTGTCCTCCCGAAAATCTATGCTATTTCGATTCCAGCACATCCGCAATTCTCTTGCAGGCAAATCCGTCACCGTATGGATTGCTTGCATGAGCCATTGCATTGTAACTGCTTTCGTTTTCAAGCAGCTCCTTAAAATTCCGATAAATGTTTTCCTCGTCTGTACCGACAAGTTTTAATGTTCCCGCTTTCAGTCCCTCCGGCCGTTCGGTGGTATCACGCATAACAAGCACGGGCTTGCCGAGACTCGGCGCCTCTTCCTGAATACCGCCGCTATCGGTCAGAATCATATAACTTCTTGCGAGAAAATTGTGGAAATCAATCACATCCAACGGTTCGATGATATGGATTCTGTCGCAGCCGCCGAGTTCATCATCTGCGGCCTTACGGATGACCGGATTTATATGGATGGGGTAAATCGCCTTGACATCCGAATGTTCGTCCATAATCCGGCGAATCGCACGAAACATGTGATGCATCGGCTCCCCGAGATTTTCGCGGCGGTGTGCCGTTATGATAATCAACCGACTGTCTTTTGCCCACTCAAGTTCCGGATGGGTATAGTCCTTTCTGACCGTGGTTCTCAGCGCATCTATCGCCGTATTACCCGTAACCCAGATTGTTTCCGCATTTTTGCCCTCTTTCAGCAGATTCTCCCCGGAAAGTTCGGTCGGCGCGAAATTATATTGCGAAATGATACCGACTGCCCGGCGGTTAAATTCCTCGGGATAGGGTGAACGGATATTATAGGTACGCAGTCCCGCTTCCACATGACCGACGGGAATCTGTTTATAGAAACAGGCAAGTGCAGCCGCAAATGTAGTTGAGGTATCACCGTGGACAAGTACCACGTCGGGATTCACTTCGTCAAGCACTCCGCCGATGCTGTTCAGAATATTTGTCGTAATGTCAAACAGTGTCTGACCTGCTTTCATAACAGACAAATCATAATCCGGCACAACATGAAATGCACCGAGCACCTGATCAAGCATTTGTCTGTGCTGCCCGGTTACGCAGACAACGGTTCTGATTTTTTTTCTCGATTTCAATTCGGTTACCAGAGGACACATTTTTATCGCCTCGGGGCGAGTTCCGAATACGAGCATTACTGTTTTCACTGATTACGATCCTTTCTGCTGCGAATAAATCCTGCGGGATTCCCCGCGCCCGACAGCGCGTTTCCGCCTTCGGTTCATATATGATAAACGCCGGGGAGGTCGCAGATATTGTGACAATCCAATATCACTTTTCCTGTCAGCTTGTCCATATTCTCTTTGATTTCATCATGTTTGACCATGATTACCACCAGATCAACATCGGCAAGAAAATCGTCAATGTCGTGATACTGATTCGGGACAACATCGTGAGTAATAAAAGGATCGTAAACTTTCAAAGGCGCGGCAAGATGGCGACTCTGACTCTCCAACAGCTGAAGCGTCGGCGATTCGCGCATATCATCTACATTTTCCTTGTATGTAAGCCCGTAAAGACCGACACGGGAAACATCTTTCATACCATTTTCCTGCATAATCTCATAGATGCGATTCAAAACAAAGTCGGGCATACCGTCATTTGTCTTCATAGATTCGTCAATGACTTTGGCAAGCGACGGATAATCACCGACAAGGAACCACGGATCAACCGAAATGCAGTGACCGCCCACGCCCGGACCGGGCTGCAGAATGTTAACACGGGGATGCATATTGCAGATTCTGATAATCTCATATACATCCATATTGTCATGACGGCAGATTTTTGCAAGCTCATTGGCAAAGGCAATATTTACCGCACGAAAGGTATTCTCCACCACTTTTGTCATCTCGGCAGTGCGAATATCGGTTACAACGATTTCGCCGCGGCAGAATGACGCATACAACGATTTCACCTTTTCGCCGATCTCGCGGCTGTCGGCACCGATAGTGCGGTTATTATGCAGTAACTCGTAGACCATATTCCCCGGAATTATCCGTTCGGGAGCGTGCACAAGATTGATGTCCTCTCCGATTGTAAAACCGCCCTCCTCAATCATCGGGCGAATATATTTGTCAATGGTGCCGGGAGAAACCGTGGATTCAATGACAACGGTTGCGCCTTTGGGGCAGACATCCATCACGCTTCTGACTGCCGCGACAACATAGCGGGCATCAACTTTTTTGCTGAATTTATTATACGGTGTAGGTACCGACACAATATAGGTGTCGGTTACCTGATATTCGGTTGTGAATCTGATTCCCGCCTTTACCGCCTCGTCAAACAGTTCGTCAAGTCCTTTTTCCTTAAATGTCGTTTTTCCGGCGTTCAGTGTCGCAACAAGCTCTTCATTGTAATCTGTGCCGATAACCTCTACCCCATGCGATGCCATCATCAGCGCCGTGGGAAGTCCTATATAGCCGAGTCCGATTACGTTAATCATTTTCTGTTTCTCCTTTATTCAGCACATCATTCCACCTGTCTTTGCAGGTGTTCCATGACCAATTACGAAGTACGGTCCCGCGATTCGCGTTACTGCGTTCTCCGAGATTTCCGATATTTTTTTCAACAAGCGGGCATATATCTTCAAACGACTCAAAAACATCATATTCCAGATCCCAATTCGAAAACTCCCGATATTTCAGCCATCCGGCATTCAAAAGTCTTGCTCCGGCATAGTACGCCTCCATTACACTGGCGGAAATGGAATCGGTTGTCTGCGCATTGATAAAAATATCTGTCGCAACACGCAATGCGGCAACATCGTTCGGACACAGAAACTTCGTCAAAATACAATATCCTGTTCCGGTTGACTTCATCGCCGCGTCCAGCTCCGCAATATAAGCCGCATCTCCGCCGTACGCCGCGGGAACGACAAGGAAAATCTTTTTTCGGATTTTGTCGGTCAGTTTGCCGATTTGCTCAATAACCTTTAAGTGCTGCTGCGCGGGACTCGCATTATAGCCTATGCAAACCGAAATTTTATCTTCGGGGATTCCGTATTGCTTTTTGCACTTGTTGATGCCCGATTCAAGCTGATCGTCAATGTAGCGAAACGGGGTGTCTCCGAAATATATGACCTTTGCCGACACGGCGGTTGCCCTACCGATCCTGTCATAAAAAGCCGCCTCGGTTTGACATGATTCGCATATTACGGATGTCCGGTTGTCTTTAAGCAGCCTTCTCATACTTGCCGTATTTTTTTGAGAACTTCTTAAAATATCGCTCCCGATAAAAACAGCATAGCGCTTCGTATCCGCTTTTGCCAGGCTCCTTGCGCACTTCAGCGCAAACGGCGTTACATACAAAACAATTACCGCATCAAACTCGCCTTTGTGCGCCGCAAGCGCGGCTTTTTTTCGAAATTGACGGTGAAGTACGCGGATTTTCGGAATTTTCATAATCAGCGGCGACAACCGGTACTGCCCGATTATGCGAACGCCGCTATCCCGATAACAGTCATCAAACCGACCGTCCGCATCAGGATCACATTGCAGCGAAACCGACGCCCCGATCGGCAGAAGGACTTTATCGATAAACTCTTTTGTCCATATCGACTCCGGATTTCCAATCAACAATACTCTCATACCGACTCCAAAACTTAAAGCTTTACATTATACTTCTTTATAAACGCCACGGCCTCGCAGGCAAGGCTTTTGTCAATTACCCTGCTTGAATTAAACCGTTTTACAAGGTCTTCGTAAAGGAGGGAATTGTCTTTTTTTATTGTTTCGGCGTCCTTGAAAATATGATCGAAATAAGCCTTGATATCCGGATTTTCCCGATACCACTTTTCAAACGGATTCATGGAAACAGACTGCCTGAAAATATGAAGTTGTATTCGCTGCTTCCATTTTACGATATAGCGTTTAAGCCTGCCTGCTCCCGGTTTGCAGGCTGTCTTCTCCCAAATATAATTACAACTGTCCGGGAGGTATCGTTTCAAATAATCTAAGTAGACCTTATGATTTTTAATCTGTGATTCCGGAATAGAGAAGCAAACATTGCACAATTCTCTATCGACAAAAGGAGAACTGCATTCGGTGTAGTAATGTGTTGCAAAGCATCCGTTTCCGGCACTGTTCAAGCCGCGGTTATAATAGTTAAATCTGAAAGAATCGCTGTACCTGTGTTTTTCTGTTTCCTTAAACTCTTCGGAAAACCGATCTATATAATCGGTTCCGTACATTGCAGACCTTATATCGATCTCAGTTTGATTTCCGACAAGCGATCCTCCTAAAATTGCATCCCCGACATCACCGGAATGTACCGAACCGAAGTCATTAAAATTGATCAGCGAATTCATTTGAAAAGTGTGGGCAAAACCCGGATACAGGATCGTTGCTCCGTTGGCTTCTATCGCGGCATCGATGTTGAACAGGAAATTACCGTTATCCAACTCATACACAAGGTGTTCCAATTTCAAATCATGGCATATTTTTGAGGCAATCTTAATATCGTTGCAGTTTGACTCGCCCATGGTAAAACAAGTTGTTTTGTATCCGAGCCGATTTGCCATAAACAAAACCGTTCTTGAATCAAGACCGCCCGAGAGTGTCATGCAATGCTTGTAACCGTATTCGTCATCTTTCTCATAAATATATCGAACGGATTTTTCAAGAGAAGCGTCGATTTTCCCCAAAACGGTATCGTACTGTTCGGAGGAAAGACCGCGCTCCTGAGAGGTGACATCGGGAAGGGTATAGTAATTCACAATGTCAATCTTGCCAAGACTGTATTCGGCAATATTACCGGCTAACAACTTCCTGCATCCTTTCACCGGGGTAATATCACCCAGCATGTACCCGTAGTTTATGAGACAGTAAATACCATCGTATTCCGGTTGAAGCTGAATCCCGGAAGCGGAAAGGGTTTTATAAAGCCAGTGAATATCGGTAGAAAAAATCAGCACCCCGTCGGACTGATAATACCACAGCGGTTTATAAGATATATGATCGGTAATCAAACAGAGTTTCTTACTGTTCTTATCATACAAAAGCATGGAATAAAAACCGTTCAGATCATTAGCGAGTGTTTGAGCCGAACTCGTCATATACATTTTTTCCAACAATCGTCCCCGTTCGGAAGTCCCGTATTTCTGTTCCAATTCGCGAAAATTGTATATTACTCCCTCAACAACGATTACCGTATCTTCGCTCTCATAAAAAACCTTGTCGTTTGCGAACTTGTCCAATGTCAACCGTTTTACCTGAAAATTATCCGAACTTGTCTCATCCTGAAGCAATTTCGGGTGATTTTTGTGCGGCTCACAGTAAAGTGACACTTTGCTGTCGGAGGACAAGGATACCGATCCGATAAACCCATACATACAGTTATTCACCCCTACTCTTTTTTTGCTTATTCAAAAACAGATGAAAATATATGCCCGAAAACAGCGATGACAACACGGTAATGATAAATGTAGCATAAGCCGCGCCTATACTTCCGTATTTATGAATAAGAAGAACATCCGCGGCAATATTGATGACGCATTCTCCCACACTGAGCCAGAAGTTCACCTTTACCAAATGCATCATACTTAAGATATTACCTGTCGGAATGCGGAATGTGCAGGCAATGAAAAAGGTGGCGATGAGGATTCTGAATACCGGAACAGCCGTAAGATACTGTTCTCCGAACACGAACTTTATAATGTACGGTGCAAGCAAAAAGCCGCCTGCGGAGATAACGGAACCGACGGCACCAAGCAGCAGCTGAATTTTATGCGTGTTTTGAATAATCCATTTTTTGTCGTCCTTATGTTCGACAAAATAGGGGTAGATCATCGTCATGCAGCATAACGGTATAAAGTTCAAGGCGTGGGGAATCACCGTTGCAACCTTATAATCCGCAAGAACCAGCTCGTCCGTAATAATTCGACCGACCAGATAGGTGTCAAAATAACTCAGCACGGATGATACGCTGTTTGTAAGAACAATCAAAAGACCGTACTTCACCATTTCTCTTTTCTTAATCGTCGAAAGTGTTGCCGTATGCCCGGCGTTGCCGTCTGTCTGCTTTTTCATCAGGCAAAGACCTATCACGACAGGCAGAACAAATGAAATGTATTTGCCCGAGACCATGCCCGCTATTCCGAACAGCCACGCCCCGACACACACCGAGACTCCGTATCCTATCGAATTGATATTGGTTAAAAAGGCATATCTTTTATTGTCTTTTTCGATTCTGAAGCCGTAACAGGTCTGATCATAACAGTATTGAAAAAGATATGTGGCAGATAACATTTGCAGCGCAAACTTCCCGCCGGGTATGGAGAGCGGCAAAAATGTTGCGTACAGAAAGGTTCCGACCGAAAAAACAATGTTCGAGACCGTTCCGATGCTCATTAAAAAACGCGTAATGGCTTTTCGTTCGGCGGGATCATTTGTTTCACAGCAGTATTGAAAGCGTGCCATGCGTGTGCCGAGGTCGCTTACTATCAGCACGATTGTTACAATGTTGTATGCGTATGAGTACATACCGTAGTCGGATTTGCTGAGCACACGTACAATCACCATATTGGTAACCAAAGAAAGAAGCTTGTTGATTACCGACGTGGTAAAAATATGAGCAAAACCTATCCGATACAATTTTTCGGCAACTGCCCTGATTTTTTCGGACATCAGCTTCCGGCCCCCATCTCCGCTTTGATTCTGCTATTCTGCGCCGAATAAATAAGAGACGGCAGAATGAAAAAGATTGTAAACAGCATTTCAGTATTATAACTGGTGTTCAGCAGACACTGTATCATATACACGATAAAAATCATTCTGTATGTATGTCTGAAATCATCGGTAAAAAACGCCGCCCCGTTCTTAAATATACAAATCAAATACCAGATAAACTGGCTGCCGAACAGCACTCCGTAGTAAGCAAAATTGTCCAATATTTGCGAATGACCTCCGGCAAGTCCGTTTGCCCCGTAATATTTGCCGCCGACACCGAAAAAGAAATTGTCAAAGAATGTCGATACCGAGAGCTTATACAGCCGCAGTCTGGCATCAAGATCGGAGCCCTGCTGTATACCGTCGAGGCTGAGCATCTTTCCGAGCGATTTTAGCCTTCTTGCCACATACCCCGAAGGAATCATATCCGAAAGTGACTGTAAAATGCTTCCGGCAAACGGAAGGAGAATCAACAAACCGAGTACCAGAAAAACGGCTTTGATACTGTTGCCGCGCTGCTTTTTTGAGCTGAATATCAGCATGATAAAAGCGAAAATCACAAACAGAAACAACGCAATGGAATATTGCGCGCGAATCAAAAGGAAAACACCCATGACAACCATCGCAAGTGAAAAAAGACGAATACGCCTATCATGCGCCGTTCTGAAATTGAAAAGCCAAAACAGTGATACCAATGTCGTTCCGTTTACAAACGAGAAGTTCGCCATAAACGCACTCGCATACGCCGAGGTGATTTTTTTATCGGAATTTGCCAATATTCTTGAAATTTCCGAATTGATCCGTAACTGCTGTAAGCTGAAAGCGGAAATCATGATTGCGTATGCGGTATACACGACAATCAAAAAGCGCAGCGATTTCACGTGATTGCCCTTCGCATAATAAACAAATGCCGAAACCACCAAAACGATTGTGAACTGGTAGGGCGAAAAGTCTGCCCAATCCGCAAGCGACAGGATAAAAATCGAACACGGCCATGAAAGCGCCGCCCAGGTATATTTCGATAAAGCCATATAACGAAACGCTCCTGAGTCGGTTATAAACGCGGTGATCATCCATCCGATCCAAAGGCCGCCGTATATATACCAATTTTCGAAAAAGTTCTGATAGGGGCATACCAGCCATACCAGCAAACCCGCCATAAAAAGATCGCGCACGACGGAAAGCGGCATCGCGGCTGTTTGCTGCGTTCGGACAGAAGTGCGGCTGACTTCGTTCATCATAAATCAATCCCTTTGCTGTTCTGTAAATAGCGCACAACAGGCGCCATTGTGATCTTCATATCGCATCTTGAAACGGCATCGTTCCGGATTTTTTCGTGAAGGTTGTCAATGGCTTTCATGCGATCCCAAAATTCGATAATTTTCTCTGTGTCAACAGGTGCATCATTCGCGGGCAGTTCCAAAGCATAGGGTGAGTCTTTCAAAAACTGCTCGTATGTTGAATATACGATCGGCAGTCCGCGTACGGCGTACTCCCTGTTTTTTAAGGTGCTGCCCTCCGTAAGGCCTATTCGGTGCAGTCCCAGGGATCCGACCGCCATATCCGCCTTCCCGAACACTTCGTCAAGTTCTTTTCCGCTTTTTTGCCCGTAAAATTTTATACGGTTTTCAAGTCCGTATTTTTTTGTAAGGCTCTGATACTCTTTCAGCTCCGGGCCGTTTCCGACCACGTGAAAAACAATCGGCCGTGCATCGTTTTGCCGGGAATAATATTGATTCAGCCCTTCAATCATGCGATCAAATCCATGATGCGGCAGCATACTGGCGACCGCAATCAGATTCAGCGTATCACCGGGATCCGAATGTACCGCCGCCGTATCGGATGTGTCGATTCCGTTCATCGTGTTGATGCACGGGATACCGTAAACGGATTTCGGGTTTTCCACAAAAATGACGACTCTCGAAACATATTTTTTCAGCCGACCCCGCAGCATTGAATCCAAAAGATAAATCAGTCTTTTTTTGATTCCATGCATAAATTCCCCCTTGTATGGGTACGAAGGGATTTCAATAACCGATAAAATACCCCTCTTTCGGAACTTATTTAACATATTCAGCAAATAAAAGTCGGCAGATGCATAGCGGAAATAAAACGCCTCCGCCCGGTTCTCCAAAGCAAAACGGGTGATTGCCGTGAAATATTTTGATCTTCGTTCGGCCTTGTTTTTGAAATGATCCACAACCGTCAATTTGCCGTCATGGATATATAAAATCTCGTTTTCGCCGAATCCCCATGTATATACGTCAAAGGCAGACTCGAACACTTTTGCCTGAGAAAGCACTTTTTTTATAATACCGGTTTGCTTTTCGAGAGAGAGCTGTATCGTTGCTCCGAATACCAATACTTTTTTCATAACTTATAACCTTACCCGGCGGTAATAACGGCAGCCGCCTTGCCGCACAGTATTCTGTAAAAGATACTGCCGTATATTTTTTTGCCCCAAATCCGCCGAAGCGCGTAAATTATTCGGCCGACTATCCTGTAACGCTTGTCTATAAAAGATGCCCGCAAAAATTCTTTTTTGAATTTTGCCATGTAGACGAAGAGCTTTTCCGATTGTTCCGTATCCTCATACTTTGCGGCCGACATCATGCAAAGCATGGAAATCGCACACTTTACCGTGTACGCATGTGACGAAACAGCCGCTGTCGGATAGTTTTGCTCCAAAAAAGAGTTCAATTCTTCCTGAACTTCAAACGAACGCATCCGTTTTTCGGAAAATCGGCTTCGCATGATGCTTTCTTGCCGCACCGTATATTTGTATAATGAAATATCCGAGTATACGATCTTTCGGCATCCGGCAAATATCTTGTAGGCGGTTGCCTTGTCTTCCATCAAAACGCCGACGGGATATTCAATACCGTTAAACAATGTCCGTTTATATAATTTAGCCTGTGCGCACCAGGGCAGTCCGTCACGATGAAACATATTTTCCATGGCAGCGGCGGCATCAAGGAAATGTGTCTCTCCGTTATGGTGCCGGCCGATTTCTTTGCCATCTTCGTTTACGCTGCAAAGAGCGACGGCGGAAAGATCGGCATCATAATCATTCAGCAGGTGATACAAAACCTCAAAATAATTTCGCTCAATCCAATCGTCGCTGTCGATAAACGAGAGGTATTCGCCGCGGGCGATTTTCACCCCCGCGTTTCTGGCGTCGCTCAGCCCGCCGTTTTTTTTATGAATTACCTTTACCCGACTGTCTGTCCTGACATATTCGTCGCAAATTTCTCCGCACCGGTCCGGAGATCCGTCGTCAACCAGGATAATCTCCAAATCGGAATAGGTCTGCCCCAAAACCGATTCCACACACTTTGCGAGGTAAGGCTCCACATTATATATCGGGATAATTACCGAAATCAATTCACTCATTATTTTCCTCCCGTCATATCACCGCGCAAAGGCCCGAATCAGACCAGGTATTTCTCGTCCGAAAAGTCACGTTCTTTATTTACATATTCCGAAAAATCTTTTTCGGTATCCCATTTCAGTGCATGCTGCTCCCACTTGATTCGATCTGCGGAAGGCGGTGTCATATAATCTCCGAAACGCTCTGTCAAAAACTCATGCAACCCTTTTGGAGCACGCAGTTTGATTTTTTCAAAAGGGATCGGTTCGGTTTCCGAAAACCATTCTTTTTGATACAGCCCTTTCTTATAGATCGCCTTGCCGAGAAAATTGCAATAGTAATTGCTTTTTCGATTACGGAACCGATAGACCTGAGACAACGCAAAATCCACCATAATCTTTTTCGGTAAAATTTTCGCAAATGAAATCAAAAATTGTCGGAATCCCTTTTGACGGTCGTAACCTCTCATAGATATTCCTTTGACCACCGCGCACTTTGCCCAAAAGCACTGCCAAAGTTGTGCAATTTTCGAATTCGGACAGTTGTGAAGAATAAATATATCCACAAAAATACCCTGATGCACTTTTTTATTCTCAAGCAATTTCTCAATGTATGTCGTGCCATTCATACGCAGTTTCGGAATAGAAACATATCCTTTTTTTGTCTTTCCGTATTCTTGCAGATAAAAGGTTTCCTTATCACCATGATCCATAAACGCCGCTCGGAATTTTTCATAATTGTCCGGCGTCATAAAAATGTCAAGGTCATCATCCCACGGGATAAATCCCCCATGCCTTTTTGCCCCAAGTGCCGAACCGCCCATAAGGCAATAATCTATGTTGTTCCGTTCGCAAAAATAATCTATGTATGCGGCAATCTCCAGAATTTTGTCCTGCAGCTGCAAAAAACCGTAGCTGTCCGGCAATCCGTCTCTCATATACTTCATATCGTTACTCCTCACAGCATCTTCCGAATCAATTTTCTGAGAAACCCGGGTAAATGATAATAAATCAATTTTTTCCAATCTCCTGACGGTTTCAAAAATCTTTTTACCGTTATCTCAAATGGTTCTGTTTCGATAGATTTTCTAAAAGCAGGTTGTTCCGAAGGAATAACCATATCGTTAGTAAAGCGGTTATTATGATATAAAATTTCGGTTGCCATCTTACGAAAATATATGTTTTCCCGAACGGAATCAAAATATTTTTGACCTTTGGGGGTGTTTACCAAAATCATTGACACTCCGGCAAAGCGATCTGTATCCGGATAATATTTTTCAACTGAATGAAAATCGCCGACGGTTATATCACCTGCTCTTCTGCGAGATGCAAATTTACAATCATAACAGCTGTCTCTGCAAACGAGTTGTTTACAATACGCATTATAATACGGGAAAGAAAAATATAAATCTGATTTTTCGTAAAATTTTCCGTTTTTCAAATAATAACAGTAATAATAATGGGAAGATGCGTTGCCTTTTTTGTATCTCAGAAGAACTTTCTTTATTTGTATTTTTTCTTTGTGTTCGGTATATGAAATCGAGCGATCAAAAAGCATCTGACTCCCTACTCCGTGACAAACAAAATCAATCGTAAGGAGATTGTCATATTCTTTTTTGAGATATAGCTTCAGCGCCGCAATTTGGCATGGACTTGAGCAGTATAAAACCAAACGTCCTTTTTTCAGATTATCTTCTATAACACAAAATGAATCCTGTGTATTGCAAAGAAGATATTTCGATTTATACAGAGGGACAAGCATATCGGGATTTTCAGCTTTTTGCGTTTTAAGCTTCAAATTCTCATCGAATGCCGCACCGAATACAACACCGTTCCGGGAAATTATATAAGAGGCGAATACACCGAATAAACCGCCGCTTGAACCATTGTATTTTGTCTCATTATCAAGAGCGTATGCCATCCCGCCGAAAGAAGCATCGGAAAGCTGCGGCTCGTTGATAACGGGGCATGTTTTTTCGCAAGCTCCGCACTCTGCACAAATATCGTGGTTGATACTCGGATATTCAAACCCATATTTATCGGTTGTGAATTTGATGGCTTGTAATTTGCACACTTGTTGACATGTTCTGCAACCGCAGCACTTATTTCCAATGCTTTCTATCGACATACCTGCTCCTGCCTAAGACTTGATTTTCTTTGAAATATCTGTCGATGAAATTCCTTCCGTATGTGGCAAAAAAACAACATCAACGCCGAGATCTTCAAAATCCTTTACGATTTTGTTATACATATCGCTGTTTTGCCAATCGCTGCCATGAAAAAGTACATCAAATTTAAGAGTTTCCCACGCTTTTCTCTTGTCCATCGAAGTTTGAGGAATAGCTTCATCCACATATTTGATTGCTTTGACTATCTCAAACCTTTGGTCAAACGGAATAATCGGGGCTTTGTGTTTGTAACTTTCCACGCATTCGTCGGTACTTACTCCGACAATCAGATATTCGCATTGTTCCTTTGCTCTTTTCAGAATATTCAAATGCCCGATGTGAAACAAATCGAACACGCCCGTTGTATACCCTATCTTATATTTTTTCATTTCCGTTTCCTCAGCACCGTCTTATACGCTGTCTTTTTCAGCCATGCCGGCATGCTTTTGTCTTGCAAATTTTCTGAACACCGGACCTCGCAGCCGATTCGGCAGACACCTCTGAACAATCAACCTTTTTGCGATATTGCTTATGTAGGTTGAATATCCGATCATTTTATGTTCAAGCATATATTTTTGCAAATATTTTTCACTTTGAAAATAGCGTTTTCCGCCGCGTCTGGCATACATATCCGCGCCTGTTCTGACATTAACGAGCGTTGTTCCCGTATTTGCGAATTTTGCTCCGGCAAGCTGCATTCTTATCCACAAATAATAATCTTCATTCCAAAACAAATCCAGGTATCCGCCCGCTTTCAGAACGGAAGTTTTTTTATACATCACAGACATATGATTGAACGGGCATCTTACCTTCATATAGTCTTTGATTTTTTGATCCGATGTCGGGACATTACGATAAGCCACTATGTTATCTTCTTCCCCGATAAATTCGGAAATATCTCCACCTACAATATCAACCGAAGAATCCGATTCAAAAAAAGCAAGTTGCTGCTCAAATCGTGTGGGAAGCGATATATCATCGCTATCCATTCGTGCGATCAGATCATAATCTGCGTTTTCCACCGCAAGTTTCAAAGCGTTGCCGAGACCGCCGTTCTTATCAAGTCGAATGACCTTAAATATCGGGTATGACCGCTCGTATTTTTCAATGATTCCGTTCAGCTTATTATCAACCGGTCCGTCTACGACCAAAACAATTTCCGATGGTTTGACAGTCTGTGACACGGTAATGCTTTCCAATGCTCTGTCAAAATATTGTGCGTTGTCATTTTTATAAACCGACATCGCGACAGAAAAATTCACGTCTCTTACCCCCCGTCAACGCTCTCGCTTCTTCCTGCTTTTTGTCGTATGTAGCCCGATCCACTTTGCCTTCCATCATCAGCCAATCGCCGTAATCCATGTCCGATACCGTTCCGTCGCGGACGATGTCGCTTCTTTTCAGAACTTTGCCTACTGTTTGCAAGATAATTTTCAAATCGCCAATGAAAGTAATTCCTCTGTCGATATACTGCAGATCATATTCAAACTTCTGCTCCCAGGTGATATTGTTCCGTCCGTTCACCTGTGCAAGCCCCGTCAGCCCCGGGCGTACATCATGGCGGCGACGCTGCTCCTCTGTAAGAAACACACAATCCCGAATCAGAAACGGGCGAGGACCGACGACAGATAGCTGCCCCGATAATATATTGATTAAAGATGGCAGCTCATCAAGGGAGGTGCTGCGCAAAAACGCGCCGTAGCGTCCGAGGCGCTGATCATCCGGCAGGAGTTCGCCGTTTGCCCCGCGTTTGTTGCTCATTGACCGCAGCTTAATCAGATAAAATATTTTTTCCCGCCCGTCTTTACCCTTTTTGCCCGGACGTGGCTGCACAAAAAACGGGTTGCCTCTCATTACAATCGCACCGACTGTAATTAAAATCAATAAAACAGGCGATAGTACAATCAACGCAATCAAGGATAATGTGAAGTCCGAGAATCTTTTCCAAAACTTTACGTACATCTGTGTGTCCCCTCGATCGGTTTATTCGAAACAGCTTACGATAATTTCAATTACCTTTGCCTGATCTTCCTCTGTCATCTTGTTATCACTCGGCAGACAGCAGCCGCGCTCAAAAATATCCGCACCGACATCGGTTACACCGCCCGCCGTATAGGCATTGGTGCGGCAGCGGAGAGATCCCTCTCGCCCGATCACTTCGTGCATTCGGTACATCGGCTGCATGTGCATGGGTTTCCAGATCGGTCTGCCCTCGGCGTTAAGACTTGCGAGAGTTTCAAGTATCTCGGTCGGGCATGTCTTGCCTTTTTCTTTTATGTAGAGCGCCTTAGAGTCGTCTCTGACCTGCCCGCACATATATTCCTTATCAATAATCAGAGCGGACAGCCAATAATTCGGCAGGGCGCCGTCCACAATCGGGTTCATGCGGACAGGCAGATTTTTCAGCCCGTCGCGGTATCTCTCATAGATTGCCTTTTTCTGCGCGATATGTTCCTCCAAATGCGGATATTGTCCGCGGATAACGCCGGCAATCACATTGCTCATACGATAGTTGTAGCCGATTTCTTCATGCTGATACCACGGGGCGTTCTCGCGCGCCTGAGTTGACCATTTTCGGGCCTTGTTTGCCACTTCAATGTCATTAGTTAAAAGACACCCGCCGGCAGAGCCGGTGATGATTTTGTTTCCGTTGTAACTGACGGCAGAATAGTCTCCGAACGAGCCGCACTGTTTGCCGTTCAGCGTTGCACCCATTGCTTCGGCGGCATCCTCAATGAGCAGCGCGCCGTGCTTTTCGCAAATCTTCTTGATTAAATCAATGCGTCCCGGAAAGCCGTACAGTTCGGCGTAAACGACAAGCCTGACCTCGGGGTACATTTCAAATGCCTTTTCCAGCGCCACAGGGTCCATATTCCATGAATTTGCTTCGGTATCGATAAATACCGGAATACCGCCCTCGTAAACGACAGGATTAAGCGTCGCATCAAAAGTCATATCCGAGCAAAAAACTCGTTTGCCCTCCAGTGTGCCATGACTGATGGCGGGCTTTCCGTATAATCTTTCTCCCGCCGATTTCACACAAAGGTGAAGCGCGGCAGTACATGCCGAAAGGGCGACAGCATATTTCACCCCGACTTTCTCGGCGGCGATACGTTCCACTTCGTTGATGTTTGCGCCGATCGTGGACATCCAATTCGTTTCATACGCTTCGGTCATATATTTCAGTTCATCGCCGTGCATGGTCGGTGACGCGAGCCATACTTTGTTTTTGAATGGAGTCATCATAGTTTTTTACTCGCCTTTCGGATTTTTTAATAAGCTGCCGTCGCGATAGCAACGGGTGTGTGGAACTTCGGGTGATTTCGAAGCTCACAGACAATCTGCCGATGTCGGTTGCGGACAACCTTGCAGTCTGTGAAATCTTTGCATGCGGCATATATGTTATTATATCACAAAAAAGCACAGTATTTTATTTTTTTTGCGGAAAAGTCAACTTTTTCGCGCTCGAAGTAATATTTTCGAAAAAATTATTGAATTTCCCCGAAATTGCGGATATAATAGCTGTATATGATTATCGAATATCATCCTCAAATCGTCGGACGACACGGCATTCATTAAAATCGTGGTGCGGCAGAATTACTGCCGCACCACGATTCTTTTGTTTACGAATAAATTAAGATTGCCGTTTTACCGCCATTTTATCATCGAACTCGGCGGATCGATGTTGAAAAGCTCGAGCCAAAGGCTCTTTGTGAAATGCTTTCCGCCTTTTATGTCTTTCGCGATTTGGGACGGCTCGCCGCACTCCGCCTCGTATCCGTAGACGATTTCTTTGGTAAGGCTCAGGCTGACCTCGCTCGTAAACACACCCGGCTCGTAGAAAACAAAAATGTCGCCTCCGCCATCAATACTGTCATCGTCCTTTACAACAGTGTATCGGCGCAGCACTCCTGCTCCGTCATGAACAAAGCAGTCAAGTCCGCGCTTTGTCATGCCCGCGTTGATATAATCGGCAAGTGTGACCAGAAAGCGGGATGTGTCGACATTTTCGGGAATAATAATCAGATCGGCATCGCTCAAATCTTCGCCGTTGCCTGAATAAAAAACATTGCCGATAAAATCGTTTTTCAGATCGATGCCGAACAAAAGATGCATATCGGCGACGAATGTTTCGGGGACTTCGTCTTTGTTACAGATAACGGCGTTGCATTTTTCGTAAAGTCTGTCGATAAATCCGTCGGTTTCGGGAATCGGGTCGCATGTCCACATAAACTGCATAATATTTTCCTTTCTTTTATCCGTATATTCCGGTTTGTCTTGTTATCCTGTTATTCGATGAGTCTTCGAGATTTTTCTTGTTTGTGATGATGTAGGTGTTCTTCTTCGTACGGGTAATCGCCGTATAGACAAGCTGACGGTTCAGGAGCGGATGTCCCTCGGATTTCGGCAGAATGACAAAGACATCGTCATAGCCCGAGCCCTGCGCCTTATGAACGGTAATCGCGAACGCCGACGAAATATCCTCCCGTCCTATCATTCCGACGGGATAGAAGAAATAATCGCCGAGCCTGAAAATTCGGTTTTCGGTTTTTTCGTCAATCGGCCGCAGATTGCCGGTTTCCGCCTTTCTTATCATGAAATAGAGATTGCCGTCATCCCTGAATTTCACGGTCACGCCGCAGTCGCCGTTGTAAAGGTCGAGAGCTTTCAGATTTTTCGTTATCATCAGCAGTTCGCCGGGATAGTATCCGCTGATTTTCCTGCCTTTGCAGTAAGAATCGAGTATAACCTTGTTGATATGATCGGCGCCCCTTGTCGTCTCTTTCAGCGCGCAGAGTATTTTCGTCTTTTCCGCTCTGTCGATTATCTCCCCGAATTTTCCGGGATCGTTTTCGATGTCGGTACATTCTTTCATAAAGCCGTCATAGTATTTTTTATACCATTTTTCGGTGATTATTTCGACGATTTCGCGGTTTGAGTTCCGATTGTCGGCATAATAAAAGATTTTGTCGCGGGCGGTATCTTCGATTTCGAAATCTTCTATCGGGTTGAACAAATTTTCATCGATTCTGAGACCGCCGCGATTTATCAACTCGGACAGCCTAAAGATTTCGGAATCAGCCGAAAAGCGGTTGGTTTCGGTAAGCTCTATCACATTGTCTGTGTATTTTTCGAGCAGTTCGCCGTAGACCGCGCCGCATTCGACAGACGGGAGCTGATTTTTGTCGCCGAGGATAAACACTCTCGCCCCGTCGGGAATCGCCTCGAAGAGAGATGCGAAAAGGCAGACGTCAATCATCGATGCCTCGTCAATGACGAATATCGAGTTCTGCGGGAATTTGTTTTCGGCGGTGTGGACAAATCTGCCCGTACTTCTGTCGGTTTCGAGCAGTCTGTGGATTGTCCGTCCGTCCGATTTCGAGATTTTATCGATAATATCCTTTTTGTCGGAGGCGAACGGCTCACGGAGATTTTTTATCTCGTCGCCGATGCTCTCGCTCATTCTGACTGCCGCTTTTCCCGACGGCGCGGTAAGGTAGATGTTGTAATCTTCGCCGCCGCAGAGAACGGCAAGCAGCAGATAGAATATCGATGTGGTTTTGCCTGTTCCCGGTCCTCCCGTAACAAGCAGATTTTTATTGATACCCTGTTCTATTACCTCCCGCTGTCCGTTTTTCAGATTGAGATTCGTAACATCGCCGAAGTCAAAGGGCAGAGTGTCGGCACGGGACACGCTTTTCAGCAGTCGGTCTGCCGATTTTTTTATGCTCTCCGCGGCGTTGTAATATTTTCTCGCGAACAGACGGTTTTTATCGATAATAAACAGCCTGTCCGCGCCGACAACAGAGAGATTTTCGAGTATGCCGCTCTTTTCCGCCGCTGCCTCGATTTCGGCTTTGAGCGCGTCGAGCGTTCTTTTGTCCTCATCGCGCTGACGACTCAGCCTCGGATCGTCATCCGCCTCCTCGGAAAGCGCCGTTTTGCGTTTGTCGATTTTGCCGTCAAAAATATCTTTGATTTTGCCGGTGTCAAGCGGCATATAGGTGCTTCCGTCGTCGACAAGCGAAAAATAGAGAATAAACAGCTCCATCGCCGTGTCGGCATCTTCGCAGTCGGCGATTTCGCCGTTCAGCAGGGTGAGCAGATTTCTTCGGCTGTCCGAAATAAGGCGGAGACTTTTCATTTTTTCGTAAAATTCGCGATAATTCATCATCATACCCTATCCTTTACGATTTTTTCGTATGCCTCTTTCAGGCTCCCGAAATTCTCCCATGTCTGCGCGTAGACGCCGTTGCCGCAGCCTTCGTTGCAGCCGCGCAGGAAAACATAATAGATGCCGCCGAAATGTTTTTCGAACACTTCATTCTCGCTCATATTGTAAATTTCGGAAAGCCATTTTACAAGGCAGTACGAGTAGAGAACGCGCTGAATCGAGTACAGCTTGTCCACATGTCCTTTGAGCATGCCGCCGTCGCTGTAAGAGGTAAAGTCGTCATTGTTCAGTTTGTCCGATTTCCAGTCGAGAATCGAATAATATTCGTCGCGTCTGAAAATGAGATCGACAAATCCGTTCATATAATGCGAGCCGTATTCTTTCGGAATGTTGTAGTTGAACTCGACCTCGTTTTTGCGGTCGGCACGCCCGATTTCGGACAGCGTGAACGAGCCGCCGCACGCATCGCCGCCTTTTATAACCGGCAGTTTTGCCGCCGTAACATTTTCGACCATCTTTTTGACATCGCCGACCCAATCTTCGCCGCTTCTGCGTTCGGACTCGTCTCTGATTCTGATTTTTTCTTCGGCAAAGCAGGCTTTTATCAGCCCGTCGATGTCGGGATTTGCGCCCGCGTAATCGATAAGCTCAAACACACGGTGCAGAACGTTGCCGATTCCCGTACCCGCGATGAAGTTCGGCGACAGCTCAATCGGATCTTTTCCGCCGTCATATTCGCAGGCGATGACTTTCGCCGACTTGTCGTAGCCCGAAAGATCGGTGCCGTCCGCCCTTTCCGAATCATCGGCGTTGTTGTGCTTTATAAGCTCGTTTTCGATTTTTTCGTCATCCGAAAGTTCGGGGACATTTTCGTCGATATCGGCGGCGGATTTTTTGACGCCGTGCGAGAGCGATGAGTAGGCGTGTTTCTGCGGTGTGTGAAAATAGACTTTTTTGCCGAGCTCTTTCAGCCTTTCGATTCTCCCCTCGATTTCGGCTTGTCCGACCTTTGCGCCGTCTGCCGCACAGGCATCGAAAATCTTTTTGATTTGTTCTTTCAGCCGTTCGGGGTCGCGGCTGTCGGGTTTCAGCGGCTCGTATTCGTCCGGATTTTTGCTTTTGAAATTCTCAATCGATTTTTTCACAAATTCGAACTGCTTTGTATCTTTGAAATACGGCAGTATCAGAACAAATTCCGGTCTCGTATAGGCGACATAGAAAAGACGCTTGTATTCGTCCGCTCTCTCTTTCTTCGATTTGTCATCGTCGCCGAAAGACAGGAGATATTTTCCGCCGTCGTGATAGGAATAACAGTCGGACGATTTTTCGCCTTTACACCCCGCCGCCGAAATCACAACCGGGAACTGAAGTCCTTTCGCGGCGTGGATTGTCATAACCCGAACGCAGTCGGTGTCGGTCGATTTCGCGATTATGCCCGAATCGTCATCGTCATCACCCTCGTCTTTTGCGAGGGCGCGGAGATTTTTCACAAGCAGGTCGGGATTGTCGGTTTTCTCGAGAAAATCGACAGAGTAGTCGCCTATCTGCATCAGTATGCCGTAGGTTTTAAGGCTGCCGAGCTCACTGAGTTTACCGAAAACATCGGTGTCGACGAATATCCTTTCGATAAGCATCGCCCATTCGCGTTTTGCCGCGAGTTCGCGCCAGCCGTCGATTATTCTTATTTCGTCTGTCGAGTCTTTGTCGAAAACGGGCGATCTTACATCGTCAAGAGAGTAGCCGAAGAAATAGGTGAACATCGCCTTTTTGAAAAGACGGCGGTTGTATCCGGTGAAATCGGGGGCGTTTATCGCCTCCAGAATCGAAATCCAGTCGGCACACTCTTTTTCTTTGAAAAGTCTTTCGTTCTTGTACTGAGTGTATGGTACGCCGTATTTTTCAAACGCCTCTTTAATCGGCACCATTTCGGAACGTGTGCGCGCGAGTACCGCGAAATCGCCGAATGACACATCTCTCTGTCCTGATTCGTTTTTGCCGATCTTTTCCCAAATCTGAAGTCTTGTTCTGCCGTTTTCGTCTTTCGAACAGAAATCGGCTATCTTTCCGCAGACGACTTTCGCGTATTCTTCGGTCGGGATAACGCCCCCGTCATCACCTTCGGCTATCATAATCGATTTCAGCGGCCGACCGTCAAATTCGGCTTTGAAAACGGAAAGCCCGGTGTTTCCGTAAGCCGAACCCTCGAAATTTATATCTTCGGGGAGCGCGTCGGGATTATCGGTCTTGTCGAAGAATTTGTTTGTCAGCCCGATAAGCTCTTTTGTCGCGCGCCAGTTGTTTTTCAGCGAGCAGAATTCTCCGCCGCTTGCGATGATTTCTTCTTTCGCCTTTTCGTAAACGGTCAGATCGGCGCCCTGAAAAGAGTAAATCGACTGTTTGGGATCGCCGACAACGATGATGTTGTGGCCTTCGCTCATAAACACTTTGCCGAAAATATCCCATTGTTTGCGGTTTGTGTCCTGAAATTCGTCTATTATGGCGTATGTGTATTTTTCGCGCAGTTTTTCGAGCAGTCTGCCGTCTTCACGCATGACCTCTTCGCGCACGTCGCGTATCATGTCGCCGTATGTCTGCTCGCAGAGGTTCTCTTTCTCTTTCTGCCATGCGATATAAATGTCGTGGGTATACTTGAAAACGAGTATGTTAATAAAATTATCAAGATAATTTTTGATTGTTTTTTTGATTGCGTCTATGTCTTTGACGGCATTGTATATTTCTTCTTCACCGATTTTTCCCATGCCCTTATTTACAGAATAACCCGTATACTGCAAATCAATACTTTTTTTCAGTATATCGGCAAGTTCCGAAAGCGGCTGGGTTTCGTCTTTTCCTTTGACTTTGCAATCAAATTTGCTTTTTGATATACATTCGATTTTTTCGTCAATGTCGGAACAGCCGTGAATCGTCTTATTGGCAAGCAGGTATTTCACATATTCGTTGTTTTCCGCTTCGTCAAATTGAGCTTTAATATTCGCGTCAAAAGAAACAATGCTGTCGTCTTCTTTGCCGTTGACATCAAGATAGTATTTTTCGGTATACGCCTCCAGCTTTTTGATGAGTTTTTCCTCTATGTCATTGTCGGGGTACATTTTTTTGAATTCGAGAATATCCTCGTAGATTTTGCCCGTGCGGATATATTTTCTCAGAAAATCTTTGATTTTTCCCTCATCAATCAGCTTTCTGCCCGACGGTTTGCCCGCCGAAATGAAAAATTCGCCGAGTGTGTTTTGACAGAATGAGTGAATGGTGCCTATCGGGGCGTTGTCGACATCGTTTTCGGGTTTGCTTTTTATGTCGTCGCCCATCTCGCCTATTTTCGTTCTGATTCTGTCTTTCAGCTCGCCCGCCGCCTTTTCGGTGTATGTTACAATCAGCATTTTATCGAGGGTGATATTATTTCTCAGCAGCTTTTCGACAATCTCTACGATGGTGTATGTTTTGCCCGTACCCGCCGATGCCTCGATTACATAGTTTTTGCCTATATTGAAACTGTTTATATCAAATTCGGGTGTTGTGCCGTTCATTGCCGTCCTCCTCTTATTACCGATAATACAAAATGAGGTTTCGCGTTTTTTCGTATTCTTCGGCTATTTCCGCCTTCGCGTTTTCGGGATTGTATCCGAAATCGACATTCGGAGTGATTGCCGCCTTGTCGGCGAAATAATTCCATGCGGTGTGGTCGCTTGGTTTGTCGACAAGCCCGGATATCGTCCCGGGCAGTTTATCCGCACTTTTTTCATTTGTGAAATCGATGTCCATATATCTGATTTTTTCGAAATCGACCATTCTTTCGATGATTTCGCCGAGAGTTTCTTTTGCCTGTGCGGGGGTGAGTGTGAAAGGCACCTCCTTTTTTGATTTCAGCCTGACCGAATATTCGTCCGCTCCGTCTTTTGCCGCGACATAGGCCAGCGCGCAGACATAAGGAAACAGGTAGCTTTTCGGTTTGTCTGTCCTCTCTCTCGGCTCGATAAACGAAAGCCCGGCGTCGTTTTCTCTTACAAAGCATCGACCGCTCATTTCCAAAATACGCTTTTCGCCGTTTTTGCCCGCGATTTCGAGCGAAAAAGGTTTCATTTCGGTATAACCGTCTTTTATTTCGTCTATCACATCCTCGGCGGCGCTTTCGTAAAGGAAGGTGAAATATTCTTTCTCGAAATTTCTCGGCAGCCTCTTTTCGAGAGTCATTTTTTCATAAATCGAGTCGCTGTCCCATTTCTCGCCGATTTGGTGGGCTTTCACCGCCGACAGGATAATATCGCGGACAAGGAAATATTTGTCGGAGTGGTTTGTGTCTATCGGCTCGTATTCTTCGCTTTTCGCGTTCCCGTCATCGTCGTCGCTTTCGCGCAGTATCTGATTGTATTTGTAGACGAAACTGTTTTCGAGATAGTTTTTCATCTTACCGAATGTGATTTTCGGTATGTCCGATGCCGTATCGAGTGACGGCTTTTCCGGCTTTTTGTTATCACCGCCGATATTGTCAAAACGCATCTTTGCGAAAAGCTCGCGTCCGGTGAACAGTTCGTCAACCGCTCTTTTCTCGTCAAGCGGCACGGGAGGCATCGGATTGACTGCGGGTATTACGGCAGACGGGAAATGTTCGCTGTCGTCTTTAAGATCGCAGTTTACATAGGATACGGCAATATCGCCGCATTTCAAAAGATTTTTGAACGCCGTTCTGTCAAGTTCGCAGACCGTTTTGTGACCTTTCGAAAAATCTATTTCGTTTTCGCTTTCGACACGCGGAAAAACATCGGATGACAGACCGAGAACATATATATATTTTTCGGCGACGATATTGTCGATGTCAAGATTCAAAAATGTCACGCCGCCCGAAAAGACATCGGCGGGGCTTGACGAATAGCGGCCCGGCGCGTCTTTCAGGAAAAGCAGGAAAGTGTGAGCGGGGATTTCGCGGTCCGCAAAGATTTTTTGCAGTTTTTCGGCCTCGCTTTTTACTTCGGCGTAAAGATAATTTTTCTCTTCGCCGTGATTTTCGCTCGAAAACAGATTGTTCAGCCTATCGATAATCTTCCCGATTTTATCGCCGTCAAGCATCATTGACGCGAGATCGCCGTCAAAACATTTCGCAAAGCCGAGCAGACCGTCGATAATTTCGATCAGCTTGTTTATACGCTCATCGTCTGTCGAAATATCCGCATAGGGCAGGGTTTTTCCGCAGGTAAGCGAGATTTCGCCGTCGGATAGCATCGAGGTGAGCAGTCTTTTTTTAAGATAATCCCAGTCGTCGATGTTTTCGCCGTCGCGGCGGGTATATGTTTCGTCAATCGCGTGCATAAACGCGGCAACATCGTCGGAGTCAACAGAGTTTATGCGCATGACCATGCTGCTGCCGAGATAACGTTTAAGGTCGTATCTGGTGAAAAACCGCTTGTTCGCGATTTCGTAGAGCAGGTCGAGCGTCGAAATCATGTCCTGCTTCTCTTTGCATTCGCCGATGATTCTGAACGGTATTTCGGGCAGTCCCGGACCGCTTCTGCGAAAAACTCTGTGTATGCAGCCGGCGTAATCGTTTATGTTCGGCGCGTATACGACAAAATCGCCGACACGATCCTCGCTGTCGGGCGCGAACAGCTTTGCGCAGATGTCCGAATGGAGCCGTTCGACCTCGCGCAATTTCGACGGCGCGGGGTACAGCCCGATATCGCCTGCCGCATCCCCGTCATCGAGAGAAAAAACGGTCAGTCTGTCTCCGACTTTATCCAGAATGTCAAGATAAAGCGTTGTTATATATGAGTTGTCGAAAACATAGACATCGCCGTCGGGCCTTGCGAAATGTCCCGCGTTTTTTTCGCACATCCGCAGCGGCGTGTAGCCGTTCATGGCCTCTGCGTAGCTGTTTGCGAGATCGTAAATCTTTTTCTGCGGGCAGTCATCGGCATTTTCGATATCTTCAAAAGGGCTCCCGTCTGCGTTCACATTAAATTCGGCGTTTATGATTACGGCGGAGAGCCTGTCGGCAAATTCATAGAGATTGATGCCGTTTATCGCGCCGCCGTCCGAATAATATGACTTTTCGGGAAAATCGACAGCTTTGTCTGCGAGAGCGCGGACAAGATATTCTCTGTACTCGCCGATTGTCAGAATACGGTCTTTTTCGCCGTTGACATTTATGATTCGGTTGATAAACGAGGAAAGATTTTCAAATTCGACATTCATGAGAATGTCATTGCCGCCCCTTTTCAGATAATATGCCTTGAACCATTGGGCGATCTTCGCGCTGTGAAAAACAACGGTTATTTTGTCGAACGGATTTTTGCGAGCCTTGATTCTGCCGATGATTTCATCGGCGATTTCATACGGATTTCTCATTTTCTGTGTCTGCATCTTACAAAATCTTCCTTTCCGCCGGAAAAGTTCCGCTTGCAAATCCATTATACACTGCACCCCCCCTTTTTCTCAAGGGGAAAATGAATGTTTGTGCAAAAAAATTTTGCAATTTGTGAAAAACAGACAAAGCCGCAGCCCGCCCCGAAAAAAATCGCAAAAAAATCGGGCGGACGCGCAAAAACGGCGGCAGAGTGTGATATAATAGCCGAAAAGACGCATTAAACGGAAAAGGAGCGGAATTTTGAAAAAACTGTTCGGAAATATAAGTATGAGATGGCTTTACGTCATTCTGTTCGCCGTCGGTACGGGAGTATATACCGGTCTTGTTCTCTGTGTACCCACTCTTTACGGCAGCTCGTTTCGGGATATCGGCATAACCTACGAATGGTGGGTAATATTCGCCGTAATCGTCGCCGTCAACTGCAAAAAAGGATGGGAGGCGGCGCTCAAATGCTTTGTCTTTTTCCTTATCAGTCAGCCTGTCATCTATCTTGTCGAGATAGTCTGCTCGCAGATGACATTCAGGACGGCGTGTATAAACTACTGTCGGACATGGCTGCCGATGACTCTGTTTACCCTGCCGGGCGGCTTTATCGCTTATTTTGCCAAAAAGCAGAACGCGTGGGGCGCGATTGTCCTTTCGATAGGCAACACGATAGAGGGGTTAATGGCGGCATCGCATATAGCGGGGGCGATAAATAATTTTCCGCATCATATCATAAGCGCCGCCGTGTCGGTCGCCGCGATTTTCGTGATGACCTTTTGCATACAGAAAACAAAGACATACAGAGTCGTTACCATTGTGCTGACGGCGGTCTTTGTCGCCGCTATCCTCATATATCCAATAATCAGCGGACGGTCGCTCTATTGAGAAATTTGACTTACAGGCGGCGATAAGCCGAACGGACGGGACGCCGAGGACGTCGTCCCCTACAATCGTTTTCGGAGAGAAAGGATACACAAAATGAATTATGTAAAATTCGGCACGGGCAAAAAGAACTTCGTGATAATTCCCGGACTTTCGGTTCACAGTGTCATCGGGCTTGCCGACGGCATTGCCGCCGCCTATAAAGATTTTGCCGACGAATATACCCTATATCTTTTCGACAGAGCCGAAAATATTTCGGACGGATACACGGTGCGGATGATGGCGGCGGATACCGCCGACGCGATGAGAGCCTGCGGCATCGAAAATGCCGACATTTTCGGCGCATCGCAGGGCGGCATGATTTCGCTTTATCTCGCCGCCGATTATCCCGAACTCGTAAAGAGCGCCGTCATCGGATCATCACTTGCCGCGCCGAATGAAAATTTCCGCAAAATCATATCCGAATGGATAAATCTCGCCGAAAAAAAAGAGGAGAGAGGACTTATCGAGTCTTTTGTCGACAATGTTTACTCGCCGCAAACCCTTGAAATTTACCGCGAAAGTCTTATTTCGTCAAATCTCGGAATTACCGATAAAGAATATGAGCGTTTTGTTATTCTCGCAAGAGCCTGCCTGACTTTCGACTGCCTGTCCGAACTCCGGAGGATAAAATGCCCCGTGCTTGTCATCGGAGCCGAGGACGACCGGGTTACGACCGCGAGCGGTTCGAGAGAGCTTGCCGCCGCGCTCGGATGCGAGTGCTTTATTTACGGCGGCGGCTACGGACACGGAGTGTATGACGAAGCACCCGATTACAAACAGAGAATGCTCGGATTTTTCGGCAGATAAAAGAACTCCGACCGCTTAAGCGGTCGGAGATTTTTTGATTCTGACAGAGTTTTTAATATCCGCGATCGATTGTATCCCAGACGAGATTGTCGTTTTCCTCTTTGAGCGGAACGAGTATCGGCTTTTCGACTCTGCCCGCATTCGAACTGTTCGGCGAATGTATCGCCATCCACATATTTCCGTTGTCATCCGTGAAAATCATACCGTGGCCGCCGTCATACTTGCCGGTGTACGATTTCGAGTAGAGCGGATCGTCTATCTGTTCCCACGGTCCCGTGACAAGCCCGCTCTCGCTTTTTGCGATTCCGACCGAATAGCCGTAAGCGTCGCTGTTCGACCATATCATGAGCAGTTTTCCGCCTTTCGTGCGGTACATAAAGCATCCGTCGGTAATCTTACCGCGTGCCCATGCGGGATCGGTGCCGCGGAAAAGCTCGACGGGCTCCGAAATGAAGTGGGTGAAGTCGTCGGACAGCTTTGCCGCCGCCATTCTGCCGACACCGTCGTCTGTCGATGTCCATTCGTGAACGAAAATCATCCACGGCTGACCGTCTTCGTCAAAATAAAGCGTTCCGTCAATCGAATCCCAGTCGGACGGGGTTACGTGTCCGTCCGAGATAATGGTGAAGCCTTTTCCCGGATTGTCGGAGGCGAATACGGCGCATCCGCGGTGGCCCGTCTTTGACGATTTATAGGTGGCTATCATATAGAATTTGCCGTTTATCTCGTAGACTTCGGGCGCCCACTTGTCGCCCGCACAGTCGGAGGGCGTTTTTACGCAATCGATTCCCGAGGTGAAACGGGATGTCAGGCTGTCGCTTCTCGACTGTCTGACCAACCAGCCTGTGCTGTACATATAATATTTGCCGTTATAATGGAGAATAAACGGATCGCGCACCGAATCCGAGCCTGTTTTCAGCGTTACGAGCGAATCTTCCTTCGACAGTTCGACTGCCGGTGCCGTCTCGACCGGCGCGGATGTTGTTACCGCGGTTGTCGCTGCCGCCTCTGTTGTGACTGCCGATGTGGGTGTCGATCCGGTTGTCGTTGACGGCTCCGCTCCCGCGCAGGCGGCGAGCATCGGCAGAATCGGAAGAAGCATAAAAAATTTCACGATGCCGGTTTTCTTTTTCATAATAAAGCTACCTCTCTTTTGTTTTCGCACCGATAATATCGGTTCTTTCGACATTATGTATTATGACACATCTTTTTGTAAAAATCAAGTGTAAAAAGCCGAAATAAACCGACAAAAACAAAACCCGCGGTGCGGCGGCAATTCCTGCCCGAAAGAACCTGCGAAGGCGGTCGCAAAGTGCATCGGGGAAGCCGAAAAGCAGGCGGACGACGAAGCGAAATAAATATCGGATATATGAATATATGCAAAAAGCAGGGGCGCGCGCCTCTGCTTTTTGCTTTTTACGGAGATGTCCGGAAGAAAATCGAAAGTTCGTCATAATCGCCAAAAACGCGGCGCGAAATTCTACACGCACAAACGGCGGCAAGGTTGACCGGGAGAGCGTTTTGGGGTATAATTGACAGAGAGTCGGGAGCGGCTGTCGGCTTTTGAGCCGCAATGTCCGCAATTTTAACAAAAGGAGATTTGCCATGAAAAATCCGAAAAAAACAGTCCTGCGTATTCTGTCGGCGATTCTTGCCGTTCTCACCTGTTCATCCGTGCCGACTGCCGCCGTTTTCGCCGACGACGGTCAAACGGTGCCGCTCTGCAATACTGATGTCGGGAGCGCGGTGCAGATCACCGATAACTACGGCATACAGTTCAACATTACACTGCCGTTTGATTTTATCACGGTATATGCGCCGAGCTGGAGCAACAACATAGGCTCGCTCAGATTTGAGCTTTTCCGCTGGGACAGAAATTATCGCGCGACAATCGGCGGAACTTCGCTCGCGACAGCCGATTTTATCGATTATAAAGACAACGAAACGCTGAAATTCGAATTCGACCGCATGGAGGCGGGCGAATATCTGCTCAAAATCACAAATATCAGCGAGAACAAAGCGGAGGCGGTCGGCGTCTGGACATCGCCCGGTTCGCCCGCGAATGTGAAAAACTACAAAGACGGTGTCGAAATCTCGAACGCCGCCGATGCGAAAATTCACTGTATCGGCAGTTCGGACAGCCCGCTTGATAAAATAAGCGGAGAGATTGCCGATGAAACACCCGTTTATGAGGAAATCACCGAAAGCGTGAAAGATCTCACGAAATACAATCTGCCGTCGGACAGCCGATATCTCACATCCGAGATTATGTCGGACACATGGGTGTTTACCGACGGGCTCGGACGGAAATCGGTAACAAACGCCGAGGCGGGAGATGTGCGTGAGAACAGAACACTCGCCCTCTTTTACTGGATGTGGCACGCCTATTTTCAGCGTACACCCTTCAACACGCAGGAATTTATAGACAGTCAGACGGCGGCCGGGATTCCGCTCGAAGATTATATATACGACTATAATTACGAAAAATGGCCGTCGGCGTTCGGCGCGCAGTATTTCTGGAACAAGCCGATTTTCGGCTATTACAGCTCAAAAGATGTATGGGTGCTTCGAAGACAGGCCGAACTTCTTGCGGCGGCGGGTGTCGATGTCGTTTTCTCGGACAACTCGAACGCCACTCTTGTTTTCGATGAGGAAAACACCGCTCTCTACAAGGCATGGTATGAGGCGCAGAAAGACGGTGTGAACACTCCGAAGATTTCCTATCTTATGCCGTTTGCCGAAGGCTCGGACACAAGATATCAGCTGGGCTGGTTCTACAACAAGATTTACCGTGACGGCAACTACCGCTCGCTGTGGTATTATCTTGACGGCAAGCCGATGGTTATGGCATATAAATCGAGCCTGTCCGATTCGGCGACAGACAAGAACATATCCGAATTTTTCAGCTACCGCGAGGGATTCGCGTCCTATTTTTCAAAACGTGTTGTCGGCAAATGGGGGTGGCTGTCGGTATATCCGCAGGCGGCTCACTACAAGAGGAGCAATTCGCCGAATATCGAAGAAATGTCGGTCGGAGTGGCGCAGAACGCCAATTATCTTACGGGTGAGCTTGCCGCGATGAACGGGGGACCGATTATGGGCCGTTCCTACACGAGCGACAGAAGCCATCTTAACGAGGAGGGCAGCTCGCTTTGGGGATATAATTTTGCCGAACAGTTCGAGTACGCTCTGTCAAAGGATCCGAAAGTTATTTTCGTAACCGGATGGAACGAATGGGCGGCAAGCCGATACGAAAGCTGGCCCGACGGAAATACAAAATCGGCTGTTACCAATGCGTTCCCCGATCAGTTCAACGACGAGTATTCGCGCGACATCGAGCCGACACGCGGCGCGCTCGGCGATAATTACTACTATCAGTTCGTGAATTTCGTCCGCCGCTACAAAGGCGTGCGTGCGATTCCCACACCGTCCGAAAACAAATCGATTGATATAACGGCGGGCGAGGAGCAGTGGGCAAATGTCGAGCCCTACTATGCCGCGTCAATCGGAAATATCGGCGACCGCGACAGCGACGGCTATGTGGGCGTGCATTACAGCGACTATTCGGGCCGCAACGATATAATCGGCGCGCAGCTTGCCCGTGACGGCGAATGGCTTTATTTCCATGTGGAATGTGCGTCGGATATAACATCATATACCGATCCGCTCTGGATGAATCTGTATATCGACTGCGATGACGAAAACGGCGGCTGGAACTCGTTCGATTATGTGATAAACAAATCGGCGGCATCGGCGGATACGGTCGTTCTCGAACGCTTTACCGGAAACGGATACGAATCGGTGAAAGTCGCCGACTGCTCATATTGCGTAAACGGGCGTTATATGACGGTTCGGGTTGCAAAATCCGATCTCGGTCTGTCGGGCGACGATTATACGGTGAATTTCTCGTGGACGGATAACGTGCATGATGCCGATGATCTCGGCAGCGGAGAGGGCAGACCCGTATACACCGTCTTTTCGGGCGATATTCTCGATTTTTACACATCGGGAGATGTGGCGCCCGGCGGACGCTTCAAATTCAGCTTTGTAAGCAGTTCGGAAAACGCGAAAAAGAGCGAGTCGGGAAATACCGACACCGACGACGGCACTGAAAACGGTAAAGAGGACAAAACCGATGAAAACGGCGGCAAAAAGACGGGCGCGGCAGGGATAATCATACCGATCGCGGCGGCGGCCGTCGGAGTCGGACTTGTCTGCGGAGTAATTTACGCGAGAAGCCGCAGAAAGCGCGGAAAAAAGAGCGGCGATTCGCCGAATCCGCCGCGTGCGTGATAAACGAAAGAGAGAGCAAACAAGATGAGCTTTTTGGATTCATATAAACGACTTGACAAGTTGTGCGGAGAAATATACGGTAAAGATTACGGCATCAGCGCATATATCGACGATATGGAAAAGAACAGGCGCGGCGTGTTCTATGTGCAGAACTGGGACAGTGATCTGGCACGACTGAAAAATTACCGCTATACAAGAAATCAAATCGTTCACGATACGAGTGTTTATGAAGAAGATGTCTGCGACGAGGACGATGGAATGTGGCTTGATTCGTTCCGCACAAGAATAATGGAAAGCACCGATCCGATTTCGGTTTATCTGAATGCGACAAAACCGAAAACCGCAAAAAAACAGACTCAATACGCGCAGGACGGTGCGCAGTCGGACGGACAGGGCGCAGGGCAGAGCACGAGATATTACGGAGGCTATGATTACGGCAGCCCCGCAGTCGGATATTCGCAAGGCAAACTCGGCGATGCCGATTACCTTGAGATGCTGCAGGGCAAATACGGCGAGCTTTACGATCCGGGAAAGGCGCAGTCCGAACAAACGGCGGAGAAGAGAACCGCCGCGACAGCGACGGCTCAAAACACCTGGTCGAGCGGGCAAACCGACGGTCAAGGCAGACAGAATGTCGGGTTCGGAACGTCCGGGCAAAAATATGAAGCCGACCGAAAAAGAAAAAAATCGCAAAGGAAACTTCACGGCGTTCTCAAATGGCTTTTTATTCTTCTTTTGACCGCCGCCGCGTGCGTGATTGCATATTATTATTTGGGCCGATAATCTGAAATCTTTCGACAAACGCATCCCTATGCTAAGGCATCGGGATGCGTTTGGTTTTTATGATAATTTTACACAGTAACCCGGTGCAAAACGCGGAAAATTTCGTTATGATTTTGCTTGACAGCGCGGGCGGAGGGTGATATAATCGGCGTTATTATAAATTTTCCGGATTTCGGTTGAAATCGGGGCGAGCGTGTCCGATTTATCGGACACGGTGTGTTATCCCGACAAAACGAAAACGGCAAAAGCGTCAAAAGAAAGGTACGGTAAAAATTATGCGCGAAATCAAAATCGAACTCACAAAAAATCCGAGAGTTAAACCGGATTGCGACAGACTCCCGTTCGGAGTGTATTTTTCGGATCACATGTTTCTTATGAACTATGAAAACGGGCAGTGGATAAATCCGAGAATTGTTCCGTACGCTCCTTTTGAGCTTGCGCCTTCGTCAATGGTATTCCACTATGCGCAGGAGATTTTCGAGGGAATGAAGGCCTACCGCACCGAAAGCGGCGAAATCCGTCTGTTCAGACCCGAGGAAAATTTCAGACGAATGAACAATTCGGCAAGGCGTATGAGCATACCCGAAATCGATGTCGGTTTCTGCGTAGAGGCAGTGAAAAAGCTGGTCGAAACCGATCGCGATTGGGTGCCGTCGGCAGATGGGACATCTCTGTATATCCGTCCGTTTATTTTCGCGACCGATGAGCATATCGGCGTACACGCGAGCCGCAGCTACGTGTTCTGCATAATCACGAGCCCGTCGGGAAGCTATTATCCCGAGGGGATAAATCCGGTCAAAATCATGATTGAGGACGAGGATGTCCGCGCCGTCAGAGGCGGCACCGGATTCACCAAATGCGGCGGCAACTACGCCGCGTCCATCCGCGCGGGAGAGCGCGCCGCCGAAAAGGGATACGGGCAGGTGCTGTGGCTTGACGGTGTGCAGAGAAAATACATCGAGGAAGTCGGCAGCATGAACATAATGTTCAAAATCAAAGGAAAAATCGTTACGCCCGCACTTCTGGGAAGTATTCTGCCCGGCATCACGAGAAAATCGATTCTCGAAATCGCGGAGGATCAGGGATACACTGTCGAGGAGCGGCCGATAAGCGTTGACGAGCTTATATCCGGGCTTGAGAACGGAGATGTCGAAGAGGTATGGGGAACGGGAACAGCCGCCGTCGTTTCGCCTGTCGGCGAAATCGCCTACAAGGGTAAAACCTATACCGTAAACGGCGGAAAAATCGGCGGGCTTACCAAAAAATTCTACGATGAGCTTACCGGTATTCAGTGGGGCAGACTGCCCGACAAATTCGGCTGGACGGTAAAGGTCTGCCGATAAAACAAAAAAATCGCGTCCGCACATCGATTCGGTGTGCGGACGCTTTCTGTCTGCGGAAAAGGCGGCTCTGCAGACGGGAAATATGTTTACTGTTCGGATTTCGGCTTGTTTTTCGGCGATTTTGTGCCGAATATCGCGAAATCGGGTTTTATGAGCGAGAAAACATAACGCTCTTTTTTCGGCGATATTCTGCCGTCGACGCTCATGGCGCACAGGCAGAGCATAACGAGATCTTTCCGCAGGCCGTCATCTGCCGCCGACAGCCAGTCGGTCAGCCGCTTTTTGCAGAATGATGCCGCCGACATCCCTCCGATTTCGGTTTCCAGCTTTTTCTTGACCGCCGAAAAATCGAATCGGTCGCCGAAGATTTTCAGGAGAGCGGGATAAATCAGCAGGTAGTCTTTTTCGCTGACCTCTCCGCCCGATACCGTACTGCCGAGTATGAATCCGGCGACGATTTCGGACGGTTTTGACAGACCGTCCGAAATTTTCGAGAGTCCCGTGAAGATTTCTTCGGATTTTTCTTTGAGCAGACGGGTGCGTTCGGCCGCCGTCAGCTCTTCGTATTCTTTTATGATTTTCGGAATTTCAAACATTGATCCGATCTCTTTTCTTTATCGGTTTACAAATCCGACCTTATGCCGCGATTATCAGAGCGGCAGGTCTTTCTTTATAAAGCGGAGCGAGCCGGCGATATATCCGACAAGTCCGGCGGCGGCGAGAATTGCGAATTTCCAGATGAAATCGCCTGTTTCGTTCATAATCGAGATTACGTCGAAGAGCGAAATGATTGTCGAATAGTTGAAGTAGTTCAGGCTGTCAAGACGGACGACAGACGGGATTACCGGGCTGCCGAACAGACCGAGCATTGCGGCGACAAGCGCGAAGATGCTGAGTCCGCCGCCGATTGCCATCGAACGCTTGCTGCGGTCGAATACGCAGGAGGTGAAGAAGCAGAGTCCCGAAAGGGCGAAGAGTACGAGGAAGGCGCCGACATTTAACAGAATCAGCTTGCCCTCTGTTAATTTGATGTCTTCGGAAACCATTGTCAGGCAGACACAGCCTGTCGCGGTTGTCAGGCAGAACATCGCAAGCAGCGAGCCGATGAGATAAACTGCCTGAGTGAAGACGACTGTCGAACGTTTTGTCGATGTCGAGAGGACATACGCCATCGAGCCGCTGTCCACCTGTCCGGCAACAAGGTTGTTCGATGCCATTATCATATAGATGATAGGCAGAAGAAGTCCGGCGAGTTTGTAGAAAATCGAGCCGACAATCAGCATGTAAAGATCGGTTTTGCCGACCTCTTCGAGCGCGTCGGCAACCTCTTCGGGAAGCTCGGAGAGCAGACTGCTCGATACATCGGCTTTAAGCTCTGCCGCCTTGTCGGAAAGTGCCTTTTCGTATGCTGCCTCGTCGGCGTATCTGCCGTCGGCGTAATCTTTCTTTATAAGATCAAGCTCATATTCGAGGCGGTTCGAGTAGGTGATTGCGGCGGTGTTGGCAAGATGTTTGATACTGTCGTAGGTGTAGCCGAAACCGTTATATTTTTCGGTTGTTACGCCGTAGGATGAAAGCTGTTCGAGGATTTTTTCGACATTTTCGCTTTCGGTCATGTTGCCGGCGAGGAACATCGATGTGCAGCTCTCGGCGCGCGAATTGCGGTAGGATACACGCTCGTCGCCGTTAAGATAGTCGGCAATATCGCCCGCGCTTATGTGATTTATAAGCGACATATAGTCGTAATCTTCGGGAGCGCTGCTTTCGTGTTTGAGATAGAAAGATTCGTTGAACATTCCGTTCGGGTTGAGGGTATACATAACCGTGCCGAGCATTTCGGCGGCTTCGGACGAGTCGCGTGTGTAAGACGGATCGGTCTCTTCGGCTTTTGCGTAGACATACTCCTGAAGGTCGTTGACAGCCGCCGTATATGCGAGCTTCACCGCGTTTTCCGAGCTTGCGGGAGTCGATGCCGCCCATTCGGTCATGGCGGCGGCGTATGCGTCGGTCGAGTCGAATTTTGTCATATCCGGCTTCGATGCCTGCCAGCTTTCGACTGCGCTTTTAATGCTCTTTCCCGCCTCGGTCTTCATTTCGGGCTCTGCCGACTGCCATGCCTGTACGGCGGCGCCGTACTGCGACAAATCGGCGAAAGACGACTGATCGGGCATTGCCGACAGCCATTTCAGATAAGAAAGCGTGTCGGTTGCGTTTTCGGTGAACAGACTGTCGAATTTCGCGAGTCCGTCATCGGCGTTTACATAATATCCTATCGCGCGCTCTTCAAGGCTCGCGTCGATTTCTTTTGTTATGATTGTATCCTGTATCGAATTTTTGACCTCTCCGATGCTTCCGCTGCCCGAAATCAGCATGACGCAGGCGAGCATGAAGCATACCGCGAATGTTATGATTGCCCACATGGTTCCGTTTGCCTTGCAGGACTGCTTGAACAGAGCTTTACTGAACATTGTTTTCATTCTCCTTTTTGTCGAATAAGATTTTCTTGAAATGCATTTCGAGTGTGTAGGGAAGTTCGGAAATGAACTTCACATCATAGCTTTTCAGACTGCCGAGCAGTCTTGCCGTTTCATCGGCGTTTATGCGGATGGTCGCCTGACTGTACTGCGGCTGAACGCGGATGACATCGTAAGGCTCGCGCAGAAATTTTTCGTAGTCGGCGGCGGTACGGAACTCGATTTTGAATTCCTTTACCGGACGGTCGTTTATCTCGCTCATTCTGCAGACATCGACGATGTGTCCGTCCGATATGAGGGCGACACGGTCGCATGAACTTTCAAGCTCCTCGAAGCTGTGGCTGCTCATGAAAATCGTTTTGCCCTTTTTGTGTTCCTCTTTTATGATGTCCATGAAGGTGAGTCGCATCAGCGGATCAAGTCCGGTTGTCGGCTCGTCAAGCAGAATAATCGGCGCATCGTTCATAAGCGCCGCGACAAGCGCGGTCTTCTGCTTCATACCCTTGCTCATCCGCTTGAGATTCGCGCGCGGATCGAGCTGAAGCCGCTCGATAAGCTCGTTCGCGTAGCTCATATCCCTGAGCCCGAGAAACTCGGCCTGACTTTTCAGAAAATCGATACCCGTTTTGAGATCGGGGAAAGCGATTTCGCCCGGCACATAGCCGATGCTCTTTGCGATTTCGCTCGCATGCTCCCATGACGACAGCCCGTTCACTCCGACATAACCCGAAGTCGGCTTCAGAAAGCCGAGGATGCTTCTCATCGTGGTCGATTTGCCGCTTCCGTTTGTGCCGACAAATCCGACCATCTCGCCCTCTTCGATCGCAAGATCGATTCCGAGAATGCCGTGACCGCCGCCGAAATCTTTTGTAAGCTGTCTGCATTCGATTACACTCATTTAAGCGCACCTCCGAAATCTTTTTCCTCTCTGTAAAATTTGAGGAAGTAATCTTCAAGCGTCTCGCGTCTGTTGCTGAACGACAGCGCGTGCGATTCGGACAGAAGCGAAATCAGACTGTTGAGGTCGCTGTCCTCTATCGCGAGGTCTGCCGTGCCGTCTTTTTCGCTTTGCAGGGCGAATGTCGGCAGAGCGGCGGCTTTTTTCAGAAACGCCGCTTTCGCATCGGCATCGGCAAATTTTACCGTGTAATATTTGCGCGACGCGTGTCTTAAATCGTCGGCAATGAAGAGCGAGACGATTTTTCCGTCTTTTATAATCGCGATGCGGTCGCAGGTCGAGTCGATTTCCGAAAAGATGTGGCTTGACAGCAGAATGGTCTTGCCGCGCTCTTTCTCTTCGTGGATAAAGCGGATGAAGTTTTCCTGCATTACGGGATCGAGTCCGCTTGTCGGCTCGTCAAGCACGAGTATGTCGGGATCCGACATGAACGCGGTTACAACCGCGAGTTTGCGCTTGACTCCGAGGCTCATGTGCTTCGTATCGCCCGCAAGCAGACTGTCGGGAAGCTCGAAAAGATTCAGCATCTTGTCGAGCTGCTCTTTGTTGTGTTTTTTCTGCATATTCTGCATCATGCGGATAAATTCCCATCCGGTAAGACCTGCGGGAAGGGCAATCTCTCCGGGAATGTATCCGACACTGCCGAGTACCTTTGAATAGTTTGTGAAGCTGTCCAGCCCGTTTATCTTCACCGATCCGCTCTGCGGCTTCGAGAAGCCCATCAGATGACGGATTGTGGTCGATTTTCCCGCGCCGTTCGGCCCGAGAAAGCCGAATACCTCTCCGCGGTCGACATACAGACTGACATCGAACACGCCGCGTCCCGAACCGTAGTCTTTCGTGAGATGCTCGATTTCGATTACGTGGCCGTTATCTTTGTTCCGCACATTTTGTGTGTCAATCATATCGCGTATATTTCCTCCTGATTTGAAATTCAACGAAAATTCTCTTTTCAAATAATGGACACTGTTGACATTTCAACAGTGTCGTATTATAATACGGGTGAGAATGAATTAAAAGAGCAAATTTGCTTGCAGTGTGCAAATTTGCACACTGTGCAAAAATGTGTAAGAAAAATATCGGAAAATATCGGAAAAGATGACATCGGGCTGTGAAAATCAGAGAAATACAGACCGAAAAGGGAAAGGCATAATTATGAAGGTAAAAAATCTCAACCGTTCGTCGGCGAAAACGAAAAAGATAATCAAAAGCACATTTGCCGAGATGCTCTCCGAATATAAGGAAATCTCGCGCATATCGGTCAGCGAACTCTGCGAGCGTGCCGAAATCAGCCGCAGTACATTTTATTCGCATTATGACGACAGTTACAGCATCGCCGAAGATTACGAAAACGAGCTTATCGACAGATTTTTCGACAACGCCAAACTGCTGGAAGCCGAGAGCGCCGAAAAATTCGCCGAGATTTTCTTCCAATATATAAGGGAGAACGACGAAAATTACAAACTGCTCTGCCGTTCGAACGATTTTCTCTTCACGGCGAAAAAGCTGACCGCGATCGCGACAAGCAAACTGCTCGAACTCACGACACGCGACGAGCGGATAAAAAACAGAGATTTTATCGAACTCGATATATCGGTCTACATAAACGGCATACTCTGCGAGTATGTCAAATACTGCCGCGGAATGACCGATGTTACTCTTGACGAACTTTATTCGTACACAAAACTGTGGATAAGAAATTTCGTGGCAAGACGCACGGCGCCGACAATCTGAAAAAAACACGGCAAATTGCACAAATAAATAATGCAACTTCAGTTGTATATATACAAAAAGTTCAAAAATCATTGACAATTCGGAATTGACGATGTAAAATAAAGATGTATCGGTCTGCGAAAAAATCGGTCTGCGAAAAAATCGGTCTGCGAAAAATGAAAGCGGAAAATGTTTTCCGCTGTCGAAAGAAGGCGCAACTTGTGATCAGAACGGAAAACAGCAACGGATTCTGCATAGTGCATATCGAGAGGGACGGAAACGGAAAATCATGCGATCTGACCTTCCTTCAGGCAAACGCCGTGTTTGCCGCCGAATCGGGGAAAACGGTCGATGAAATTATCGGACACCGCTTTTCCGAACTCTACCCGGACAGAAAATGCGTACAGCTGACAGACCGACTCGAAGATGCCGTAAACGGCGAGTGCATCGGTCTTGACGAGATTTATCCCGGCCGTGATTGCGGAGTTCATGTCGACGTATATCCCACCTGCAAGCCGGACTGCCTTGCCTGCGTTCTGATCCGTATCGACGACGACGGAAAATATGCCGGCGACGCTGACAGACAAAATCTTCACGACATGATCGAAAAATTCGAGGAAGAGCGGAAAATATACGACGAAACACGCGAGTACGCGCAGTCTGTCGGCATCGTCTATGAGACGTCGATAAAAATGGACTATACTGCCGACAGCTATCATATAATAATATATGATAATCTCTTCGGCAGAACCGCCCCCGAAAAAGGGAATATAGACGCGCTTGTAAGAGAGAGCGCATCAAAGATGCCCGATCCCGATGAGAAAAAGATATTCCTGATGACCTTCGGCAGAAAATCGGTAATCGAAGCCTTCAAAAGCGGAAAAAAACGGATTTATCTGCGATACCGCAGGTACGGCGAAGACGGGGAGATTCACTGGATGTATTCGGCGGCGATCTGCACCGAATGTGATGAAAACGGCATAAAGGGCATAACGATGACACGCTGCATCGATGAGGAGATGAAGCGTGTCGAACGCGACGCGAGAGCCGAGCGGGACGCGGCGACCATCAATGCAATCGGCAGACTTTATTCGGTCATAATCGAGGTCGATATACCGACACACAAAATTCGGGTTGTCAAATCAAAGAATTTTATCGAAAATATACTCGACGGTCACAGACACGGTGTTCTCGACGATGTCATTGCCAAGTCGATGGACACATTCGTAAGTTCCGAGTCGAAGGACGAAATGCGGGAATTTCTCGATTTGTCCACGCTCGCCGACCGTCTTGACGGCACCGAGTCGGTGTCGGTCGAATATACCGATGTGAGCGGACGATGGCTTAAAGCGCGCTTCCTCGCGAAAGAAAGAGACGATAACGGCCGCGCCGTTGTCGCGCTCTATATCGCGAGAGATATTTCTTTCGAAAAAGCGAAGGAAGTCACCTATCTCGAACAGATAAGGGCGAAGGCCGCCGAGGCCGACAGAGCCAATCTGTCGAAAACGAATTTTCTGCGCCGCATGAGCCATGATATACGCACGCCGCTCAACGGCATTATGGGAATGCTTAAAATCATGGATGCCAACGAGGGCGACAAGGTCAAATACCGCGAGTATATGGACAAGGTCAGGCGTTCGGCCGACTATCTTATCAGCATCGTGAACAACGTTCTCGACATCGGCAAGATGGAAACAGGCAATATCGAACTCGAACACCGCCCGTTCGATCTTGAAAGTCTGCTTCTCAACACCATTCCGATAATCGAAACAAACGCCGCGCAGAACAGCGTCATATACAAGGGCGGCGCCGACGATATGAAAATCGTTCACAGGTATGTCGTGGGCAGCCCCGTCCACTTAAACCGCATACTTATGAACATCGCTTCAAACGCGATAAAATACAACCGCACGGGCGGATCACTCTCGGTCTCCTGCAGCGAGCTTCGCTGTGACGGCGATCAGGCAACATACGAGTTTGTCTGCGCCGACAGCGGACTCGGAATGAGCGAGGAATTTCAGAGAAAAGCGTTCGAGGCCTTCACTCAGGAGGGCAAGCCGACGACCACCGGATTTGCGGGATCGGGGCTCGGACTCTCGATTGTAAAGAAAATCGTCGACAGCATGGGCGGCTCTGTTGAGATTAAGAGTAAGGAAAATGTCGGCACTGTCGTGCGCATGGTTCTGACGCTCGATCTCGACAAAAATCCCGAGGACAGCAGGTCCCGTGAGGAAGAGATGGCAAATCTCGATCTGTCGGGCAGAAGGGCGATGCTTGTCGAGGACAACGAAATCAATATGGAAATCGCGACCGTGCTTCTCGGCTCGATGGGACTCGAAATCATCGGGGTTACAAACGGAAAAGAGGCGCTCGACCTCTTTGCCGAAAGCGAGCCGTACACCTTCGACTTCATATTCATGGATATGATGATGCCGGTGATGGACGGTCTGGAGGCGACACGCAGAATACGCGCGCTTCCGAATGAGGACGCAAAGACGGTATCGATTATCGCGATGACCGCTAACGCATTCGCAGAGGACAGAAAAGCCTGCCTTGACGCGGGTATGAACGATCACATCGGGAAACCGATAAACGGTGATGAACTCGCGAGAGTGCTGAAAATGCAGATAGACAGGCGGTAAAAACCGAAAAATAAATCAAAAAGGCAGATATTTACATGGGTAAATTCAGACAGCTATCCGACATGCTCGCAAAAAAACTCGATATGGCGACAGACGACAATCTTCTGCGCCGCAGAATACTCTTCTATTTTATGAGCGCGGTGCTCAGCCTCACGTCGTTTGTCATGACGATCATCAATGTCATAACGGGCGAATATCTGCTGATGACATCAACGCTGATATTCGGTCTGCTTTGTATGCTGAATGTTCATCTGATGCAGAAATTCAAGAAAAATCAGACGGCAATCTATATCGTTTTCGGTGTGGAAATGACCGCTCTGCTGCTCTTCTTTCTGATTTCGGGCATACCGAGCGGATTCAGCGTGCTATGGTCGGCGCTTGTTCCGAGCTTTGCTCTGATGATTTTCGGAAAGCAGAAGGGATGTATCTTTTCGGCGGTTATCCTTGCCGTTCTGCTCTTTTTCTTCTGGACGCCGATAGGGCGCGGACTGCTCCAGTATGAGTACACGGACGTCTTTATGCTTCGTTTTCCCTTTTTCTTCGGCTGTTCGTGGCTGCTCTCGCTCGTAATCGAGGAGCTGCGCGCGACAACCCAGAAACGTCTCGAAAAGGCAAAACATGACTATGATTATCTCTACCGCCACGACGCGCTGACCGGAATCTGCAACAGATACGGAATGGAAGAGTTCCTCTCTGACAATTTCGGCGGTACGCTCCGGAATGTGTCGGTCATAATGTATGATGTCGACAATTTCAAGAGAATCAACGACAGCTACGGACACGGGGCGGGCGACGCGGTGCTGAAAATGGTGGCGACGGCGCCGAGACGGTTTGAATCGGACAGCTGCGGACTGTTCAGATTCGGCGGCGAGGAATTTCTCCTGATTATGCGCGGAGAGCATGATGCCCTGAAAATGGCGGAGGAAATCCGCCGCGACATAGAGGGAAGACCGGTGGTTCACGGCAAAAACAGCATAAGCGTTACCGTAAGTCTCGGCGTATGCAGAACCGAAAATCCCCGAAAATCCGACATAGAACGCATGATCGTGCTTGCCGACAAGGCGATGTACGCCGCGAAAGCGAACGGCAAAAACAGAGTAGAGTGCGAGGATGCGTAAATAAGATGCTTAAATAAAGGTAAAATACCGACCGATTACGGTCGGTATTTTCCGTATCCGATATTTTCGGCGGCGGGAGGGTGAAAATTCAGCCGTTAAGTTGACATAGCGGCAGGGGCGTGATATAATAAAAAAGCAAATTTCGAAATAAAAAAGCAAATTTCGAATGAATTTCGTTAAATGAACGGAGAGACGTTTTGGATAAGATAACCGAGGCAATCTGCTTTGCGGCAGAGGCATTTGACAATATGGAGAGAAAGGTCGACAGGCGGCCCGCGATTCTTCACTCGCTTGAAGCGGCGGTCATCGTATCTGCGCTGACCGATGAAAAAGAGGCGGTTATCGCCGCGCTGCTGCATGATACGGTCGAGGACGCGGGAGTGAAAATCGACGAAATCTCCGAAAAATTCGGAGAAAGGGTGGCGGCGCTCGTAATGTCCGAAACCGAGGACAAGCGGGAAAATCAAAACCCGTCGGAGACGTGGAAAATTCGCAAAGAGGAGTCGATTGAGCTGCTCGGAAAAACCGACGATCCCGGAGTGAAGGCACTCTATCTCGGCGATAAGCTGTCGAATATGAGATCGCTGCGGCGCGCCCACGAAAAATACGGTGATGAAATGTGGGGGTATTTCAATCAGAAAAACCCCGGGGAGCACAAGTGGTATTACACCTCTGTTCGTGATTTACTCACCGAATTCGACGGCAGGCCGGAGTATGCCGAATACCGTCTGCTCATCGACGAACTTTTCGGCGGCGGCAAATAATTCCCACTCAAAAGGAGAAAATTATGGCAACGGTTAAAACAGAATGGGGAAACGGCGGCGACTGTCGCATAACTCTCGATGGGCGAATCGACTCGTCAAACGCGCCGACTGTCGAAAAGGAAATTTTCGGCCGATTCGGGGAAAAAGTACCCGAAAAAATATATATAGACGCAGAGCGGCTCGAGTACATCTCATCGGCGGGGCTGCGCGTAATTCTCAAACTGCGCAAATTCTGCACCGACATCGAAATTCTGAATCTTTCGTCCGAACTTTACGAAATCTTCGAGATGACCGGCTTTACCGAAATGGTAAAGGTGAGAAAGGCGTTCCGCAAACTGTCGGTTGACGGCTGCGAAATTATCGGCGAAGGCTCGAACGGAGTCGTCTACCGCTACGATCCCGAAATTGTCGTAAAAGTCTACCGCAGAGCCGATGCGCTCGCCGAAATCGAACGCGAACGCAAACTCGCGCGCAAGGCGCTGATTCTCGGCATACCGACCGCGATTCCGTTTGACATCGTGAAGGTCGGGAACTCGTACGGCTCGGTTTTCGAGCTTTTGAACGCGAAATCTTTTTCGCAGCTTATCGCCGAAGAGCCCGAAAATATCGACAAATACATCGGCGAGTTCGTCGACCTCCTGAAGAAAATCCATTCGACCGAGGTAAATCCCGACGATATGCAGGATATGAAAGCGACGGCGGTCGGCTGGGCAGATTTTCTCGCCGGTTATCTCCCCGAAAAAGAGAGCCGCAAGCTGTCCGCGCTGATTGCGGCGGTCCCCGAACGTCATACCATGATTCACGGCGACTACCACACGAACAATGTCGAAATGCAGAACGGCGAAATTCTGCTGATTGATATGGACACACTCTCGTTCGGACATCCGATATTCGAGCTCGGCTCGATGTTTCTCGGATTTATCGGATTCAGCGAGTTGAATCACGATAATGTGATGAAATTTCTGAAGCTGCCCTATGAGAAAACGAGCTACATCTGGAAAAAATCGCTTCCGCTTTATCTCGGCACCGATGACGAAAGCCGCATAAAAGAGGTCGAGGAAAAGGCGATGATTGTCGGTTACGCGCGTCTTATGCGCCGCACGATAAGAAGAATCGGCAAAGACAGTCCCGAGGGAGCGGCGATTATCGACAACTGCGGAAAGCGGCTGTCAGAGCTTCTCGCAAAGACCGACAGTCTCGATTTCTGATTTTTTTCGCAGATTTTCGGCGGGAGCGGAGAAACCGCCGTAAAAAGCACAATATAAAGCGAATTTCGGTACTGCGCAAGCGAGCAGTGCCGAATTTTTCGCAAAAAATCGAAAAAGCAAGCGCTGCTTGACAAAATTCAAAACAGATTATATTGACAAAATCGACAAAGTTGTAATAAAATAATAACGAAAATAACCGAAAACAAGAACGCGAAAAAAAGAGAAAGAGAGAGGCGGAAAATGCTCGCGGACAATATAAAGAAATACAGAAAAGAAAAAAATATGTCACAGGACGAACTTGCCGAAAAACTGAATGTGTCAAGACAGTCGGTAAGTCTTTGGGAAACAGGTCAGACTCAGCCCACAATCGACAATGTCATAGTGCTGGCGAAGATTTTCGGCATTTCCACAGACGCTCTTCTCGGAGACGGTCAGTCGGCTCCTGCCGCGGCTGCCGCAACGGCCGCCGATATGGGCGGCGATGCCGACATTCCGAAAGAGGTCGGAGACGACGGTAATGCGGGCGGCGGCAGAAACGATAAAAACGATAAAAAGAAAAAGGCACTGATAACCGCGGCGGTCATCTGCGGTGCGGCGGTCATAATCGCGCTTGTGATTCTGGTTGCTTTTTCGGGATGCGAAAATCACGGACAGAGTGATGTTACCGACATAAAGACCGCCGACAAGTCGGCGCTCGTCACCGATACGCCCGCAACAACCGTAAAGGGCGATGCAAAAGATCCCGCGACCGGGAGTTCGAAAGTTACGACCGCAAAGCCGACATCGACGGCGAAACCCGAAACGACAACCGCCGCGAAAATCACAACGGCAAAACCCGAAACCACGACAAAGCCGGTAACAACGGCAAAACCTGTCACAACCGAGAAAAAAACGGTCGTTAATCCGACGGGCGATGAGCTTTTCAAATATTGCCGTGATTTCGCGCTGAAAATCGGCACCGTCAACGGCGACTACTGTATGTATCAGCGCAGTTCGACAAGATACGGCGGATATGACGGCGAATCGTTCTCGATTACGTTCTGGAACGACAGCAATATGGTCGAGTTCTGTCTGCACTGTCCGCTCGACGAAACTCTGAGCATCAACTTCTATCTGCAGATGAGAGGCGGATATAACGGCACATACGAATATTCGTCATCCAAATATTACAGAAGCACCGGCAATTCGTTAAGGCTTGCCAAAGGAACAATCGATCCGTCGGTATTCTCGTCAAACTATCCGCTGAACTGCAGCTACTATTACGGAGACACGCAAGGTCAGAACGAGTTTATGGAAGAGAGCCGTGTCGGCATGGTCGATCTTATAAAACTGCTCAAGAATTTCGTTTATGTCGAAAATATGGGAATCGATTTTTCGGCATTCGGATTCGTGAATTTCTGATATAACAAAAAAACTCACCGCCACGTGCGGTGAGTTTTTTTGTCGGCGGCGTCTCCGCAAAAAATTCGCCGAAACACAAGCAAAACGCGGTATCCGGCAAAAAAAACGCGTTATCAGGCGCTTTTTACCGTATATTTGCCGAAATAGCCGAAAACTATTGCGATTTTCCCCGAAAAGTAATATAATTATATTCGGCAAAAACAGACGCGGAGATTTTTATGGATAATTACGGGATGAACGAAAAATCAAAAGACGTACGCAAAGAATGCGGACTCGACAAAAAAATATACGATGAGTATCTTCTCATACTGAAAGAGGAGCTTGTTCCCGCGATGGGATGCACCGAGCCGATTTCGGTCGCCTATGCGGCGGCAAAGGCAAGGGAACTTTTGGGCGAAATGCCCGAACGAATGGAAATAACCGCAAGTCCGAACATCATCAAAAACGTCAAAAGCGTGATTGTCCCGAACACGGGATCGCTTCGCGGAATAGACGCGGCGGCGCTCGCGGGTGCTATCGCGGGCAGAGCCGACAACGAGCTTCAGGTGCTGTCGGGGGTGACCGATGAGCAGATAGCCGAAATTTCGGACGCGCTGAAAAAAATCGACTGCAATGTAAAGGCATCCGACAACGGATTTGTTTTCTATATCTCGGTTGCCGCGTTTGCGGGCGTTCACAGCGCGAAGGTCGAAATCGCGGGCAGTCATACCAATATTATCTCGCTCGAAAAAGACGGCGAGGTCATCTATTCGGGAGCCGAGCGGTTCAGCGGAGAAAACGAGGCCGAAAAGAGCCATAAAACCGACCGTTCACTGCTTAACATCGAGGATATCGTGACATTTGCCGACACGGTCGAAATTTCCGACATCGAGGAGACAATCAAACGGCAGATCGACTGCAACACCGCCATCGCCGAAGAGGGACTTCGCGGAAATTACGGCGCGAACATCGGCAGTGTTCTGCTTCGCTCATACGGAAACGGCGTTCACAACCGTGCAAAGGCTTATGCCGCCGCAGGCTCGGACGCCAGAATGGGCGGCTGCGAAATGCCGGTCGTCATCAATTCGGGGAGCGGCAATCAGGGGCTGACCGCCTCTCTGCCGGTAATCGTATACGCAAAAGAGCTTGATGTCGGAGCGGAAACCCTTTACCGCGCGCTCGTTTTGTCGAATCTTGTGACAATACATCTGAAAACGGGCATCGGAACGCTGTCGGCATACTGCGGAGCGACAAGCGCCGGATGCGGAGCGGCGGCAGGCATAACCTACCTTTACGGAGGACGGTACAATGAAATCGCGCACACGGTTGTAAACGCAATCGCAATCGATTCGGGCATGATTTGCGACGGAGCGAAGGCAAGCTGCGCCGCAAAAATCGCCTCTGCCGTCGAGGCGGGGCTGCTCGGTATGCAGATGGAAAGCCATGATATGCAGTTCTACGACGGCGAGGGAATTGTCGTCAAGGGTGTCGAAAACACCATAAAGAATGTCGGTGAACTTGCGTGCAGGGGAATGAAAGAGACCGACAGGGTAATTATCCGAATGATGACCGAAAAACACAGCGGAGATTCGGGAGGAATATGCCGATGAAAAAGAGCAAAATACTCAAAACTCTGAAAGATTATCTTATAATTCTGCTCGGCAGTCTGATTTATGCGCTGGCATTCGACTGGCTGTTTGAGCCGAACAATATCGTCATGGGCGGTTTTACCGGACTTGCCCAGTCGCTCAACTATTTCTTTCCGGCATTGCCGATAGGTCTTACGGTCGCGATAATGAACATTCCGCTTTTTATAATCGGATTCAGGCTTCAGGGGCCGAAACTGCTCTGGTCGTCGCTTTTCGCCATGCTGACAAGTTCGGCCGCAATCGATATTCTGCCGAAATTCATCGAGTTTAAGCCGATGGACGACCTTCTCATGGTCTGCATACTCGGAGGCGCAATGCTCGGTACGGGTCTCGGAATGCAGCTTCAGGCTGGCGCGACAACCGGCGGCACCGAACTTGCCGCCGCTCTGCTCAAATATAAGTTCAAACACATTCAGATAGGCAAGCTCTGCCTTTATATCGATCTCGCGGTTGTCGTGATTTATACCCTGACTTTCAAATATTTCAGAGGCGCGCTTTATGCGGCGATCGCGATGTATGTCAACAGTGCCGCGATGGACGCATTCATCTACGGACGCAAGACATCGAAGGTCGCCTGCATAGTATGCAGCGGCGGCGGGGAACTTATGAAAAAGCTGCTCGAAATGGATTTCGGAATCACCGAAATCACCGCAAAGGGCGGATACAGCGGGCAGGACAGAAAGGTGCTGATATGCGCCTTCAAGCCGAGCCGTATCGCCGCCATCAAAAAAGCGGTCGTCGAACTCGATCCGAAAGCCTTTATCATGATCTGCGACGCGCAGGAGGTCTACGGCGAGGGATTCGCCGAATGTATGCTTAACAGCTTCTGAAGAGTAAAAAGACAAATCCGTTCGGAAACGGATTTGTCTTTTTTTGATTTATTTTACAAACTGCGGTAAAATGAGCCGAAAAAAATTATTTTTTTGTTTATTTTGTTGACAATCTGCGGCGGCTCTGTTATAATGAAAAAAAACGAACGAAATACGGCCCGAAAACCGAACTGCGGAGTTTATCACGCAGGGCGGTTATTCGGATTTTCAAAAGAAAGGTATGGTAAAAACTATGGAAGTTCTGACCGACTACTCATGGGTAAGAGGAGTAAACCACTATATGTCGTTCGGAGAACAGCTGAAAAGAGAGCTGGGATACGGCAAACGCGTGAATCTGAACTCAATACGCTTCTGGCTTGATTACAGAATATACGCAAGAGAAAAAGAAAAATATATCGAGAATCTTGTAAGATTCACGAGAGAAAGCTATGAGTGCGGATACCGTGTCATGCCGATTATCTGGAACGGAAATATGCTCGATCCGCACATGATTGACGAGGACAACTATCCCGCAGGCGACGAATATACCGCCGCGGTTGTCAATGCGCTCAAAGACGAGCCCGGTCTGCTCATGTGGGATATCATGAACGAGCCGTCATGCAACGGCTGGCTTCAGGACGAGAAAGATCCCGATGTTAAAAACGCGAAATTCGAAAAAATGTGGGGATTTGTCCGCAGATATTGCGCATTTGTCAAAAATATCGACAAGGTTAACGCGATAACCGTCGGACATACGCTTGCCTGCGATATTGAGCCGACCGCAGAGGCGGTTGATGTGCTTTCCTTCCATGATTACAACGGAACATCGCGCGCAATCGACGAAAACTACGCGCTTGCCGACAGTCTGTCGAAAAAATACGGCAAACCTGTTATGCAGACCGAAACCGGCTGTCTCGCGAGAGCGAATCCGTATGATATGGCACTTGCCGCCTGCGAAAAATACAATATGGGCTGGTTTGTGTTCGAACTGATGATTCATGACAGATGCGACAGCGAACACGGCGTATTCTATCCCGACGGAACGGTCAGAGATCCCGCGACAATCGCCGCCATGATGGGCTGCTACCGCAACAGAGGCGAATCGATCATTCTCCCGATTCCGAACAGAGAGGGAGCCGCCGACCGTGCGCTCGCAATGCTGAAAGACGCGCTTACCGAATATACCTGCGACGGATTCGATTACCGTCCGAGCGATAAGGAAAAACTGTACGAGGCCTGCGAAAATGCGGCATATCTGCTCGAAGGATGCGATATGATACCGATGGCATACCCTCCGACAGCGCAGTTGAACAAATTCAAAAGAAATCCGAACACACCTCTTATTGAGGTAAGAAAGTTTGCGTACGATCTCGCAAAACATCTCCGCGAAATCTGCCAGATTCTCTGATTTTCGCTTTGCGAAAGACAGAGCGGCTGTTCGGGAAATACGGAAAAAATACCGATAAAGCGAAAATCGGCACGGACAACTGTCCGTGCCGATTCTTTATTGACAAATGTCAGATTTTTTTCCAGTTCGTGCCGTTTTTTATGGACAAATGTCGGATTTTTTCCGGTCCGTGCCGATTCTTTATTGACAAATGTCAGATTTTTTTCCAGTTCGTGCCGTTTTTTATGGACAAATGTCGGATTTTTTCCGGTCCGTGCCGATTCTTTATTGACAAATGTCAGATTTTTTTCCAGTTCGTGCCGTTTTTGGTATCCTGAAGGACAATGCCCATATCTGTGAGTTCGCCTCTGATTTCATCGGCGCGGGCATAGTTCTTCGCCGCTTTCGCCGCGGCTCTTTCGGCGATAAGCGCCTCGACCTTTTCGGCAAGTTCACGGTCGGCGCCGGTCTCCCCGATAAATCCGAGAAGATTTCCGAGCTCGAGGAAAATATCTCCCGCCTTTTTCGCCGCGCCCTTTGTCGGCATGGTCGAAAGATATGAGTTCAGCTCGCGGACAATCTCGAAAAGTTCGGATACCGCATCGGCGGTGTTGAAATCATCGTCCATACGGTCGATGAAATTCTTTTTGTGCGCTTCAAGCGATGCCTCAACCGACTGCGGAAGTTCGTCCGAGCCTTCGGGAGCGTCTTTGAGATAGAACGCGAGAGTATCCGCGCAGTTCTGTATGCGCTCTATCGAGTTTTTCGCCGCCTCGATTACCTCGACCGAATAGTTTATCGGCTTTCTGTAATGGCTGGACAGCAGGAAAAATCTTATTGCGGGATAGCCGTAGACGGCGGCGACATCGCGAACGGTGAAGAAGTTGCCGAGCGATTTCGACATCTTGCGGTTGTCGACATTTATAAATCCGTTATGCATCCAGTAGTTCGAGAAACGGCATCCGTTCGCCGCCTCCGACTGCGCGATTTCGTTTTCGTGATGCGGGAAGGTGAGGTCGACGCCGCCGCAGTGCAGGTCGATTGTCTTTCCGAGATATCTGCCGACCATTGCCGAACATTCGATGTGCCAGCCCGGTCTGCCCGCTCCCCACGGAGACGGCCATGACGGCTCGCCCGGTTTGGCGGCCTTCCAGAGCGCGAAGTCGAGCGGATCCTCTTTGATTTCGTCAACCGCGATTCGCGCGCCCGATTCAAGCTCGTCTATCGGCATGTGCGACAGACAGCCGTAATTCTCAAACGATTTCGTGCGGAAATAGACATCGCCGTTTTCGGCGGCATAGGCGTGTCCGCTCTTTACGAGTTTTGATACGAGCGAGATAATCTGTCCGATGTTTTCGGTCGCGCGCGGATGTATGTCTGCTTTTTCGATTCCGAGACCTTTCGCGTCGGTGAAATATTCGGCGATGTAGCGGTCGGCGATTTCGGCGACCGTAACTCCCTCTTCGTTTGCCTTCTTTATCATCTTGTCGTCGACATCGGTGAAGTTCTGAACGAAGGTTACGTCATATCCGCGGTATTTCAGATAGCGGCGGAACATATCGAAAACAACGAAACATCTCGCGTTTCCGATGTGAAAATAGTTGTAGACGGTCGGGCCGCAGGTGTATATTTTCACCTTGCCCGGCTCGATTGTGACGAATTCCTCTTTCTGTCTTGTCAGATCGTTGTATATGCGCATTTTCGTAAACTCTCTTTCTTGTTTCTGCTTATTTTCCGGTCTTATTTGCCGCCGTTTCCGGTATTTTCGGATGTTTTCGGAGCGGCGGAATTTTTCGCCGCCGATTTTCTTTTCGCCGCTTTTGCCGCTTTTTCGGCGGCTGCCGCCTCTGCCGCTCTCTCTTTTTCTTCGAGAGCCTCGATTCTCGCCGAAAGTTCGGCAAATTCTTTCGCGACGGGGTCGGGAATGTGAATCTGGTCGAGATCCTGCTCGACACGCTCGCCGTCGCGGCGGACAACCTTTGCGGGAATGCCGACTGCGGTCGAGTTTGACGGGATTTCGGTTAGCACGATTGCGCCTGCCGCGATTTTGGCGTTGTCGCCGATTCTGACCGGGCCGAGCACTTTAGCGCCCGCACCGACCATTACATTGTTGCCGAGTGTCGGATGACGCTTTCCGGTGTGTTTGCCGGTTCCTCCGAGTGTTACTCCCTGATAAATCGTACAGTTGTCGCCGATTACGGCGGTTTCACCGATTACGACACCCGATCCGTGGTCGATGAAAAGACCTTTTCCGATGGTCGCGGCGGGGTGAATTTCGATTCCGGTCAGAAATTTCATTCCCTGACTTATCGCGCGCGCAGGCAGAACAAGTCCTTTTTCATGCATCCTGTGGGCAAGTCTGTGTACGGTTACCGCGTGAAAGCCCGAATAGAGGGCAATCACCTCAATGCTGTTTGCCGCCGCCGGATCGCGTTCTTTTATCTGTTCGACATCGTAGGCGATGTCATGAGCGGCGTTTGCCGCCGACGATGCCAGTTTTTTCGCTTTTTCTTCTATAAGTTTAATAATATCGGGTTCGTTTTTTTTCATTTTGCCGTCCTTTTCGCACTGATCTGCTTTTTATCGATAATCGGATACATATACAAAACGGGAGAGACTCCTTTTCTTCGGGTTTGCCTTTTGCCGTTCGGGACGCCGCGACTGCCGGCAGCCATCCCTCGACATATCTGCGTTTTATGCCGCTCTTTTCGGCTCAGACATTGCAAACGGAAGTTCGACAGAGTGGGTTCAAAAAACAAAAAACCGCCCCGCACGGCGCAGACCGATCCGACGGTGCGTCCGAGCAAAGGCGATTGTTATCGCGGTTCCACTTTGATTTATAACTTTTCTTCCCTTAACGCGGGCTGCGGACAGCGCTACGGCATCATCGCTTTCACACTGTCGGCTCGCGGGCGCACATTCCGCCGCCGTGCCGCTCTCAGCCGTGTCGGCACTCTCTGTATAATGGCGTATTCTTCCCGTTCTCTGCCTTTTTAATATTCTGTCTGTATTATATATCGCCGTCTTTGATTTGTAAACGGTTTTTGACAAATTTTTGCCTGTTTTTTTTATTTTTTTTATAAATCCGTCGCCGAATTTTCAACTGTAAAGAGGAATCATCCGAAATCTGACGGTCAGCCGCCGATTCCGAGAATTTTGTCAATCATTATTCGCGCATCGTTTGTGCGCAGATATTCGTACAGCTTTCCGCGAAGTTCGATTTTCGCCTCGTCGCAGGTGGCGGCGCAGAGCGCCGACATCACAAGTACCGACCGTTCGGAAACGGCGGCATCGAGCGGAACGAGAAAGAGCCATTTTTCATCGGCATAATCATGCACGGTCGGATAATCGGACGGACTGTCGCCGCTCTCTGTGAGATTCGGCAGCGGAACAAACGACCAGCCGTCGGTCATCGCCGACAACTCCGCCGCATCGGTTATTCTTCCGATATAGAAAAGCGAGCCGCCCGATATGAATTTTTCGAGCGCACCCTCTTCGGTGAATTTTTCGCCGAGCGAATTTACCGTATCGAGCATTTCGGCGGCTCTGCCGTCGGCTTTCGCGATTTTGCCCGATTTATCGAAAATATCCGAATATTCTTCTCCGCAGAGCGACTGCAGAATATATGACATCGATATTTCGCAGGAAAGTCCGCCCTCGCCCGACATCGTCATAAGACGCTCAAATGTCCATTTTCCGCTGTCGGCAAGCGAGTAGATGTCGTCAAATCCGAGTTTTGCGGCAAGATTTCTGTTGTAAAAGACGCAGAGCGTCGATTCGGGAGATTCGAGCGCGTCGCCGTAGACCGCATAGCAGTCGCCGCCGTTATAGTAATCGATGACCGAACTGTCGAAAAAGTAGGCGGTTTTATCGAAAAACGGGGCGTGCGAGAGATTCAGCACAAGCTCCGACTCAACAAGCGTGTCGGCAAGCGATGCGGGAACAACGAGCAGATCGGCGGTGTACGAATAGTTCGCGATATTTTCGGCGAGTGTCGGCGCAAGTTCGTCATATCCTGTCTTGTATGGGGTGATTTTGAGATTGTATTTGTCGGCAACCGCCTGAATACGGCTTATAGATGAGCTGTATGTAAGACTGTCCTCCGCCTGCCATATCGGGTTTTCGCCGACATTGTCGCCGGTTACCGTCGCGATGAGAAAAATATCGCCCTCGCAGTCGCTGTCGGCAAGCGCCGAAAGAGCGGTCTGCACCGATTTCCCCGACGGCGCCGAATAAATTTCGGCGGCAGCCGCGGTTACATCGGCTTTTGTATAGATTTCGGTAACGATTTTTGTCGTCTTGTCATCGTCTACCTCGTATTCACGCACAAGCAGAGAGCAGGCGGTCAGCTGTGAAAGCAGCAGCGGCAGCGTCATCAGCAGGGAAATTATCGGAATTTTCTTTTTTCGTGGCATAACCGCGCTCCTTTCGTCCCGTTCGGGCAGATTTTTATTATCCGTAATTAAATTATATGCCGAAAATATGAACAAATCAAGAAAGCCCGAAAATATAAAAAAAGCATAAAAGCGGCGGCAAAACCGCGGCTTTTATGCTTTTCGATGTTTAATCCCGGTTAAATTTTCAGCAGAACGGCGCAGACGGCGGTCATTATCAGGAGAAATCCGACATTCAGAGCGGTGAATGCGGCAAGATATTTCTTTTTGTCCTGCGGTGCCTCCGCCGTAAACTGACGGTAGGTTATAAGACTTGCGAGCGATGCGATAAGCGTTCCCGTGCCGCCGATGTTCACTCCGTAGAGCAGGGCGCGGTAGTTGTCGGTAAATCCCGAAAGCAGAACGGCAGACGGAACATTGCTGATTATCTGGCAGGAAAGTATGCTGACAATCAGCGGATTCTTTTCGAGCGCCGCCGAAAGCAGTCGGCTTACCGGTTCGATTCTCGCCATATTGCCCGAAAAGATGAAAAAGCAGACGAATGTCAGAAGCAGGCAGTAGTCGACAGAGGCGAGAGCTTTTCTGTCGGCAAACATCAAAACGGCGGGGATTACGATCAGTCCCGTCCAGTAGGGAATTATGCGGAAAACGATTATAATCGAATAGGCGAATAGGGCGAGATAGAGTGCCGTTCTCGCGGCGGGGAGGGTTCTGCCGCTCTTTACCGAAACCGAAATCGGCTCACGCTTTACGAAGATTATGCAGCAGAGAATGATGAGAGCGGTCGCCGCCGCGAACGGAATCGCCATAATCGCCGTAAATTCGCCTGTCGGTATGCCGAATTTATTGTAGAGATAGAGGTTCTGCGGATTGCCGAACGGGGTAAGCATACCGCCGAGATTCGCACCGATATTCTGCATTATGAAGGTGAAAATCATATATTTTTTCTTGTCCGACGATTCGAGTACACGGTATCCGAGGGGCAGAAATGTAAGCAGTGCCATATCGTTGGCGATAAGCATCGAGCCGACGAATGTTATGACCACGATTGTTATAATCGCGCGTCTGATGTCGCCTGTTGCCGAAACGATTTTTTCGGCGGTAACCGTGAAAAATCTGATGTTTTTGAGCGCGCAGATTACCGCGAGCGTGCAGAACAGACAGGTCAGCGTTCGGAAATCGATATAGCCGAAATATTCGCCGTCGGGCGGCACGATAAACGATGTGATGACCGCCGCCGCAATCGCGACCGCGAGAACGGTGTTCTCTCTCAGAAAATTTTTGCAAAGCTCCGCCGCTTTTGCCGTTATCCGATGCGGGCCGTGTCCGAGCCGCCGCTTATTCGGTTTCTCCGCCGTCATAATCTCACCTCCGACTTTCAACAAGGCGGTATTATAGCACACGGCAGGCGAAATTTCAAGATATACGGCGAAAAAACAGCCGGAAAGAGGCGATTTTGTTGACGGGCGAAATCGGACAGGCCGTCAAAATTCCGGAAGTCGGCTTTCTCCGCAAAAAAAGAGAGGGAGAGGTGTCCCTCTCCCTCTCTTTTGCCGCGTCGGGCGGCAAAAACGGTGATTTATTATTTGCCGAAGAACAGATAGTTTCCGGCGGTCAGATGACGGGTGATGCCGTCGATTGTAAGATCGCAGTCGACAGGTGTTTCGATTTCGTAACGGTGTCCGCCCTCGAATTTTTCCCATTTCGAGTAGACGAGTCCGTGGCGTGTATCGATCGATGCCGACAGGAAGTCGAGGCGGTCGTCGGTTACGGGCGCTATTTCGACACGCCCGAATCCGGGCGCGTCTTCAACCGTCCTGATACCTGCGGCAACTCCGTAAACCCAGTCTGCGACCGCGCCGTAGGCGTAGTGGTTGTACGAGTTCATAGATTCGCTCCAGACGCTGCCGTCCTCTTTGATGCCGTCCCAGTGCTCCCATATTGTGGTCGCGCCTTTTGATACAGAGAAGAGCCATGACGGGAACTTGTCCTGCATGAGCAGGGTGTATGCGATGTCGTTATGACCTGTCATCGAGAGCGCGTGGAGCAGATAAGGTGTTCCGACAAATCCGGTGTTGAGGCGGTATCCGTTATCGGCAACGAGTTTCGCGAGCGCGTTGCCTGCGGCAATCGGATCTTCCGCGATATGGAAGTAGATGAGCAGCGCGTGTTCCGCCTGCGTTTTGAGTTCGGGGAAATGCTCTCTTATCGCCGATATGACCTTCGGATAACGCTCGGTATATTCGGTTGTGTCGACTCCGATGGCTTTTCCCGCACGGATGAGAATATCAAGCGTGTTCGCGTAATAAACAGAGGCGAGAAAGTCCTTGTCCGATGCGCTGTCGGTCGTTTCTCTGCCGAGATCGAGCGCGCACCAGTCGCCGTAATGCCAGCAGCCTGTCCAGAGATATTCGTCATGCGTGTTCGCCTCGATATATTTTGCCCAGCCCTTCATCGATTCGTACTGCTTTTTGAGAATCTCGCGGTTGCCGTAGGTAAGATATACCTGCCACGGCAGAATTACCGCAACATCGCCCCACGCACATGACGACGGATTGTTTCCGAGACAGTTCGGAATGACGTGCGGTATGCCGCCGTCTGCGGTCTGATCGGCGATAAGATCGCCGAGCCATTTGTCGTAGAATTTTTCGCAGTCGAAGTTGTAGGATGCCGCACGGCAGAAAACTTCGGTGTCGCCCGTCCAGCCGAGACGTTCGTCACGCTGCGGACAGTCGGTCGGGATGTCGAGGAAGTTGCCGCGCTGTCCCCAGAATATGTTGGAGAAGAGGCGGTTGAGCATCGGGTTTGAACATTCGAGCCTGCCGGTACGCTTTATGTTCGAGTGAACGGCGATTGCCTCGAAATCGGAGGGGTTAACCTCGCCCGGAAATTCGTCGATGCGGATACGGCGGAAGCCGTAGAAGGTATGCGTGGTCTTATATTCCTGCTCGCCGTCGGCGCAGATGTAGGTGAGCTCGGCTTTTGCGGAGCGGTAGTTCGCGGTGTAGACATTGCCGTCGCGGTCGAGAATTTCGAAGAATTTCAGCTTTACGACATCGCCCTTCTTCGCCCTGACTCTGAAACGGACATATCCGGTAAGCTCCTGACCGAAGTCGATTACCTTTTCGCCGTTCGGGGTTACAAGATATTCTTTCGGGGAGATTGCCACTTCTTCGTGAATTTCCTCGCCTTCCTGAGCGATGAAACGGCTGTAATCGAAATCATCGATGATTTTGGCGGCATTCTCGGTAGGCTCGTCCATAGCGGCGTCGTAGATTTCGCCGTCATAGATTTCGCAGAGGCGCAGGCGGCTCTCTTTGACAGTCCATTTTTCGTCGGTTACGATGTGTTCCTCGCGTCCGTCGGCGAATGTCAGAGTCAAAGCGGCGATAAGCGAATTTTTGTCGGGTGAATAAAGACCGCGTTTTCCGCCGCCCCACGCGAGTCTGCTGTGGAACCAGCCGTTCGCGACTGTTGCCGTAAGTTCGTTACGGTAGCCGATGAGCGGTGTGACATCGTAGCTCTGTACCTGAATGCGTGTGTGATAGCTTGTCCAGCCGGGAGCGAGAACGAAATCGCCGATTCTCCTGCCGCCGAGATATGCGTCGTAAACTCCGAGCGCCGATATTTCGAGAGTCGCCTTTACGGGAAGCTCTCTTAAATCGAAGCGGCGTGTAAATGTGTATGCGGGCTCGCCCTGTTCGGTGGGCGATGTGATAAGTTTTGCGTTTTTGAAATCGTATGGCATAGCTGTCCTCCGATAAATCCCGAAAGTCGGGATATTTTTTCGTATACGGTTTGATTATAACATATCGGGAAAAAAAATCAAGCACTTGTTGAAAAAAACAAAATTATTGTGCGAATTATTTTTCGGTTTGTGGAAATTGACACCGATTTTGATTGAATTCGGGAAATCAGGCGCGCTCCAGAAGATATTTTGCGGCGGACATACCGGCGGCGCTTGCCGCAGAGCAGTCCTCCATGCCCTCGAATTCTATCGATACAAAGCCGTCATAGCCCGATTTTTTGAGCGTTTCAACGGTGCTCGGAATGTCGAGATCGCCCTGCGAGACTATCGAGCCGCGGAGCATATACTCGCCGCCGAGCGACATAAACCACGGGCCTCTGCCGGCGTAAAGTTCGGGTGTCGAACGGATGCCGTCGAGTCTGCGGATATAGAAGTCTTTGAGATGCACCATTTTTGCGATGCCGACGCACTTTTTGACGGCGACCAGCGGATCTTCCTCAACGCATATAAAGTTGCCGCAGTCGAGCAGTATGCCGAAATTGTCGCTGTCTACGGCGTTGAACAGCCTTATCATGCGGTCGGAGCCGTTGAAGAAAAATCCGTGATTTTCGACAAGGGTGTTGATACCGAGCGTTTCCGCGTAATCGGTAATTTCGCGCGTGCATTTTGCCGCGGTCGGAAGCAGAGCCTCAAACACATTCGGCGCGTCGGATGCCGACGGACGCATAAACGAAATATCGTGGCGGAGCGAATGCATACCGAGCTTTGCCGCGGCCTCGACATGATGCTTGACACGCTCGGTTTCGGCGGCGCGGCGGTTATCGTCGCCGCTGACGAGATCTGCGCCTATCGCGTAGTTGGAAAGGGGAAGAGAAAGCTCTTTTGACAGCTCTCTTACCGATTTTATAAGTTCTTCGTTGAATTCGTGCGCCCCGTCATCGTAAAAGGTGCAGTAGGATGACGGAACGATTTCGAAATGTTCCGCACCCTGTTCTTTGGCGAATTTCATCGCATCGAGAATTGTTTTTCTGCCTGCCGACAGATCGGCGTTAAGGCTGTAACTCGTAAGTCCGATTTTCATACGGTCTACCTTCCTTTTTTATATTATAATCTTTGATTGATTCTGTGTTTCGCCCGTTCTGTTCAGATTATATCATATCTGCTTTTTTTTTCAAGATTTTTTTGAGATTATTCCGAAAAGAAGGGCAAATTACGGCGGCACGGCGGCGGCGCACTTGACAATTTTTATGCCGAATGTTATAATTACGAAGGTAAAGTAAAAACGGATTCGGAAAAGGAGCGTAGAAAATATGGAATATTTCGACTGTGTTAAGAAAAATTTCGGTTTCGGATGTATGCGTCTGCCGATGAAAGACGGGGAAGTCGACGTCTGTGAGATGAATAAGATGGTCGATCTTTTTATTGAGCGGGGATTTAACTATTTCGATACCGCGCACGGCTATCTCGGCGGAAAAAGCGAAACCGCGCTTTGCGAATGTCTGACATCACGCTATCCGAGGGATGCCTATATCCTCACCGACAAGCTGACCGAGCCTTATTTTAAGTGTGAGGCCGACATCCGTCCCTTTTTCGAGAGTCAGCTGAAAGCGTGCGGAGTCGAATATTTCGATTTCTATCTCATGCACGCCCAGAATAAAGGGAATTTCGAGAAATTCAAGGCATGCCGTGCCTATGAAACGGCGTTTGAGCTGAAAAAAGAGGGCAAAATTCGCCACGTCGGTCTGTCATTCCATGACACGCCCGAGGTGCTTGACAACATTCTCACGACCTATCCCGATGTCGAGGCTGTGCAGATTCAGCTTAACTATGTCGATTTCGAGGATGCCGCGATACAGTCAAGACGCTGCTACGAGGTCTGCCGCAAACACGATAAGCCCGTAATCGTCATGGAGCCGGTCAAAGGCGGCACGCTCGCAAATCTTCCCGAGAACGCGCGCGGGATTTTCGACGCTCTCGGCGGCGGCAGTCCCGCAAGCTACGCGATACGCTTCGCGGCGGGGCTTGACGGCATATTCATGGTGCTGTCCGGCATGAGCAATCTCGGACAGATGACCGACAATCTGTCCTATATGACCGATTTCAAACCGCTCGACGCAAAAGAGCGTGATGCGGTTTCGAAAGTCTGCGCGATTCTGAGGGCGCAGCACATGATCCCGTGTACCGCCTGCCGCTACTGCACAGACGGATGCCCGAAAAAGATTTCGATTCCCGATCTTTTCGCCTGCATGAACGCAAAACAGATTTATCACGACTGGAACGCCGACTATTATTACGGCGAGGTCTACACCAAAAACGGCGGCAAGGCGTCCGACTGCATCGGATGCGGAAAATGTGAGCACAGCTGTCCGCAGCATCTGCCGATAAGAGAGCTTCTCGTGTCGGTCGCAAAAGAGTTCGAGAAAGAATAAACGCGGAAAATCGCGGAAAATATCAAATGCCCGAAAGGAAATATTAAAAATGATTGATTCGATTCTCACAAGAAAAAACACAGACCTTAAACTGCGGATTACCGTCAAATCGGTTATCTCGCTTGCCGTTGTTATACTCGCCGTCGCGCTTCCTCAGCTCGTTCACATGGCATTCGGAGCCGAAAGCGGCGTAAAACTTCTGCCGATGTACCTTCCCGTGCTGCTCGGAGCATGCCTGCTCGGCAGCCGATGGGGCATGGCGGTCGGACTCGTATCCCCGATTATCAGCTTCGCGCTGACCTCGATTGCGGGAAATCCGATGCCCGCAGCCGCGCGTCTGCCTTTTATGGCGGCCGAACTCGTGATTATGGCGGCTGTTGCCGGACTTTTCTCAAAAGCGATTGCCGAAAAAGCATGGATGGCTTTCCCGGCGGCGGCTCTCGCGCTTATAGCAGGCCGCGCGTCATTCGTCGCTCTTGTCGCACTTTTCGGCAGATTCGCATCGCTTAATCTGTCGGTAATCTTAGCGCAGATTAAGGCGGGCGTTCCCGGACTTCTGCTCTGCGTTCTCATTGCGCCGCTGTCGTCGGTTATAATCTCACGCCTCGCGAACGCATCCGACAACAAGAGATGACCGACCTCGAAAAGGCAAAATCGGCGCTCCGCGGACACTCGATTGCGCTCTGCCGTAACGGCGAAATTATCACCGATGATTCGCGCGGAATCGCGCCCATGATGAAATTTATCGGGGAGGGCAGAGATCTTCGCGGATTCTCCGCCGCCGACCTCGTTGTCGGCAGGGCGGCGGCCTTCCTCTTTATAAAGGCGGGAATTTCGGCGGTCTACGCCGAAAATCTCTCTCGCGGCGGCCTTGAACTTCTCGAAAAAGCGGGGATTTATGCCGAATATAAAAATCTCGCCGAATACATACAGAACCGCAGAGGCGACGGCATCTGTCCGATGGAGGATGCGGTTGCATCCGCCGAAAGTCCCGACGACGCATATTTGCTAATCGGAAAGCGGATGTCCGAACTGAAAGCGGCAAAACATGCGGAGGCGGGCTGAAAATATCGAAAAATGCCGAAAAAAGCGTGAAAACACCGAAAATAATGAACGTAAGGTAAATTTTGCGCCGAATTATGCGGCTTTGTTGACTTGCAGATAAAAAAATGTTAAAATTAAGCATTCGAAAGTCGGGCGGCGGCGAAGAGTGATTGCCGCGCGGACAAAATCGGAAAAGGAGGGCGGTCGGCATGGCCGAAGATCTCAAAAAGAATTTCGCGGAAAATCTGACCGCGCTTCGCGGTAAAGCAGGGATGACACAGGCTCAGCTTGCCGAAAAAATCAGCTATTCGGACAAGGCGGTCTCGAAATGGGAGAGAGGGGAGTCGATTCCCGATGTCGGCACGCTCAAAAGCATTGCCGATCTCTTTTCGGTAACCGTCGATTATCTCATAGTTCATCACGACGAGAATGTCGCCGATATTCCGGAAGACGAAAGCTCCGAGAAAAAGCCGGCGGTCAGCCGCAAAATGATAACTCTGACCGCGCTTATCGGAATTTTCGCACTCGCGACACTCGTTTTCATCTCTCTCTGGCTGAGCGGTCATATCGTCTGGACGGTGTATGTAGCGTCGATTCCCGCCGCGCTTATCACGCATCTTGTGCTAAACTCGATCTGGAACGGCGGAAAAGGCAATTTCTATATCGTGTCGCTTCTGATGTTAAGTCTGATAGCTCTCGTCTATGTCTGCTTTCTCCCGAAAAATCTCTGGCAGCTTTTTCTGCTTGCCATTCCGTCAGAGGCAACGATTATCTTCGGATTTCACATCAAACCGGGCAAAAAACGCTGAATAACCGCCCCATAAAATCAAATTCTACTGCCGGTAGAGTCGGATTTTCCGATTCTACCGGCTTTTTCTCTTCGGTAGAGCGAAAATTTCGCGCGGTAGAGCCGATTTCGAGAGGGCGTAGAGAGCGTCAACGCCGAAGTAGGTTGATTTTTCGGCGCGGACGGTTTATAATCCGAATGTAAATACGAGGCGCATCCCGAATGCGAAACGAATCTGAAAACAGAGCGGAAAATCCGCACATAAAACGGCGGACTTCCCCCTGTCCGGCTTGTCCGAACAATGGAAAGGTGATTTTGCAAAATGATTAAAATTTTAACGGATACATCGGCAAATCTCGAAAGAAAGACCATTGATGAATACTCGCTCACCGTGATTCCGTTCAATTATACGGTGAACGGAGAGGTCTGCGAAAAAGACGGCACCGAATTTGACGGCAAGGCCTTTTATGACAGCATTCGCGCGGGCGCCGATGTACGGACATCGATGATAAATCCCGAGGGGTACAAAGACGCGTTCGAAAAGCATCTCGCCTGCGGCGACGATGTTATCTATATCGGAATGTCGGGCGGAATAAGCGGCTCGGCAAACGCCGCGAAATTTGCCGCCGACGAACTCGCCGAACTCTATCCCGACAGAAAAATCGCGGCGATAGACTCGCGCGCCGCATCGCTCGGAGAGGGACTTCAGGTGATATATGCCGCAAAACTGCTGAAAGAGGGCAAAAATTTCGAGGAAATCGTCAGGATGACACTCGAATATTCGGACAAAATCTGCCAGTATTTCACGGTTGACGATTTGTGCCATCTGCAGAAGGGCGGACGGCTGTCCAAAGTCGCGGCGGTTGTCGGCTCGCTTCTCCAGATTAAACCGATTCTCACGGGCGACGAAAACGGCAGAATAGTTAGCTGCGGCAAGGCGAGAGGCAAAAAGAGAGTGCTTTGCGAGCTTGCGGACAGATATGCCGAACTTGCCGACGACAAGAGCGCGCCGATAGGAATCGCCGATGCCGACGATCCGAGCGGTACCGAATTTCTGCTCGGAAAACTCATCGAAAAGGGATTCTGCGGAGAGGCGATAAAGGTCTGCTATGAGCCGGTAACCGGCTCGCACGTCGGTCCGGGGGCGATTGCGCTCTTCTTCCACGGCACACACAAATAAAAAATACGGAAAACTGCCGGGATTTTTGATTTTCCGATAAAATCGCGGGCATACGAATTTACATCGATTTGAAAGGGTGATTTTTTTGACACGGACACCGATAAGAGAAAGGGAACTGCCGAAATATACGCGGGGCGAGGACATCGCCAACATGGTAACGCATATAGTCGGCGGAGCGCTCGGAATAATCGTAACCGTTTTGTCGGTACTTGCAGCCGCATATCATAAAAATCCCGCGGGGATTGTCGGCGGCGCGATATACGGGGCATCGATGATTGCCCTTTACAGCGTGTCGAGCATCTATCACGGACTGCGTCCCGGACTCGGAAAAAAGGTTATGCAGGTCATTGATCACTGCACGATATATTTTCTGATTGCGGGCACATATACGCCCATTCTGCTTTCCTCGATTGCGCCCGTCTATCCCGCACTCGCGTGGACCGTTTTCGGAATAGAGTGGGGACTTACCGCATTCGCGGTTGTTTTCACCGCGATTGACCACAAAAAATACGCGGCCCTCTCGATGACCTGCTATATCGGCATGGGATGGTGCATAATATTCGCGATGAAGGCGACAATCGAATGTATGGGCAAAGCCGGTTTTCTCTGGCTGCTTGCGGGCGGTATCGCATATACCGTCGGCGCGGTCCTTTACGGAATCGGTCACAAAAAGCCGATTTATCACACCGTTTTTCATGTATTCGTGGATCTCGGCTCGATTCTTCAGGCGGTATGCATAATTTTCTATGTGCTCTGATGCATCCTGTATTATAAGTATCCCCCGCTTGTCGGCAAAATCGACAGCGGGGGAGTGCTGTTTTTGTGCATATTTCACACTACTCGGTGAAAAAAATTCGCCGAAATGGCGGTTTGCTATTGCAATTTGATATTATGTGTGTTACAATGGGAGAAAATACGAAAAATTTTCGGAATTTGTAAAGGAGCGGGGAAATACCCCGATGTGTGGCATAATGAAGAAAAAACTGACTTTTGCCGAGACGGTCACGGTCGGCAGCATGTTGTTCGGACTCTTTTTCGGCGCCGGCAATCTTATTTTCCCCGTTTTTATGGGACAGTCGGCAGGCGAAAATGTGTGGCCCGCGATTATCGGATTTCTGATAACCGGTGTCGGAATACCGCTTCTCGGCGTTGCTTCGCTCGGCATGAGCCGAAGCAACGGCGTTTACGAAATGAGCGGATTTGTCGGAAAGAAATACGCGGTCTTTTTCACGGTTGCCCTTTATCTTACAATCGGGCCGTTCTTCGCGATTCCGAGATGCGCATCGACCTCCTTTTCGGTCGGAATCAGGCCGATGATTGCCGATGACGGTTTCACGGTCGCCGCCACCTGGATTTTTTCGGCGCTCTTTTTCGCGGCGGTGCTTATCTTCTCGCTTTTCCCCGGTAAGATTCTCACATGGGTGGGCCGTATTCTCACCCCTCTTTTCCTCGTGAGTCTCGGAATTCTGCTCATATACGCGCTGATAAAGCCGATGGGCGATTATTCGGCGGTTGAGGCGCAGCAGGCATATCAAAGCGGCGCGCTGTTCAAGGGATTTATCGAAGGATATAATACGATGGATGTGCTTGCGGGGCTTGCTTTCGGCATCGTCGTCGTCAATGCGATAAAAGGCGTCGGAGTCAAGGATCCGTCGGCGATTGCATCAAGCACGGTCAAATCGGGTATAGTCGGATGCGCGATTATGGCGCTTATTTACGCCGCGCTTGCGGTGGTCGGCGCCGAAAGCCGAACGGTCTACGGGCTCGCATCTGACGGCGGAGAGGCACTCAGCGTAATCGCAAGGCATTATTTCGGAGATGTCGGAGCCGCGCTGCTCGCGGTTATCGTTACACTCGCCTGCCTCAAAACGGCGGCGGGACTTATCACAAGCTGTTCGGAGGCTTTTTGCGAAATCTTCCCGAACGGGCCGAAATACAGATTCTACGCGATCACATTCTGCGTTGTGTCGTTTCTCATATCGACTATCGGACTGTCGGCGATTATATCCTGGTCGCTGCCCGTACTGATGTTCCTCTATCCGCTCTCGATAACCCTTATTCTGCTCGCACTCTGCGGAAAGCTGTTTGACAACGACAAGATCATTTACCGTTCGGTAACCGCCCTCACGCTTGTCGCTTCCTTTTTCGATTTCGTAAAGGCGCTTCCCGCCGACATCGCCGATTTGCCCGTCGTCAAGCAGATAAACGCCGTCGGCGACATGCTGCCGTTTGCCGATCTGGGACTCGGCTGGGTATGTCCCGCACTTCTCGGTCTTTTGATCGGTATCCTGATAAGACTTGTATCGAAAAGAAGAAAAACGGCGAAAGCCGAATGACGGCTCTGCCGAAAACCGATAAACAGACATCAAAACGCCCGACGGAAGTCCGTCGGGCGTTTCGCTGTCCGAAATCTTTTTCGAATAAAGGCGCAAATGTGAAAAAAGAGCGGAAAATTTAATTTATTTTGCAAAATATTGTTATTTTCGACTTTTTTTATTGACTTGACGCGATTATTATTGTATAATAAATACAAATCAGCGATATGCTTACAAGAATTTTTTATCAGGAGATTTTGTCATTATGAAACCGACAAAAAAAATAACAAACCGCGTTCTGATTCTCTTCGCGATAGGACAGTTCGGCTGGAGCCTGCTGTCCGGAATTGTATCCGGATTTATGACATTCTATTATACGGGCGACGGCGCTCTGTTCGGCACGCACATAACCGGAGGAAGAATTTTCCTCGGACTGACGATTTTCGGCATTACCACGGCGATAGGCCGAATTTTCGATGCGGTAACCGACCCGATGATTGCGGGATGGTCGGACAGAAGTGCCTACAAGGGCGGCAGACGTATCCCGTTTATGAAGGCGATTTCCATTCCGTTCGCTCTCTCGACGATTGCCATATTCGTTCTTCCGTCAACATCGAATGTCATTGTCAACGACATCATTCTTTTTGTCGTGCTGATGCTCTTCTATCTCTTCATGACGATCTACTGCACGCCGTATAATGCGCTGATTGCCGAACTCGGCGACACGCAGGAGCATCGCGTCAACGTTTCCACCTATATTTCGTTTACCTACATAGTCGGCTTCTCGGTATCCTATCTGCTTCCGAATATCGCATCTGTTTTCACCGAATCGCTCGGCAAGGAGAGTGCGGTAAGACTTGCCATCGCCATTCTGTCGGCGGTTGCCGCCGCGGCGATGCTCGTTCCGTCATTCGCGATAAAAGAGAGAGATTATATCGAGTCCGAACCGGTTAAGACACGCGCGTTCGCATCTCTTTTCCGCACATACTCGAACGGACAGTTCCGCCGTTTCGTTTATTCGGATGTAATCTATTTCTTCGCGGTTACCCTTTTCCAGACCGGACTCACCTTCTATATCACAAAACTTATGGGTGCCGATGAGAGCAATTCGTTCATGCTCACCGTGATTATGACGCTTGTCAGCCTCTGTCTCTATCCCGCCGTCAACCGTCTTGCGCCGAAATTCGGCAAAAAAGCAATCATCGTTGTCGGCTTCTTCACCTATTCGGCGGTATTCCTGCTCGCCGGATTCTGCGGAAAGGGAATAGGCTGGGGATATGTGATTGCGGTCTGCGCCGCCGTTCCGATGGCGATTCTCGGCATACTGCCGCAGGCGGTTGTCGCCGATATAGCCGAGGCGGATGCGATTGAAACCGGCGAAATGAGAAGCGGAATGTTTTTCGCCGCCCGCACATTTGCGATGAAGCTCGGACAGGCCGCCGCAATGCTTGTTTTCACATCGGTAACCGCGTCGGGTACCGCGGCCGAATACCGCGCGACCGCGTTTATCGCCGCCGTCTGCTGCCTTATCGGTTCGGTGCTTTTCCTCTTCTACAACGAAAAGAAGGTCATGGCGGTAATATCAAAAAGACAGAGCGACAGCGAAAAGAAATAATGCCGCAGAAAGGTTACACTCAAAGATGAGAGATTTTTACATTTCCGAGGATAAATACGCCGACAGCATGCGGGATACGGTCATGCCTTATCTGGCAGACCGCCGCACCGAATTTTACATCGAGGGTTATGACGGAAATAAACTGCATGTTATGTTCTATTCGGCGGACAATCCCAAAAAGACGGTCGTGATTTCGCACGGATATACCGAATCGTCCGAAAAATTTCACGAAATGACCTATTATCTTCTGCTTGACGGCTTCAATGTCTATATTCCCGACCAGCGCGGACACGGTCTTTCCTATCGAAAGCTGTCCGACAACACCCTGACATACATCGATGATTTCGATGAATACGAAAAAGATTTCGAACTTCACGCCGCAAAAGCGAAAGAACTCGGCAATCTGCCGCTGCTTTTATATGCACATTCGATGGGCGGTGCGGTCGCCATGCAGACGCTCATAAAATGCCCCGAACTGTTCGAGGCCGCATTTCTCTCGTCGCCTATGATTGTTCCCGCGAGCGGAAACATCCCGATGTGGGTGGGCAAAGCGATTGCGGGTGCCGCCGTTCTGCTCGGAATGAAGGAAAAACGCGCATTCATATCGCCTCCGTACAGCGGACACGAGGAATTCGAAAATTCGTGCAAGACCTGCAAAGTCCGCTTCGACGAATACGAAAAGATAAAGAGCAGTACCCCCTGCTATCAGAACGCCTGCACAACCTACGGCTGGATATGTCAGTCGCTGAAAGTCGGCCCCGAAATTCTCAAAAAGGGCGTACCCGAAAAGGTAAATGTTCGGATATTCATGGCGATTGCGGGGAAGGACACGGTCGTTCTCGCCGGGCCGCAGAAGGAGCTTGCGGGACGCCTGCCGAACTGCACGCTGAAAATCTATCCCGAATCGAAACACGAAATTTACGGATGTACCGATGATGTCCTGTTCGGATATTATGACGATCTGCTCGGATTTTATGAAGGTATAAGCTGAGTTTCGAAATAACAGTCGCCGAAGTCGGAGCCGCCTTTCCGACTTCGGCAATTAGCCCGATAACCGAAAAAGGTGCCGAAAAACCGCGAATTTTTTTTGAAAATACTATTGACAAACCGAAAATCTATGCTATAATAATAGCTGTTCCGCGGCAATAGCCGAGGAGCGGATGCACCCTTAGCTCAGTTGGTAGAGCAACTGACTCTTAATCAGTGGGTCCGGGGTTCGAGTCCCCGAGGGTGCACCACAAAATTCCCGATACGGTGTATCGGGAATTTTATTTTTCCGAAAAGCGAAAAAACTATTGACATTTTGCCGAAAATGTGATAGAATCGGCAAAACAGAAACCGATGACGAAGAGTAGTAACTTTCGCGGATACCTCCAGAGAGCCGCAGACGGTGTGATTGCGGCGGCGATTACGAAAGCGAATGGACTTCCGAGGGCGGCCGAAAGCGCAGGCAAGTAGCAGCCGACGGGTACCGTACCCGTAAAAAGACGGATCACATATTTGTGTGACAGAGCGGACGCGAATGCGTCAATTTGGGTGGTACCGCGGAATTTATTTTCAGCAGAATGAAAATGTTGTTTCGTCCCAAGCACAGCAGAAACTGTGCTTGGGATTTTTTATTTGCGGGGTGCGATATGTATTTTTCGGGTATACGATGGCGGCTTTCCTTTTTTTCGGCTTAAACGGCAAATCTACGGAAAACGGTTGAAATTTAATTAAAAAGAAAGGCGTATGTCATGAAAAAATCAAATAAAAGTTTGCGTATAATATCGGCGGCGCTTGCCGCTCTGCTTATTGTCACGGCCCTTCCCGTGATGCTCACCTCCTGTTCGTCCGGAAAAAAGATAATCGGAATCGTGCAGTTCGGCTCGCACGAATCGCTCAACAACTGCTATGACGGCATTATAGAGGGGCTGAAAAGCTCGGGAATAAATCTTGACGAATATGAAATCGAATATCTCAACAGCAATTTCGATTCGAGCGTGTCCCAGACTCAGTGCAATCAGCTCGTCAACAAGGGCGCGGCCGTGATAATCGCGATTGCGACTCCGTCGGCGGTTGCCGCCGCCAATGCCGCCGCCGACAGCTCGGTACCTGTTGTATACTGCGCCGTAACCGACAGTTCGGTCATGGAAAATTATAAGAATGTCACAGGCTCATCCGATGTTCCGAACTTCGAAAAACAGCTCGAAACGGTTACCGCGATTATGGGCAGAACCGATCTTAAAATCGGCGTGCTCTATTCGACCGAGGAATCGTCATCGCCCTATCAGGTCGAAATGCTCGAAAAGGCCGCAAAAGCATACGACGGAATGTCGGTCAGCGTTCGTGCCGTCGCCGACATAAACACAATCGACACGCAGGTAAATGCGCTCATTTCCGAAAAGGTCGACTGCTTCGTGAATCTGCTCGACAACACGATTGTCGGCAAACTCACATCGAATATTCTGCCGCTTACCGATGAGGCGGGTATACCCGTGTTCGGCTCGGAGGTCGAGCAGGTGAAAAAAGGATGCGCCGCATCGGCATCGATTGATTATATCACGGTCGGAAAATCGGCGGGAGAGGCGGCAGCCGCAATACTTTCGGGTAAATCGGCTGACGATATTCCGGTCGCCGTGATAACCGATCCCGAAAACTATATTAACACCGGCGTTATAAAGAAGCTCGGACTCACCGTTCCCGAAGATTTCGACGCGACCGACGTCGGATAAAACGCCAAAAACACGGAAAAATCGTGCAAAACACCGACAAAACAAGGAGAATTAAGAAATTATGCTCTTTTTTCAGACTACGATAGACGGGCTGCAGATGGGACTCTGTTTCGCGGTTCTCGCGCTCGGCATGTATATATCATATTCGATTCTCGACTTTCCCGACATGTCGGCAGACGGGACTTTTCCGCTCGGCGGAGTCGTATCGACCGCGCTGATGCTGCGGCTCGGACTGCATCCCGTGCCTGCGATAATCGCGGCTTTTGCCGTATGTTCGGCGGCGGGTGCGGTTACCGGGATTCTCCATGTGAAATTCAAAATCGGGAAACTCCTGTCCGCGATTATCGTAATGACCGGACTTATGTCGGTAAATCTGGCGCTCACAAAACTGCTTTCCGAAACGGGCTATACCACAACGATATTTTCCTACCGCTCAAAATCGCTGACCGGCATTTTCAACAGAGGAATTGCGGAGGCGGTCGGAAGCGGCGCGCGCGATTATGTCATTATCGCACTTTTGCTTGTTGTTGTCATCGCGGTAAAGATTCTGCTTGATCTTTTCCTCAAAACAAGAATCGGATATATGCTTCGCGCGACCGGCGACAACGAAATGACGGTAATCGCCGGCGGCAGAGACGCGGGCGGCTTCAAAATTCTCGGACTTGCCATTGCGAACGGACTTGTCGGCGTATCGGGCGCGCTCTACTCACAGCTCTATATGCAGTATGACAACAGCTGCGGAAGCGGCAAGGTCGTGCTTGCGCTCGCATCGGTAATAATCGGACTTGCCGTATTTTCTTCGGTCAGAATTTTCAAGGATACGACCGCGGTTATCCTCGGCGCGATTATCTATTCGCTCTGCCTTAACTATCTCGTTCTGATTGACACCAACGGAATATATCTGAAACTGCTGAATGCCGTGATGTTCGCGCTGATTCTCATTTTCAATGACCGTATTTCGGCGTTTTTCTCGGGTATGAGAAAAAAATCGGCGGTAAAAAAAGTCGGAGGTGAGAAAAATGCTTGAACTTTGCGCTGTTGATAAGACTTTCGGCAGGGGAACGGTCAACGAAACAAAACTTTTCGATAATTTTTCGCTGTCGGTTAAAACGGGCGGATTTGTGTCGGTTGTCGGTTCAAACGGATCCGGTAAAACCACTCTCTTAAATCTCATAAGCGGCTCGGTCATGCCCGACAGCGGCAAAATTCTGCTTGACGGCAGGGATATAACAAATCTTGCCGAATACAAACGGGCAAAAAAAATCGGGAGAGTTTTTCAAAATCCCGCGCAGGGAACGGTCGCATCGATGACGGTTGCCGAAAATCTCGCTGTTGCGAAAATAAAATCAGAAAGATGCGGCCTTGAACTCGCGATGAGCGGCAGGGTAAAGTCGGAAGCGCGCGAGGCGGCGGCAACTCTCGGAATCGGGCTCGAGGACAGAATGGACGTTCCGGTCGGAATGTTGTCGGGCGGTCAGCGTCAGGCGCTGACGCTGCTCATGTGTACGATGACATCGCCCGATCTTCTGCTGCTCGATGAACATACTGCGGCGCTCGATCCGAAAACCGCCGAACAGGTGATGATTCTCACCGATAAAATCGTGCGTGAGAAGAAAATCACCGCGATTATGGTCACCCACAATCTGCGATATGCCGTCGAATACGGAAACAGAATGATTATGATGCATTCGGGGAAAATCGTGCTTGACAGAGCCGACGCGGAAAAAGAAAAGACAAGCGTCGACGATATTCTCGGCCTGTTCAACTCGATAAGCATCGAATGCGGAAACTGAAAAAAGGCTCATCTGTGTTTTGACAGATGAGCCTTTTTTGTAAACAGATTATTTCTTTTTCAGTGTGATGCAGAGTGTGTCGTACGGTTTCATGACATCGGGGAGGGGACATTCGGTGAGCATGTGATTTTCATCGAGAATTTTGCAGCCGCCGATTTCGGCCCCGTCCGCAAGGTCAAGACGAAGATTGACATCGCCGTCAAGCGTGTTCACGATAACAATGCAGCCGTCGCCGTCATCGCCGCAGGCGCCGACCGCATAAATGCCGTCGCATCCGCAGTCGACTTTAATCTGCGTTTTTCTGCGGTAAAGTTCATTGAAGGCGACAAACGAATAATATGCGGGGAATGGCGCTCTCGTAAGCGGATTGAAAACTCCGCCGTAGACGCTGACTCCGAGGCGGGCGTCATAGAACATCGCCCCGTCAATCGGCGAATTTTGGGCGGCGAGCATCATTGCCGCGGTGAGAGCGGCATGATGTATCGTTCCTCTGAGAGTATGCTCGACATTCCATTCGTTAAGGAACTGTTCGGCATCCCCGTAGCCGTATTTTTCAAGCTGCTCGCAGACATATCCCGTCCAGCTCATCGTGTCCTCGACCGATGAATAGCTGTGCCATGAGAAGAAATCGAGCGGGCAGTCATGTTCTCTTATGTATGCGAGAAAATCTTCGAAGAATTTGATATAATGCTCGCCGCATCCGTATCCCGTTTTGACCTTGCCTGTGAGTTCGTAGAAGCCGCAGGAGGCATAGCCGCCGATATGCAGATGCGGGAATCTGTTTTTCAAATGTCTTGATGCGACCTCATACAGCTTGAAGAACTGTTCGGGAGTGCCTCTCCACATCTGATTCATCATCGGATCGGGAATGTTGTCGGGCTCGTTCCAGATTTCAAAGTATCTGATATTATAGTGAAATCCGTCTGCCCATCCTTCGGTATAGTGGCGGATGACACCCTCGCAGATTTTCGCCCATTTCAGATTGTCGGACGGCGGATAGATGCGGTAGGCCTTGATCTGACAGTAGTTTTCGATGGATACGCCGAGCCTGAAAAACGGCTCGACACCGGCATCGACAAGCGCGCCTATGAATCTGTCGGTGAATGTGAAATCGTAGGCGTCGGGATTTTCGGGATCCGCCGAAAAATCGCGGAAGAGATTCGGAATATCGATAAGGACATCCCCTCCGAAAGCTCCCCCCACATCATGTGTTCTCGAAAAGGGTATGCCCGCTTCGGTAAGATAGTGAAACATACCGAAATTCATGCCGGCAAACGGCGGCTGATTTATGCCGTGCATCGGTTTGATTTTGCCGATTTTGTCGTTCACATCGGCGAAAATGACTGCGCTTTTTTCGCTTGACAAGAAAATTCCCCCTTTTGAATTTGTTTGATTTATTCGCGGATTCGGATTGTTCGGATTTTCGGGTTATTTTTCCGAAAGGAAAATGTCTCCCGCGAGATATGCTTTTCCCGCGCCCATTGTCAGAATAAGGTCGCCGCTTTCCGCGTTATTTTCGAGATATTCGGCGATTTTTTCAAAACTTTCAATATGGATTCCGCCGCAGGCATCGGCGAGCATTTTCGACGATACACCGAGCGTGTCTGTTTCGCGAGCGGCGAATATGTCGGCGAGAATCACGTTTACGCCGAGCGATTTCGCTTCGGTGAATATTTTTACCCATTTATCCCATAAATCGTGTGTACGGGTGTAGGTGTGCGGCTGAAAGACGAGATAGATTTTGCGGTATCCGAGAGCGGGCAGGCTGCGCAGGGTTGCGGCGACCTCATCGGGATGGTGGGCATAGTCGTCATAGACGGCGATGCCGTTTTTCTCCCCCTTGCGCTCAAATCTGCGTGATACGCCCGTGAATGTCCGCAGCGCATCGGCGACAGCGGACGGCGCCACGCCCTGCTCGCAGGCGACGGCGGCGGCACAGAGCGAGTTGTATATGTTGAACTGACCGATAAGCGAGAGCTTTATATCGCAGAGCGGGCCGTCTTTTCCGACAAGAGTATATCCCGCGCATCCGTGCTCGTAGCTTATGTTTTCGGCGTGATAGTCGGCATTTTTGTCCGAGAGCGATATTCTGACGATTTTTCCGCCGTAACCGCAGACGGCACGGCATGCGCCGTCATTGTCGGCGTTTATGTAGACGGTTTTCGCGCCCTCGATTGATTTCGAGAATGAGTCTATTATCCGGTCGAGATTTGCGAAATAATCGGTATGATCGAGTTCGACATTGGTGATAACCGCGTCGGTCGGGCAGAATGACAAAAACGAGTCGCGGTATTCGCAGGCTTCGTAGACCACGATATTATGCTCGTCTCCGATTCGGGACGCGCCGCCGAGTTCGGGCATGACCGCGCCGCAGGCTATTGTCGGATCGGCATTTGCGGCAAGCAGGATATGCGAGAGCATGGCGGTTGTCGTTGATTTGCCGTGCGTTCCCGAAATTCCGATTCTCGTTTTGTAAAATGACATCATAAATCCGAGAAACTGCCCGCGCGTGAAACAGGGAATCGAGAGTTTTGCCGCGGCGACGAGTTCGGGGTTGTCGGGATGCAGGGCGACCGAATAGATGACCGCCTGCGCTCCGATGACGTTTTCTTCGCTCTGTCCGATTTTTACCGGGATGCCGTTCTTTTCGAGCATTTCGGTGAGCGCGGATTCGGAGCGGTCGGAGCCGTCTACAAAATAGCCCTGTCTTTTTGCCCAGAGAGCGAGGCTCGACATGCTGATTCCGCCGATTCCCGCAAAATGAAGGCGTTTTATCGATGATAATACCGACATCGCGCTTTTCGCGCCGTCGGTATTTTTATTTTCGGCTGTCGGTTTGTATTTTTTGTTTTCGGTCTGATTCATGATAGTGACAATCTGCCCGATGGCGGGCAGCCTTTCTCCGCGGATGCGGCGGAATTTTCGCAATGAGATGCGAAAATTCTTGAAAAATAAAAATCTGTCGCGGTTTTGCCGCATATAAAAAGTAAATCTTTATTAAAAAAAGATTTGCAAATTGGTTTTACTGCCGTTAAAAATTGCGGATATAATGAGTGCGTAAACGCAGAAATGCGAAAAGACGGCACCGGTCTTTATGGAGGAAATCAATATGAAAATCACAGACGTTAAAATCAGAAAACTGTTTGATGAAGGACCGATGAAAGCGGTTGCTTCGGTCACTTTCGATGACGAATTCGCGATTCATGATATCAAGGTAATCTACGCGAAAGAGCGCTATTTTATAGTGATGCCCACAAGAAAGAACGCAGACGGAAGCTATCGCGATGTCGCACATCCGATTACCGCGTCATTCCGCGGCGCACTTGAAGCCGCTGTACTTGATGCGTACGATGCGGCGGTTGCCGAGGCACTTTCGGATGCAGCCGAAAACGCCGAAGGCGAAAACGACTGAAATACGAATAATTCACGGTTTCAAACCACGGCGTATGCCGTGGTTTTTTTACGGCGTATGCCGTGGTTTTTCTACGGCGTATGCCGTTTTTTGATTTTTTCCGCCTTATTTTGCGGCAGGCGCGCCCTGTTTTTTCGGTTTTATTCGGCCTCGACGGTCTTTTCGACGAGATAAAATGTTTCGTAGCCGACACCCTCGCAGTAGCCGACAATCACGCCCGATGAGAGCTGCGAAAGGGAGGTAAAGACAAACGGAAGCACGATATTGCCGTCGGTGTCAATCATTCCGACCGTTCCGTCGGACAGTCCGACAACGGCAAGTCCCTGAATAAACGGGGTGGCGTAGGTGAACATCGGCTGCGCAATCCATTCTTTGTTTATCGTGTAAAATCCGTATTTTCCGTCTTTTTCGAGCAGCAGAACGCCGTTCGAGTATCCCTCGAGCGAATATCCGTCGGGTATATCGAACGCTTTTCCGTACTTGTTTACAAGTCGGTAGCTGTCGCTTACGACTCTGTTCCTGACGACATGGCTTGTCGTAACAACGCGCAGGCGCAGCCAGCCGCTGTCATAGCCCGCACAGCCGATTGATTCGATTCCGAAGGTGTCGGGAAGGGTGTATTCATCGCCGACCGAGTGTCCCTGACCGACAACCTCGGTTTCCCATGAATACCAGCCGCGGGGTGAAAACTGAACATAGCCTTTTGTGTTTATGACACGGACTTTGTTTTCGGTTTTGAGCATGACGACTCCGAGCTTTTCGGAGATGTTGTATGCCTTATAGTATTCGCCGGTCTTGTATGTTCCTTTTTTGACTCTCAGATAGCGCACCGAATCGGTTTCGCTGTCATATTTGACCTCGATGCCTTCGGGCGCGTAAGTTGTCGCCGGAAAATCATAGAACAGACCTGCGCGGATGCTCTCCTTTTCGATTTCGGCAAATTCGCCATCATCGAAAACATAATATTTTTCGCCGTCGCAGAACACGGGACGGTTTTTTTCGTCCCTGGCGTAATACGGGCTGATATTTCCCATATTATCGGCAAGAATATTTCCGAACATATCGCAGAGCGAGATTTTTTCGCCGCCTGCGGATGCGATAAGCAGATAACCCATGTACGGCTTCACGGTCTGCCGTTCGGTTGTTACCTTCTGCGCCACCGTAATGTATGACGCGTCATTGTTGTTGTATTTTTTGGTATATCTCGTCACAACCTCGCTGCCGCATGAATAGTCGGACGCGAGAATTTTCCCCGCGACCACGGTATGCTTTTCGCTGTCGAAATTGTCGGTCTTGACGATTTTCGCGGCACCCTCCGCGTTTTCATCGTAGCTCTCTGTTCCCGCCAGCAGACTGTTGTAGTTTGCGACACGTATCGAACGGGACACCGACGAGCGGTCGGTTATAAGGCCCGCAATCGATTTATAGCCGAGCGCGGTGCGCAGATTTGTCACGTAATCGGTTCCGACATCGGTTTTCGAGTCGGGAATGTATATTCCGCCTGATGATGTCGTAACCGCCGCATCTGTCTGTGCCGCCGTGGTAACCGCCGGTTTTTTCTCTGCTGTCGTGCTTTCGGTTTTGTTTTCGGAACCGTCAAACATTCCGAGCGAGAGCGCGCAGAGCGGCACGGTTATGCCGAAAAGCAGGAAAATCGCAACTATACCGATTATCGTGCGTGAAAATGTCTTTTTCATCGTTTGGCAGTCCTTTCATAATATTTTTGTTTGTTTTTAATGGTGATATTTGCCGCCCGCGGCAATGTTCAGGGCGCGGTAAATCTGTTCGAGAAGAATAACGCGCATAAGCTGATGCGGAAATGTCATTTTCGAAAACGACAGCCGCAGGTCGGCCGCTTTTTTGACCTCGTCGGGGAGGCCGTCAAACGGGCCGATTATAAAGCAGATCTGCGAGTATCCGCGCGAGGGCAAATCGGAGATAAGCGCCGAAAAATCTTCGGATGACAGCTCTTTTCCCTCTATGCAGAGCGCGATGTTGTAGGCGCGTTTCGGAAGATAGGGAAGGATCGGACTGCCGTCTTTCAGTTCGGTGACGGTGAATCGGCAGTAGCCGCCGATCCGCTTTTTGTATTCCTCGCAGGCGTCGCGCAGATAATTTTCTTTAAGAGTTCCGACACATATTACGCTGATGTCGAGCATTTTCAGAATCCGCCTTTCGTGTCGGTAGGGTATAAATCGGAAAAGTTTGCGAAATCGGCATTGTCCGCAAGAGCGGTCAGATTGTTTCTGTCGGCGGCCGATACGCCGATGTTTCGGAATCCGTTGTCGCGAAGCAGCGACATGACCGTTCCCGCCGCGAGTTCGGGGCGGTTATTCTCGGCAGACAGATGGCAGAGAAGAAAAGATTTCGTGCCGCCCTCGGCGAGAAAGAGCGCGAATGCCGCGCAGTCGTCATTGCAGAGATGTCCTCTCGCTCCCGAAATGCGGGCTTTGAGCCGCGCGGGATAGATGCCGCCTTTCAGCATGGCTCTGTCATAGTTTGCCTCGATCAAAACGCCGCGTGAGCCGCGCATCGCCGCTTTCATTTCATCGGTAACGATGCCGGTGTCGGTCGCGATGCCGATTTTTTCGCCGTTTTCTTCTACCGTATATCCGATACAGCAGGCGCTGTCATGCGAAGTCGGAAATGATGTTATCTTCATTCCGCAAATTTCCTCGCAAAATATCGGTGTATGGCATATTAACGGACAGATGCCCTCTTTGTCTTCGACCTGCTCGAAAAAGTCGGCGCTTCTTTCGGTCATGTGAATCGGAATATTGTATTTTTTCGAAATCATCGGAAGCGCCTTGACATGGTCTGCGTGTTCGTGCGTGACGAAAATCGCCGAAATATCGCGCAGCGTCATATCAAGTGCCGCCAGTGCGGAGCTGATTTTTTTCGCACTGCCGCCTGCGTCAATCAGAATCGAGCCGCGTCTGCCCTTTACGAGGATACAGTTCGCGCTCGATCCCGAAAAAAGTGAGTAAACCTTCATATTGTCCTTCAAAATCGGAATTTTGCGAAAATCTGCCGCTCATTCGGCAGATTCAGCTGAACCAGCAGACCCAGATAAGATCGAATATCACCACCGCAATCAGCGGAATGAGCGGATAAAGCAGAGAACGGGCAATCTCGCGGTTCTTCTTCGCTTTTTCGATTTTTTCTTCGAGTTCCGCGGGCGAAAGATTTTCGCCGAAATCGACTGCGGTCGGCTCTTTTTTCGAGAATCCGCGCGTCAGCAGGAAAACCGTGCAAATCAGAACCGCCGCCGCAATATAGATCGCAAGATAGCCGGCGGCAAACTCGTATTTCAGTACGAGTATGTAGCAGATCATAACCGCGGCAAACCAAAAAGCGAGGCGGAACACCTTTGCGACAAATTTCGCGTCAATCACCGGCATTTTGCCGCTTCTGCCGCTGCCGCCGATGTCGTTACCCTTGCCGAAAAGCTTCATATTCCGCCTCCGTCTTTTTTATTTTAATGTGTAAATTTTCGATTAAAGAATGCAGATTGCGCCTTTTGTGCGTATCGAGAGAATGTGGCAGGCGCCTTTTCCGAATACTCGGTCAAGCTCTGCGGCAAGCACGGGAGCGTTTTCTTTCGGTACGAACGCCTGAATCGTGCCTGCGAATCCGCCGCCGTGAACGCGGCAGGCTGACGGTTTGTCGAGCTTCGAGAGAAATTCCTCGGTCAGGCAGAGCGCCAGAGAGAGTCCCTGCTCGGCAACGTTTTTGGTTGTATATACGTTCTGAAGATATTTGAATGAGGAGTTGCCCGAAGCGTTAACGCCGTCGAAGAATGCCTTGATGTCCCCTCTGTCGAGAGCCGCTTTCTGCATGCTTACTCTGTCGTTTTCGGCAAAGAAGTGGAGTGCGCGGAGAACGGCACGGTCGCCGCATTTCTCACGGAGTTCGGGGAGTTTTTCCATGAGTGCCTCTTTCGACAGATCACGGAGAACCTCTGCGCCGAGTTCTTTCGCAACCGATTTCATTTCGGCGGGAACGGCGGCGTAGTCGGGGGTAAGGTCGGCATGGTTTCCGCCTGTGTCGACTATGCAGAGTGAATATCCGATTGCGGTAAGGTCGAATACCGGCGATTCGATTATCGGCTCGGACGGATCCTTAAAATCGATTGCGATGAATCCGCCGACCGCGCATGCCATCTGGTCCATAAGTCCGCAGGGCTTGCCGAAGAATACGTTTTCGCTGTACTGCGAGATCTTCGCGATTTCGACATTGTCGATGTCGTTGCCGTAGAAGGTGCGGAGCATATTGCCGATCATGACCTCAAATGCCGCCGATGACGAGAGTCCGGAGCCCTTGAACACGTTCGATGTGGTATACGCGCGGAATCCGCCGACCTTGTAGCCGTGCTTCACGAAGCCGTCGCACATACCCTCGATGACTGCGTATGAAGAAGCATATTTTGCGGGATCTACCGCGATGTCGGCGATTTTCACGACATCCTCGGGGAATCCTTCCGATTTGACGGCGATGATGCCGTCATCGGTACGGGAGGCGACCGCGATTATATCGAGGTCGATTGATGCGGCAAGCACCTTTCCGTGATTGTGGTCGGTGTGGTTGCCCGACACCTCGGTTCTGCCGGGAACCGAGAAAAGACGGAGATTTTCCGAGTCGCCGTACTGGTTTTCATAGCCTTTTACGGCCGAGATGTAGCGTTTTTTCTGCAAATCGAGATTTTCGGCGCCGTATAGTTCGGTCAGAACGCTGTCGATTCCGCCCTCGTTTATGAGTGTAACAAGCTGTTTTACGTTCATGTTAATGCTCCTTGATGACCATTATATTTTTGTGTTTTATAAATGTTTCCGTATTTTTTTGTCGTTCAGGCTATTATAACATCTATTCGGTGAATAAACAAGATTTTTTTGGAAAAAATCTGTAAATACCGTTAACATTCGGGATGAATTTGCCGCAATATCCTAAAGCCGGGCTTATGAAATGTCCGCTTTTTTCGAGAGGATATTTTTTATGCGCGAGAGCAGGAAAGAAAGGAGCGTCGCGCCGCCGATTACGGCGACAAGCGAGATATACCATTTGCCTCCCGCGTTGAATCCGTAAAAATCGGGCCAGTTTTCGAGAAGTACGACCTCGAAGAGATATAACGCGCCGTAGAGCAGTGTCGGAAGCGCGCCGATGAGAGATGCCGCGCCGCCCCGAATCAGACCGCCGTCAAAAAAGAGAAAGCAGACAAGCGCCGCGAGCGGACAAATCATGTGAAGCCAGAGATTCGCGCCCGAAAGCATATATCCGTAGCCCTGATTCGGGCCGAGAAAGAAGATGACGACAAGAAATGTGAGCATAACCGAGCAGACGCCGACAAATTTCAGCATAACGAAAAAGCGTGAGGCGGCGCTGTCCTTTTTCGGATGAATGACGGTATATGCCGCGAGAGCCGCGCATGAGATACCCGAAAGAATGTTCGAATCGGTCGTGAAATATCTGAAAGTGCGAAGCGAGCGCGCGGTTTCGACTGTGCCGTCTCCGATTTTCCAACCTTCAATGACCGCGAAAAGAGTTGCCGCCGCCACGGCGATGTTCAAAAGCACCGATATGACCATTCCGATTTTTTTCGTTTTCATGTTTATGTCGCTTCCTCTCTTTTTTTGGATATTCTGCCGTTTTCCGTTTCTTAAAAGAGTGCGGAATACCTTTACCGCCGATCTTCCGCAGATTCGGTTATCATTTTCAAAAGTTCGTTTGCGGCGCGGGAGCGCTCATCGGGGCCGCGTATTATGCAGATTGAGCGCGGACTCAGCGGATCCGCCACCCTGATTTCACGGACGCTGCCGTCCGAAATCGCGCGCTCTGCGAAATCGGCGACAACACAGCCGACTCCCATGTTGCGGGCGGCAAATCCGACAATCTGCGGACTTGTCGCAAGCTCGAATTTTGCGGACGCCGCAAAGGAGCGCTTTCTGAACTCGCTGTCGAGATATGATCTTGTACTCGTGTTGCCTTCAAGCAAAATCAGCCTGTCGGCTAAGTCGGCGATTTTCACGCCGTCGGGGATATCACAGCCCTTTCCGCATATAAAAATATCGCGGATTTCGCGTACGGCCGTTTTGTCAAAACCGGGACAGCTTACCGGCTCGCTCACGGCGGCAAAATCGATTTTGCCCGTACGCAGCAGTTCGGTCGTCTGCGGAGTCGGATTGTTCGTTATGGCGATTCTGACACCCGGATATTTCGCGTGGAATTTTTCGAGATGGGGGAGCAGACAGAATTCGAGCGTCATATCGCTCGCGCCGATTTTTATCTCGCCCGATTCGAGCCGAAGCATGGCGGAGAGATGCCGCTCGCCCTCGTCAAAAGAATGTACGCCCGCCGATGCGTAGCGGTAAAGAACCTGCCCCTCGGAGGTCAGCCGCACACCTTTAGATGTGCGCAGAAAAAGAGGACAGCCGACTGCCTCTTCAAGCTGACGGATGTCCTGACTTACCGCCGGCTGAGAAATATACAGTTTGTCTGCCGCGAGCGTTATGCTGCCGCATTCGGCGACCGTGCAGAAAACTCTGTACCATTCGTAACTGATATTCATTATACAGCCGACTCCCCGATTGAATTTATCCTAAAAATTATACCATAAGTTTTTCTTATTGTCAATATAAACCGAAGTTTTCGGATACAGAAAACCGCAGGACGATGCCGTCCTGCGGTAAATTCGGTTATCAGGCTTTGAATCCTCTGTAAATGATGTGGCTGCGCTTCGGGCCGTTCGAAACGAGTGTTACCGGAACGCCGAGCTGTTTTTCGATAAATTCGACATACTCTCTTGCTTTGAGCGGGAGCTTGTCATATTCCTTGATGTCCGAAATGTCGGTCTTCCAGCCGTCGAGATATTCGTAAACCGGTTTTGCGCGGTCGAGAAGACAGGTTTCGGGGAAACGGTCGGTGATCTTGCCGTCGATGTCGTAGCCGACGATTACCGGAATCTTGTCGAGATAGCTGTAAACATCGAGCATTGTGAGCGCGACGTCTGTCGTACCCTGAACCATGCAGCCGTAACGTGCCGATACGCAGTCAAACCATGCCATTCTGCGCGGTCTGCCGGTTGTTGCGCCGTACTCTCCCTTGTCGCCGCCGCGGTCGCGGAGGTCGCTTGCTTCTTCGCCGAACAGCTCACCGACAAACGGGCCTGCTCCGACGCAGGTGGAATAGGATTTGACGACCGATACGATTTTCTTTATCTCGTAAGGGGCAATGCCTGCGCTGACAGATGCGAATCCCGCAAGCGGAGAGGACGAGGTAACAAACGGATAAATGCCGTTATCGACATCACGGAGCGAGCCGAGCTGACCTTCGAACAGAATGTTCTTGCCTGCCTTTACGGCATCGTTCATATAGTAGGGAAGATCGCAGAGATAGGGCTTTACACGCTCGCCGACATTACGCAGATATGCCATGAGTTCGTCTTTGTCAACGGCATCCTTTACTCCGTAGTACGCCTCGAAAAGCGCGTTCTTGTCCGCAACAAGACGGCTTACCTTGTCTTCGAGAGCATCCGAATAAAGCTCGCAGAGCTGAATGTTCTTTTTCGCGTATTTGTCCGAATAGAAAGGAGCGATGCCCGACTGCGTGGAGCCGAAGCTGTGTTTGCCGAGACGCTTTTCCTCAAGCTGGTCCTGAAGCTTGTGAATCGGGAGAAGAATCTGCGTTCTCGAGGAGATTTTTATCTGAGGAGTCGGTACGCCGCCCTTTTCGAGAGTTTCAAGCTCCGAGAAGAAAACATCGGCGTTGAAAGCGACACCGCTTGCGATGACGTTTACGACATTCTGATGAAAAACGCCCGAAGGAAGAAGATGAAGGACAAATTTGCCCATGTCGTTGATAATTGTGTGGCCCGCGTTCGCGCCGCCCTGAAATCTGACTACAATGTCGGCTTTTTCGGCCAGAAGGTCGGTAATTTTACCCTTTCCCTCGTCTCCGAAGCTGCCGCCGGTGATTGCCGTTACCATAAAATCAAATCCTTTCAAAATCAAATATAAACAAAACATCCGGCAGAATCTGCCTTACACCGGAATTATACCAAATGCGCGCCGCAAAATCAAATACCGTGTACTTATTCAAAGCATAAGCGTAACTTATACAAAGACGAAGAAATATAATTAAAACAAATCTTGCAAAAAAAGAAGCGAGCCGAAAAAAAGCTATTGACAAAAGGAAGATAGTATGATAAAATTACAAGGTCGACATGACACGGAGGGATATCGAAGCGGTCATAACGAGGCGGTCTTGAAAACCGTTTGGGAGCAATCCCACAAGGGTTCGAATCCCTTTCCCTCCGCCAAAAATACCGACGGCGAAGGAACGCAGTCGGTATTTTTTTCTTGATATTTTATAATTTTACAATAAGATTTAGGGGAGGACAGACAATGAAAAATGTATGCGTAATCACGGGCGGCGGCAGCGGCATGGGACTTGCTGCGGCAAAATTTATGCCCAAGGAAAAAATCATCGTTATCTCGGGCAGAACGGTTGCAAAGCTTGAGAATGCGGTTAACGAACTCAAAGAACTGGGATACGAGGCTTATGCTTATGCCTGCGACACATCTGATCGCGAAAGCGTCAAAAAGCTTGCCGAATATGCGGCATCGCTCGGCGAAATCAAGAATGTGATCAATGCGGCGGGCATTTCACCCGCAATGGGCGGCGCCGGCGATCAGGAAAAGATTCTTCGCATCAACGCTCTCGGTACTGTTTATGTTAATCAGGAATTTTCTAAAAAGATGAATGCCGGAAGTGTTATCTGCGATATTTCGTCAAACTCCGCTTATTCGCTTCCTTCGTTTATTATCCCCAAAAAAGTTTATCCGCTTGCCGAAACAGACGAAGCGACTTTCGTTGCAAAACTTGTCAAGAAATCGAACATGGCAAAAGCCGATTATGAAAAGAACGGCTTTGCTTACAGCCTTTCCAAAAATTTCGTTTGCTGGTATGCCGCAAAGAGCGCATTTGACCTCGGCCCGAAGGGAATCAGAGTTGTATCTCTCAGCCCCGGCCTTATTGCAACCGATATGGGTAATAAGGAAAAAGAACACGGCGGATTTCTTATCAAATTATCCTGCGAGGAGCGTATGGGCAAACCCGAAGAACTCGGTTATGCCATCGCAACCGTAGCCGACGAGCGCAACGGCTATCTTGCGGGTGTTGATATTCTTTGTGACGGCGGCAGCACCAGAGGTCAGAAAGAATTCAAGAAAAAGAAGTAAAAAAGAATTACGGGTTACTGCCTTAAAAAATACCGACTGCGATTTATCGCGGTCGGTATTTTTGAATTGAGAGCGGGTTGAGCGGATGCCGGCTTTTTTCTGTGTCTGCTTTATGGGGAATATATCATATATGCAGTGCATATATGCGCAGCGGGCTTTACATTTATAATTTAATTCCGCGCCGCAGGGGATGAGCCGAAATAATTTCATTATTTCCGAATTACCTATTGACAAAGTAGGTAATTCGTGCTAATATACCGTCATCGGAAAAACAGAACACGCAGGTGACGGTATGACAAGCATTTTCACAGAATTATTAAGGCAGAATTTCAGATTCGGCCGAATGTGCATTTCCCGGATTCACAGAAAGAGATTTTAATTTTAATTTTATTTTTTATGATGAAAGGGAATGACGGTATGTCAAATTGTAATAATTATAAATTCGAAACCTTACAGGTCCATGTCGGGCAGGAAAATCCCGATTCCGCCACAGATGCGAGAGCGGTGCCGATTTACGCCACCACGTCTTATGTTTTCAGAGATTCGGCAGAGGCGGCAGGCAGATTCGGACTTACCGAAAGCGGAAACATCTATACGAGGCTGATGAATCCGACATCGGATGTTTTCGAGAAGAGAATCGCGGCTCTTGAAGGGGGAGTCGGTGCGCTCGCGACGGCAACCGGCTCGGCGGCGATTTCGTATGCCGTGCAGAATATCGCGACCGTCGGCAGTCATATTGTTTCGTCGACAAATGTTTACGGCGGCACACATAATCTTTTCGAAAACACGCTCGCCGAGCAGGGACTTTCCACAACATTTGTCGATCCGTCGGATCCCGAAAATTTCGAGAAGGCGATTTTGCCGAACACAAAGCTTCTCTATGCCGAAACGCTCGGCAATCCCAATTCCGATGTCATCGACATCGGAGCGATATCCGAAATCGCCCACAGACACGGTATTCCGCTTATCGTGGACAACACTTTCGCGACTCCGTATCTTCTCCGTCCGATTGAATACGGCGCCGACATAGTCGTTCATTCGGCAACAAAATTCATCGGCGGACACGGAACCGTAATGGGCGGTGTTATTGTCGATTCGGGAAAATTCGATTGGGCGCAGAATGATAAATTTCCGGGACTTTCCAAGCCGAATCCCTCCTATCACGGCATCGTGTTCACCGAGGCATGCGGCAATCTCGCGTATATTCTGAAACTCCGCACAACTCTGATGAGAGATCAGGGCGCGACGATTTCGCCGTTCAACTCGTTTCTTCTGCTTCAGGGTTTGGAAACTCTTTCGCTTCGTGTCGAGCGTCATGTCGAGAACGCGCTGAAAGTCGTCGATTTTCTGAAAAATCATCCGCAGGTCGAAAGGGTGAATCACCCGTCGCTTGCATCGGGCAGACAGAAAGAGCTTTACGACGGCTATTTCGGGAAGGGAGCCGCGTCAATCTTTACTTTCGAGATAAAAGGCGATGCCGAAAAGGCAAAAAAATTCACCGAGAGCCTTAAACTTTTCTCGCTGCTCGCCAATGTCGCCGATGTCAAATCGCTTGTCATTCATCCCGCATCGACCACTCATTCCCAGCTTTCCGAAAAGGATCTGCTCTCGTGCGGAATAAAGCCGAATACAATTCGCCTGTCAATCGGAACCGAGCATATAGACGATATTATCGCCGATCTTTCGCGCGGATTTGACGCGGTCGGATAAAAATCATCGAAAAACGGCTGTTAAAACATCTGTTTTAGCAGCCGTTTTCTTATTTTGCTCTGTTCATCGAATAGGGAAGTTCGGCGTCCGAATAAAATTCGTCCGAATAACATTCGTCCGAATAACATTCGGATACGCACTCATCGGTCTGCCGTATTTAGGTTTCTGTCCTGTCTGTGGTACTACATCCGCTGCGAAAAAAGAAAAGCGGTCGTGAAAATCATGTTTGTATGACCGAAAGGAAACTGACACGGAAAAATTTTCGGTGAACTTGAAAATCATGCGGACTCTTGGTATAATCCTGTTGAGAGGACATCGGAAAGCCACCGAAAAAGGCGGTTTTCAGTCTACACAACGTATATAAACCGAAAAAAAGAAAGAAAGGTATGGTCGCAGTTATGAAAATTATTGTGAAGAAGCCGGGGAAGCCGTATGAACTTTGTGAGGTATCCGGAATTTCGGAAATCAACAAGCTTGTCGGAAATGTGGACAGTGACGGAAACGGATACAATCACGGCGGATCGGATATACGGGAGCCGATTGGTAAGGATGTCGATATGTATGTAAAAGAAGATGCCGGATGGAATGCCGATTTCAGACCGAACTTATGGCATCCGAATGGGTTTGTAAAGTATTGCGGAACAGTTGCGTTTGCGGGATATGACGGCGACAGTTACGATGAATGCGGCGCCTGCTCTTTGACCGATGAGCAAATCGGGTATTGCGCGCAGTTTATTGAAGAAAACGAGATCGAGCGTGATTGGAAGAAAGATCCGGAACTATTAAAAAGAAAACTTGAAATGATGGCTCGTATATACGACGAAGACGGAAAATTAAAAAAAGAAGACCGATAATGCCGGAAAAGCCGTAAGCGGACGAAAATCCGCTTACGGCTTTTGCTTTTATCGATTTTCAGGCGTCCTTTTCGGTCGAATAGGGAAGTTCGGCGTCCGAATAGCTTTCGGATACGCACTCATCGGTCATATCGAAAGTCAGTCTGCCGCCCGCCTTGATCTCGTCATGCTTTATGAATGTGCGGTGCAGCGGTCTGCCGTTATACGACATCGACCGAACATATATGCGCTCATCGCCGTTATTTTCGGCGTCGATTACGAAATCGGTCCCGGCATCCGTGTGAATCACGGCGTGTCTTACCGCGGGCGAGCCGACGACATATTCGCCGACACCGGGGCAGACGGGGTAAAATCCGAGCGCACCGAACACATAGAAGCCCGCCATCGATCCGTTGTCCTCGTCGCCGGGATAGCCGTTGACACCCGAATTAAACAGTTCTTTTGTCGCGCGGCGCACCCAAAATGCCGTTTTTTCGGGTCTGCCCATACACGAGTAAATGTAGGGTATATGGAATGACGGCTGATTTGAAAGTGCGCACTGACCGAAATCGACAGCCGCCATTTCCAGCATTTCGTGAATTTCTCCGCCGTATCCGTAGGTGTCGTAATACGGCTTTTCGGAGAAGAGATCGTCCATCTTTCCGACAAGTTTTTCTCTGCCGCCCATAAGTTTCGCGAGCCCGAGAAAATCATGATATACGGCAAACGAGTTCTGCCATGCCGATCCCTCGGTATAATCGCCGCCCCACTGAAAACTGTTCCAGTCGGAACGCATTTCGCCTTTTTCGTTTTTCGCGCGCATAAATCCGACATCGTTGTCCCAGATGTTTTTATAGTTTTCGGCGGTTTTCATCAGAAATTCGTAATTTTCGCTGTCGCCGAGAGCTTTTGCCATCTGCGCCACGCAGAAATTGCCGTAGGCGTAATCGAGAGTTTTGTTGACGCTTTCGTGATAGTTCGAGCTTACATATCCGAGAGAGTTGAACGAATCTATTCCGTCTCTGCCGTATTCGGCTGTCGGCGAGGGGTAGAGAACATGTTTCATTGTGCTCTTATACATTCTGCCGATAAGACCGCGCTCTTTTACGACGCCTTTCGCCACGGCATCGCCGAAAACGGCGTCAATCGCCGTTCCGGGCATACAGTTGACCGCTCCCGGAGACATCCAGCGCGGCAGCCAGCCCGCCTCGTCAAAGAAATTGCAGAAGGCGGCGCACATATCGGCATATTCGTCCGACATGATAATCGAATAGAGCGGATAAACCGTTTTGTATGTGTCCCAGAATCCGTTGTCGGTATACATCGGGCCTTCGCATACCCTTCCGAGCGCGGGGCTGTAATGAATCTGTCTGCCCTCGCGGTCGAATTCGTGGAAAATACGCGGGAAGAGCATCATGCGGTAAAGGCAGGAGTAGAATGTGCGCATTACCTCCTCGTCGGCATCGATTTCGATTTTCGAGAGATGTCTTTCCCAGTCTGCCTTTGCGTCGGCAAGAATCGTGTCGATGTTCTTTCCGAGCAGTTCGTTTCCGAGATTCGTCTCTGCCTGTTCGGCAGATACAAAAGATGTCGCAAGACGGGCGTTTACGATATTCGGTCTGCCCGCGAATGCGAGATTCAGGCAGATATGTCTGCCGATGTTTTCGGCGGTAACGGCGAGCGCTTCTCCGCCCGGAGCCTTGACAACCGATTTCGACATATCGAAATCGGTGTCGAATTCGATGACATAATACATCGCGAACTGCGGTTTGCACGGCCATGTGTGACTGCGTGTATAGCCGACGATTCTGCGCTTTTCGGGCAGAATATGAATTTTACATTCGGCATCGCGGTTTGTCAGCACAAAACGCCGTGTGGCGTCGATATCGTCCCAACTTAATGAAAAAGCGGCGCCGCGAATCGTCGGCACAAGCCGTATCGAGGCGCGGTGAACCATAAGCCGCAAATCGATTTCACAGGGATTGCAGACCGTGCGGCGCAGAGTATAGCCGCTGCGCTGCCGTCCGTCGATTTCGGCGCCGTTCCCGTCACCCGATGACGGAGCTATGGTGAATGTCGCGTAGTCCGAAATCCAGGGGCTCGGCGCGTGTGTGAGCCGTATTCCGGTTGTGAAGCTGTCGTTCGGATTGAAAAAGAGGGTGTGCGAATGTCCGCGCGTTTCGACGGCAAAAGCGTTCATGCCGAACGGGCGTGCGCAGAGCGGCAGCAGATTACCGTGTGAAAATTCGGGGGTGGAATTTGTTCCCTGAAGTATGTTGACATAGGGCAGATATTCTTTCATGAGAGCCTCCGATGCCGCCTGTCCGACGGCATATTTTCGATATGCCGCCGGGCGGCGGAAAAAATTATCGTATAGTCGGGAATGAATTGCGGTTTGCGTGATTTATTCGGACACGATGTTGAAAAGTTCGTTTATGTCGAAATTTCCTTTAAGGCGGTAGAGCTTTCCCTCACCCACGTTAAACGAATCGGTGAATTTTCCGTCTGTGATATTCATCGAAACATATTCGCCTGTCAGCGGATCGAGATATTCGATTGCCTCTACTCCGCAGGAGGAGTCGATTACGAACTCGGTGTTCTTTGATTTTCTTGTCGTCGAGTTGTTGAAAATCATAATATACGGATCCGAGCCGTCTTTGGCAACCATGCAGCTGATAATCATATCGGGATTTTTCGACGGAGTGATGAAGAATCGGTCGGGCAGATATTCCACGCCGCTTACCTTTGTTGTTGTGTGATAGGCGTGGACAGCGTCGAGATTCATCAGCGCGTCCGACAGACCGCGTATCTCCCAGTTAAGCTCGCTCCATTTTGCGTACAGCTTGGGGTTGCGTATATTGCCGTCACGGTAGATAAGACAGTTGCGGAATCCCTCTCCCTCGGTGTCCGAGCCTCCGGGGCAGACGAGATTGAACCAGGAGAGCGCTTTGAATCCGTAGGCGAGATAGGCGTAGACATTCCAGCGCATTTCGTTTATGTTCGGCATGCGCATTCCGTTCCATGCGGTCGACTGCGGAAACGCGTGAGTTTTAAGTTTGCCGTTCGCATAGGCAACCGAGCGGATGATCTCCATATCGGAGAAAATCGTGTACGCGACTTCGCTGTCGCCTCTGAACGGATAATAGTCGTGCGACAGATAATCTATGTTTTCGGCGCCGACCGATTCGACATAATGCTCCACATAATGGCGGTAGCTTCCGCCGCGTGCTCCCTCATTCACATAGCTCGGGAAAAGATTCGTGAACGGGTATCGTTCGGGATCCGCCTCACGATAGGCGCGCGTAAGCGCCGCTACCTCTTCGAGCTGCGAGTCCCACGGCTCGTCGATTAAGTGATATCCGATGCAGTGCGCCTTCCCCGCGGCGTTCTTTACCGCGGTTTCGAGATAATTTTTGTCGGTAGACGAGTTTACGTGATAGAGCATATTGCGCTTGGCGTACTGCTCCTCGACATAGTCCCAGAGTCCGTCCTCATAGGCGATCGGTGAACCGAAATTGTAGGGGAACAGGCTGAAATTCAGCCCCGCCTCCGCCATTCTGTCGAGCTGATACTCATAGCTTTGAATATCGAAAGAATAGAATGTAACCCATGAGCCGATGAGCAGGCTGTTATCGGTTACTTCGGTGTTTTTCAGCTTTTCACGATATGCCTTTTTCTTCATTTCGTATTCCTCACTTTCGGCGGTCGCATCGCCGTTTTTGTTTTCGGCATTGTCGGTCGTGACGGCGGCTGTTGTTTTCGCCGTCCCGGATGTCGACACACCCTTTTCGGTCGGCGCGCATGCGCATATCAATAGAGTCGGGCTTGTCAGTGCCAGAAGCAGCAGCGCCGAAATTATCCGTTTGAAGATGTTCATTTCGGCATCTCCCCTCACATTCTGTCGATTTTGTCGTATTCGTTGCAGAGCGGATGCAGAATCGGCTCGTCCTCCTCAATGTCGGCAAAACGGCTTGTCGGTTCCATCCAGTAGTTGTCGGTGTTGTCGTCATTGACCTTCGAAACCTCGCCGACGATTACGTCGCCCGATCCCGGCTTCGGCCCGAATATGTGTCCGATATAGGGAGTCAGGCTGATGCTGTTGCCGGGCAGAATTTCGATTTCCTCACCCGGTTTAACGATATGTTTTACGCCGTCCATATAGACAACGACATCGGTGTCGAGCTCGCGCCCGTCCTCGCCCGCGTTCCAGAGATATACCGAAAGAACGCCGCCGACACGGTTGATGATGTCCTCCGATTTGTATACATGATAATGTTTGGGCAGGCGCTGTCCGTCTTTCATGAGAATCAGCTTTTCGCAATAGGGAACGCCGACCGTCGGATCGTTTACGAGTCCGTTTCTCAGCGTGTAGAGAACCGAGCCGATGCGGTCGAAATCGCCGCTTCCGTAGTCGGTGATGTCCCAGCCGGTCATAACCTTGCGGATTGTGTCGATTCTGTCTTTGTTTTTCTTCCAGTCTTCCATGCTCCAGTTTGCGGCATCCGGCAGATGTATGTTCGCCTTTTCAAGAAGGTCTTTTGACCAAACGATTGCGGCATTGATTTCGGATCTTTTCATGATTTTTCCTCCTGCGGTATTGTGTATGTTTTATTCTGAAATGTGCATTCCGTACAAATTATATCATTAAAGGCGAACGACTGTCAATATAACTCACAATAAATTCCGGCTTTTTCCGATTTTTTTCGGGAAATTATATTGTAATTGCGGGCGGGATGTGGTAAAATACCGAAAAGATCGAACGGTAAAATCCGCGAATCGGGGAGAAAGACAAAATCATGAATATCAAAAAGAAATCGAGCCTTATTCAGCTCTGCACGGAGGCATCCGAAAAAGACGAGTGCTTTACAAAAGGCGTCTGGCCCGCGGCGGGAATGGGATATGTTTTCGTAACCGAAAACGGCCGCCTGCTGGTTATCGACGGAGGACAGACAAGACTCGACGCCGAACGGCTGATTGAAACTCTGCGCGAAAAGGGCGGGGAAAGACCGACCGTCGATCTCTGGATTATCACTCACGCTCATGACGATCACTATACCGCGCTCGAAATAATTCTTTCGGACAAAGAACTGCGCGGTATGATCGAGATAAAGAAAATCTGCGCGCAGGCGGACATTCCGGTTAAATTTCCCGAAAACGATCTTAAACATATCGACAACATACGTTCGATATGCGGCTGCGGGTTCGTAGAACCGCATAAAGGCGATATTTTCGGGATTGACAATCTGTCGGTGCGCATTTTCCACACATGGGAGAACGATCCGAAACTCGAGGCTGTTACCACGCACAACCGCCTGTCGATGATTTTCACGGTAACAAACGGTCGAAACGGCAAAAGAGCGATGTTTGTCGGCGACTCGACATCGGTCGGCCCGTCGGTTGTCAGAGACAGTGCCGATCCCGCTCTTCTGAAAAGCGATTTTCTCCAGCTTGCCCATCACGGGCTTGACGGCGGCGACATCGGATTTTACCGCATGGTTGCGCCCGAAACGGTGCTTATCCCGTGTTCGCTCGGCGGATCGAAATTCATAAAATGTCCGGAGACCGCCTGCAACTATGCCAACAGATATATAAGCGACAGAGCGCTCAGCGTAATCTGCGCACATCTCGGAAAGGTCGAACTCGATTTCTGAAAATCCGCACCCGGTTACGGTCCGGCGAAATACGCGGTATAATGAGGTCGAACAAATAAAATTATATATTATATAAGGAGATATTTTATGAAACTCGAAGAACTCTTCAAAAAGGTGATAAATGACGAAAAGCTGCGCAAACTATACAAATCGGCGGTAAAAGAGGGCAAGCTTTCCGAATTTCTCTCGTCAAACGGATGCAGCGCGACCATTGCCGAAGTCAAAAAATTTCTCGAAAGCAAAAAAGATATTTCGGACGAACTTAAAAAGATTGTGGGCGGAAACTGCGATTTGAAAGACTTAATCGGAAATTCGTCCGACAAGCTGACCGACGTGCTTGAAAAAATCGGCGGCAATGATAAAGACGATGACTCGGACATAAAGAAGATTATCTCGGGTATTCGCTTTAAGTAAAAACGGATAACAAAAGAAAAAACGAAATCGCTCTGCGGAAAATCCGCAGGGCGATTTTGCATATTATATTGCGTTCTGCCTATTTTCTGACATGTTCGTTGTCAAGATGCCAGAGCCATGCGTTGCGGTCTTCCGCCCATGAATATTTGCGCATGAACTCGCCGCTGTATTTGATGAGCGGCGCCGTTTCTCCCGCGAGGATGCGGTAGAGGTCGCAGTCGACCAGCTTTGTGTCGATATAGCGGCGCTTGCCGTCCGATACGAGAATATCCGAAATTCCCCACGCTTTCAGCGCTTCGATAAGGCGGCTCGCCGTCGTTCTGTAAAGAGCCGTGGTCGAATCGTCACTCGCACGGTCGGGCCAGAGATAAGCGATTGCCTCGCCCGATGTCAGCCCCGCGTCCCCCTGATTCACAAGCAGAGCCAGCAGCTCCTCCACTTTCGGTCTGCTGAAAATCGCCACCTTGCCTTTTATCTTTACCACGAAATCGGGGATTGTTTCGATTACGACATCTATGCGGTTTTTCGGCTGCATACGCAGCGCCTTATCGAATTCCTTACGAAGCGCTGCGGTCGAATAGGGCTTGAGCAGATAGCCGACGGCATCGAGCGTGAACGCACTCATCGCGAATTCGGGACTGTCGGATACGAAAATTATGCGGATGCTTTCGTCAATCTGCATAAGCTCCTCGATGAGATAAAGACCGCCGCAGTCGACGCTGTTTATGTTGATGAATGCTATATCGGTTTTGTTCTCTTTCACATATTCCGTCGTTTCGTCTGCCGACGAAAAGAGCATCAGACTGTCGATTTCGGGAAAGTTTCTTGCCGCGTGCCTGAACTCTTCAAGCCACGAGCGGTCGGTGTCGGTATAGATTACCCGCATATTTTACCTCACTTTTTCTGTCCCGCCGGAAGCGGCTGCCGTCAGTCGGCAGTGTTTATTCTCTGACGTTCGACAAGCTCGGCAAAGAGGCCGTTTGCGGCGATAAGCTCATCGTATGTCCCGTCCTCTGTGATTTTCCCTCCGTCAAGGACGATGATGCGGTCGCATTGCTTTATCGTCGAAAGACGGTGCGCCACAACAATTCTCGTGCATCTGAGCGCTGCGAGCGCGTCGGACACCTTCTTTTGAGTGATGTTGTCGAGTGCGCTTGTCGCCTCATCGAAAATCAGCACTTTCGGCTTCGGTGCGATTGCGCGCGCAATCATGATTCTCTGTTTCTGTCCGCCCGATATGCCGCCCGTGCCCTCCGAAATCATTGTCTGCATGCCCATCGGCATGGCTCTGATGTCATCGGCGATTCCCGATATTTCGGCGGCCTCCCATGCGTCATCTGTCGAAAGTTCGGGAGCCGATATTACGATGTTTGAGTAGATGTCGCCGTGAAAGAGTTTGCCGTCTTGTGTTACGACACCGAGCTTTTTGCGAAGCGACTGCAAGTCAAGTCCCGAAATGTCTTTGCCGTCATAGTAAACGGCGCCTTTCTGCGGTTTCTCGAATCCGAGAAGGAGTCTTATGAGAGTCGATTTTCCGCATCCCGTTTTTCCGACGATTGCGACATACTGCCCCTCCTTGATTTTAAGAGTAAGATTGTCTAAAATCGGAGGCTGACTTTCCTTATATCTGAAAGACAGGTTGTTGATTTCGATGTTTCCCGAAACTCTTTCCACGGGTTTCATTACCTCGGCGACTTCGGGAGCTGTTTCCATAATCGGTTTTGCCATATCGAGAACGGGTTTTATCTGCGCTATCGTCGATGCAATCGACACGAGCGATATAAACGCGCCCGATACCATTCCGTATGCCGTGTTGAATGCGTAGTAGTCGGCAACGGATATCCTGCTTTTGACCGATAAAAAGTACATGACTATCGTGCCGACAGATGAGATAATCAGCGAAAATACGCTGCTGAGCTTCAGGAGCGCGGGCGGATTGTATGTGAGCTGCGCCGATTTCGCGTAGACGGCGCCCCATTTAGCAAAAGCGCGCTTTTCCGCACCCGAGAGCTTGATTTTCCGAATACCCGAAATCAGCGAATATGAAAGGCCCGAATTTTTCGTTCCGAGTTCCATTTGGCGCTTTGTTACGCCCATCCGGGCGAATGTCGTGATAACCGAAAGAATAACGGTCGCGAGTATTATGATGAGCGCGGGAGCGACAAGTGCCGGCGCGTATGCGAAAATCTGCGTTATGTAGATAAGCGAGAAAAGCGATGTAAGACCTGTCGTGAAGAAGGTCTCCGCTATCATCTGACAGAGCGAGCCGATATAGGCGGCGCGTCCCGTAAGTTCGCCTGCGCTGTAATCTTTGAAAAATCCGGTCGGCAGGGACAGGATTCTCATCATCGCAGCCGACTGCACCGCGGTTGACATTTTGGTCGACACGCGGGTGTTCAGCAGCGATTTCACCGCTTCGAAAAGGGTGGTGCTTACCGAAACGCAGACCGTGAATATCGCAATCGAAACAAGCAGGGTTATGCTCCCCGATTCGAGTACGGTCGAGAAGAGCAGTTTATTGAGCTTCGGCAAAATCAGTCCGATAAGCGAAATTAAAAGAGTCATCCCGATGACCGTCATATTGTCGACGGGATTCAGAGTGCCGAAGGCGTATCTCATCAGCGACACCACGGTGAGTTTTTTGCGCGGGAGGGGATTATAGAATGTTACGGCATCGCTCCCGAACAGTTTTTCGGTTTTTCCGTTCAGCTTTTTCTTCTTTCCGTCGCCGTCGAAAAAGAAATATCCGCCGAATTTTCCGGGTATGAGTGCGGCGGCGCCGCCCTCTTTTTTGGTCGCGATCATGACGCCGACCGCACACTTGTACCAGCCCTTGTCGAGTTTTACCGTTCGGTACATTATTCCGTGGGGACGGACGGCATATTCTATCTGTTCTTCGAATTTTGTGATTTTTTCGGGCAGTTCGCAGGGGCTTTTGCCGAAATATCCGAGCACCTGATTTATCGCGTCAAGCGAACGCAGGCGTTCGTCGGCGGCCGCCGACGATATGCGTTTTCCGGTAATCGAGCCGGATATCTGTTCAAGCGCATCCGAAATGACCGCTTCATCGTTCAGCTTTCTTGTGTTAAGCTGTTCTCCGAATAAACTCATGACAGTCACCCCCTAATCGCTTGTTACGAGCTTAGTGTAAAGCCCGCCTTTGGCGTAAAGTTCTTCGTGTGTTCCGCGCTCGACAACCCTGCCGTGATCGAGAACGATTATTTCATCGCAGTCGCGGATGGTCGAAAGACGGTGGGCGATGACGATTGTCGTGATTCCGCGGTCTTTTATCGATTTTACGACATCATATTCCGTTTTCGCGTCAAGCGCGCCGGTCGCCTCGTCCATGATTATGATTGTCGGATCCTGCGCAAGCACTCTCGCGATTTCGAGACGCTGGCGCTGTCCGCCCGACAGGTCGCGGCCGCCTTCGACGAGTTTGCCCTGATAGCCGCCGTCACGGAGCATTATATCCTCATGTATGTGGGCATCGCGCGCCGCGAGAATCATTTCGAAATCTTCGATTGAGTTGTCCCACATCTTTATGTTGTTCGCGATTGTGTCGGCAAAAAGGATAATATCCTGATCGACAACCGCAAGCGAGCCGGTAAAGACATTGCGCCCGATTTCCTTTATGCTCTTTCCGTCAAAGAGAATTTCTCCGCTCCACGGCTGACAGAGCCCCGAAATCAGGTTGGACAGAGTCGATTTTCCGCATCCCGACGGGCCGACCAGGGCAACGCTTTTGCCCGGTTTCAGTTCGAGACTGAAGTTTTCGATAAGCGGAGGCTCAAGTTTCGAGTAGCCGAATGTGACATTCTTCATGACGAGATTTCCCGAAAGTTTCCCGCCCGGGTTTCCGATGCTCTCTTCCGCGTAGATGTCATCTTCGGGATATGACATAACGTCCTCGACACGCTCTGCTTCGGAACGCATTTCCTGAATCGTCCTGCCCGCACCGATAAGGCTCATGGCAGGGGAGGTGAACGAGCTCAGAAATCCCTGAAAAGCGGTAATCATACCGACAGTGAAGTTGCCGGTCATCGCGAAACAGACGCCGAACATCAGCACGGCGGTATTGCAAATCGAAGATACGATTGTCGGAATTATGCCGAGATACCGGTCTATCTTCTGATATTTGACCTCGGCGGAGTTGACGTTTGCCTGATAGCCCGCCCATCTCCGAAAGAATCCGTTTTCGGCGCCGCTTGCCTTGATTGTTTCGATCATTTCGACACCGGCAACGGTCGCGCCCGACAGAAGTCCGCGGTCGCGCATCTGTACTCTCGTTATGTTTATGCGTCTGTTCGAGATGAATCTCGACACGATAAGGTTTATGAAAATCGACAAAACGCCGATGAGAGTCAAAAACAGACTGTAACGTATCATGACGACAAGATAAAAGACCATCATCACGGCGTTTAACAGCAGTGGTGCGAAGGTGTTTACAAGGGTATTCGCGATAGAGGCGTTCGACGACTGTCTGCCCGTGATATCCCCCGCCATTCTCTGCGAGAAAAAGTTCATCGGCAGATGCAGTACGTGCCAGAAATAGGTCGAGCTGCCGACAGCCGAGAGCTTGCCGTTGATTTTAAGCGAATATACCGCGCGGAGCCATTCCACGATGATTCTGACAGCCGAAAATACCGACAGACAGATTATAAACGGTATAAACCATTCGGGATTCCGACCTGTCAGCAGACGGTCGATGAAGATTCTGTCGAATGCGGGTGAAATCATCGCGAAAAGGGAAACGATGATGCCGGTGAGTGCGGTGAACGCGATCTGCGCAGACGCGCCTTTGAGCCTTTCCGCGGCGAATTTGAGCATCGATTTCCTTTTTCCGCCCGGTTCGAATTCTTCTCCCGGTTCGAATGTCAGACAGACACCCGAAAATGAGCCGTCGAATGTTTCCGCCGATACCGGGTATTTGCCTTTTGCGGGATCGTTCAGTATCGCCTTGTTTCCGCGAAATCCGTCGAGAACGACGAAGTGGTTGAGATTCCAATGTATGATGCAGGGGAATTTTCCCTCTTTTTTGAGCGTTTCGGGCTCATAACGAAAGGCCTTGGCAACAAGTCCGTAGCTTCTTGCGGCACGGAGAATGTTTTTCGCTTTCGAGCCGTCGCGCGATACGCCGCAGTCCGAGCGTATCTGTTCGAGCGGCACCCATTTTTCGTAATACGCGAGTATCATCGTAAGGCAGGCGGCACCGCATTCGAGCGCCTCCATCTGCATAACCACGGGTACATTCGCAACGCCGTTTTTTATCGGTTGTTTTATGTGTTTGGATTTTCCCATAATTCAGGTACCCCGCGTCAGTTGAAGATAAACGACATGGGCGAAATGATTTCGATGACTATTTTCGCGCTGTATACGCCCGATTCGGCCGCGCTTTCCGACGGCGGCGTCAGCGATATTTCGTATACCCGATCGTCATCCGAAATGCCGCCGAGGAGAGATTTCGCGCGTTCGCTGCCGGTAAGAAGAGAACAGTCTTTTACAGAGAGACTCTGCGAAACAGTCCGGACGGTATAGACATAATCGCCGATTTTTACCTGCCTGCCCTCGGCCACACGGGAGACCGCTTCGGCATCGGTAAGATAGCATACCGGATTTTCACCGTCGATTACAGCGACGGCGTCAACGGTTGTTTCGAGTTTTCCCATGACACCCCATACGCAGACGCCGACAAGCAGGATTATCACCGCGAGCAGAGCCGCCCAGACACCGGGATTTGTCACCTTGATGTATTCGTTGAGTTGTTCCGGAGACGAAATTTTTTTCATTGCGCTTTCGCGAAACAGCTTATTCTCCATGGCTATGACCGTACCTTTCCGAATAAAATGGCACCGATAAACACTTTTTTATATATTCTACACAAAAACCAATGCTGTGTCAAGCAATACTGCCGATATTTTGCCACAGCTCTCAATAAATTGCTGTGAATAGGGCGGGGCAACGTATTTTCTACGAAGTCCCGCCCGTACTTTGTCCGTTTATTCGATTCGGCCGCCTTTTTTGCGGATTTTGTTGTTCTCAAACCAAACTCTGTCTTTTTCGGCTCCGCAGGATGCGCAGAATACCGACAGCCCGTCTTCCGACAGAGCCCAGGCGGTGTCTATTCCGCAGGCCGCACAATAGCAGAGAAACTCGGACACGGCGCTTGCCGCCACGTCGATTTTCGGATGGCGCAGTCTGATTACCGCACCGCCCGCAACGCCGTTAAGTTCCTCGTCATCGAGTTCGGCGCCGACTTTCCGCTCTTCTTTTGTGTTTTTTTCGTCTTTTTTCATGAAACCTCCGATGTGTCTTGCCTTTTCCGATGCAGACCTTTTTCGTCATGCGCACCTTTTTCACGGCTTTTATTTTCGGATACCGTACCGTCGCCGCCGCGACCGATAAAGGGAAGTCTGAAAATCCGTTTTTCAGACTTCCCCAAAGTCTTGTAAGCATTTCGTCGCGGAGCGTTTTGCGCATTTCGGATAAAAACCGCCGTATATCTGTACGGGTGAAATGATTTTACGCTCAAACGATATTCGTGTTTTTATTTTTTATGGTCGTCGGTGCAGTACCAGTTTTTGTCGACCTGCGAACTGCTCGCGCAGTTCATACAGCACGCAACCAGACCGCATTTGTCGCATATATGTGCAAGTCTGTTTGCTCCGCGGACAGTGGATGTTTTATTGCCGCAGAATTTGCAGACAAAATATCTGCATATATTTGAGCTCGGGTAGTCGATCTGCTCGCCCGCATAGTATTCTTTGCCGCCCGACACCTTGTCGAGATCTTCTTCGGAAAGCTCTCTGATTTCCCCGGTTTTATCAAGCTGTTTTCTGTTCTTCTCCATAATCTGCCTCCTTTAATTCTGTGTTTTTATTTCGTTTGTCGCCAGCTTATAGCCCGTAACATCGTCCCAGTTTCTGCGGATAACGATGTCGAGCGTAAGATCGGTGTTGTTGAAATCTATCGACCACTGCGTGTTGCTTGTGATAATGTCGTCATTCGGCTCCTGAGACGATGCCCTCAGCGCCGTCCAAACGGTATCGACCGTGAGCTTTCCTTTTTGCTCTTCGAATACATTAAGTACGGCATCGTAACGCTCTTTGCCGTGTCCGTAAATGTCGTTCTTTTGATTCGGAAGCACCTTTTCGATGTAGAGTGCGTAAAAATTCGTTATGGCGTTTATCGGGGTATCGACAAGCTCTCTCGAATCGCTTTCGCAGTCATATTCGACAACTCTGCCGTCGCCCGAGGCGTCGGTGATGTAATAGTGATAATCTCTTCCGCTTGAGGCGAACATATCGTATTTGCGGAGGAGTTCCACCGCCTCTTCGGTCGTTGCCGCTCTGTCAAGCACCAGACGTATGGCGATTGACGGCGAAATCGTCTGTTTGCCCGTGTCCTGATGCACCGCCTCGCTGTCAAGCGTCAGCACGGCGATTGACACTCCTTTTTCGTTCATTCCGTCAAGACAGATGAAGGGAGCGGTAAGGCTCGACAGCCTGCTCTTTATGTTTTGGTCGGGTGTGTTTGCCCTGACATTGTTCAGCGCCGCAAACGCGACCGATTTGTAGCCGTCTTTCGGCGAGCAGTAAACGAGCATCGCCGAGGTGTTGTCCTTGAAATCGTAGTTGCGTCCCATATGCACATCGCCGTCGTCCGTTGTCAGCGTGAAGGCGGTGCAGGCGAATTTCGGCGCCTCGATTTTCACGGGAAGGAGGGGAAGCGCCTCGCTCAGTATGGCATCAATCATCGTTTGGTCGTCTTTGATGCCGTAGTCGATTATGTCGTCGATGCTGTAATCGTATTTGACATCCATGCGGTAGAGATTGTATCCGTCGGCATAATCGGTCAGCTGTTCCATGCTGCCTATGGTCTGCAGACGGGTAAAGTAAATTCCGATGAATGTCAGCAGGGCGGCAAGGAGCAGGGCCGCCGCGACGCACAGCGATATGAGCAGTATTTTGTTCTGTTTTTTCATTTTTCGGTTACCGTACCTTTCCTCGTAATATTCGTGTTCGGAAAAAATGTTTTCGGACTTGCTTTTCGCGGGGGGAGGGCACTTGCGATTTTGACATTTGCCGGAGCTGCTTTCCCGTCAAAATCATCGCCGGTCTGTTGCCCGGAGGCTGCTTTTACGTTTGAATCTGTTCTGCAACATTATTATACGGCAGTGTCCGTAACCGACGCGTAACCGCAAGCCGAATTTTATCAGGGCATTCGTGCCAAATTTTTCTTTGAAAATTGTGCAGGCTGAACAAAAAGCAGAAAAATTTATAAAACGGGGGAATTTATGTGTTAAATATGCTATAATATCGGTGTATGTCCGAACGGCTTTTCGAATAAGGCCGCATGCCTGAAAATATCGGAGGGAAATGATTTGCCGCCAATCAGTATTATGGTGAAACCGGTATCGGGCGCCTGCAATTTAAGGTGCAGATACTGCTTCTACGCCGACGTGGCGAGCCGCCGCGAGACCGCGAATTTCGGCGTGATGTCAAAAAAGACGCTTGACGATCTCGTGCGCAGAGCGTTTGCATACGCCGACGGCGAAATCTCTTTTGCCTTCCAGGGCGGCGAGCCGACTCTTGCGGGAATCGATTTTTACAGAGAATTTCTCGGGCTCGAGCGCCGCTACAATACGCGCGGACTGAAAATCACGAACGCTATACAGACAAACTGCTTTAATATCGATGACGAATGGATAAAACTTTTCCGCGACGGAAATTTTCTTGTCGGAGTATCTCTTGACGGAACGCGTGAGCTGCATGACAGCTGCCGTCTTGACGCGGCGGGCGGAAAAACATTCGACCGCGTTCTCGAAAATATCGGTCTTCTGCGCGGCGGCAAAGTCGAATACAATATTCTCTGCGTGGTAAACGGCGGGATCGCGAAAAGACCGAACGAGGTTTTCGACACCCTTCGGGAGCATCGTTATCTTCAGTTTATCCCCTGCCTTGACGGCTTTGACGGCGGCACGAACGAATGGTCGCTCGATGCCGAAGATTACGGAAGATTTCTTGTCGGACTTTTCGACAGATACGAGGCGGCGTGGAAATGCGGCAGTCCGGTCAGCATACGCATTTTCGATAACTGGATCGGTATGCTGCTCGGCGAGCCGCCCGAAAACTGCGCGCTTGCCGGATTCTGCGGAAAATATTTTCTCGTCGAGGCCGACGGAAGCGTCTATCCCTGCGATTTTTATGTGCTTGACAAATGGAAAATGGGGAATGTCCGCGAGTCCTCTTTCTTCAGGCTCGCAAATTCCGAAATTTCCGAAAAATTCGGAAACGAGTCGAAAATTTTGCATCCCGACTGCGAAAACTGCAAATGGTATTTCATCTGCCGCGGCGGATGCAAGCGCGACTGCGAGCCGGTCTGCGGCGGGAAACGCTCGGCAAACCGACTTTGCAAAGGTCATAAAATCTTTTTCGAAGAACGCTTTGACAGAATGCTCGCGATGGCGAAGAAAATCGCGGGCGGCGTAAACTTATAGTATACAATATATTATTATCTTTGGCACAGAATCACGAAATCCGCGAACTTTTTTTGATTTTCGCACATAAGGAGAGAACAAACCGATGGAAAAAAAGGAAAGAAAGCCGAATATTCTTTGGATCTGCACCGACCAGCAGCGCTTCGACAGTCTCGGCTGCTGCGGCAATCGCTATGTCAGAACTCCGAATATCGATGCGCTGGCAAAAGAGGGCGTGCTTTTAAGCCGCGCTTATGTGCAGTCTCCGGTGTGCGCGCCGAGCAGAGCGAGCTTTCTGTCGGGAAGATATCCGCATACCTGCGGAGTCCGTCAGAACGGACAGAATATACCGGAGTCCGAGCGGCTGATTCCGAGAATTTTCGCCGATAACGGATATGTCTGCGGACTGTCGGGCAAGCTGCATATCAGCGCCTGCCATCCGTCGGTCTGCCCCGATATCGAGCGCAGAATCGATGACGGATACTCGTTTTTCTCATGGTCGCATCATCCCGCAAAAGCGGGGAAAGGGAACTGGAGCCGAAACGATTACTCGAACCGGCTTCTGTCGCAGTCGGTCGAATATCATACCGAGCCGATGCCCGAATGCCGCTTTGTGAATGTCGGAATGCCCGCGGAGTACAGCCAGACCAAATGGTGCTTTGACGAGGCGATCCGCTTTATCGGAATGCAGGACGAGAGTTCGCCCTGGCTCTTTTCGCTGAACTGCTACGATCCGCACCACCCGTTCGATCCGCCCGCCGAATATTTCGACAGATACCGCGATATTATCGATGAAATTCCGCTTCCCGAATATATCCCCGGTGAGCTTGACGAAAAGCCGATATTTCAGAAAATCGACCATAACGGCGCATACGAAATGAAGGGCAACTACCCGTATGACGAGATGACCGAGCGCGATCACAGATATATTACCGCCGCATATTACGCGATGGTCGATCAGATTGACGCGAATGTCGGCAGAATCGTCGAATATCTGAAATCGACGGGCAGATACGAAAACACGGTTATAATTTTCACCTCCGATCACGGGGAAAGCCTCGGCGATCACGGAATCTATCTGAAAGGGCCGTACTGCTATGAATCGGCGGTTCACGTGCCGTTTGTGATAAGCTATCCGGGGCATACCCTGAGGGGAGTCCGCCGGGATGCGCTTGTCGAGATGATCGACATCGCACCGACTCTCTGCGAAGCGGCACAAATCGCCGCACCCCCGTCATTTCAGGGAAAATCATTCTATAAACTGATAACAGACGCCGATATGCCCGATTATCACCGCGGCAGCGTCTATTCGGAATATTACAACTCGAATATCAACCACAGAAATCCGCTTGCGTTTGTCACTATGGTTTCCGACGGACACCGAAAACTCGTGAAGGCGCACGCCGCCGACGGCGAAAGTCCGCTCGGAGGAGAGCTTTACGATCTCGATGCCGATCCGCACGAGCATGTAAATCTCTATAACAAACCCGAATATACCGAAATGAAAGCCGGAATGCTCGAACTTCTCGCCGATAAAACGGCGCAGACGCTCGATCCGCTGCCCGAACGCCGTTCGTTCTGGTAAAATCGGCGCATCGGGATGTCATCGTGCGGCGGTAACACGAAAATTATCCGAAAGGAAAAGGTCGGAAAATGGAAAATACGGCGAGCTTAAAAAAACCGAACATAGTAATCGTTATGACCGATCAGCAGAGAGCCGATCTGCGAAAGGGATGCGGATACCCTCTCGACACCATGCCGCATCTCGACCGTTTCGCAAATGAGGGAGTCGAGTTCACAAGGGCGTATACTCCGAATCCCACATGTATGCCGGCTCGCGTGAGCCTTTTCACCGGTCGGTATCCGTCATGTCACCGCGTCCGCACGAACCATAACGCCGCCGATGCATATTATACGCGCGATCTGCTCGATGTTCTGAAAGAAAACGGCTACCGCACCGCGCTGTGCGGAAAAAATCATTCGCACCGCCGTCCCGCCGATTTCGATTTTCACCGTGTGAACGGTCATCTCGGATACGAGGGGGAAATAAACCGCAGCGAGAGCGAAAAAGAGTTTGCCGATTTTCTGAAATCGACAAATCACATGGAAACCGACTTCCCGTCGCCCGGCGGAACCGAGGTTCAGCATCCGTACCGGAATGTGACCGACGCGCTCGATTTCATCGACAGCTGCGAAAAAGACCGGCCGTTCTTCGCGTGGGTGTCATTTGCCGAGCCGCACAATCCGTATCAGGTTCCGAAACCCTATTTCGATATGTTTCCGCCCGAATCGCTGCCGAATCCCGGAACATCGGCGGAAAATCTCGGCGCAAAGGGAGATGAATATCCGTGGCTGCGCGGAGTATGGGAAAAGGTACTCGGAGAGGACATCGAAAAGCGCATTCTGAGGGCGCGCTCGAACTATCTCGGAATGCTCAGACTTATCGACGATCAGTTCGGACGGCTTGTCGAAGGACTTGACCGCAGAGGTCTTTCCGAAAACACGCTTGTGATATTTATGTCGGACCACGGAGATTTCGCGGGCGAATACGGACTTATACGCAAGGGAGTCGGACTGTCCGAGCCGCTTATACATATTCCGCTCGCGATGCGCGGGCCGGGTGTGTCTGCACACGGCAGAATAGACAACGCTTTTGTGAACACGGTCGACATTCTGCCGACAATATGCGATCTGCTCGGCGTCGAAATTCCGTTCGGCGTACAGGGAAAGAGCCTTCTGCCGCTTACGCTCGGTAAAAGCTGTCCCGAACACGAATACGATACGGGATACAGCGAAAGCGGATTCGGCGGACTTTTCTGGAACGGGCGCGACAGACTGACTCCGGCGGAAGAAAACGCCTGCGACGAAAAAATGACGCGTTTTGACTGTCTCAACACATGGACACAGTGCGGCACGCTTCGTACGGCGCTTTGCGGCGATCTGAAAATACAGGCGGATATGTCGGGCAGAGTTTTCTTATACAACCTTAAAGACGATCCTCACGAAATAAACAATCTCGCCGACAATCCCGGATATGAAAAAGAAAAATGCTTTATGCTCGGAAAGCTCGTTACCGCCGTCCTGCGCGCGGCCGACAGTCTGCCCTCTCCGCGTCACAGATACCGCGTAAAGCGGCATCCGCGCGGATTTTGGGAGGACGGAGGATATGTTTCGGACGATCCCGGCGTTCACGGATTTCCCGATCTGAAACCGAAATCCGAATAAAATGCAATAAAACCGCCTTATAAAATTTTCGTATAAGCAAAGGAGAAACAAATGACCGACAGACCGAATCTGCTCTATGTTTTCGCCGATCAGCTCCGCCGCGAATCGTGCGGCTACACCGGTTATAAAAACGCGATTACCCCGAACATCGATGCACTGCATGACAACAGCGTGGATTTTACGCAGGCGGTTTCGGGACATCCCGTATGCGCGCCCTATCGCGCAAGCCTGTTCACCGGCAAATATACCTCGTCGACCGGTGTCGTCATCAATGAAATACGCTTCAATCCGAATCAGCGCTGCATAGGTCATATACTGACCGAAGGCGGCTATGAAACAGCCTATATCGGAAAATGGCATCTCTACGCCGACGAACTCGGCAATCACTACGATCCGAAAAATTCGTTTGTGCCGAAAGGGCCCGACCGCCTCGGATTTGACGACTGTTTCGCCGCCTACGGCTTCCATCACGAATATTTCGCGCCTCACGCATATTATCACGAGGACGGCCCCGAAAAAATCTTCGCCGACAAATACGAGCCGTATTCGCAGGTCGATCTCGCTCTGCGCCATCTTAAACGGCTGAGCGAGAATCCCGAAAAGCCGTTCGCGATGTTCCTGTCAATCGGCGTTCCGCACGATCCGTGGACGCCGGACAACGTTCCGAAGGAGATGCTCGACAGATTCGATCCGAAAAACTACGGCTATCCTCCGAACTATCTGCCGACCGATGATCCGCACGGCGATAACTGGGCACATCTGTCCGAAGAGGACAGGAAAAAGCTCCCCGAATGGATGCGTGTATATGACGCGATGGTCGGCTGTCTCGATGAGGCTGTCGGAAATCTCTTAAAAGGGGTGCGCGAGCTCGGACTTGACAAAAACACGATAATCGTCTTTACCTCCGATCACGGCGAGTGTTTCGGAGCGCACGGCAGACGCGCCAAAAATATTTTCTACGAAGAGGCGCTGAGAGTTCCGTTTATGCTCAGAATGCCGGACGGAAAGCAGGCGGTAAATGAAACAGACGCCTGCCTTAACACGGTCGACCTTATGCCGACTCTTCTCGACCTTATGCATCTGCCGATTCCGGACGATGTTCAGGGGCAGAGCCTTGCGGGCATTGTAACCGGAGAAAACGGCAGAGAGCCGAAATTCCAGTTTCTTCAGGGAATGGGTGCGGTCGCCGCGTGGGCGGACGGCTATGAATGGCGCGGACTGCGCAACAAACGCTATACCTACGCGGTCTACCGCTCGGACGGCGCGGAAATGCTCTTCGATCACGAAAATGACAGATACGAGATGAAAAATCTCATAGACGATCCCGCCTGCTCCGATGTCGCAAAAGAGATGAGAGACGAGATGCACGCCGAAATGGAACGCATCGGCGACAGCTTCGAGGCATCGAGCTACTACCGCGAGCACTGGACGAAGAACCGCCGTATTATCCGTACCGCAACCGAAGATTACGGGGATGATCTGAATCTTCCGCCGATTCCCGATGATATTCCGCGCCCCGAGTATCCGCGTCCGCAGTTCGTGCGCGAAGGCTGGATGAATCTCAACGGCAGGTGGCAGTTCGAAATCGACGGAGGCTGTTCGGGCCGATCGCGCGGTCTTGTCGGGAGCGATAAACTAGGAGGCGAGATTATCGTACCCTTCTGCCCCGAAAGCGCTCTTTCGGGAGTCGGATGCAAAGATTTCATGCGCGCCGTCTGGTATAAGCGATGCTTCACTCTGCCCGACGAGGCCGACGGCAAACGGGTGTTTATAAATTTCGGCGCGGTCGATTACGACTGCGAGGTCTGGATTAACGGCAGGAGTGTCGGCAGACATCTCGGCGGATACACACCTTTCTCGTTCGATATAACCGATGCGCTCGAGGACGGCGAAAACATTATCACCGTCTGCGCCGAGGACGATACGAGAGCCCCTCTGCAGCCTACCGGAAAGCAGAGCGACAGATATGAGTCCTATCAGTGCTGCTATACCCGCACCACGGGTATCTGGCAGACGGTTTGGCTCGAATGGATGAATGCCGACAACATCGAAAAGGTGTTCCTGACACCCGATGCGGAAAACGCAAGTCTTCACATCCGCGCGAAAATCCGCGGAGGCAGCGGCTGCACGCTCAAAGCATCAACCGCGTATAAAGATTTTTACACAGGCAGGGCCGAGGCGAAAGTAAACCGCGGATGGGCGGAGATGACGGTAAAGCTCACAAAGAGCTTTCTCTGGGATGTCGGAGACGGCAAACTCTATGATCTGCAGCTGCTTCTCGAAAAAGACGGAGAGCCGGTCGACAGTCTGTCAAGCTATTTCGGGCTCAGATCGGTCGGATTCGACGGCATGAAATTCATGCTCAACGGCAAACCCGTGTTCCAGCGTCTTGTACTCGATCAGGGATTCTATCCCGACGGTATCTACACCGCGCCGAGCGACGCGGCTTTAAGACATGACATAGAGCTCGGCAGAGCGATGGGATTCAACGGCGCGCGTCTGCATCAGAAGGTGTTCGAACCGAGATATCTCTACTGGGCAGACCGCATGGGCTATCTCTGCTGGGACGAATTCGCAAGCTGGGGACTCGACTATTCGGATATTGCCGTGGCGGTCGTTTTCCAGCGCGAATGGATTGTCGAGATGGAGCGCGATTACAGCTCGCCGTCGATAATCGGCTGGTGTCCGTTCAACGAAACATGGGATATAAAAGGACACCGTCAGAACGACGATGTGCTGAGAACGATATACAGACTGTCGAAAGCTCTTGACATTACACGTCCGGTAATCGACACATCGGGCAACTACCATGTGGAAACCGACATTTACGATGTCCACGATTACGAACAGCATCCCGACGAATTTTCCCGCCGCTACGGCGCGGGGACCGAGCCGATATTCGAGCGTTTTCCGAACAGACAGAGATATACACGCGGCAAACCGGTATTCGTCAGCGAATACGGCGGAATCCGCTGGACCGATGACAATTCGGGATGGGGATACGGCGAAGGCCCGAAGAGCGAAGAAGAGTTCATAGAACGCTACCGCGGTCTGACCGAAGTTCTGCTCGGCAATCCCGATCATTTCGGATTCTGCTATACTCAGCTCACCGATGTCGAGCAGGAGCAGAACGGTCTTTACACCTATGACAGAAAGCCGAAATTCGATCCTGCGGTCATCCGCGCGATAAACACCGCAAAAGCCGCCTGCGAAAATGACGGCGCCGACGGGAAAGAAAAAGACTGAATTCATAAAACAGCCCGAAACGGAAAGCGGAATATCTGAAATTCCGCTTTCCGCCGGCGGCGAAAATATCGAAAAACAAGGAGAATCAGTTGGAAACGCAGACCGGAAAATCAAAATCGAAAAAACTTTTGCGGCTCTTTTTGGCGACACTCTATATCAGTGCCTTCACATTCGGCGGAGGATTTGTAATCGTTACATTTATGAAGCGGAAATTCGTCGATGAACTGCACTGGATTGACGAGTCCGAGATGCTCGACCTCATCGCTATCGCACAGTCGTCTCCGGGCGCGATAGCGGTAAACGCCGCCATTCTTGTCGGATGGCGTGCGGGCGGATTTCCCGGTATGCTTGTCGGCGTTTTCGGAACTATCCTGCCGCCCATGCTGATTCTCGGCGTGATTTCCTTTTTCTATAACGCTTTTGCCGAAAACATATATGTCGCGCTTGTGCTTAAAGGTATGCAGGCCGGCGTTGCCGCCGTCATCGCCGATGTGGTAATCGATCTCGGCGGACGGGTGGTGAAAGAGCGTTCTGCTGCCCGTATTCTCATAATGGCGGCGGCTTTCGCGGCGGTCGTGATGTGGGATGTCAACGTGATATACGTTATTCTCGCGGCGGCGCTTGTCGGTGTCGCGGGTGAGCTTATAAGGCACGGAAAAGAAAAAAGAAAAAAAGAATCGGAAAGCGGCGAAAATGCCGGAAATTCGGACAATCGGAAGAGCGAAAAATCCGAAATTGCCGAAAATATCGAAAATGCCGAAAATTCGGAAAAATCGGAAGGAAGTGACCGCAAATGATCTACCTTCGGCTCTTTCTGAGTTTTCTTCAGGTCGGACTGTTCAGCATCGGCGGCGGCTATGCCGCGATGCCGCTGATACAGAGTCAGGTGGTCGAGCGTTACGGCTGGCTCACCATGAACGAATTTACCGACCTTATCACGATTGCCGAGATGACACCCGGCCCGATATCGGTAAATTCGGCGACATTCGTCGGAATAAGAATCGCGGGTGTCGCCGGCGCGGTTGTCGCAACCGCAGGCTGTATTCTGCCGTCATGCTTTATCGTGTCTTTTCTCGGATATATCTACTATAAGTACAGACAGCTGTCGGCGATTCGGTCGGTGCTCGGCAGTCTGCGTCCCGCGGTGGTCGCGCTTATCGCATCGGCGGGCCTGTCGATTCTCATTAACGTCGCCTTCGACGGCTCTGCGGCGGCTGTCGGCAATCTCAGCCTTGTCGGCATCGGACTTTTCGCGGCAGCCTTTGCCGCAATCCGTTTCTTCAAATTAAGCCCGATTCCGGTCATGTTCTGCTGCGGAATCCTGCGGCTTGTTCTGAATCTCGCATTCGGAATATAGTTTATAAATTCCATAAAAATCTAAAATATCAAAACGGAGGATTTGTCTATGAAAATGACATTTCGGTGGTACGGCCCGAAAGACAGCATCCCGCTTACGTATATCAGGCAGATACCGGGGATGAGCGGTGTCGTTACCGCGGTCTACGATGTTCCGGTCGGAGAGGTGTGGCCTGTGTCCGACATACTCGCTCTGAAAAAGATGTGCGATGACGCGGGGCTTGAGATGGAGGTCATCGAAAGCGTACCCGTTCATGAGGACATCAAACTCGGACTGCCGAGCCGTGACCGCTATATCGAAAACTATGCCAAAACAATCGAAAATCTCGGAAAAGTCGGCGTAAAGTGCGTATGTTACAACTTTATGCCTGTGTTCGACTGGCTGCGCACCAATCTGCACACAAAACATCCCGACGGCTCGGAGTCGCTGTCCTACTGCCATGAGGAGCTGATGAGGCTCGATCCGCACAATCTGCATCTTCCGGGCTGGGACGAGAGCTATACGCAGAGTCAGCTCGAAGAACTGCTCGATGCCTATCACGGGATGAGCCACGAAAAACTGTTTGAAAATCTCGTCTATTTCCTGAAAAAAATCATGCCCGCATGCAGAAAGGCGGGAATAAATATGGCGATTCACCCCGACGATCCGCCGTGGGATATGTTCGGTCTTCCGCGTATTATCACGGGAGCCGACAGCTATGACAGACTGTTTGCCGCCGTTCCCGAACCGAACAACGGAATAACTCTCTGCACAGGCTCGCTCGGTGCGGACAGGAACAACAATATTCCCTATCTCGCGGGAAAATACGCATCGCGTGTATATTTCGCGCATCTCAGACAGATCAGATTCACCGGCGGAGAGGATGCTCCGCGCGATTTCTGCGAGAACGGTCACAGAACCGACGACGGCTCACTCGATATGTACTCGATTGTGCGCTCGCTCTGCGAAAACGGCTTTGACGGATATGTGCGTCCCGACCACGGACGCAACATCTGGGGTGAGGACGGCAAGCCCGGTTACGGACTTTATGACCGCGCGCTCGGCGCCTGCTATTTAAGCGGACTTTTCGAGGCGGTCGAAAGGGAATTTACCGGAAAATAAAAAGTCGGCAAACAATGCCGATACTTACGGCAAAAATCGAAATTTATACAAATTTTATGTATTTTATACTTGAAAGGCAGTGTAATGACTATGAAACTTCCGTTTTCAATCGATTTATCCGGCAAGGTTGCCGTTATTACGGGCGCCGGCGGCGTTCTTATGAGTGAATTCGCGCGCGCACTCGCCGAAAGCGGCGCGAAGGTCGCACTTCTCGACATCAACGCCGAGGCGGCATCGGCGGTTGCCGAATCGATAGGGGAGAGGGCAATCGCCGTCCCCGCAAATTGCCTCTCGAAAGAGGAAATCAAACATGCCGCAGATGTTGTGCATGAAAAATTCGGCAAGGTCGATATTCTTATCAACGGTGCGGGCGGCAACAGCGGCAGAGCCACCTGCGACAACGAGACCATGACTCCCGATCTGCCCGACGATGTGAAATCGTTTTTCAGTCTCGGGGAGAGCGGACTCAGGTTTGTTTTCGATCTCAATATCACATCGGCATTTCTCGTAACACAGGTGTTTGCCGAGGATATGATCGGACGCGGAGGAAACATACTGAATATTTCTTCGATGAACGCGTTCCGTCCGCTGACCAAGATTCCCGCCTATTCGGCGGCAAAAGCGGGCATATCCAATTTTACGCAGTGGCTGGCGGTGCATTTCGCGCCCTGCGGCATACGCTGCAACGCGATTGCCCCCGGATTTTTCGTGACGAATCAAAACCGCGATCTGCTTTACACAAAAGAGGGAGAGCCTACCGCGCGTACCGGAAAAATTCTCGCCGCAACTCCGCAGAAACGGTTCGGAGAGGTGAGCGATCTTATCGGAACGCTGCTCTGGCTTATGTCGGATGAGGCGAGCGGATTTGTAACAGGCGTTGTCGTGCCGGTTGACGGCGGATTCAACGCATATTCGGGCGTATAACCCGCGGAGGACAATATGAACTCGAATATTCCTTCTTCGGATAAAATACTGCCGTCATGCCGTGTCCTGCCCGTCGTCGTCATAAAAGACATATCCGAGGTCGAAGAGCTGATGTCGGCGCTTTCGGAGGGCGGTGTTGACGCCGCCGAAATAACATTCCGCACAAGCTGTGCCGCCGAGGCGATAAAAATCGCCTCCGAAAAATTCCCGAATATGAAAATCGGCGCGGGAACGGTCATAAACCGAGAGCAGGCGGAAGCCGCGGCAGAAAGCGGAGCGCGGTTCATTGTATCGCCCGGATTTTCGGACGCGGTTGCCGATGTCTGCGGTGAGCGCGGAATTCCGTATATCCCCGGATGTGTGACGCCTGCCGAAATCATGCACGCGATCGAGCGCGGAATCACCACGGTGAAATTTTTCCCCGCCGATATTTACGGCGGTCTTGCCGCCGTACGCGCCCTCTCGGCGCCGTTCCCGCAGATACGCTTTCTCCCGACAGGCGGTGTCGGATTCGACAATCTCCGCGAATTTCTCGCCTGCGACAAAATCGCGGCCGTCGGCGGAAGTTTTCTCTGCAAGGGCGATGTCGCGGCAAACTGCCGCCGTCTTGCCGGGATTTTAGGCGAAAAAGACTGAAAACGCCCTGATAAGGCAAAACTTCAAAAGAAAGGTACTGCAATAGCAAATTATGAGTGATAAAAAGATGAAAGTCGTTACATTCGGCGAAATAATGCTCCGTCTGTCGCCCGAAGGGCATAACCGTCTTTTTCAGACACCGGATCTTCGCGCATCCTTCGGCGGATCCGAATCGAATGTTGCGGTGTCGCTTGCGATAATGGGAGCCGATGCTTCATTCGTAACACGCCTGCCCGATAACAGCGTCGGCAGGGGTGCCGTCTCGTTCCTGCGCGGACTCGGTGTCGGCACCGATAAAATATCGCTCGGCGGCGACCGTCTCGGAGTCTACTATATGGAGAGCGGCGCGGGCGAAAGACAGTCGGTCTGCATCTATGACCGCAAAAATTCGGCAATCGCCGAGGCATCGCCCGACGATTTCGACTGGGATGAGATTTTCGAGGGCGCCGACTGGTTCCATTTTTCGGGCATCACCCCCGCGCTCGGAGGAAATCTCCCCGAAATATGCGAGGCGGCATGCGCCGCCGCTCACGCGCACGGCGTGAAAATATCCTGCGATCTCAACTACCGCGACAAACTCTGGTCGCGCGAAGAGGCGGGCAGGGTAATGACAAGGCTCTGCCGCTATGTCGATGTCTGCATCGGCAACGACGAGGATGCGCGCGATGTCTTCGGAATAGTCGCCGATGACGGCGCTGACGGAAAAGAGTCGTATCTGTCGGTATCAAGACAGCTGACCGAAAAATTCGGATTTTCGGATGTCGCGATGGTGCTGCGCATGGCAGACGGCAGTCTCGGATATGAGCTGACGGGTCTTATCTATGACAAAGAAAGCGGCACCGCCGAATTCGCCCCGACTCATAAGCTCGAAATAATCGACCGAATCGGCGCGGGCGACGCTTTCTGCGCCGGACTTATCTACGCGATGCTCTCGGGCATGAGCCGCACCGACACCGTAAAATACGCGGTTGCCGCGTCCGCTCTCAAACACACAATCGAGGGCGACTGCAACAGAGCGACCTTCGATGAGGTCAAAAAGGCGATGAATCCGCCGAAGCCGCAAAGTTAATGCGGCTTCGGGGCGGCTGCCCCGTTTGCGGAAATCGACCGAAAAATGTTGCATTTTCGGTATTCGTATGATAGAATATGCAGACAAAGAAATATACCGAAAAATATCAAAGGAAAGGTATGGTAATAAAAATGCTTAATATCGAACAGAAAGGCGAAGGAACGGTTGCGCTTACGGGCAGACTCGACACGGTAACCGCTCCGCAGCTCGAAACCGTGCTTGACGGCATACTGCCGGATACCGAAAGTCTTACGCTTGATTTTGAGGGACTCGAATACATATCTTCGGCAGGACTTCGCCTGCTGCTTAAAGCGCAGAAGATCATGTGCAAAAAAGGCGGCATGAAACTGCTTCACGTCAGCGACGAAATAAGCGAAATCTTCGATATTACCGGATTCTCGAATTTCCTTGTTATCGAAAAATAAATTCGCAATTCGATGATATAATCGGGCGGACAGGGAAAGGAGCGGATGGCTCGGATGGGTGAGAGCAAGATCGGCAAAACCGACAAAAAAGCGAAAAAAGACAAAAAAATAAATTTTGCCGGCACGGCTTACCGCAGTTTTCTCGCATGGGGGATCTGCTCGTCGCTGTCGACAACCGTCTGTACGATAGTCGACGCTCTTCTTGTCGGCACACTTGTCGGAAGCGACGGACTTACCGTGACGAATATCGCAACGCCCGTCTATCTTATCTACGCGCTTTTCGGCGTTACGGTCGGAATAGGCGCGAATGTCGGGATTGCAAGATGTCTCGGTGCCGACGACAGAGAGGGAGCAAACCGAATGTTTTCGTCGGCTCTTACCGTCGGACTCGTTCTCGCGCTTGTCTGTCTTTCCCCGCTTCTCTTCAGGGATACCTATTATTCGTTTCTCGGAGTGACCGATGAACTTTATTCGCTCGCCGATCGGTATCTGCGTGTCGTTCTCTGGTCGGCACCCGTCTTTGTTTTCTACCATATTCTCTCGGCATCGGTCAAAACCGACGGCGATCCGAAACTTGCGGCGCTTGCGTCTGCGGCCGTGATTCTTGCGAATCTGTCGCTCGACTTCATTTTCATCAAGTGGCTGAACATGGGCATACTCGGAGCATCGGCATCGCTCTGCACCGCCGAAACGCTCGGCGTTCTGATTCTGCTTTCCCATTTTCTCAAGAAGCATAATCTGCTCAAATTGAAACCCGCGATTCCGAAGCTCAGAGACATCGCGAATTTTGTCTGGGAGGGATTCAGTTCGGGATCCGCATTCATATTCTCGTCTGTCGTCATGCTCGTGTTCAATAACAGACTTCTCGGATTCGGCGGAGCCGACGGACGGCTGTATGTCGCGATTTACGGTGTGCTCTATACCGTCGGCACCATACCCGGCGGAATTTATGAGGGAACATCGGTCGCGCTTTCGACCGTTACTCCTTTCCTTGTCGGCGAATCGGATACCGAGGGCATAGACATGGTGGCGAAACGCGCGTTGAAAATCGCACTTTTCGTCGGTATCGCGCTCGGAACGGTCGGCATACTTCTGCCGGGACAGATAACGGGACTTTTCGGAATCGACAGTCCGCGCGCCGCGGCCGCGCTGCGTGTCTTTGCGCTATGCAGCCTGCCGATAGGCATAAATACGGTGATCACCTCTTTCTGGCAGTCAATCGGGAGGGCAAAACTCGCAAACAGCCTGTCGGTGCTGAGAAATTTCGCTTTGATTCTCACATCGGGCCTGCTGCTTATCCCGAAATTCAATGTTCTCGGCGTTTCGCTTGCCTATCTCACGACCGAACTTGTCTGCCTTCTTTTCGTGCTCGGCGTGATGATGATTTCGCCGTCGAAAAAATATGTCGGCTCGCATTATTCGCATGACGACAGCACCGGAAGGCTGTTTGAGTGCGACTACCCGATAAAGACCGAGAGCATGGAAAAAATCTCTTCCGATCTCGAAGAAATCTGCGACGGGTGGGAAATCGGCCCGAAACAGGCTTTTCTGATAAATTTCGTCTGCGAGGAGCTGCTGCTCAACATCATAAAATACGCGCTTGACGGCGACGGCGGCAAAGGCGGATTTTTCGTATCGGTAAAACTCATGGAGAAGGGCGGGGACTATGTTCTCTGCGTAAGGGACAATGTCCGGCTTTACAATCCTTTTGAGTCGGAAGGAGACAGCATCGACAGCGGCGTTCTCAATCTGATAAAGAAAAAAGCGAAAAAGTGCGAATATCAGCGCAAACTTGTTTTCAACTATCTGTATCTTGTAATCTGAACTATTGACAAATCGAATGGAGAGTCCGCATGAAAAATCAGGCGGTTTATGAGGATATAATCGAAAGAGAGCGCCTCTCGGTGCAGAACGCGCTGCTTTCGGAATACGAAATGCCGATACTTTCCGGGATTTTCTCGGAGAAAAAGGGACTTTACGTACTTGATATCGGCTGCAGTGACGGAGAAAAAACGGTTGCCCGTTTTTCGAGCGATGCCGTGTCGTCGGCCGTCGGAATAGAATACAATGACGCATCGGTGCGCAGGGCGAATGAAAAATTCGGCGGCGGCAAATTTTCTTTTTACTGCTGCGATGTCGAGACCGACCGACTGAGCGTACTGCTGTCGAAGCTCACTCACCGCGACAGGTCGGCATCCGACGGCAGGGGCGAAAATTTCCGCGGATTCGATGTCATATATATGTCGTTCGTGCTGATGCATCTGCGTGACGGGAAGGCACTGCTGACAAGGCTGAAGCCCTATCTTGCCGACGGCGGAACGCTTCTTATTATCGATGCCGACGACGGGATGTCGACACTTACCCCCGATGACGGGGGGCTGCTTCCCGAATTTCTCTCGATGCTTTCCGAGGACCGTTACGGCGGCAGGCGTGACAGCGGCCGAATAATCCCCGATTTGCTCGCCGAATGCGGATATACGGGTATTACCGAAAAATGCGGCGGCGTTTTCGCGGGACGCGGCAGTGATAACAGAAAAAAGAAGGAAGCGATTTTCCGCACCTATTTTTCGTTTCTTCCCGAAGATGTCAAAATACTTCTGAGAGATGAGAAAAATGAAAAAGAAAAATACGAAAGCTGGAAAAAATGGCTCGATGTCAACTATCGAAAGCTGCATCGGGAAATCGTCTCGGACGAGTCCGAAATTTTTATGGGTACGAGAATGATTACCTGTCGAAAAGACGGGAGCGGTGAATAAATGGATTTTTTCGGAATCGGAGCCTGCGGTTTTTCGCTGAGAGAAGCGAAAATCGGCGACATCGGCGAAATCAGGAAAATATGCGATGACTGTGTCGGAGAGGGACTTTATACCGAGGAGGAACTCGGCAGCGCCGTGAAATCCGAAAACCGTTTTCTGTATGTTTTGGAAGGCGGCGGCAAAATCCGCGGATATATCTATTTTATGCTGACATCACCCGCCGAAATTTTAAGTTATACGAAAATCGATGAACATCTTCTCGAAAAAATCGTCGATATGCGGCGCACCGTCGGCAAAATACAGTCGGTCGCGGTTACCGAAGACTGCCGCAGACGCGGTTTTTCGGTGGATATGATAAATTTCGCGCTGTCGGTACTTAAAGAAAACGGTATCGGGACCGTGTTTATCGCCTGCTGGAAAAAGGGAAATTACCTTCCGCTCGGCAGAGCCGTCGCAAAATGCGGATTTTCAGAACTGTCCGAAACAGGCGAAATCTGGTATGATAACGAAAGACTGAAATGCCCGTACTGCGGCGGCAGATGCCGCTGTCACGCGGAGCTTTATTATAAAAAAATATAAGAGGGAATGGTCAAAACCGTGGAAAAAATCAAGGTCAAATCAAAGCTCAAGACCAAATCAAAGCTGAAACTGCTTCCGAAACTCATCATTTCGCTCGGTGTAATGGGAGCGGTCCTGACAATCGTCATATCGCAGTTCAGCTACTATGTTACGAAATCCTATCTCGAAGAACAGTTCGCCGAGCGAGTCAAGACAAACTCGAAGGCCATCGCGGCGATGCTGTCGCCCGAAGATGTCAAAACGGTAATTTCGGAGGGCGGAAACGAGACCGCGGAATATACCGAGATGTGCGCGCTTTTCAACAGGCTTAAAAAAGACGGGGGGGTAACCTATCTCTCGCTGACCGTTCCCGATGAGGACAGCGTAACATTCTATATTGACGCGATGGTCGAGGAGATGGGCGACTTGCCCGAAAATCAGATGGCATACGGCACCGATGTGCTTTATACCGATGCCGCAAATCCCGACGATCCCGAGGACTATCGGAAATACATCACGATCTGGAACTGTTTTGAGGACAACAAAGGACTCGACACACCCGCGATTACCGACAACAGCTATGGCTACAACTATACTGGTATCGCGGTCGTTCTTGATGAAAACGGAACGGCAATCGCCGAAATACAGTATATTCTCGACATGGGCGATGTGCATGATTATCTTAACCGCTTCATGCTGAATATGCTGCTTATCTCGTTTATCATTATTCTGCTGACGGTCGGAGTTTATGTGATTTTCGTCCGACTTATGGTAACGAAGCCGATAGGCGAACTCGCGAGATTTACTCAGAACATAACCGACACGGGAGTGTTCGAAAATCAGCGGATTTCGCTCGGCACGGGCGATGAAATCGAAGCGCTCGGCGATTCGTTCAACTATATGCTCGAAAAGCTCGAAGATTATATCGCCAATCTCTCCAGAATGACCGCCGAAAAGGAAAGAATCGGAGCCGAACTCGATATTGCGACTCATATACAGGCATCGATGCTCCCGTGCATCTTCCCGGCATTCCCCGATCGCAGGGAATTCGGTATTTTCGCGACCATGACACCCGCAAAGGAGGTCGGCGGCGATTTCTACGACTTCTTCATGGTGGATAAGCGACATCTCGCCATAGTCGTTGCCGATGTTTCGGGCAAGGGAGTGCCCGCCGCTCTCTTTATGGTAATCGGCAAGACGCTTATAAAAGACCATACCGAACCCGGTGCCGATCTCGGAGACGTGTTCGGAAAGGTAAACAACATTCTCTGCGAATCGAACAGCGAAGGCCTGTTCATAACCGCGTTCGAGGGAGTGCTTGACCTTGTTACCGGCGAATTTTCCTATGTGAACGCCGGACACGAATTGCCGTTCATATACAAAAACGGAAAGTTCAAACCGATAAAAATCAAGGCGGGATTCGTTCTTGCCGGACTTGAGGATATGCGTTACGGCACAGGCAGTATCATGCTTGAGCCGGGCGACAGAATCTTCCAGTATACCGACGGCGTAACCGAAGCGACCGACAGTGAAAACAGACTTTTCGGAATGGAAAGACTCGAAAAGAGCCTTAACGATGCGTCCGACAAATCGCCCGAAGAACTTCTCGGAACGATCAAAAACGATATTGACGCATTCGTAAAAGAAGCTCCGCAGTTTGACGATATCACAATGCTCTGTCTTGATTACAGATGCAGAATGGAAGATACGGGAGAGGAGAAGGAATGAAAGAAGAGCTGACGCTTGACGCAACGACCGAGAATATCGAAGAAGTTACCGCTTTTATCGACGCTTATCTTGAAAAGATCGACTGTCCGATGCATGAACAGATGCAGATTGATGTTGCGGTGGATGAGCTGTTCAGCAACATAGCGAATTATGCCTATTCCCCGAATGTCGGCAAGGCGACTGTCGAAATCGATGCCGCGGACGCGGGGGTGGTTATAACCTTCATTGACAGCGGAATACCCTATAATCCGCTCGAAAGAGAAGATCCCGACATCAAGGCAAAAGTCGAGGACAGAGAGATAGGCGGTCTCGGAATATTCATGGTCAAAAAGATGATGGACGATATGTCTTACGAATACCGCGACGGCAAAAACATTCTCACAATCAGAAAAAATCTGTGAAAAAGCAAGTCGGATAAGGCGCAGACCGAAAGGTCGTTTCCTTATCCGACTTTTTTGATGGGGGCGGCATCCTTTGTTCGACTGCCGATACCGCAATATTATCGTTCGGTTTTGCCGAGAGTTTCGTAATAGTATATCGGAAGCGCGCTCCATCCGTGACATAGCGAGCCCGCTCCGCCGAAATCGGCGGCGCCCGCCGTCGTTTCCCAGAATGAGGTTGCGCCGCGTCTGAGCATCGCGAGATATTCGCGGTCGATTTCATCGAGAATCAGGGGAGCGTATTTTTTACGGTCGACCGAAAGAAGCGCGTCGAATCTGAATCCGTTCATGCTGAGCGTGTTCGGGTAGACGGTAAGCCCGCTGTCGGCCTCTCCGTTCGCCTCCATTACCGAAAGCATAACCGATTTGTCGACCGAATCGGCGGCGCCGCAGAGCATACAGAGCGACTGAGTAAGCACCGAATAGCTTTTGCCGCGATTTTCGTCGAAGCTCTCGAAAAGGCGGCTTTCGGGATTGTAGAATTTATCTTTTATCACGCCGTTCAGACTGCGTTTTATCTGTCTGTAAAAGTCGGCGCGGTCGGATTTTCCGAGATATTCGCAGATGTTTGCCATCGATGACAGAGCGAGCGAGACAAAAGCGTTCAGCGGAGACTCCAAACGGCGGTTCCGCTCGCCGAAACTGCCGCTCATCGTCGGCGACCATTCGTAGAAGTTCCAGTAGGGAAAGACGCCGTTAAATTCGCCGTAAAAGTTTTCGATTATGCCGTCCGTGTCCCGACGGGAGAGCAGGGTGGCCATAAGATTTTCGAGCATATCGAATTTTTCGGCGGCAAGCGAACTGTCGCCGCTGTATCTGATGTATTCGTCCATCTGTATGAAATATACGCACGAGAAAGACGGAATCGGATAATCTCTGCCGGCGGGATAGCAGAGCATTAAGAGCCCGTCATCGCGCACGCCGCGGCTTATCAGTTCAAGCGAGGCGCGCGCCGCCTCTGTTTCGCCGAACGCAAAATATCCGCAGAGCATCTGATTGCGCGAGTCCATTGTGTAAAGCGCCTGTTCGCGCCACGGGCAGTCCTCGTAATGCTCGTGCAGACACTGTGTGAGGGTATTCTGACAGACTTTGTAAATCGTCTCGCGCAGAATGTTGCCGCAGCGAAAATCTTTTTTCGCGAGCGGATAGACGGTCGGACGAAGCCCCGCATAGTATACGGCGGCATGATCCGAGCGGATAAAGAACTGCAGATAGCGGCAGCCGAATCTGCGGAAGGTGTGGAGATAGCGGTTATCTCCCTTTTTCAGCTTTATATCGCACCACGCGCCGCGCACGGCCGTTCTGATTCTGCCGTCTTCGAGATGCTCTCCGAATCCGACATCCATTATGCAGTCGGAGTCGGTTTCGATGTCGAAATCGAGAAATCCCGACATCTCGGAGCCGAGATCAACCGTAAAATATATGCCGTCAAAAGATTTTTCCCTGCAAAAATCGTGCTTGTCGATTTCGAACGGCGACGAAAAATCGCAGAGCGGTCCTTCATAAAGTTTTCGCGAGGTGAGCGCCGCCGTCTGCATTCGTGCTCCGGGATTTCCCGGATTTTCGGTGTAAATAAAATCGCCTGCCATGACAATACGGGATTTTGCGCGCGGCTCGAGAACGAGCTTCTTGTTCGGACGGGCGAAAAAGCCGGCAGACGGTGCGGACACGATATATGATTTTTCGAATCCTTCGGCCGAACCGGGCGTGCGGAAACCGTCATCCGACGAAATGTCATAATGATATGTCGGGCCGAGCTGATGGGATATCAGGTCGCATCTTCCCGACAGATAGTCGCGCGAAAGTCTTGACGGGGTATCTTCGGAAGAAAAGGCGACGATTTCGGTCTTTTCGCCCGAACGCGAAAGCTCGAAAATCAGCCCCGCGTCCCCTTTCGCGTATGTCTGGCTGTCGATTCCGTAATACCAGACAGTGATTGCCATGCGGTTTTTTCCGTCTTTTATAAACGGGCCGACATCAACTTCGTCAAAAACGGCGCGGTCGGGATAGTCGGCATACTGCCCGAATGCGGCAAGAGTGCCGTTTATCCATACGGTATAGTTTGAGTCGGCGGCGATTTTAAGAATGTATCTTTCGCCCGAATCGGATTTTTCCGATTCGAAATCGGATATGAAATCGGAGAAGCAGTCGGAGAGATTTTCGCATCCCTTCGCCCATATCCGTTTTCCTTTTTCGAAAATTCGGGAGCGGTCCGGTTTCGCAAACGAGTTATCTTCCATAATTTTTTTATTCCTTTCGTCCGGAGTTTTGCGGCGACTGTAATAATAATATTTTAACCGACGGGAAAAGTCAAGAGAAAGCCGAAAAAATCAAAAAATATAATGTCGGGCGGTTGATTTTTTTTCGTTTTGTGATATACTTTTTAATGTTGAAGAGATTTTCGGCGAAACGCGAGCATTTTTCGCTGCGAACGGAGGAATGTTTTTGGAAAAAGAAAAAAAATACTGCCTTGCGATTGACATCGGCGCATCTTCGGGCAGACATATCGTCGGCAGCGAGGAAAACGGGAAAATGACGGTTGACGAGGTTTTTCGCTTTCCGAACGGAGTCTGCGAAAAAGACGGCCGTCTTACATGGGACATCGATGCGCTTTTTGAAAACGTGAAACGCGGAATCGATGCCGCAATCGAAAAATATCCGAATATCGCCTGCCTTTCGATTGACACGTGGGGAATCGATTATGTCCTTCTCCGCGGAGACGATGAGGTTAAGCCCGTTTATGCCTACCGCGACAGAGAAACCGAGAAGATCGTTCCGAAGGTGCATGAAATAATCGATTTTACGACGCTCTATGAGCGTACGGGCTGTCAGTATCAGCCGTTCAACAGCATTTATCAGCTTTACAGAGACAAATGCTGCGGCAGACTTGACGGAGTTACCGATTTTCTGATGATGCCCGAGTATCTGCTCTGGAAGCTCTGCAAAAACAAGGTCAAGGAATACACGAACGCCACCACGACGGGACTTATAAACGCCGAAAGCGGCGATTTCGACCGTGTGATTATCGAAAAGCTCGGTCTGCCCTCCGAAATTTTCAGAACACCCGAAAAGCCGGGCAAGATTATCGGCGAATATAAGGGTATAAAGTGTCTGCTCTGCGCGACTCACGACACGGCATCGGCCGTTGAGGGAATCCCGATGGAAAACGGGGAAAACGAGCCGTATATCTCGTCGGGAACATGGTCGCTGCTCGGAGTAAAGACGGCAAAGCCGATTACCGACAAATCGGGAATCGATGGCAACTGGTCGAACGAGGGCGGTGTCGGCTACAACCGCTATCAGAAAAATATCATGGGAATGTGGCCGGTAAACCGTCTGAAAGACGAACTCTGCCCCGAGCTTAATTTCAAAGAGATCGAAAAACTCGCAGCCGAGAGCCGTTTTGACGGGATTGTCGATATCAACGCCGCCGATTTTCTGTCGCCCGACAGCATGAAAGAGGCGTTTGACCGCGTTCTCGGAAAAGCGCCCGAAAATATCGGCGACTATTTCAGATGCGCGTACGCGTCGCTTGCCGTAAGCTATAAAACTTCGGTCGAAGAACTTGAAAAGAATACGGGCAGACAGTTCGGGAAACTGTATATTGTGGGCGGAGGAGCGAAAAACCTCTTCCTGAACAGGCTGACCGAATCGGCCGTCGGGAAAAAGGTCGTCGCTTTGCCGATCGAGGCAACCGCTATCGGAAATCTTAAAATTCAAGCGGAGGCGGAAATTCGAAAGTGAATTATCCGACTTCGGAAAGGAAAATATAATATGAGCTACGAAACCGCAAAGAAAAAATATGAGGCGCTGGGTGTCGATGTCGACGCGGCGCTGAAAAAGTTATCCGAAATTCCGGTATCTCTGCACTGCTGGCAGGGAGATGATGTCCGCGGATTCGATACCGATCCGAACAAACCGCTCACGGGCGGCATACAGACGACCGGCAACTATCCCGGAAGAGCGAGAACACCCGACGAACTTATGTCGGACATCGAAGAGGTACTGAAACTCTGCCCCGGAAAGAAAAAGCTGAATCTTCATGCAAGCTATGCCGTTTTCGAAAACGGAGAGTGGGCCGACCGCGACAAACTCGAACCGAAACATTTCGAGGCGTGGGTTAAATTCTGCAAAAAGAACGGTCTCGGCGCCGATTTCAACCCCACATTTTTCTCGCATGAGAAATGCGATCCGCTGACTCTTTCGAGTCCGAACGAGGAAACGAGAAAATTCTGGGTAGAGCACGGCAAGGCATCGGTGCGTATTTCCGAATATCTCGCCGAAGAGCTGGGACAGGTCTGCACCATGAACATCTGGACGGGCGACGGATTCAAAGACATTCCCGCCGACCGGGTCGGACCGAGAATGAGATATAAGGAATCGATTGACGAAATCCTTTCCGAGCCGTACGATTTCAACAAGGTGAAGCCCTGCATCGAGAGCAAGGTGTTCGGCATCGGAGTCGAAAGCTACACGGTCGGCAGCGCCGAGTTCGCCCTCTGCTATGCAGCCATGAACAAAGACCGCTGCATACCGCTCATGGACAACGGACATTATCATCCGACCGAGGTCGTAAGCGACAAAATTCCGTCTCTGCTCGCATTCTTCCCCGAAATCGCGCTGCATATCACCCGCCCCGTACGCTGGGACAGCGACCATGTTGTGCTTTTCGATGACGAAACGAGAGAAATATGCAAGGAAATCGTACGCTGCGGCGGAGCGGACGGACGCGTTCATATCGCGCTCGACTATTTCGACGCATCGGTCAACCGTATTGCCGCATGGACTGTCGGATTCCGCAATCTGCAGAAGGCTCTGCTTTACGCTCTCCTTACTCCCGATATGACAAAAGTACAGGATGCCTATGATTTCACAAGCCTGCTCGTATGTCAGGATGAGCTGAAAACTCTGCCGTTCGGAGATATCTGGGCGCACTACTGCGAAATAAGCGGAGTGCCGCAGGACGGCGAATGGCTCGGTATTGTAAGAGATTACGAAAAAAATGTTCTTGAAAAGAGAGTATGAAAGATGGAAAAACTTAAAATAGAAAACGCGCCTTTTATGGTTGAGATGGTACGCACCGCGACCAATATGTATAATCACGGATGGGACGAGCGCAACGGCGGAAATATCAGCCTTATGCTCGATAAGGAAGAGGTCGAGCCTTATCTTGACGGAACCGTCAGAAAAATAATTCAGACGGGATTTGCCTGCCCCGAACTTGACGGAAAATATTTTCTCGTCACCGGTACCGGCAAATATTTCAAAAACGTTCAGTACGCCCCGAATGTAAATCTCGGTCTGCTCAGACTCGTAAACGGGGGCAGAGAGGCCGAAATCCTCTGGGGATATGATGACGGCGGCAAATTCACATCCGAATTTCCCGCTCACATGATGAGCCATGCCGCCCGTCTCGCCGTAAACCCGAAAAACCGCGTGGTTATGCACTGCCATCCGGCAAATCTGCTCGCAATGAGCTATGTTCATACTCTCGACGAGCGTGAATTTACACGTACCCTCTGGCAGATGTGTACCGAATGTGTCGTCGTATTCCCCGACGGTGTGAATGTTCTGCCCTGGATGCTCTGCGGCACAAACGAGATAGGAGAGGCAACCGCCGAAAAGATGAAGAGCGCACGCCTTGTCGTATGGTCGCAGCACGGAATCTACGGCGCGGGATGCGATCTCGACGAAACATTCGGACTTATCGAAACGGCCGAAAAGGCTGCCGAAATCTATATGAAAATCGCTCATCTGCCGAGACTCAACACAATCACCGATGAGCAGATGCATCTGCTCGAAAAGCATTTCGGCGTAAAGGCAAGAGACGGCTACCTGAAATAATAAACCGCAAAATACAAATCGAAGGGAATATTATCCGCAATGAAAAGAGAAGAAATAGACGCACGCTATAAATGGGACATGACCAAAGTCTTCGCGAGTGAAGAAGATTTCATAAAAGAGGCCGATTTTGTCAGATCCGAAATCAACAAATACGACCGCCATGCCGAAAGTATGGCAGACTCGGCGGAGAATCTGCTCTCGGCGCTTTCCGATTATGTGAATATATCGAGAAGAATCGACAAAATGTACGATTACGCCTCCCGCTCGTTCGATGTCGACACATCCGACAATAAAAGCCAGGCACGCAGAGGCAAGGTAGAGGATATTTTCGCTCTGTTCGGCGAACATTCCAGCTTTTTCGGACAGAAAATCGTCGAAATCGGCAGCGAAAAGTTCGAGCTTTGGGCAAAAGAACTGCCCGCACTCGGCGAGTACCGCAATATCGTTCGCGAAAGAATCCGCTACGCGACGCATATTCTTCCCGACAAAGAGGAGAAACTGCTGTCGGTATTTTCGTCATCGAAGGGAGGATGCGCGAGCGTATTCTCGATTCTCTCCAATTCGGATATAAAATTCGGCAAGATAAAGGGAGAGGACGGCAAACCCGTCGAACTCACCGACACAGGCTATGTTCCGCTTCTTATGTCGGGAGACAGACGCGTCAGAAAAGCGGCGTTTGACCGTATGTATAAGGTGCTCGGCGGATTCCGCAACACATTCGCGACCATAATGAACGGATTTGTGAAAGAGCAGATTTCATGGTCGAAAGTGAGAAAATTCCCGACGGCGATGGAAGCGTCGGTCTTCAGAGACGATGTTCCGACCGATATTTGCAACAATCTTATCGATACCGTCGAGAAAAATCTCGGCGTACTTTACCGTTACTATGATTTGAAGCGCCGTATGCTCGGTCTCTCAAAACTGCACATGTACGATCTTTATCCCGCGGTTGTCGCAGACTGCGACAAAAAGTACGATTACGACGACGCGGTAAAAATCGTGCTTGACGCGCTGAACCCGCTCGGCGATGAATATGTAAAGACGCTCAAAGAAGGATACGAGAGCGGATGGGTTGACGTTTATCCCACGCCGAACAAGAGAGGCGGCGCATACAGCGGCGGATCTTACGATACCGCGCCCTATATGCTGCTCAACTACAACGGAAGCTATGACGATGTCTCGACACTCGCGCACGAATCGGGACATTCGATGCACAGCCACTATTCCTGCACTTCCAACAGCTATCAGGACAGCGGCTACACGATATTCGTTGCCGAAGTTCCGTCTACCGTAAACGAGCTGCTGCTCGCCAAAGATCAGCTGAAAAAGGCGACCGACAAAAAGGAAAAGCTGTTCATCATCAATCAGCTGCTCGAAGTGTTCAAGGGAACGCTGTTCAGACAGACGATGTTCGCGAAATTCGAAAAAACGATGTATGAGCTTGCCGAAAGCGGCGAAACGCTTACCGCCGATCTGCTCTGCTCGAACTATTATAAAATCGTAAAGAAATATTTCGGAAAAGACGTCGCCGTCGACAAGGCCATCGAATGCGAGTGGATGCGCATACCGCATTTCTACTACAATTTCTATGTTTACAAGTACGCGACCTGCATTTCGGCTGCCTGCGCAATCGTAAAGCGCATCGAAGAGGGCGGAGAAGAGTATGTCGGAAAATACATCGACTTTCTGTCCTGCGGAGGCTCGAAATCGCCGCTTGACAGTCTGCTTGTGGCAGGCGTGGATCTGCGCTCGCCCGATGTCGTAAAGGATGCCATAGATATGTTCTCCGAACTGCTCGATGAGTTCGAGGAACTTTCGGCAGAATAAAAAGATATAACGGGACGGCGGATAATTTCCGCCGTCCTTTTTTTAACAATTAAAGGGTTGACAAATCTGACGCTTTTGTGTATATTATCCATATAGTCATATAACCCGTGAATATACAAAATACCGAACTTTGAAATCTGGAGAAAATGAAAGTGATGAAAAAAACCGAAAAATTCGCGGCCGCCCTTTCCGCGCTGCTCGCGGCATCGATGCTTTTCTGCACGGGATGCTCGAAGAGCGGCGAACAGACGGTCACAGACGAAAAAGACGCCGCGGTTACGACCGCCGCACTCACAGACGACAGTGAAAAACCGGTCGATACGAGAATAAATCTTTCGGGATATAAAATCGTGGAGCCGGGAACGCAGACGGCAAGCATTAAGAAGGAAATTCTCGCTCTTGCGGCCGCTGTCGAGGAGATAAACGGCGGTACGGTTGAGCGCGTGAAAACACCGAGCAGTGCGGAGGACGCAAAGGAAATCATCATCGGAGATGCCGCAGGCGATGAATCGACGGCGGCACTCGCGACTCTGACATCGGCCGGATATCTGAACGGATATGTCATCAAAGTCGACGGCAGCAGAATAATCATCAACGGCACAAATCTTGTTTCGACGGCAATCGCGGTAAGACTTTTCAGAAACGATATGATTGAAAGCGACGGCGGCAGCGCATACTGCACCGCATCGGGAGAGAAGGTTGAAAAATTGACCGATACAACCATTTCGGTAGGCGGGACCGCATATCTTCAGGTTGAGGATAAAACGGTCGTTTATCAGCCGTCAAGACAGAATCCGAATGCGAATCTTTCGTACGGAAAGATAATCGTACTTGAACATAACGGCGACAACAACGGGCTTATTTTCGTTACAGGTCAGTCGATTGACGAGAGCGATTATATCGTTCACGTCAGCAAAGACGGCGGCAAGACATTCGAGATACAGTCGCGAATCAGAACCAAAAAGACCGGAATGGTCGCGAACTGGCAGCCCTGCATCTACGAACTGCCGTGCGCGGTCGGCGATCTTGCCGAAGGTACCCTGATATTCGCGGGATGCGTGCGCGACAACAATACGTCATATCTTACCGAGATAACACTCTGGAAGAGCACAAATCTCGGCGAAACATGGAGCACGCTGTCGGTCTGCGCCAAGGGCGGCGGACTTACCGGCGATGTCGCGGGACTCTGGGAGCCTTTCCTCTATGCCGAGGACGGCAAACTCTACTGTCTGTATTCGGATGAAACCGATCCCGACCACAGTCAGATGCTCTCGCTCAAATATACCGAAGACGGTAAAAACTGGAGTGACCGGGTCATTATCACGGCATGCGCCGATAAGAAGCTGCGCCCCGGTATGATTGCCATGACAAAACTGCCGACAGGCGAGTATTTCGTCGTATACGAGATGGTCGGCATATACGGTAACCCGATTCATTATAAAAAATCGAAGAGCCTTACCGATTGGGGCGACACATCGGAAAACGGTACGATAATCGCGACAAATGCGGGAGAAAAGCTCGGCTCGTCGCCGTACTGCGTATGGACGCCGCTCGGCGGTGAAAACGGAATGATTATCGTTACGGGAAAATTCATGGCATCGGGCGCAAGCTCGACCGGAAGCGACTGGCTTATAAGCTTCGATCTCGGCAATACATGGAAAGCCTGCGACAATCCGCTGCCCTATAAGGACGGAGCCTACTCTCCCGGAATGTTTGTCGCAAAAGACGGAAGCATCTACTATGCGAACAGCGTCGAGTGCGATTTCAGAAATATGCTCTGTCTCGCGATGACTCATATCACCGTCATAGAATGAAATTCATAAAAAATCGGAGCCGATTTTCAAAGAACCGGCTCCGGATTTTTTTTGCAAAAACCGAAAATCATGTTGACAAGCGAACGAATATAATATATAATTATGCCGAAAAGGCAGCAAAGATATAACGAAAAATTGCGCAATATGACAAATAATAACTCAAATGTGGAGGAAATCGCCAATGAAAAAAATCAGAAGAATACTCGCGCTTGCGCTCTGCGCCGCGACCGTTCTGTCGGCTTCGCTTACCGCGGGATGCTCGCATGGCACGCAGAACGTAACGAGCGAAAATACAACGAACGCTTCCGACAGTCAGCCGACAGTCGAGGGAATCGACCTTGCCGGATACAAGATTATCTATTCGGACAATCAGACATCGACCGTCAGAAAAGAGGTAACATCTCTTGTGTCGGCGGTTCAGGACATTAACGGCATCGAGATGGAACGCACAAAAGAGGCGAGCGATGCGGCAGACGCAAAAGAAATCATCATCGGCGATACCGCAAGCGGCAAATCGGCAGAGGCACTTGCCGTGCTGACCGCCGCCGGATATGTGAACGGCTACATTATCAGAGTCGACGGCACGAGAATCGTCATTAACGGAACAAACTCGAACTCAACGGCAATCGCCGTAAAAAGATTCACCGAAAATATGATCGCAAAAAGCGGCGCCGACAAGGCGGTCTGCACCGCGAGCGGAGACACGGTCGAGAAACTCTGCGACGAGCTTATCTCGATCGACGGCAAGGCATATCTTCAGGTTGAGAACAAGGCGGTCGTTTACGAGCCGACAAAGGAAAATCCGAATGTAACCCTGACCTATGCGAAAATTGTTGTGCTTGAACACAACGGCGACAATAACGGACTCATCTTCGTTACCGGCGAATCGCTTGACGAAGCGGCATATATTGTCCATGTCAGCACCGACGGCGGCAAAACATTCAGTATCCGCTCGAGAATCACGACAAAAAAATCGGGAATGGTCGCGAACTGGCAGCCCTTCATCTATGAACTGCCCTGCGCGGTCGGCGATATGCCCGAGGGAACGCTGATATTCGCGGGATGCGTGCGCGACTCCGCAACAGCGGCACGCACCGAGATTACCCTTTGGAAGAGCACCGATCTCGGAGAAACATGGAGCACACTTTCGGTCTGCGCCAAGGGCGGCGGACTTACGGGCGATGTTGCCGGACTCTGGGAGCCTTTCCTCTATGCCGAGGACGGCAAACTCTACTGCCTCTATTCCGACGAAACCGATCCCGATCACAGCCAGATGCTCTCACTTAAATATACATCCGACGGCGAAAATTGGAGCGACAGAGTCATAATCATCGCCTGCGCCGATAAGAATCTGCGTCCCGGAATGGTATCCATGACAAAACTGCCGACAGGCGAATATTTCGTGACATACGAAATGGTCGGAATGGACGGCAACCCCATTCACTATAAGAAAACAACCGATCTGACCGACTGGGGCGACACATCGACAACAGGTACGAAAATCGCCACGAAGGGCGGAAACCGACTCGGCTCATCGCCTTGCTGCGCATGGACTCCTCTCGGCGGCGAAAACGGTATGATTATCGTTACCGGTATGTTCATGGGATCGGGAAGCTCGAAAACAGGCACCGACTGGCTTGTAAGCTTCGACCTCGGCAAGACATGGAAATCATGCGACAATCCGCTTCCTTATAAATCGGGCAACCACCGCTACGCATATTCGCCCGGACTCTTTGTTGCAAGCGACGGCAGTATCTACTATGTAAACGACATCAACTGCGAGTCGTCGAGATTCAAGGACAAGGCAAGCATCACAATGGCATATATCACGGTAATAAGCTGAAAATCCGAACAGTATAAAATAAAATTCCGCATAAGCGGCGAAACGAACTGTCTTGAAAGGAAGGACAACAACTATGAAAATCAATCAGACCGTATCGGTCGCGGGGAAGGCAACACTGCATATTGACGAAAAAACGGTCGTTTATCAGCCGACAAAAGAAAATCCGAACGTATCGCTCACCTATCCGCAGATTATCGTACTCGAACATAACGAGAAGAACAACGGGCTCATCTATGTTACGGGCGAGTCGCTCGATGTCGGCGCCTATATTGTTCATGTGAGCAGAGACGGCGGCAGATCATTTGAAATTCTCTCCGAAATCAGAAGCGAAAAAGAGGGAATGATTGCCAACTGGCAGCCCTGCATCTATGAGCTTCCGTGCAGAGTCGGCGATATGGCCGAGGGAACGCTGATATTCGCGGGCTGTGTACGCGATGCGAAGATAACGAAAACCGAGATAACTCTCTGGAAGAGCGTCGATCTCGGAAAAACATGGGAAGTTCTTTCGACCTGCGCGACTGGCGACGGAATATCGGGCGAGGTCGCGGGACTTTGGGAGCCTTTCCTCTATGCGGAGGACGGCAAGCTCTACTGTCTCTATTCGGATGAATCGGATCCCGATCACAGCCAGATGCTCGTTCTGAAATATACCGAAGACGGTAAAAACTGGAGTGACAGAGTGAAAATCGCCTGCTGCAGCGAAAAGAAGCTGCGTCCCGGCATGATAGCTCTCTCAAAGCTCCCGACAGGAGAATATTTTGTCGTATATGAAATGGTCGGAATGGACGGCAACCCCATCTATTGCAGAAAAACGAAAAATCTTACCGACTGGGGCGATATGTCGTATGACGGCACAAGAATACTGACAAAAGACGGCAGCAGACTCGGCTCGGCTCCCTACTGCGTATGGACACCTCTCGGAGGAGAAAAGGGAATGATAATCGTTACCGCGATGTTCATGGGCGCGGGAAGCTCAAAAACAGGCACCGATTGGCTTGTCAGCTTCGATTTGGGTGAGACATGGGAATCCTGCGACAATCCGCTCCCGTACAAACCGGGCAAGCACCGCTACGCATATTCTCCCGGAATGTTTGTCGCAAAAGACGGCAGCATCTACTATGTGAACGATATAAACTGCGAAGAGCCCGAATTTGAGGACAGGGCAAGCATCACAATGGCTCACATTACCGTTGACGAATAAATTTCATAAAGCAAAATCACCCTCTGCCTTTCGGGCAGAGGGTGAACTTGTTATATGATTTCGTTTTAATCGTTTGTTTCGGCTGTCGAAGGGGCGGTCTCGGAATCGGATGCGCCTGTTGTCGCGGGCGCGGTGTCGGATGCGCCTGTTGTCGCAGGTGTTGTGTCGGCGGTTTCGGTTACCCATTTGACGGCGTCAACCATAACGGGGAGCATTTTCTGCTGCATAAACTGCGAGAGAAGATTGTTTTCCTCGAAGATTTCGATATAATCTTCGACATTCTCTATGCCGTAATAATAGTTGTAATAATCGCTGTAATTTTTGTAATTGTCGTAGCAGGTGGCGATAAATTCGGCCTTTGTCAGTGTAATGCCGTATACGCCGAACAGATAGTTCCAGATAAGACGCTCGCCGATATACTCTTTGGAGTTTTCCTCGGCATCTTCGTTAAGCTCAACAAGCTCGTCCTCGGTAAGATCTTCTTCGGTTTTTTCGTAATAATCGAAATATGACTGCTTGTATTCGGCAATCTGCTCGTCGAGCGCATCCTGCGGATAGCTCTCGATTTCAATCATACCGAGAATTGCATTGTACGCAAGCTGCTCTTTGTATGAAAGGATGAGATAATCCTTAAAACTTTCGACATCGGTGTAGTCGCCGCTTGTGTATGTGCTGACCGTTTCGTCCGAAAGTACGGGTGCCTCGTCGGGTCTTTCGATTTTAACGATTCTTACCGTGAAATTTATCAGCTTGTCGCGAAGCTCTTTTACGCCGTAAATCGGGCTGAAACGCACGGTAACGGTTACCGTTTCGCCTGTTTTCGCGCCGATAAGCTGTTCTTCGAAGCCTTTCGCGCTTCTTTCGGGATTTACCTGGTCATCGTATTCGCCGACAAATGTATGTGAGCCGAGCTCGAGCGAATATCCGCTGCTGTCGCCCTCGTTGGTCATGCCCGCCACTGTTTCGTCACTGAATGTTTCGCCCTCGGCACTCTCGCCGGTATAGTATATTGTGACGAAATCGCCGTTTTCGGCGGGATCGTCCTCGCCGAGTTCGGTGTAGGTCTGAAGGCTTTCGAGCATATTGGCTATGTACTGCTCGTACTGGTATGTGACTTTCGATTCCGAAATTTCGAGATTTGAAAAATCGGTCACTTTCAGATATTTAAGATAGTCGTCATAAACGAATTCGCCGATCGGAATGATGTCATCATCCGCAAGATCTTTGAATACGACATTCGAAAGATCGGTTTCGGATGTGGTCGGTGCCGCGTCGGTCGATGCGGCGGTCGTCTGATTCGTTGTCGACGACGCTGTATTTCCGCATCCCGAAAGAGTCAGGCAGGATGCCGATATTGCGGCGGCAAGCGTAATTGCCGTGAGTTTGCGTTTTGTGTTCATTTTTTTGATTTTGCTCCTTTTTCCGAGCCTGTCGGTATTTGCCCCCGACAGCCGAAAATCGGCGGCGGAAAGCGTCTGTCAATAATTTTATCCGTCATTTATGAATAAATCTACCGACTAATGTGATTTTTCGGTGATGTATTTTTCAATGCAAAACGAAAAATAAAATCAAAAAAACTATTGAAAATGCCTCGTATGTTTGATATAATAAACAAAAAAAGAGAAACGAGGTTTCCGCTTTATGAATATTCCGAGACCGGAGTATCCCCGCCCTCAGCTTGTCCGTGACGAATGGATGAATCTGAACGGCAAATGGGAATTTGAAATTGACAACGCTATGGTCGGCAAGGCCAAAAAGTTTTTTGAAAGAGAACATCTTGACGGCGAGATAATCGTTCCGTTCTGTCCCGAAAGCAAGCTGTCGGGTGTCGGCAACGTCGATTATATGAACTGCGTATGGTACCGCAGAGACATCGAGATACCGAAAGAGTGGGAAGGCAAAAACATCCTTCTGCATTTCGGTGCGGTCGACTATTTCGCAACCGTTTATGTGAACGGACACTACTGCGGAGAGCACAAAGGCGGATATACTCCGTTTAAGGTTGACATCACAAAATACCTTAAAGAAAGCGGAAACTATATCACCCTTTGCGCAGAGGACGACACAAAGAGCGGCAATCAGCCGGTCGGCAAACAGTCGCAGGAATATTATTCGGCAGGCTGCTCATATACAAGAACAACGGGTATCTGGCAGACCGTATTTATGGAGCCGGTCGACAAATATTTTGTCGAGAGCTACAAGACCTATCCCGATGTCGAAAACTGTGCGGTAGACCTTGAGGTCAAGCTCAACAATTACGCGGCAGGCTGCAAAATCACCGCAGCCGCATTCTATGAGGGCAAAAAGGTCGGAGAAAAATCGACCGTACTTGACTCAATGTCGGCAAACATCTATCTTGCGCTGTCCGAAAAGCATCTTTGGGAAGTCGGCGCGGGCAGACTCTACGATCTCGTTTTCACGGTAGAACGCGACGGCAAGCTGTTTGACGTTGTCAAATCCTATTTCGGTCTGCGCTCTGTTGCGCTTACCGAACGCAAATTCCTGCTCAACGGAAAGAGCGTATTCGGCAGATGGGTGCTCGATCAGGGCTTCTATCCCGACGGCATTTACACCGCGCCGAGCGATGAGGCGCTCAAAGCCGACATCGAGAGATCGGTTGAGCTGGGCTTCAACGGCGCAAGACTGCATCAGAAGATATTCGAGCCCCGCTTCCTCTACTGGGCAGACAAACTCGGCTACCTCGTATGGGGAGAACACGGCAACTGGGGACTCGACTGCGGCGATCTCGCGGAAATTTCCAACTGGCTGCCCGAATGGATGGAATCGGTTGTCCGCGACTTCAACCATCCCGCTCTCATCGGCTGGTGTCCCTTCAACGAAACGTGGGATACACGCGGAAGACGTCAGTCCGACGATCTTATAAGAATTACCTATGAGGTTACCAAGGCAATGGATCCGACACGTCCGGTAATCGATACATCGGGCAACTTCCATGTCGGCGGATATTCGGATATATTCGATGTTCACGATTATGAGCAGGATCCGGTAAAATATGCCGAGAATTACGCTAAAGGCGTGTTCGTAACATTCAAAGACCGTCAGAACTGGTACGGTCAGCCCTTCTTCGTATCCGAATACGGCGGAATCCGCTGGACAAACGATCAGCACGGATGGGGCTACGGCAGCGGACCGAAGACCGAAGAGGAGTTTATCGCGCGCTATAAGGGACTTACCGAAGCGATGCTGAACAATCCCGACTGCTTCGCATTCTGCTATACACAGCTTTATGATGTTGAGCAGGAGCAGAACGGTCTTATGACATACGACAGAGTTTACAAGTTCGATCCGAAAATCTTCCGTGATATAAACACACAGAAGGCAGCGGTCGAAGACTGACAGCCGATAACAGATAAACGGCAAAACCCCGTGCGCCCGTCCGGACGCACGGGGATTTTGAAAGCATAACGAAAAATCACGGCGGAGGAAATGATGGGAACGCAGACCGACACGGGAAAATCGAAAAGCAATGGCGGCACGGGGCAGACAAAGAAGAGCTATTCGGGCTCGAATGTTTCATACGGCAAGAGCGGCAGGGAATATAAAAAAAGTTCATACAAGCCGAAGACATACCCGAAATCTTCGTATTCTTCGGGCGGCAGTCTGCGCAAATCATCGACTTATGTGAAAAAAGCGGCATCCGCATATCGGAAATCGGGGATGAGCGGCGGTCAGATTGCCGCCTGTATCGCCGCATTTGTCATCGGGATAATCGCCGGCCTCGGCAGTTTCGGACTTATAACCGAAAACGACCGATTCGAGCTTGTCGGAGATAAGGAAATTAAAGTAGCGCTCGGAGAAGAGTTCACTTATCGGGAGGAAGGGGCAAGGCTCGTTTCACTCGGCAGAGATTTGTCGGAAGAGGTCAGAATCGAAACAAATCTCGAAAAAACAGAGGACGGATATCTTGTCGACAGCTCGAAAGAGGGAATATACTACATAAAATACACCTCGGATGATGTAAAATACAAGAATACCGTGCGCGTTCGCACGATAATCGTCGGGGGTGACGCCGAGTGAGCAAAAACAAAATCACAAATTCGGCGGCGGCCGTTCTGGCGGTCATCTGTTTTCTCGTCGGTTTCGCCGGGGGACTTTTCGGCGGATATATGCAGGCGGATGACGATACCGAATCGGACAGCATTATTTCGGGAAGTCTGTCGGTGCATTTTCCCGAACTCGGAAGCAAACATACGGGTGACTGCACATATATCAAGGCGGGAGATGTCGATATTCTCATTGATGCGGGAGCGAGAAAAGCGAGTATTGCCGAAATAACCGATTATATCGACAGATATGTTACCGACGGAAAACTCGAATATGTGATTGTCACACACGCGCACGAGGATCATTACGCGGGATTTGCGGTTAACGAATCTGCCGACAGCATATTCGATCTTTATGATATAGGCACGATAATAGATTTTCCGATAACCAATCAGACAGAGGATTCGACACTCTACAAAAATTACACGCGCGAGCTTGACGAGGCGGTCGAAAGGGGCGCGGTACATTATACCGCCGCCCAATGCATAAGAACAGGCAAAGATGTTTTCGATCTCGGAAACGGAATCGAGCTGAAAATTCTCGACAGTTTTTTCTATTACAATAAGACATCGGGTGAAAACAACTATTCGGTCTGCGTAATGATAACAAAGGGAAACGAAAAATACCTCTTTACGGGCGATCTCGAAAAAGATGGAGAGGAAAAGCTGGTTGAGATGAACGAACTTTCCCACGTTACCCTCTATAAGGCGGGACATCACGGCTCATCGACCTCGTCATCCGATACTCTGCTGCAGGCGATAACTCCCGAATATGTCTGCGTATGCTGCTGCGCGGGCAGCTCGGAATATTCGGATCAGTCGAGGAGTCAGTATCCGACGCAGATTTTCTGCGACAGAATCGCGAAATACACCGAAAATGTCTATGTTACGACACTCTGCCTTGATTATGAGAAAAACAAATTCACATCATTCAACGGGGATATTGTGCTGACATCGGACACCGACGGGATAAGAATCGAATGTTCGGGCTCATCGCTGCCGCTTTACAAGAGCGATTGGTTTAAGGAAAACCGCGACTGCCCCGACGAATGGAAAAAATCTTCGGGGAAAAAAGCCGCGTAGCAGATTTTCGAAAATAAAAAATGATGCCGCAGGCCTTCCGTGTTCGGAATGCCTGCGGCGGTTTTGTTTTCGGTTATTTGAGTTTCCTGAAAAGATTTTTCACAGACGGATATATTTCTCTGAATTTTGCGTATCGGTCGGCGTAGCGCGCCGCGATTTCGGGGTCGGGCAGAATCGTCTTTTTGAGTCTGACGATAGATGCGGCGCAATCGGCTACCGTCGGGTAAACTCCCGCTCCGACCATCGCGAGCATGGCGGCACCGTATCCCGGCCCCTGCTCGGTCTGCACGAGTTTTATCGGAATGTTCAGAATGTTGCAGATGATTTTCTGCCAGAGCGCCGATTTCGCGCCGCCTCCGCACAGACAGCTTGCGCCGATGTCTATCGATTGAGCCGAGGCGATTTCAAGACAGTCTTTTATCGCAAATGATACACCCTCGAGAACCGCCTGAACCATGTCGGCGCGTTTTGTGTCCATACGCATGCCGATAAAGCATCCGCGCGCGTCCGTGTCGTTTATCGGACTGCGCTCGCCCATGAGATAGGGCAGAAAATATACATGTCCGCGTCCGAGCATATCGTCGGTAACCGCCGATTCTTCGACGGCGTAATTGTCGGTTCCGAGAATTTCCTCGAAGAACCACTTGCTGCATGATGCCGCCGACAGTATGCAGCCCATCAGATGATAGCCGCCGTCGGCGTGGCAGAACGAGTGCAGCGCGTTGAAAGAGTCGACATGGAACTCATCCGACGGGATAAATACCGTACCCGATGTGCCGAGAGAGATGTTGCAGCTGCCCGCGCTTACCGTGCCGGTGCCGACCGCCGCCGCCGCGTTGTCGCCGGCTCCCGCCACCACAATCGTTTTTTCGCCGAGACCGAGCGCGGATGCGGCGGATGCCGTCAGATGTCCGACCGTCTCGTAGCTCTCGTAGAGTTTCGGAAGCTGCTCCTCTTTTATGCCGCAGATTTTCATCATCGGCTCCGACCACTTTTTGTTTTTCACGTCAAGCAGAAGCATTCCGGATGCGTCCGAATAATCGGTGCAGTGAACACCCGTCAGGCGGTAGTTTATGTAATCTTTCGGAAGCATGATTTTGCATATTCTGTCGAAATTTTCTTTTTCGTTATTCCGCATCCAGAGAATTTTCGGCGCGGTAAAACCCGCAAACGCGATGTTGCCCGTCTGCCGCGACAGTGTTTCTCTGCCGATTTCGTTGTTCAGATAATCGGTTTCGGCGTCCGTTCTGCCGTCATTCCACAGAATCGCGGGCCTTATTACTCTGTCATTGGCGTCGAGGGTTACGAGCCCGTGCATCTGCCCGCCGACACCGATTGCGGCGATGTCGCAGGCATCTGTTCCCGATATAAGTTCGGGTATTCCGTCTGCAAGAGCCGTCCACCAGTCTTCGGGATTCTGTTCGCTCCATCCGGGATGAGGGAAGGAGAGCGGATATTCACGGCTTACACTGTTAATGATTTTTCCTTCGGCATCTGTCAGAAGAAGTTTCAGCGACGATGTTCCGAGGTCTGCTCCGATAAAATATTTCATAAAATCACCTCATGCCGCCGTCGGCGGTAATTTCGATTCGGATATTTCGCTGATTTCAGTATATACCCTATATGTTGACTTTTCTCGCTATTTTGTATATAATATATAGACAGAATTTGACATTCGGAGGGCTTATGTTCTATCAGTTTGACCATTTGACCACACCCGACTATATAAAAATCGAAACGGGCGAAAATTTCAGTTTTCCGATGCATCTGCATCAGTGCTTTGAGCTGATTGTGCTTACCGACGGGGAAATGACCGTTAATGTCGACGGAAAAGATTACAGACTCGGAAAGGGAGATGCACTGCTCGTGTTCCCGAATCAGCTTCACATGCTGAGTTCGTCGCACAGCCGCCATATTCTCTGTATTTTTTCGCCGAAGCTCGTTCAGGCGTTCACCGCAAAAACCGACCGATATGTTCCCGAAAACAATCTGTTTTCGCTCGATGACTGTCTGCGTGATTTGCTCGTAAAGCTCGGCGATGCCTCTTATATAGAGCGCAAAGGTGTGCTTTACGGAATTTGCGGCCGATTTGACAGAAATGCCGTTTATAAGGCAAAGCCGTCCGACTCAAAAAGCCTCCTGAACAGAATATTCGCATTTGTCGAGGAAAATTTTGCGGATGACTGCTCGCTTACCGCGCTGTCCGAAAAAACAGGCTACGATTATGCCTATTTGTCCCGTTTTTTCAGAAAGGCGGTCGGTCTGCCGTACAATGACTATCTGAACAGATACCGTTTGAGTCATGCCTGCTATCTTCTGAAAAATACCTCTATGCCCGTCGTCAGATGCGCATACGAGAGCGGATACAGCTCACTGCGCACATTTAACCGAAATTTCAAGGCGATGATGAACACAACACCCGCGCTCTACCGTCAAAGCGAAGACATTAAATAAATCCGAAAAAATGCACAAAAACTATTTACAAATGCAACTGTTGTTTGTATAATAGTGTACGGATAATTTTGAAAATCCGAAAGGAAAGGTGTATGAAAAGCGTTAACCGAAACTTTTTGATGCGCACCGTCTCGGCTTTGCTTGCAGCCGTATCGACAGTCTGTGCTGCGGGCGGATGCACAACATCCGAAAAGGCCGAAAAGACAGATGCGGCAACCGAAAAAAACGCGGTTTATACGGCGGCCGCAACCGACGGTAAAGTAACGACGATACCGCAGACGGCGGCGATACCCGAAACAGAGGAGGACTATATGATCGAGAGAACAGATTTCAAAACGCTTACCGAAGAGGAATTTTCCGAAAAATGGACTGTAATCCGCGAAAATAAGTCGAAATGGAAACTTGAGAGCGGCAGCGGTCTTGCGTTAACGACCATGCAGGGCGAACTCTACGGCACAGACAACAGCGCCCGGAATATATTTATGCAGGAAGCGACCGGCAACTACATTATCGAAACAAAAATCGATCTGTCGCAGATTGCCTGCGAAAACTATCAGCAGGGCGGTCTGATGATTTATGCCGATGACGACAACTATGTAAAACTCGTCTGCGCCTGCAATTTCGAGCCCGGCGTTCAGTTTGCCTACGAGAGCGGCGGCAGCTTTACCTCGTGCGCGATTGTGTCGCTCAAAACCGAGGTAATCTGGCTCAGGATAAAGAAAGTCGGAAGGACATACACGGCATATTATACACCCGAAGGAATAGACAGCGGCTATCAGGAACTCGGAAGCTGTACGGTCAGCCTGAAGAAACCGCGCCGCGGACTTGTCGCGTTCAACGGCTCGACCGGCGCGAAATCCATGAAATTCACCTTCGAATATTTTGATGTTCTTGAAACAGACGCACCTGTTACGACCGAAAAGATATACAATATGAAAATAAGCGAAACCGAGCTGAGAATGAACCCCGGTCAGACGCTGACTCTCTCTGCATCGGCGATCGAGAAGGGCGCCGGCAAGGTCAGCTACCGCTCGTCGGACAGCGGCGTTGTATCGGTTGACGAAAACGGCGTTATTACCGCCGTCGGAGAGGGATACGCGGTGATAAGCGCGACGGTGGAGAAGGGCAATCCCGCAGTCTGTGTTGTGTCGGTCGTTCCCGAAACGCTTTACAGATATAAATCGATCGGCAACCCGTATCTGCCGCTTTGGGAACACATCCCCGACGGAGAGCCTTATGTGTTCGAGGACCCCGACAATCCGGGCAAATACCGCCTCTATGTCTACGGCTCTCACGATACCGTACTCACGACCTACTGCGGCTATGAGCAGGTGGTATGGTCGGCACCTGTCGATGATCTGACCGACTGGACATATCACGGAGAAATTTTCAAATCGACCGTACAGGGCGGGAACGATCTTCTGTTCGCCCCCGATATTGCCGAAGTTGTCGGAGCGGACGGCAAAAAGACATACTATTTCTACCCGAACAATCAGACGGCGGGCAGAAGGAACATGGTCGCAAAATCAAGCCGTCCCGACGGCCCGTTTACCGTCTGCAACTGGGCAGAGGGAACAATAAACCAAACAGAGGGGCCGCTCGGCTTCGACGTCGCGATTCTCTATGATAACGGACGCGTCTACGGCTATTGGGGATTTGAGTACGGAGACAAATGTCAGTGGGCGGAACTCGATCCCGACGATATGTCGACGCTGAAAGAGGGAACCGAGATACATAACAACCTCCCGACGGTTACCGATGTCGAAAGCGGCAATTACAATCCCGCAGACTATAACATAGTACAGGACGAAAACATATACAAATGGGGATTCTTTGAGGCATCGTCCATACGCAAGGTCGGGAACAAATATGTATTTGTTTATTCCAGACGCGGACTCACGACCGAGCCTACCGGCCGTACTGTCGGACAGCTTGCCTACGGTTACAGCGACAGCCCCGAAGGGCCGTGGAAATACGGCGGAATAATCGTTGACGCGGCGGGAGAAACTCTTCCGAACGCTGCCGGCGGATATGACCGCAGCTTCCCCGACAACAACACTCACGGAAGCATCTGTGAGATAAACGGACAGTGGTATATCTTCTATCACAGATCGAACAATATGTTCAGCCGTCAGAGCATGGTTGACAAAATCACTCTCGAATGGGATGAAAAATCGGTTGCAGACGGCGGCGGGGTACGCATAAGCATGGCGGAGGTAACGTCAAACGGATTTTATACCGACGGACTCGATCCCTATGCGAAATATCCCGCGAGCATGGCCTGCTTTATGACAGGCGAATCATACATCACCCCCGTTTACGAAAAACCGGCAGAGTATGAGCCGCTCACGGTTGCATCGAACAATTCGATTATCGGAATCAAATATTTTAATTTCGATAAAAATGCCGGAAAGGGAAAAAATACCGAGCTGAAAATATCGCTGAAACCGCTCGGAAAGAATGTTACCGTCGACGTATATCTGCGTCCCGATACGGCCGCCGACAGCGCGATAAAATATAAGAGCGGAAGCGGCGATGTCGAATCGCTCGGCGAGGGATGCATTAAGGCGGCAAGTTTTGATATAAGCTCGTCCGACGCGCAGGAAGCGACCGAAATCACAGTCCCGATGCCGGCGGCTGACCGCATTGACGGGCAGTGGGGACTCTTCTTCGTATTCCGCAGTACATCGGGCGGAAAACTCTGCGAGCTTTACACGGTTGAGTTTACCGCAGACTGACAAAGAGATAAAGAGCGACTGTCCGACCGTACCACGCGGTCGGACAGCCTTAAAGTTTATTTTTTTTTCACAATTATTTTATAAAAAGAGCTTTTTTTTCTGATATAATCAAAGTGTAATTTTTTGGTTGAATCGGGTTTTTATATGTTAGATTATTTAAGCTCACTTAGCACATCCGAACTCGTTGTTTGGTCGATTTTCATAGGCATTGTTGTCGGCGCATGCTCGATTTATTATAACAAGCGCATTATCGGATCATTCGTGCGCGCCCTGATTGCCGCCGGCGCCTGCGATAAGGAAAGCGCGAAAACGGTTGCCGAACTCGGATACGGAAAAAACCGATTTGTGCGTCATGCTCTGCGTGACGGCTCGGTGCTGCGCAAAATGGTCTGGGAGGTCGACGATAACTATACCGCCGACGAAAACGGAAGATATTTTTCGGCGCGTACCAAAAAGACCGATATAAATACCGCTCATTATTATATCGACGAGCAGAACCGCATAAAAGCCGATATGAGATACAGCGCAAAGGGAACCGATTTTATAACCCTTATAATCGCGGTTGTCGTTTTCTTTGTCGCGGCATACGCGCTTCTTATGTTTATCCCGTATATCGGTGAGCTTTTCGGATCGATTTCGGGCTGATTTTATCATTTGACTTTTGACGGCTTCACTAAAAGGAGGTATATCCATGTCGACAAGACGCAAATCAATGTCGTTTAAGACGTTTGTCCTGCTTGTCATACTCACAACTGCGGTTGTTGTCGGCGCGGTTTTCGCCGTGCTTTATTTCGGCGGGACAAGGCTTTTGACATATAAAACCTCCGAGCACGGAACAATAAGATTTCTGGGAAAGGTTGACGGCGACGGAAAACCGTCAAGCGGAAATGTTTATTATTCGGACGGAAGCAAGGCGACACTCACCTATGAGGGCGATACTCTTGAATTCAGCGACGGATCAACGATTGACGGACGCATTGTAAGACTCGATTACGAGGACGGCGGCTGTTACCGCGGAGAGATAAACACCCTCCTGCGCGACGGCTCGGGAATAATGAAATTTTCGGGCGGCGATGTCTATGAGGGCGGCTTCGAATACGGGCTTATCAGCGGCAAGGGCGTTTACAGCTACGCAAACGGCGATGTTTATACCGGCGAGTTCAGCGCGGGTGTAAAAAACGGCAGCGGCAGCTATACATGGGCCGAGGAGGACGGCAAAACCGACACCTATGTCGGACAGTTCAAAAACAATCTTAAGGACGGCAGCGGCATATACCGCTACGGAGACGGCACCGTCTATGAGGGCGAATATAAAAACGATGTCAAAAACGGAAACGGCAAACTCACATTCGCGAGCGGTGCGGTTTATGAGGGAGAATTCAAAAACGATATGCGCAGCGGCAAGGGAAAATACACCTTTACCAACGGCGATGTCTATGAAGGCGACTTCTATATGAACGCGATTACCGGCTACGGAACATATCACTGGGCAGACGGCAAACGCGCCGATTATACCGGATATTTCAAAAACGGAGCTATCGTAACAGTCGATGAGACCGAAACCGAAGCCGCGAAAACCGAAAGCAGATAAATAATCCACCATTACGGAGTATATACGTAATGGTGGATTTTCCGTAAACGGCTATTATCATATTGACATAATTCCGATTTTATGATAGTATCGCTATGTAGAATCTCTTAAAATTCGCCGCGTGACTGCGGGGAAAGGCGGCTTTTGCCGATACCGACTATGGACAATAAAATCGAAACCGCCGAGCTTCGGCAGGATAACCCGCAAACCGAAAAGATAACCGACAGCCGAAGAAGGCTGTTTGATTCTCTCTCGGACAGAATACCGGACATTCTTTTCTGTCTGCTTTTCATTGCGGCGGTCGCTTTTCTCATTTGGAAAGCGGAATACGGATACGGAAACCGCGATGAGTCATTCTATCTGACCGTTCCGAAGCGGCTTGCGCAGGGCGATTCGCTTATAACCGACGAATGGCATGTTTCGCAGCTTTCGGGACTGCTTATCTATCCGATTGTGAAGATTTATATGCTGATAAATCCGACATTCGAGGGCGCGATACTGCATTTCAGATATATTTATATCGCGTTTCAATCGGTTGCCGCACTCTGTCTCTACCTTATGCTGCGCAGAACATCGAAATTCGGCGCACTCATAGGCTCGCTTTTCTTTATGCTTTACGCTCCGTTCAATATATCGGCGCTCTCATATAATTCGATGGGAGTCGGATTTTTCGCGCTTTCGACCGCCGCTTTCATAACACGAAAGCCGTACGATAAGTCGGTCGGCAAAAAAAGAAAAATTCTCGGTTTTCTGCGCGATATGCTCACGGGTATCCTCTTTTCGGCTGCGGTGCTTTGCTCCCCCTATCTCGCCGCGCTTTATTTTATCTATCTTATATGCGCTTCGGCGGCGGCGGTTATATCGAAGATTACGAAAAAGCGTTATGACGGCGGCTCACTTCTCGACCTTAAAACCGTACTCGGAATAACCGCCGGTGTCGCTTCGGCGGCGGGGCTGTTCTTTGTTTTTCTGCTCTCCCGCGCATCTGTTTCGGATATAATAAAATCGGTCCCGATGATTTTTTCGGACCCCGAACACCGCGCGATTTCGCTTTTCAACACGATAAAATACTTTTGCTATTATGTAAAGGGGAGCAATGCCGCGGCGCCCTACTGCTTTGCCGCAGCCGCTCTGCTTATGACTGTGTCGGCAATCGACAGAAAATCGCCGCTTCGCAAAACGGTTTATTTCGCGCTTGCAGCCGTTACCACGCTGATTTATACTCTGAATTTCGGCAGTATGCCCACAATCAACTGCTTTATGATGCCGCTGAACATTCTCGGCGCCGTTTCGTATTTCCTGCTTGCCGACAGACCGAAAAAACTCTTTTACGGTATGTGGCTGCCGACACTTTTTTATGCTTATGCGATTTCGGCATCTTCGAATCAGTGTTTTCTTGTCGTATCGTCGGCATATTCGGTCGGAACGATTGCGTCGGCTGTCTTTATCGCGCTCTTTATCGCCGAGCAGGCGGAGGGGAATTTCGCCGCGCTTTTCGTAACATTTCTGTCGGCGACCGCCGCTTTTTCGATTCTCTTTGTTATGTTTATGAATGTGCGAATAAACAGCAATTTCTGGGACAGCGAAAATGATGAGCTTGATACGAAAATCGAATACGGAATAAATCGCGGCGTAAAGACGCAGGCGGCTTTTTCTCTCTATTACGACAGGCTGATGGAGGATACCGAAGAAATCCGCTCGATAGAATCGGGCAATGTGCTTTATTTTTCAACCGAAACCTGTCTGTATGTTGCCGACGGCAAACGAAACGCCTCTTTTTCGGGCTGGATTTCGATCGGAAGTAAGGAGAAAAATGAAATTTCGGAGGCAATATCCCGACTTGCCGACTATTATAAGCTGAATCCCGAAAAACGCCCCGACTTTATCTATCTGAATATAGATACGGAGGGAACGCTCGAAAATCTGATTGATAAGCTGAATCTCGACTGCGATGTCGAAATGACAAAATACGGAAGTTATATTCTCACCTGCAGATGGGAGTAAAAATATAAAAATTATAACAAATCCGCCCGACACTTTTTCGTGTCGGGCAGATTTTTCGTTATTCGGTTTATCGGTTTTCGCTCGGCGTGAATATCAGCTCATTGCCGTCGGCGTCGGTCAGAATAAGCAGTTTTCCGCCGTCAAGCAGATAATCGTATTCTTTTCGCTCTCCGTCTATGACGATTGTGATTTTACCGTCTCCGGTCGAATACACGCCCCTCGCTTCTTCCTTTTCGGATGTCGGGCCGGATGATTTGTAATATGTAAAGCCGCCCTCGCCGCTCTCGCTGTCGATTTTTTCAAACACATATCCGCAAAGCCCGTCCGGGCAGAACCACGAACCGACAAGCGATTTCGATGTTTCGGACTCCTCTGCATCGGGGCCTGCCGTTACAATGCCGCCCTTATTGAATCCCGATGAGCAGCCGCAAAGGCAGATCGGGATAAGCGCCGAAATAAGAAGAACGGAAGCGATGGTTAACATTTTTGATTTTTTGCCGTAACTGTTTTCTTTTTTCATTTCCGTATCCGACATCATGCCGGACATCCTTTCGTATACTGTTTTCGAAAATTTATCGGAATTCGATGCAGACGGGATAGTGATCCGAGAGAAAAACTCCGTGACGCTCTTCTGTCCATTTCGTGAGTGTAAACGGCTGCTTTGCCGTTTCTTCATCGGCCAGAATGTAGTCGATTTTAAGTCCCGGATTTTTCTCGTCTTCGGCTGTCGGAATTCTGTAGCCGTGGAAGGTCATGCCCGAATTTTCGGTAAGATCGACGACTTTCGGATCTTGACATTCACGGCAGATTTTCAGAGTTTTACTGTCGGAACGGGAGTTGAAATCACCGAAGATAAAGAAAGGACAGTCGATTTTTTTTCTGTCGGCCGATACGCGGTCGAGAACGAGCTTTATCCCTTTTTCGCAGGCGCTTTGGCTCACGTGGTCGAGATGGGTGTTGTAGATGCGCAGAAGTTCGCCGCGGTATTTTACGAGCAGGCACTGGCAGATTCTCGGACAATCACTCTGATCTTCATAGCGCGAGCCGGGAATGTCGGGCGTGTCGGACAGCCAGAAGAAGTCAAGTGCGAGAAGGCTTAATGCATCCTTTTTCAGCGCGGTCGCGACTCCCTCACCGCCGAAATCGGCTCCGCGCGGATTGAAACAGAACAAGTAGTCGCAGAGAGAGCTTTGCAGCATCCTCATATTGAAGTCCATCGCCTCCTGAAAGCAGATGACATCGGGCTTTTCACCGTTTATTTTGTCGAGTATGCCGCCGAGACGCGAACGAAAATCGTTCTGTCCGTCGCCGTTCAGGCAATTTCTTATATTAAATGTGACAATCTTGATTTTTTTCATTTTTTGTCCGCCTTTCTCCGTAATCCGACGGAAAAATCAAATATTATAAGATAATTGTAAGAAAATAATCGCATTTTGTCAAGTGAAAAATCGCAAAAACAGAATTTTCGGAATGCGATTTGTATCCGCGGACGGCCGTTTTCTCCCAAATATTGAGAAGCGGCAAAAAAAGTTTGCTTTTTTTGCTTTTTTCGGAACAAAAAGTTCAAAAAAAAGCGTAAAAGGCTTGTAATCGCGAAAAAAAAATAGTATAATATACAAATTAAGACAGAAAGAGTCGAAAGGAATGTTACAGCCATGAAGCGAACAGAAATAAAATCAATTCTCGCCGAGCCCGAAAAATACGCCGATAAAGAGGTTACCGTCTGCGGATGGGCAAGAACGATAAGAGCCTCAAATGCGTTCGGCTTTATCGAACTCAACGACGGATCATGCCTGAAAAATCTTCAGGTCGTTATAGAAGATTCCAAACTCGAAAATTATAAAACACTCGCAAAACAGAATGTCGGAGCGTCATTCTGTATAGACGGTGTACTTGTCGTTACCCCCGACGCGAAACAGCCGTGCGAGCTGAAAGCCGACAAGGTCGAGATAGAGGGAAGCTCAACCCCCGATTACCCGATGCAGAAAAAAGGGCAGTCGCTCGAATTTCTGCGCACAAAACCGCATCTGCGTCCCCGCACAAATCTCTTCTCGGCGGTTTTCCGTGTGCGTTCGACCGCCGCACAGCTCCTGCATAAATTCTTCCATGACAACGGATTCGTATATGTTCATACGCCTCTGATTACGACAAGCGACTGCGAAGGCGCGGGCGATATGTTCAAGGTTACATCTTTCGATCTGGCGAACGTTCCGAAGAATGAAGACGGCAGTGTCGACTACTCGAAAGATTTCTTCTGCAAGGCGGCAAACCTTACCGTGTCCGGTCAGCTCAATGTCGAGTCTTTCGCCATGGCGTTCGGAAAGGTTTATACCTTCGGCCCTACTTTCAGAGCCGAACGCTCAAACACTCCCCGTCATGCCGCCGAATTCTGGATGCTTGAACCCGAAATCGCGTTTGCCGATCTGACCGATGATATGGAGCTTGCCGAGGCAATGCTCAAATATGTCATTTCGGGGCTTCTCGACGAATGCCGCGACGAACTCGAATTTTTCAATCTCCGCGTCGACAAGGGACTTATCGAACGTCTTAACAATATCGTAAATTCGGATTTCGCGGTCTGCACATACGAACACGCCGTCGAGCTGCTCGAAAAGAGCGGTGAAAAGTTCGAATATCCGATCGGCTGGGGCGAAGATTTGCAGACAGAGCATGAAAGATATCTCACCGAAAAGGTTTACAAACGTCCGGTGTTCGTTACCGACTGGCCCCGCGAAATCAAGGCTTTCTATATGCGTCTGAACGACGACAACAAAACGGTTGCGGCAGTCGATCTGCTTGTTCCCGGAGTCGGAGAACTTATAGGCGGCTCACAGCGTGAGGAGCGTCCCGATTATCTTGATGCCGCATTCGAACGCTTCGGCCTTGACAAGGAAACCTACGGCTGGTATGCCGAGCTGCGCAAATACGGCGGAACAAAGCACGCGGGCTTCGGTCTCGGATTCGAAAGACTTATCATGTATGTAACCGGAATGTCCAATATCCGCGATGTCGAGGCATTCCCGAGAACCACCGGCAACGCCGAGTTCTGATAATATATGCCGCAGAGCGGCAAAACGAAAACAACCCACGATACTGAAAGGAAAGTAATACCATGTTGTATACGGCTTTGTCAAAAAGCGAAGCGATAAAAGAACTTGCAAAACAGCGCAAAACATATCGCGAATATCAAAATCTGAAGCTTTCGCTCGATATGTCGAGAGGAAAACCCGATAAAGCACAGCTCGAGCTGTCCGACGGAATGCTTACCGTGCTTTCGTCGCCCGAACAGTGCCGCCACGGCGGCCTCGGCGGACTCGATATGCGAAATTACGGAGTTCTTGACGGTATCCCCGAAGCGAAGGAACTTCTTGCCGATATTCTCGATGTGCCGCCCGTGAATGTCATAGTCTGCGGCAACTCATCGCTTAACATCATGTACGACACGGTTGTAAGATGTATGCTTTACGGCTCGTCTCCGAGCACAAAACCGTGGATTCAGCAGGGCAAAATCAAATTTCTCTGTCCCGTACCCGGTTACGACAGACATTTTATGATATGTCAGTCGCTCGGAATCGAAATGATTAACGTGCCGATGAAAGACGACGGCCCCGATATGGACATTGTCGAAGAATATGTCGCGTCAGATCCGCTGATAAAGGGAATATGGTGTGTTCCGAAATACTCAAATCCCGGCGGCGTGGTCTATTCGGACGAGGTTGTCCGCAGATTCGCGCGTCTGAAGCCCGCGGCAGATGACTTCCGCATTTTCTGGGACAATGCCTACGCCGTACACGGACTTTACGATGACGATGACAAGCTGCTCAATATCGTTGATGAGGTCGAAAAGGCGGGCAATCCGCATATTGTATTCGAATTCGCATCGACATCGAAAATAACTTTCCCCGGCTCGGGAATCGCCTGCGTTGCGGCGTCAACCGTAAATCTTAACTATATACGCTCGCTGATGACCGTGCAGACCATCGGTCACGACAAGCTGAATATGCTCCGTCATGTGCTTTTCTTCAAAGATTCGGAATCCGTACGCGAACACATGAAAAAGCACGCGGCGATTCTTCGCCCCAAATTCGAGGCGTTTGAGGAAGCATTCGAAAAGGATCTTGAAGGCTGCGGAGTCGCGAAATGGTCGAAGCCGCGCGGAGGATATTTCATCAGCTTCGATATGCTGATAGGCTCGGCGAAACGGGTATGGAATCTCATGAACGAGTGCGGCGTGCGCATGACGAATGTCGGCGCAACCTTCCCGTACGGCATCGATCCGAGTGATTCAAATCTCCGTATCGCGCCCTCCTATCCGCCTGTAGAGGAAATCAGAACAGCGGCGAAGGTGCTAATCTGCTGCGCGAAAATCGCGGCTCTTGAGGAAATACTCGGCTCGGACGCGCCTGCCGCCGATTAAGACATAATTCAGAATTTATCGATTTTTCGATAAACCGAAAGGACAATTTTCAGTTTATGGTCACATATAATGCCGGATCTGCCGACGTAATCGTCGTCGGCGCGGGGCATGCCGGAATAGAGGCGGCGCTCGCCTGCGCAAGGCTCGGACTCGACACCCTGCTTTTTACTCTTTCGCTCGATGCGGTCGGCAATATGCCGTGCAATCCCGCAATCGGCGGAACCGGCAAAGGTCAGCTTGTATACGAAATAGACGCGCTCGGCGGCGAGATGGGATATGCCGCCGACAGAGTTACGATTCAGTCGCGTATTCTTAATCCCGGCAAAGGCGCGGCGGTTCGGTCGAAGCGGGTTCAGGCAGACCGCGCCGCATACCGTGCCTATATGAAAAAGCTGCTCGAGAATACCGACAATCTGCGGCTGCGTCAGGCGCAGATTGTCGCCGTCAATTTCAGAGATGATGCCGACGGCAAAAAGACGGCGGTCGGAGTGACGACAGCCTACGGCGGAATATTCGATTCGAAGGCGGTTGTCATCGCCACCGGAACATATCTTGCCAGCAGGACAATCACGGGTGAGGCGATAGAAATCGCAGGTCCCGACGGAATGACATCGGCGGGACGGCTGTCCGAAAGTCTTGCCGACGCGGGAGTTCGGCTTATGCGCTTCAAAACCGGAACCCCTCCGCGCATACACGCCGATTCAATCGATTTTTCAAAACTCGATGTGCAGCACGGGGATGACGATGTTCTTCCGTTCTCATCGCGTACACCCGAGAATGCTTTTGACGGCGTAAGGCAGATTGACTGCCATATAGCCTATACAAACGAAAAAACGCACGAAATCATAAGACAAAATCTCGGCCGTTCGCCGCTTTATTCGGGCGTCATTCACGGAACGGGCCCCAGATACTGCCCGTCAATCGAGGATAAGGTCGTAAGATTTTCGGATAAAACAAGGCACCAGCTTTTTGTCGAGCCGTGCGGCGCCGATACGAAGGAAATGTATCTGCAGGGATTTTCGTCAAGTCTGCCCGAAGAGGTGCAGACCGAAATGCTTCATTCGATTGTCGGATTCGAAAATGCCCGAATCATGCGTACCGCCTACGCGATAGAATATGACTGCGCCGATCCCACCCAGATGAACGCCACGCTTGAATTTAAGGACTTCCGCTCGCTTTTCGGAGCGGGACAGTTCAACGGAACATCGGGATATGAGGAGGCGGCGGCACAGGGCTTGATTGCCGGAATAAACGCGGCAATGAAGATAAAAGGCGAGCCGCCCGTCATGCTGACACGCGACAGCTCTTATATAGGAACGCTGATAGACGATCTCGTAACCAAAGGAACGGCCGAGCCATACCGCATTATGACCAGCCGAAGCGAATACCGACTTCTTCTGAGGCAGGATAACGCCGATGCCCGTCTTACTCCGATCGGACACCGTGTCGGTCTTGTCGATGATGAAAGATACGCGAAATTTCTCGAAAAGCAGGAAACAATCCGCTCCGAAACAGAGCGTGCCGAGCATACCTTCTTTTCTCCGTCGCAGATAAACGGTCTGCTTATTTCAAAAGGACTCGATCCCGCATCGGGCGGAGTAAGACTTGCCGATCTTCTGCGCAGACCGCAGATTCATTGGAAAGACCTTGACGAAATCGACTCTACCCGCAATCGGATGGCGACTGCCGCTGTGGGCAGATGCGTTGAAACCATGCTGAAATACGAGGGATACATAAAACGCGAGCTTGCCGAAGTCGAGAGAAACGCAAAACTCGAATCGAAAATCATACCGCAGGATGTCGATTATACGAAAATCGAAGGACTGCGTCTTGAAGCAAGGCAGAAGCTGTCGGCCATGCGTCCGATAAATGTCGGACAGGCATCGAGAATATCGGGTGTGTCGCCTGCAGATATATCGGTTCTGCTTGTTTTTCTCGCGTCAAAGGGAAAATAATTTTACAAATACAAATTCAAAATGGAGATAATACAGCCGTATGTCATCATTTACCGACAGATTTGGCGCTGCCGTAACAAAATATAATCAGGTCTGCCCGCCGTCTGCCGCCGAAAAATTCGAAATTCTGGCAGGCGATCTTTTGGCGGCAGGAGAAAAGATGAATCTGACGGCAATAACCGACGAGGACGGAATTATCCTGCGCCATTTTATCGACTGCATGACCGTTCTTCCGTACATAAAGCCGTCTGCCGTATCTCTTGCCGATGTCGGATGCGGAGGCGGTTTTCCGACTCTGCCGATTGCCGTCTGCCGTCCCGATATAAAAATAACAGCCATCGATTCAACCGCGAAAAAGCTCACATTTGTTGACGAAATGGCAAAAAAACTGTCGCTGAATGTCGAAACAAAAGCGGTGCGTGCCGAAGAATACGGAAAATCCGACGGCCGTGCGGCGTTTGACACGGTTGTATCGCGTGCCGTCGCGAGGATGAACATCCTCTGCGAACTCTGCCTGCCGCTTGTGAATACGAACGGCAGATTTATCGCAATGAAAGGCTCGGACGGGCAAAATGAACTGCGTGAAGCCGAAAAGGCGATAAAAACGCTCGGCGGAGAGATAACCGAAGTCGGTAAGTTCACACTCGGCGATGCGGGCGAACGCAGGATAATCGTTATCGATAAAGTAAGGGAGACGCCCGAGTGCTATCCGCGTCCCTACGCGAAAATCAAAAGCAGACCGCTGTAAAGATCGAAATTATAAAGATTAAAGATACGACAATATAAAATCGAGGAGGAATTACCATGGAAAACAATGAGAGCAAAAAAACAGTCATAGGCGTAATCGGCTGCGGACGTATAGCCGACGGCGCGCATTTTCCGGCACTTTCCGAGCTTAACAACATCCGCATCAAATACGCTTGCGATCTTATCGAATCGAAAGCCGCCGCGATGAAGGAAAAGTATCCGAAGGTGGAACAGATTACAACCGATTATCACGAAGTGCTTGCCGATCCCGAAGTGAAAGCCGTCTGGGTGCTTACCCCGAACTATGCCCACTACACGGTTACAATGGACGCTCTCCGCGCAGGCAAGCATGTATTCTGCGAAAAGCCGATTACCGTCAACTACGCTCTTTCCTGCGAAATGGCGGAGGAAGCCGATAAACGCGGTCTTATGCTGAACATCGGCGTATGCAACCGTTACCACAAATCGGTTGAGCTGCTCGAAGAGATGAACCGCGAGGGTAAATTCGGAAAAATCTATCATGTCTACTGCTCGTTCCGCGCGTTCAGAAGCATTCCCGGACTCGGAGGCGCATTTACAACAAAAGCACAATCGGGCGGCGGCGTTCTTATTGACTGGGGCGTACACTATCTCGATCTTATTCTTTATATTCTCGGCGGAGTAAATCTCAAAACAGTCACCTGCGACAGTTACAGCGAGATGGCGAAAGATATGAAAAAATACCGCTGTGAGGGAATGTGGGCCGCCGATACCGCCGATTTCGAAAAAGGCACGAACGATGTCGAGGATATGATTACGGGATATATCCGTACCGACAAGGCGAGCATCTCGTTCAACGGCTCCTGGGCCGAGAACAACAGAGAGGGCGGCGATTTCATCGACTTCCTCGGCGACAAAGGCGGAGCAAGACTCGACTACGGCGGACATTTCAGATTCTATGACGGCGAAACACTCGAAAAGAGCGCGCCCGTCTATGATATTCCCAACATGTATCTCAGAGAGGACGATGCGTTTATCGATTCGATAAACAGCGGAGAAAAGAACAGAAGCCATATCGACAACATTCTCGAGAGTGCGAAACTGCTTGACTACCTCTATCGCTCGGCGGAAATATCCGAGGAAATTAAGCTGTAAGTCGAAAAATCGGCAGGGCGGCACTTTTGCCTTGCGAGGAGAATAAAATGAACAGATTAAAGTTGATTGAATATCTGAAAAACGCGAAATTCCCGGAGGACAATGCGCCGCTTGTGGCTTTTCTCGGCGACAGCGTTACGCACGGCGCGTTTGAGTGTATACCCGGATTTCCCGATTGCGAATTCGACTTCGATGCCGTGTATCACAGACGCTTTGCGTGCGAGATGGCAAAATATAACAGATGGCTTCCGGTCAATGTCATAAACGCCGGTATCGCAGGCGATACGGCGCATGGCGCTCTGTCCCGCATTGACAGAGATGTCATTTCGAAACACCCCGATCTTTGCGTGCTGAATTTTGCGCTCAACGATGTAAACGGAAGCCTTGACGACTATGTTTCATCGCTCGGCGGACTGCTCGACCGCCTTGATGCGGCTGAAATTCCCGCGGTGATTCTGACGCCGAATATGCTGAACAGCTATGTTCATCCCGATACGCTCCCCTCGGTCAGCGGATATGCCGCGGTTACCGCCGAATATCAGAAAAGCGGACGAATGGATGCGTTTGTTGACGCGGAGAGAGAGCTTGCGGCAAGGCGGAATATTCCTCTTGCCGATACCTATCGCCGCTGGAAAGAGCTTGAGGCAGCGGGAGAGGATACGACTCTGCTTCTCGCCAATTATATCAATCATCCCACACGCGATATGCACCGGCTTTTCGTCGATGCGCTTGTCGAAGTGTTTGAAAATAACAACTGAATTTAATAAAGCTCCCGACAGCAGACCTGCTGTCGGGAGCTTTATCTTTTGACGGTAGCTTATTCAACCGTAACCGATTTTGCGAGATTGCGGGGTTTATCTACATCGAAACCGCGTATCTTCGCACATTCGCATGCTATCATCTGCATAAGCACAATCGCACCGAACGGAGCATAAAGCGCGTTCGATTCGGGAATAATCAGCGTTTCGTCGGCAAGTTCAATCAGCTTCTCGTTCGCGCTTGATGTAATCGCGATTATGTGAGCGCCGCGGCATTTTACCTCTGCGGCGGCAACCGCCATCTTGTCGTAAAGGAGCGGCTGTGTCGCAAGCACCATAACCGGCGTGTCATGCTCGATAAGCGCAATCGAGCCGTGTTTGAGTTCGCCTGCGGCGTATGTTTCCGAGTGTATGTATGAAATTTCTTTCAGTTTAAGTGAGCCTTCAAGCGCGGCGTACCAGTCGAGTCCGCGGCCGAGATAGAACACATCGTGAACATCGCGCAGACTTTCGGCAATCTGCTTTGCGTGCGGCAGATCGGGAAGAACGCTCTCAATCAGTGCGGGTACCGCGGTTATTTCGTGGAGAAGCGCGCCGAGCGTTTTTTCTTCGATAACGCCTTTTGTATATCCGAAATGAAGAGCGAGAGCCGCCATGATTCCGAGCTGCGCGGTGAACGCCTTTGTGGTTGCGACCGCGATTTCGGGGCCTGCCTCGGTGAATATGACATAGTCGGCCTCTCTCGCGATTGTTGAACCGCGTACGTTTACCACGGCAAGCGTGCGCGCGCCCTTTTCTTTCGCAATTCTGAGCGCGGCGAGCGTGTCGGCCGTTTCACCCGATTGGCTGATGACGATGAAAAGCGTATTTCTGTCTATGAGAACTTCGCGTGAACGGAATTCGGATGCGATTTCGACCTCGACCGGGATTTTGGCGAGCGATTCGAGATAATATTTGCCGCAAAGTCCGACATGGTATGCCGAGCCGCAGGCGCTTATGAATATCTTTCCGAGATTGTTGAGATAAACGCCGTCGAAATTGTTGATTTCGGGGAAATCGATTCTGCCGTTTCTGATACGTCTTACCACCGTTTCGGAGAATACGGCGGGCTGCTCGGAGATTTCCTTCTCCATAAATGAGTCGTAGATGCCTTTTCCGACCTGCTCGGCACGTACCGCGAGCGGAAGGAACGGGCGATTTACTTCATGAAGGGCGCGGTCGTAGATTTTTACACTGTCCGCGCGGATTTCGGCGATGTCGCCGTTTTTGATAAATGCCGCTTCGTCGCATTTTCCGGCAAGTGCGATGGCGTCGGATGCGGCAAGTCCCGGACTTACGAGCAGGGGAGAATCCCATCTTGCGACATAAATTCTGTCGGGATAGTCGGCGAACATAATCGCAAAGGCGTACGAGCCTTTGATTTCGGCGCAGGATGCCGCAATCGCGTCAAGCGGATTTCCGCTGTAATGCGAGTGGATAAGGAAAACCGCGGCCTCGGTGTCGGTCTGCGATTTGAAATTATAACCTTTCGCTATGAGCTTCCCCTTGATTTCGGCAAAATTTTCGATGATTCCGTTGTGAACGAGCGCGATGCGCCCGTCGGGTGAGCTGTGAGGGTGAGCGTTTTCCACAGACGGCTGACCGTGAGTTGCCCATCTTGTATGGCCGATTCCGCAGCCGCCGTCAAGCAGACCGTCGCCCGCCGTGAGTGCCGCAAGCTCGGACAGTCTGCCCTTCGCGCGGCGGATTTCTATTTCGCCCGAATGTATAACCGCAATTCCGGCGCTGTCGTATCCTCTGTATTCGAGCTTTGCAAGTCCGTCAAGAAGCATGGGGAGCGCCTTTTTCGGGCCGGTATATCCGATTATTCCGCACATTGTTGATTACCTCCGTAAATTTGTTTCGCAGTCTGATTTTCGGTATTCGATTCAGGCGTCGGCGATGGCTTTTGCCGCTTTTTCGCAGGCCGATACGCAGATTTTCTCATCGCTTGCCTCGACCATAACGCGAATCAGCGGCTCGGTGCCGCTCGGACGGACAAGTATGCGTCCGTTGTCGCCGAGTGCCTCGCAGATCCCGTCGATTGTCTTTTTGACATTGGCATCGGCGAGCGCCTTTTCTCTGTCATTGACTTTTACATTTATGAGATGCTGGGGATAGATTACAAGCGGCTCGCAGAGTTCGTGAAGCGAGAGCTTTTTCTCGAGCATAACCTCCATTACCATAATCGAAGTGAGAATACCGTCGCCCGTTGTGGCGTATGAGGAGAATATTATATGTCCCGACTGCTCGCCGCCGAGGCGGTAGTCGTTTTCTTTCATACATTCGTAGACGAATCGGTCGCCGACTTTCGTCTTTTCATATCCGATTCCGAGTTTGTCGAACGCTTTGTAGAGGCCGAGATTGCTCATGACCGTGGTTACCACCTTGCCGCCGGCAAGTTTTCCGCAGTCTTTCATATATCTGCCGCAGATGTAGAGTATGTGGTCGCCGGATACGACATTTCCTTTTTCGTCAACCGCAAGACAGCGGTCGGCGTCGCCGTCAAAGGCGAATCCCGCATCGAGCCCTTTTTCGACGACGAGCTTTTTCAGCGCGTCGATGTGAGTCGATCCGCAGTCCCTGTTGATGTTTGTGCCGTCGGGCTCGTTTCCGATAACGTATGTGGTTGCGCCGAGCGCGTTGAAAACGCTCTGCGCGATCATCCAGGATGATCCGTTTGCCGCGTCAAGACCGATTTTTTTGCCGCGGTACGAGCGTGTCGCGAGCGAGATAAGATAGCCGATATATCTGTTTCTGCCTGCCGAATAGTCGACATCGACTCCGATTTTGTCGCGTGTGGCAAGAGGAGGATCGGGCAGTTTGCCGTCGAGATAGTCCTCGATTCTGTCGGTTATTTCATCACCCATTTTTTCGCCTTCGGGCGAAATCAGCTTGATGCCGTTGTCATAATACGGATTGTGGCTTGCCGATATCATAATTCCGCAGTCGAATTTTTCGGTGCGTACGACATAGGCAACGCTCGGCGTTGTCGTGACATGAAGCAGATATGCATCGGCACCCGATGCGGTAAGCCCCGCCGCCAAAGCGTATTCGAGCATATAGCTCGATCTGCGGGTGTCTTTTCCGATTACGACACGCGCCTTTTCTCCGTCTTTTCCGATGTATGCGCCGAGATAGCGCCCGATTTTATATGCGTGAAGGGCGGTGAGCTCTTTGTTTGCCTCGCCGCGAAATCCGTCTGTTCCGAAATAATGTCCCATTTTAACAAGTTACCTCTCTTTTGCTTGCTGTATGCCGACCTCGGCATGTCCGATTGAATACCGAAGGCGGCGAAATCTCAAATCCGGTCTGTATTTTTTCGGACACCGTGTCCGCTTATCTTGTTTTAGCCTTGACCTCATTTTATCATTTTGCGGGCCGACTGTCAACTTGAATTTTCGTATCGATTGTAAATAATAATAGGTGATTATTCGACTATTTTGCGTCAAGCAGCTCGTTTATTGCCGCCTCGCAGTCGCGGGCCGAAATTTTGCAGCTTTCATAAAGCGTTTTGCCCGCTTCGGACGGTGCGAAACTGTCCTTTATCGCGAGTATGCGCGTCTTTTTGCCGGATTTTTCGGAGTGTGATCCGATGATATCCGACAGAATCATCGATACCGAGCCGTTGTAGATGCCCTCTTCGAGAAATACCGTCGGAATATCGGCACCGTTCAGGGCGCGTATGATGTAGTCTGCGGCATCGTCAAGCGGCTTCAGCTGTTCGAGAATGATTATGCCGGTTTTGATTTTTTTCTCCGAATTTGCAAGCGAATCGGCGCATTTTACCGCTTCGTCGGTTATTTTTCCGAATGTTACAATCAGCGCGTCAATCTTTTCACCGATTTCGAAATCGGAGCGCACACCGAATTTCCCGTGAGAAAATCTCGCTCTCAGTCTGCCGTTTTCGGCGCATCCGGGATATCTTATGAATGTCGGAATCGGCGAGCTTGCGGATTTGTCCATACATTCGCACAGTGAAAGATAGTCAAAGGGCGCGAACACGGTTATGTCCGGAATCTCGGACAAAAAGGCGGCGTCGAATATGCCGTGATGAGTCTGTCCGTCGCGTTCGGAAAGGCTTGCTCTGTCGATGCAGACGGTAACGGGCAGCTTCTGCAGGGCAATATCGTGGATTATGTTGTCGAATCCGCGCTGCAGAAAGGTAGAATAAACGGCGAAAAAAGGATGCATTCCGCCTGCGGCAAGTCCCGCGGCGAAAACAAGCGCGTGTTCTTCGGCTATTCCGACATCGAAAAAGCGGTCGGGGTATTTCTTCGCAAATTCGGTAAGTCCGCATCCGTCGGCCATTGCCGCCGTTATCGCGACGATTCTGCCGTCGTCTGCCGCCATCTCGCAGAGATGCTCGCCCATATTTGCCGAAAATCCGTGTATCGGCTCGGCGTTGTTCGGCGAGATTCCGTGGTATCTGCCCGGATCGGCTTCGGCAGGCGCATATCCCTTGCCCTTGACCGTCTTAACGTGGACAATCGAGCTCTGTTCGGACATCATCGCTTCGCGGAGCATACGTTCGAGCGCCGATATGTTATGTCCGTCAACCGGACCGAGATAATATAGTCCGAGATCCTCAAAATAGTTCGAGTGATACATCGCGTTTTTTATCGCCTGTTTGGTGCGTTTCATTACGCGGAATATCGGCTTTCCGATAAGCGGTATTTTATAAAGGATGCTTTTCGTAAACCGTTTGGTGCGGTGGTATCCGCTCGAAAGGCGTACGCGCTGAAGATGGAGCGCGAATCTGCCGATGTTTTTGGAAATCGACATTTCGTTCTCGTTGAGAACAACTATGAGTTTCAGCGATTTGTCGCAGTTGTTCAGAGCCTCGTGGACAATACCGCCGGTAAAAGCGCCGTCACCGAGCACGGCGATCGTGTACGAGTTATCGCCTTTCATTGCTTTGGCTCGCGCAATTCCGATTGCCGCCGACAGCGATGTTGAGCTGTGGCCTGCGCCGAACGAATCGTATTCGCTCTCATCACGGCGCGTAAAGCCGGACAGTCCGCCCGGACAGCGGAGAGTATCGAATCGATCTTTTCTTCCGGTCAGAATTTTATGTATGTACGACTGATGCCCGACATCCCATATAATCGAGTCGCAGGGCGCGTTGAAAACACGGTGCATTGCCACCGTCAGCTCGACAACACCGAGATTTGACGCGAGATGACCGCCGGTCTTTGTCACGTTTTCGACAAGGAAAGAACGGATTTCGGCGCAGAGCGGCTCAAGCTCGTTCTCCGAAAGCCGCTTCAAATCGGCGGGACTGTTAATTTTGTCGAGAATCGGATATTCGGTTTTGCTGTTTTCTCTGTTTTCTTCCATAATATATATGCTGCCCCGAAAATAATAAGAACATACGGCCCGAAGATGCAGACCGCGCAGACACATAAATTATACACCGATAGAACGATTTTGTCAATAAGCGGCCGCCGGATGTTGACATACGGCGATTTGCGTGATATACTTCCGAATAAGAGGTATTTCATATTTCATAAGAAAGGCAGATTCATAATGATGAAAAAACTTGACAGATGTCTTACGAAACTTTTTGCGGGAGCAGATCCTTATATTTTAGAGTACAACGGCAGATGGTATCTCTACTGCACAACAGAAAATGCCAAACCGCTTGAAGATGAGCGTTCGTTCAATACCGATAATGATGTCGAAGACGGAATTTTCGTCTATGCTTCGTATGATCTCGAAAATTGGGAGAATCTCGGGCTCTGCCTTAACAAAAAAGACGTAATCGGCGAAAAATGGTTCTGGGCGCCCGAGGTGATATATCATAACGGCAGATTTTATATGACATATTCGGCAGAGGAACATATCGCTGTCGCGGTCAGCGACAGGCCCGAAGGTCCGTTTGTGCAGAATGAGAAAAAATGGTTGAGAGAGGGCAAGGCGATCGACGGCGATTTTCTCGTCGATGATGACGGATCGGTCTGGCTCTATTTCGCAAAGCTCGATGGCGGCAACAAGATTTTCGTCGCGAAGCTGTCGGATGATCTGCTTTCAATCGAAAAAGAGTACGAAAACTGCCTTATAGAGCCCGAAATGCCGTGGGAAACGATTGACTCGATTGTGGCGGAGGGACCGTTCGCAATAAAACATAACGGCATATATTATCTCAGCTACTCGGCAAATCACACGAGAAACGAAAATTACGCGGTCGGCTATGCCGTCTCAAAATCTCCGACAGGGCCGTTTACGAAATACGAAGGCAACCCGATACTCTCGAAAAACGGTAAAATCAAGGGAACAGGTCACCACAGTCTCGCAAAAGTTACTGATAATGAGTATATCTGCGCATTTCACTGTCACAGCGTGCACGAGGACGATCCCGATAATTTCAAGCCGAGACTCGTATGCCTTGCTCCGGCAAAATTCGAGAAGACCGGGAACGGTACGGATGTTCTGAAAATAGAAATCTGA
>CAVGEY010000002.1:0-147045 GCA_963628435.1 bacterium
GGAGCAGCCTCGGCGGGTGCCTCTTCGGGCTTCTTCGCCTTCTTTTCGGAGTCCAGGGGTTTCATTGTCGGGAACAGTATAACGTCGCGAATCGAGTCTGCGCCTGTAAGAAGCATTACGCAGCGGTCGATACCCATACCCATGCCGCCCGTGGGAGGCATACCGTATTCAAGTGCGGTGAGAAAATCTTCATCAAGCATTTCGGTTTCGTCATCGCCGCGCTGACGCTGTTCCGCCTGCTTTACAAAACGTTCGCGCTGATCGAGAGGATCATTCAGTTCGGAATAGGCGTTTGCCATTTCACAGCGGCAGACAAACAGCTCGAAGCGTTCGGTCAGTCGCGGATCTGCGGGGCTGCGTTTGGTAAGCGGAGAGACCTCAACCGGATACATTGTGATAAATGTAGGCTGAACGAGCTGCTCTTCGACTTTCTGATCGAAGCAGGCATAGAGTGCGTTGCCCCATGTCTTTTCGGCTGCCGGTGCGAGTTCGACACCCTTTGACTTAGCGGCCTCAACCGCTTCCGCGTCATCGGTTATTGCGCCGAAATCGATTCCGACATATTCCTTAACCGCGTCTATCATGCTGAGTCTGCGCCAACCGGGTGTCAAATCGCAGGTTTCCCCGCGCCAATTCAGGGTATAGCCGCCGAGAATTTCTTTTGCGGCTCCCGAAAGGATACCTTCGGCGATATCCATCATATCATGAAAATCGGCGTAAGCCTGATAAAGTTCAACTGTCGTGAATTCGGGGTTATGCTTCGGATCCATACCTTCATTACGGAAAATTCTGCCGACTTCGTAAACCCTGTCCATTCCGCCGACAATCAGTCTCTTAAGCGGCAGTTCGGTTGCAATACGCATATACATATCGATATCGAGCGTATTATGATGGGTAAGGAAAGGACGCGCGGCGGCACCGCCCGCAATGGTATTGAGCACAGGAGTTTCGACTTCGGTATAATCAAGATTATCAAGATAGTTACGCAGATATTTGATAAACTGCGAGCGTATGATAAAATTGCGTTTTACCTCGGGGTTTACGATCAAATCAACATAACGCTGACGGTAACGCAGATCCTGATCTTTCAGTCCGTGGAATTTTTCGGGAAGCGGCAGGAGCGATTTCGAGAGGAGAATCATCGATGTGACATGTACCGAAACTTCTCCCGTTTTTGTTTTGAAAAGATAACCCTCAAATCCGACGATATCGCCTATATCCCATTTTTTGAATCCGCCGTTATATAGCTCATCTCCGAGCGCGTCACGTGTTACGTATATCTGAATTTCACCCTGTTTATCGGCGACATGAGCGAAAGACGCTTTGCCCATTATACGGCGGCTCATCATTCTGCCCGCCATAGACACGGTTTTCGGCGTTTCGCCCTCGACGGGATCGGTAAAATCTCTTTTCACATCGGCGCTGTATGCGTTTACATTATATTTAGTGATAAGAAAGGGATCGTTTCCGCTTTCTTTCATGCCGAAAAGTTTCTCACGTCTTACCGCAAGCTCGGAACCTGTTCCCTGCTCGGATAAAGTCTGATTATCTGCCATTTTGCAAACATCCTTTCTGCTTTAATAAATCAGTCCTGTGTTCTTTCGATACTGAGAATTTTGACATTGGCATGTCCTGCGGGAGTATCGACTACAACGGTTTCGCCCGCCTTATGTCCGATAATCGCCTTTCCTATCGGCGACTGGTCGGAAATTTTATTCTGAAGCGGAGCGGCCTCGGTTGAGCCGACTATCGTATATACGACTTCTTCGTTCCACTTTTCGTTGAAAATGCGGACGGTTGTGCCGACATTGACAACATCGGTACGAATCTGATCTTCAGAAATTATAACGGCGGTTTTGAGCATTTCCTCAAGTTCGCTGATTCTCGATTCGACTTTCGCCTGCTCGTCCTTTGCTTCGTCATATTCGCTGTTTTCGGAAAGGTCGCCGAATCCTCTTGCGATTCTCAGTGCTTCTTTTACCTCGATACGTTTTGTGTTTTTCAGGTAATCAAGTTCGGCCGTTAATTTTTCAAGTCCCTCTTTTGTTACCGTAATCTGTGCCATCTGTCTATTCCTCCAGTAAAATTTATAAAAAATTATTTATTTTCAAGCAGTGCGGAAATTGCCGCCTGCAGTTGATTGTCATCATTTTCGTCGATAAGCAGCTTGTTGGTCTCGTTTAGTTTATCGCAAGCCTCGACCGTTACATCGGGATAAATGCCGATACCGTGATAGCTCTCTCCCTTAGGAGGAGTAAACACTCTTGTCGTGATTTTGAAGGCTCCGCCGTTCGGAAGCGGGAAGATTGTCTGCATACAGCCTTTGCCGTAGCTCTTTGTACCGACGATTACGGCTTTGTCGTAATCGCGCAGGCATGATGTGAACAGTTCGGCAGCCGATGCCGACGATCCGTTTATGAGAATCGCCATCGGAAGATCGACCGTATGTTCGGAATCGCTTTCGCGCGTCGTTACCTCGCCGTCTTTGGAGATTATTCTGATAAGAGTCGAATCTTTCGGAAGAATATACGAAAGCACCGAAAGCACGCTTTCAAGGCTTCCTCCGGGATTGCCGCGCAAATCGAAAACTATTTCGGTGGCGCCGTCGTTTACCGCCGATTCGATCGCCGCCTCAAACTGAACGGGCGTCATTTCGTCAAACTGAGTGATTGTGATTATCGCCGTTCTGTTATTCTGCGACAATTTATAGATTACCGATACGCCCTCGACCGCCGCCCTTTCAACGGTAATTTCTTTCTCGATGTCGTCGCGGAGAACGGTCAGGCTTACGGTAGTTCCGCTCTCGCCTTTGACGGCGTCGATTGCGGCACTGTAACCGAGTTCGGCGACGGTTTTTCCGTCAACCGCCGTGATATAATCACCTTTTTTTATACCCGCCTTTTCGGCAGGCGAACCCGAAATCGGCAGGAGCACGACAATCGCCGACTCATCGGCGCTGTATGTCGCGAGAATTCCTATTCCGACGAAATTGCCGCTCATACTTTCGGTATGTTCGGCATATTCCTCCGGGCTCATATATTCGGTATATGCATCGTTCAGCGATTCGGCGTATGAGCGGTAAGCGGCATCATCGCCGTCCGACACCTGCCAATCCGAATCGTCGCCGTAGAAATATTCACCGACAATGCTCTTCATATATTCGAGGGTTTCGTCGGTCGTCTCTTTCTGCGAATAGCTTTCGGCAAGTTTTGCGATTTCGCTTCGGTGCGCGTTCTGCATGACATTGTAGGTTGTCATGAAGGTTACAAGGCAGGACAGCAGGACAGCGCTCGCCGATATGGCTATTCGCCCGAATTTTTTGCCGAACAGTCTTTTCTTTTCTTCTTTTTTTACTTCTTTCGTTTCTTTTATTTCTATTTCGCTGTTTTCGTTATCCATAAAGAAGAGTCCTCTTCTCTAAAAACAACGAACGGGACGGATGTCCCGATGTTGCTTTCGATATTTTATTTTTTTGACGGCAGAGTGACGTATTTCAGCGGATCGTATGCCGTCCATGAATTGTTTTCTCTGAATCTGATTTCGAAATGGCAGCAGTTTCCGGTGGCGTTGCCCGTGCTTCCGACTTTGGCGACTTCCTCACCCTGAAGCACATACTCGCCGACCTTGACGAGAATTTTACTTGCGTGTGCGTAGCGCGTCTGCGTTCCGTCATCATGAAGAATAACCACAAGATTGCCGTATGCCGAGCTGTATTCGGCGGTGATTACCGTACCCGAACGTGATGCGTAAATCGATGATCCGTATTTTACGCAGATGTCGATTCCCTTATGGTTTGAGGTAATCATATTGCCGTCTTTTCCGCGGTATGTACGCCATCCGAAATCGGAGGTAAGCATCCCGGCTTTATAAACCGGTATTGCAATCGGCGTTATATATTCGTATCCGTCCTCATAATACTCGCTTCCCTTTTGAAGCTCGCCCGATTCCATCATTTCTTTTATCGTCGGAAGAACGTTGAACTCTTTATATTCTTTGGTGAGTTTATAATCCTGCTCATGGCTCTTATCCGATTGCTCGGTATAAGCCTCTATCGCCGATTCGACTTTACTGTCGAGTTTCAACTGCTCGTTCTCTATCTGTCTGATATAGCCGATATATCCGTCTATATCGTTTTCGAGATCGGCAACATATTTAAGGCTTTCATCGATTTTTTCATCGAGATCGCTCTTTTTCAGAAGAAGAACATCTTCGACTTTCTGTTTATCCGCCTGATACCCTTCAAGAACGCTTCTTTCGGAGACAAGAACTTCGGTCTGCCCTTCAAGCTCGTTCATAAGCGAGTTGTCATACGCGAGTATATCGCTCATTCGTTCAATCGACACGAGCATGTCGGTAAGCGAATCGGATTTCAGCACGATTTCGAGAACACTCGGTGTTCCCTCCTCGTACGACTGACGCAGACGCTCGGTGAAAATATCGTATTTTTCCTTATATTTATTGTTCAACAGATCGATTTCGCTCTGTTTTTCGGCAATCAGCTTATCATACTGTCCGATTATTTCGTCATAAGAGGAGATTTCCTCTTCTATCGTTTCAACCTGCTCATCAAGAAGAGTTTTCGCTTCGAGTTTTGTCGAAATATCGGCTTTTGCGGCATCGATCTTCGCGTTAAGTTCGGTTTTCTTCTTTTCGAGCTCGTTCAGCTGTTTATAAATATCCTCGATTTCCGACAGAATCTGCTGTGCGTCTTTGCCGGACGAGTCGTATGTTTCTTCCGCTGCGTTCTCGGATGCCGATGCGGTCAAGCCGAGCAGGCAGATCGGAAGAAATGCGACAAACGAAAACAGAAGCACCGAAAAGGCAAGCACCCAAAATTTACATTTGCCGCCGTTACGTGCTGCCGAATTTTCGTCATCGGAATATTCATTTATCATTTTTATGTCTATACCGGTTTTCACTTTTTTTGTTCCTTTTCTTGCCGCGTGCGGCAAACTCTCAGTTTTCTTTAAGATACTTCGAAAGTGATATAAGGCTTCCGGCAACACCGGCGAAAAGTCCGATGCAGAGGAATGCGAGAATCATAAGCAGAGCATATCTTCCGAACGGCAGCACAGAGAAAATGCGGTAATGTTCGGTTATAAAATCGGCGACTCTGCTGTATACGAGCCATTCGGTAAAGAATGCGCCGACCGCCGCCACCAATCCCATGAAGAGCCCCTCAACTATAAACGGTGCGGTAATAAAGGCGTTGGTCGCGCCGACATACCGCATAATCGAGATTTCCTTTCTTCTCGAAAAAACGGCAAGTCTTATTGTATTTATTATGATAAAGAGAGATACGACGAAAAGAATCAGCATAAAGCCGACAAAAATCTGTGTGATTCCCTCTTTTATGCTCTGCATTGCGGTGGCTATTTCCGAATGAGATCTTACCTTTTCGACCGGCATTACGGTTGTTCCGTCACGCGAAATCTCTACATGATAGAGATTATATTCTATCGTCGAAAGATTGTTTTCATCGGTATATGTTATCACAAATGAAGCTCTGTAAGGATTATCTCCCTCTTTAAGACTTTCGAAAAGTCCGGGATAATCATCGAATTTCGCTCTTTCCGATTCGAGTGCGTCCTCTTTCGAGATATATTCGACATCGTTAATCAGTCCGTCGGTACGCATTGTGAGTATCTGCTCGCGAATCTGCGTGATTTCGTCATCGCTGCAATCCGACGATACAAACGCGGCGATTTCGTTGAGTCTTGACAGATCGGCAAGATTGTAGTTTATATTCGTTATAAGGAGTGCGAATGTTCCGAGGACAACAAGACAGCTGGCGAGCACGAGAATCGACGCTATTGACATAACGCTGTTGCGGAACAGGCTTGTAAGACTCTGAGAGAGCGTATATGTAAGGCTTATTTTATTCAGGTTCTGATTTTTTTTCATACCGAGATCCTTTTCTCCCCCCGTCTTAATTTTCGGAGTTTTCATCGTTGCCGTCCGTCTGGCCGTCTTTCCGATTTTCACCGTCGGCCGCGAACATTCCGCCGATTCTGTCATCGGCTATATTTCCGTCTTTGATAGTGATAACGCGCTGGCAGAAATAGTCGACAAGATGCCGTTCGTGTGTTACGACAATGACCGTTTTACCGCGCTTCTGCTGAATATGAATAAGAAGCGACATTATCTCATAGCTGAGTTTCGGATCGATATTGCCTGTGGGTTCGTCGGCGATTATTACATCCGGGCCGTTGACAAGCGCTCTTGCGAGAGCGACTCTCTGCTGTTCTCCGCCCGAAAGTTCTGACGGCAGGCATTTTACCTTATCGAAAAGTCCGACTATTTTAAGAGTTGCCTCGACTTTTTTCGGAATATTGCCGGCCGGTTCTCCGACCGCTCTGAGAGCAAACGCGACATTTTCGTAGACGGTTTTATCGGGAAAAAGTCTGAAATCCTGAAAAACAACTCCGAGTTTGCGGCGGTAATAAGGTACATCCCGCTTTTTCATCTTCGAAAGATCTATTCCGTCGACGGTTATGCTGCCGCTCGTTATATTTTCCTCTTTGAGCAGGAGCTTGAGCATCGTGGATTTTCCCGCTCCCGACTGTCCGACAATAAACACAAATTCGCCGTCATTTATTTTGAGATTGACATGATCGAGCGCCACCGTGCCGTTGCCGTATATTTTTGTTACATCATTAAATTCTATCATTCACCGATACCCCGTCATCAGCATTATTTCGGATATACAAGAGCATAGCTTGTGAGGCAAAAGCCGCACAAGCTATGTCGGAATTACCGTAAGGTGATTAATATTTAGCGGATTTGGACGAAAGGTATTTCTTTACCATAAGTGCGACTTTGAATGTTATGGCATGTTCGAATTCGCGCAGATCAAGTCCCGTCAGCTTGCGGATTTTCTCGAGTCTGTATACGAGTGTGTTTCTGTGCACGAACAGTTTACGCGAGGTTTCGGACACATTGAGGTTGTTCTCGAAAAATGCCTGAATCGTAAGAAGCGTTTCACGATCGAGAGATTCAAGCGGGCCTTTCTTGAAAACTTCCTGCAGGAACATTTCGCAAAGGCTGGTGGGAAGCTGATAAATAAGTCTTCCTATGCCGAGATTGTCATAGCTTATGATATCTTTTTCGGTATCGAATACCTTTCCGACATCAAGCGCCACCTGTGCCTCTTTATAAGAACGCGAAAGATCCTTGATATTGTCGACAACCGTGCCTATGCCGATTGCGACTTTCGAATAGAATTCGGTCGAGATTGTATCGGCGATTGAGCGGGCCATCTTTTCGACTTCGTGCATATCGATATTCGGTTTTACTTCTTTTACGAGTACCGAATCCTGCTCGCCTACGCTGATGACATATTCCTTATTCTTTCCGGGGAACATATTCTGAAGAACTTCATAGGGAATTATATCGTTCTTTCCGGTGAATTTGATAAGAAATACCACTCTCGAGACATCATTGGAGAAATGAAGCTCTTTCGATTTGATGTATATATCGCTCGGAAGGATATTGTCAAGGATTATGTTTTTGATAAAGGAGGACTTATCATGCTTTTCATCGTAAAGAACCTTGATATTACCGAGGCTGATTGCGAGAAGCATCGAAATTTTTTCGGCGGTCTTATCCTCGCCCTCCACAAAAACGGTATACTCGTTTTTGGCGGCCGCATTGAGCGGACGGTAGGTATAGCCGGCGATTGTCGCAACATCGGACGTATATGTGAGTTCGTCACGTATTCCCTGACGGACTTCGCCTATTTTTCCGAGTTCGCTGCACGAAATTACGACTCCGGTTTCGTCGATAACACCGATAACGCGGTCAACCGCGTCTTTCATTTGATAAATGATTCCCTGAAACAATCTATTTGACATAGAGCGTCCCCTTCCTGATGATTTTATAATATACGCACACCGGCGGTTTTCTTTCCCTTTAGGTCGTCGTCTGTACGCGATTGTGTATCTTGCCCATTATTGTAACATAATTTTTATGAAATTTCAATAGCAAATTTGATATTTTTTATAAAAAACGTGATTTTTTTGTCGGTCTTTTCCGCATATTGGCAATACATACGGCAAGATTTGCCAAATCGTCAGTCAAATTCATACGAAAGCGCCGACATTACATACAGAGATGCCGTTTCGGTGCGGAGGATTCGTCTGCCGAGTCCGGTGATTTCGGCGCCGCACTCTTTTGCGATCAGCAGTTCCCTCTCCGAAAATCCGCCTTCCGGCCCGATAAAGAATGAAATCGACGGCTTTTCGATTTTTTCGCTTCCGAGTTTTTCGAGAGATGATTTAATCGGCTTTGTCCCGTCGCCCTCATAGCAGAAGAGAAAGAGATCCGACTTTGACGCGAGACGGGCCGCCTCCGTATAATCGGAGATTACATCCACCGTCGGAATGATACCGCGCCCGCACTGTCCCGCCGATTCGGCGGCTATTTTGCGCCAGCGCGCAAGTTTCTTTTCGGTTGTATCGCGCGTCAGCTTCGCAATGCTCCGTTCGCTTTCGACAAAGACAATGCCGCAGACTCCGAGTTCAACCGATTTTTGTATTATATAATCGTTTTTTTCTCCCTTTGCGAGGCATTGAAAGAGTGTCGCACGAAAACCCGGCTCCGAACGGCTTGTGCTTATTTCATCGATTTTCGCGGTTACGCTTTCCCTGTCGATTTTTTCTATCGTGCAGGCATAATCGCTTCCCTCTTTGTCGCAGAGAGTGAGTTTATCTCCGACTGCCATACGCAGCGAAAGAGAAATATGTCTCGCATTCTCTCCGCAAAGTCTGATATATTCTCCGTTTATCTCCGATTTATCGAAATAAAAACGCGGCATTCAAACTCCAACTTGACCGATTTCGGTTTATTTCCGACTTAGCTTCGAACAGGTGTCGAATCATTTTTCGGTTTGTGTTTATTATATATTTTTTTGTGCATTTTGTCAATGCGTTTTTTTGAAAAAAAGGCGTGATTTGACCGATTTTTTTACATATTTGTTCAAAAGACATCATCACAGACGCATCAAATTGTGAGAATTAGGCATCGAGCTGTGTCAAAAATCTTTTTCGAATGTAGAAAATCCCGTCATTTTTTTATTTTTCCGACTTTCAATGTCGGCGATACAAAGTCGATTTTATCGGTTCGGATTAAAAAAAGCAAAAAAACTCTTTACTGCAATTAAATTTTGTGATAAAATCAAAAAAAGCGGCTGTGCGAAATCCGCATCGAAAGGTGTGAATCCTTTATGAAACTATCGGCAATAGACATCGGCTCAAACACGGTGAAAATTTCGGTTTTCGATTATGACGGAAAGAATCTGACCGAAGTCACGCGCAATACCATTCCCGCCGGACTTATAGGGCATATCGAAAACGGCAGACTTACCGACAGAGGTCTTGAAATTCTCGAGGACTCTCTCACGAGGCTCGGAAATTTCGCATCGGATGCCGGGTGCGAGCGAGGCAGCATATATTCGTTTGCAACCGCTTCGCTGCGTGCGCTCTCCGATTTCGAAAAAATAAAATCGAGGGTGCTCGAGGATGTGGGATATTCGATTGAGCTTCTTTCGGGAGACACCGAGGCAGAACTGACTTTCGACGCCCTGATGTCGTCGACCGACTGTTCACGCGGTATTCTGCTCGACATGGGCGGAGGCTCGACCGAGGTTATTTCATTCAGCGGAGGAAAAGCCGATTTTTCGGTTTCGCTTCCGTTCGGCGCGCTCACCCTGTTTCGAATGTTCGTAAAAAACATTCTGCCGACTGCCGACGAATACAAAACAATCTTCGACTATTCACGGGAAATGTTTGAAAAGGCGGGGTTTATCGGCGGTACACCGCTTCCGCTGTATATAAACGGCGGTTCGGGACGGGCGCTCGCCTATCTTCATTCGGTTTTATCGGGCGGCGCCGAGACATCGCCATCGCTGCCCTATATTCTGACAAAAGAAAATCTTTTGAAAATCGAGGAGGGCGGATGCGAGTGCGATCCGCTTATCAAGCAGACGCTGCTCCGAATTCTCCCGACACGCATCCACACGGTTATACCCGCCGCCGCCGCGATTCTTTCGCTGATGGATATTACGGGCGGAGATAAAATCACGGTTACCGAGGCGGCAATCCGTGCGAGCTACATTAAATCGATATTAAATCGAAAAGAAGGAATCAACACAAAATGAACGGTTTTCCGACAGAAAAAGCGGAAATTTTCCCCGATTACGACCTGATGGAAGGAATGATATCATTCAGAAGTGCGGTCGGCGGGATAAGGTCGGGAATCTCCGACAGAAAAATCGAGAAGGTATGGTTTGACCGCGAAAAAACGAGGCAGAACGGGCGTCATCTCTCGTTTATCCGTGCCATGAGTCATGAGCTCGGTTTTGAAATAGAATATGCCGACAGATCGGAAATAGATTCTCTGGCATCGGGTTCAAGTCACGGAGGAATAATCGCGCGCTGCACAAAAAGGCATCTCCATCCGATCTCTGTCGGCGACATCGAAAAGTGCGGAATATATTATCTGCTTGACGGTATCGAAGATCCCTACAATTTCGGCTACTCTCTCCGCTCGCTTTACGCGTCGGGTGCCGACGGAATCATTCTGCCGAGGCGGACATCTGTCGACTCCGCCGCAACCGTCTGCCGATCGTCGGCGGGGGCATCCGAACTTATGAAAATTTATACCTGTGATTCGGAAAACATCGTCGGACTGTTCAAATCGGCAGGATACCGCGTTGCATGTGCAGACGCCGACAACGCTTTGTCGATGTGGGATGCCGATTTGACGGCCCCGCTGCTTCTCATAATCGGCGGAGAAAAAAGAGGCATATCCTCCGAAATATCTTCGGCCGCCGATTTCACGGTAAAAATCGAATACGGCAGAGATTTTCCGCTTGCGCTGTCGGCGGCATCGGCGGCAACCGTTCTCGGATTTGAAATACTTCGACAAAACAGAAATAAAACATAAAAAAACGGGCAATGCCCGTTTTTTTTATTATGAAAAATGAACTCACATCATCGGAAAGCACACAAAAGATTCATATCCCGCCGCGTGAAGGCAGTCGCAGGCACGGTCTGCAAGATCGTTATCGGTAAAAATGCCGAAGACCGACGGGCCGCTTCCGCTCATCATGGCGGCGTGCGCTCCGCAATGATACATAATCTGCTTTGCGGTTCCGACGGCGGGTCTTACGGCAGATACCGTTTTTTCGAAGGCGTTATACATATTATCGCATATTGCCGTTATGTTTTCTCTTGAAAGCGCGGAAATCATTCCGGCGCCGCTTCTTATTCCTTGTGCAACATTCGAGTATGCCTCTGCGGTGGACACTCCCTCGCCGCCTTTGGCTATGACGATTATTAAGTCGTGCGGAAGTGACCGCACCGGTGTCAGCAGGTCGCCGATCCCCTCGGCACGTGCGGCGCCCCTCATCATACAGAACGGCACATCCGCGCCTACCGATGCGCCGACTTCATAAAGCTCATAATCGCCGAGCTTTTTCAGCATTTTCTCCATCAGAAGAAGAACGCCTGCGGCATCGGTCGAGCCGCCCGCAAGTCCGGCGGCAATCGGAATCTGTTTTTCTATATCGATATGCACATCAAGATCGTCGATTCCGGCGGCTTCCAGATATTTTTTTGCCGCTTTCGCCGCAATATTTGTTTTTTCGTCGCTAAGTGCCGGATTTGTGCAGATTACGCTGACTTTTCCCGCACCGCCGCATATTCCGACCGTGACAAGATCGCAGAGATCGACCGCCTGCATCACGCTGTCGATATTATGATAGCCGTCGGGCCTTACACTTCCGACCTCGAGAAAAAGATTTATTTTGGCGGGGCAGAATATTTTAGATACTTCCATATACAGCATACTGCCGCATCCCGGGCAGTCTCCCATAATTTATTACTTTTTATTTTATGCTCGATACGATAAAACTTCTTTTTATCTTCACGGCATCGTGCGGACAAAGCTCCTGACAGCAGAAGCACTTTATGCAGTTTTCGGGATGGATAACCGCTCTTTTTTTCACGGTATCAAGTGTAATTGTCTTTTTCGGGCAGGAACGCATACATTCGCCGCAGCAGACACATCTTTTCGTATTTATCTGCGGATGCGGCTCGAACAGTTTCATAATTCTTGTGTTTGAAAGATAACGCACAAGTCCCTTTCGGCTGTCGGGCGGTACAAAATCGGTAACCCGCACTTTTTCGGGAGATTCGCCCGAAATCGATATATCGTCTCGGTCGAAAAGTTTTCTTTCCCGTGAAATCGCGACGGTCGGCACGCTTTTTCCGTACATGATAATATCGGCGCAGACCGAATCAACCGCAAACGGATTCATACCGGCTATGACAAGTCCGAGTTTTCTCGGCTTGCCGTTGGTCGGGCCGTTGCCTTCCATTGCGACAATCGCATCGACTATATTTATCATTTTCGCGCGCGAATAATGCATTGCGCAGAGATCGACGAGCATTTCGCAAAAATCGTCTACATTCGGAAATCTCGCGTGCATTTCGAGTTTTTCGGTTCCCGGAATGCTGCCGAAAAGATTTTTTACCGCCGCCGACATGGTTGTCAGTCCGTGTGTTTTGAGTTTTGAAAGATTTATAATCACATCGGCATCGGCAATCGGCTTAATTATATTGAAGTTTCTGACGGCGATTCCCTCTTTATAATCAAGGTGAACCGCAGAGCAGTCATAATTCAGCTTTACGGCGTTTTTCTCAAGTTCGGACACGGCATCGGCTGTCATACATCCCTTATAAATCGAGTGCAGAGCCGCTTCGTTATACGGGCCGGACGGACTTTCGGCGACAGTCACCGATTTTGCCCCGCGTTCGGCTGCCGCGAGTGCCGCCGCATAAATAAACGACGGATGTGTTGTACCGCCCGCCTGCGGATCCATCTTCCTGACAAAATTCGGTTTAATCACAACATTTTTACCGCCGAAAAAATCGCCGCCGCATCCGAGCCTGTCGAACAGTTCGCGAAAATTTTCAAGCGCCGCTTCTTTATCATAGGTTTCCGATTTTGTTATACATACGGTTGTCATATCAAATATCTTACGTCTTTCTCTTTTGTTTGAATCATTCTAACACATTTGGAAAAAAAAAACAATAGATTTTCATATTTCACTTGATTTGCGGCACCGCTTGATGTAAAATATAATTGCAGAGTGGAATATGGTTTACATGAAATATTAACTGCGGAGGTTTCAGCCGAATGAAGAAAAACAAAAAGTATTCAACAATCGCCTTTTATGCATGTCTTGTGGTCCTTTTCGCCGTGGTATGCGTATATTTTCTTCTCGGAATCGACAAAAACAGATATTCCGATCTGTTCTCGAAAATTCAGAACATTCTCCTGAAGCTGCTGATCGGCGCCGTGGTTGCCTACATTCTCAATCCGATTGTGAATTTCTTCGAGCATTGGGTTTTCGTCAAGAGGTCGGAACGGCACATCATAATCGACCGCAGAAAGCTTGCCAGGGCAAAAGGTGAAAACATGTCGCTTGTTCAAATGTTTGACGAAGCGGGCAAGCTGTATGAAATTCACCGCCGTGAAGATTATGAGGCGGCAGTCGAAAAATTCAAAGCAGACGAAAAAAAGAACAAAAAAAGAGGTATTTTCAAGAAGAAAGAACCGATTCTCAAGCTGCATCCGCTCAGATGGCTGTCTGTTCTCTGTACCATGCTGCTTTTCCTCGGTGTCATCACACTTCTTGTCTGGGCGGTCGCTCCGCAGATTTCGCAGACCATCACCGATCTTGTGGGACGCCTTACCGTTTTTTCACGCACAGCCTATGACCACATACAGAAAATTTCCGAAAACGAAATGATCGCCGATATAATAACCTCGCTCGGAGACAACGGAATAGATGTCGCGGCAAAACTGCGCGAAATGAGCAACTCGCTGATTGATTTGCTGAACAAGACGCCCGAACTCATATTCAACTTCGTTTCATCTCTCTGGCAGGGATTATACAGTTCTCTTATCGGTCTTATCTTCGCCGTTTACTTCCTTTTCTCGAAAGAATTGCTGCTCTCGCAGTTCAGAACTTTTGTTAACAGTTTCTTTCCCGAAAAAGCCTGCTACTGGATCAAATTTATCGTAAACGATATTGATGTGAAATTCGGAAAATTCATTGAGGGCAAGCTGATAGACTCACTTATTATCGGACTTCTGTCATTTGTCGTGTTCGTTATTTTCCGGCTGCCGTATCCGGCGATGATTGCGCTTATTGTCGGTGTGACAAATGTCATTCCGTTCTTCGGACCGTTTATGGGTGCGATTCCGTCTGCGGCAATCATACTGATTACCGAACCGAATAAGACGATTCTGTTTATAATTCTCATAATCATAATCCAGCAGCTTGACGGAAATCTTATCGGGCCGTATATTCTCGGCGACTCGCTTGAGCTTCCTCCCGTCTGGATTATGGCATCGATTATCATAATGGGCGGATTGTTCGGATTCTTCGGAATGTTCTTCGGTGTTCCGATTTTCGCGGTAATCCTTACACTCGTCAAAGAAATGGCATCCATTTCCCGAAAGAAAAAAGAAGCGAGGGCAGCCGCATCATCGGCAGAGCAAATCGATGATTTGCCGGATGACAAGGATATATTATCATAATCGGATACATCGGTAATCTGACCGCCGGCATTTTTGTCGGCGGTTATTTTTCGGCATGGATAATTCCGACGAAGGAGATGTTCTCTATACCGAAAAAGCAGATGCGCACCATCGGTACGCATCTGCTTTTGCTTTTTGTTTAATACGGTAAAACCGTATTCTCCAACACTTAAATCAAAGATCCGACTGAATCGGGAACAGGTCTCCCGCCTCGGCAATCTTATCTTTATTACCGACAACGGCACAGAGATTCTTTTCGGCAAGCGGCTTTATGAGTTCGGCCATCTTCTCGATATCCTCGGATGTGGTTGACAAAGCCTCGGCTTTGCTTGCACGGCGCATTTCGTTCGAATATCCTTCGAAATAATTTCTTCTGGCGAGCGCGCCGATATCTTTGGGGCAGAGCGGACGCTCGTATGCGGCTGCCGTGGATATAACATATTTCTCGATATCGGGTACTTTTTTCGCAAAGCCGTCAAGATATTCAAGCGTTTTATCGTATGTATCGAGGGTATTCTTTACACTCGGATCGCGATATGATGTGAACATCGCATTTTTGCTGCGCGTAACGCCGAAGTTGACGCCATACGCGCCGCCGCGTACTCTGACCTGATTCCAGAGCCAATCGAGCGAGAGAATCTTTGACAAAACGCTCATCTTACCGCTGAATTTAATTTCGGTGCCGTCGAAGTTAAATCCTTTTGCGACATAGTTTACGCCTGCCGGAATTATGAACGCCTCGTTGCCCTTATATTCGGGAGCGAGCGTATAATGTTTACCTGTTCCGCCTCCGATTCTGAACTCGGGCTCGGCAGCCTCGAACGACGCTACCGCAGAGCCCTCGCCTGTGATTCCGACGGTGAGGTTGTCAAAATTCAGCTCACGGGCAACGGCATCAAAGCCCTCTTTAATCTTATCGAACGACGAATCAAAATCGGCGCAGAGTTCGGACAGGAATCCGTAAAATCCGATTCCGCCGATTAAATCGTTATACGCGCCTTCCGATGTGCAGTAGGAGCTTACTCTGCCGGATGCATAGCGGTCACCGCGCTGCATAATCGACATCTGCATCATACTCTTTGACTGGAAGAGGATATTTTTGACTTCTTCCTTATCAATCTTCGAGTGTCCGACGATTTCGGAAACAAGTGCGAGCGCATTATTCATATTGCCCTCGAGCATACTCGAGCCGACCGTAAACATAAATTTCACATTCCCGATGTCGTTCACGGGGGTATATGTGCCGGTTTCGGCTTCGAAAGAGCCGAGGCAGGTCTTTATCTCGGTATCAAGTTCCGCCGCATTATATTTTTCGGTTGAAATCTGTCCGAGCAGTTCGGCATAGAGCGATGCGTACGGGATATATTCGGGAGCAAGACCGGAAAGGTCGAAATAATAATTCACGTAGGCGATTTTCTTGGTGAAGACATCGGTAACGAGCATCGGTCTGCCGCGATAGCTGTCAACATCGCAGGGCAGCTCGGTAACATTCGGCCCGACATCGCCGAGCGAGAGTTTCGGCAGGGTTGCGAGTCCTTCGGGAGTATCTTCGGCTGTCTGATATTCGACGAGCTTACGGTTTTTCTCAACAACCCCAAGCAGTTCCTCTTCGGTGAGGCTCTCCCTGTATTTCGCAACTCTTTCCTCCTCGACTTTTGCCTGCTCTGCGGCAACCGTCTTTGAAGGATTCATAAGAGCAACGGTCATATGATCGCTGTTCAGTATATATTTTTCGATAAGGTCCTCGAAATATCTGCCCTCTGCGCCCTTCTTGATATTTTTCAGCGCTTCCTCATACTCGATATAGATTGCGGGATCGCCGCCGTACAGCCAGCTCGACATAATATCAAGATTGTAAAGCAGACCTGCGGGCATACTTCCCTGCTTACCCTCGCGGAGTTTGAACTCGGTCTGATTGATTTCGGCGTTGAGAAGTTTCTTATCGATGCCGTCTTTTACGAGTTTTTCAAGGACCGATCTTACGAGTTTTACAAACTCGTCTTTCTTTTCGGGGTTGGTTTTACGCAGTTCGAAGATTATGTGGGGCTGAGCTACTCCGTCAAAGATAAATGCCCACAGATCCTCGCCGAGTCCGCTTTCGAGCACCGCTTTTTTCAGCGGAGATTCGTTTGTGGACGCGAGAACAGACATAAGAATATCGAATGCGAGTATTTTCTCGCGCTCTGAATAATCGCCGACTACCGATGCGAGAGCGATATAGCTGTTATTCTCCTCGCTGTCGCTGTCGGATATCGAATAAACTCCGCACGCGTCGGTATTGACAACCGGTTTCTGCATCGGAATTTCAATGAAATTGCCGGTACGGGTGAATTTGGAGAGATATTCCCTGTCTATATATTCAAGGCGCTCGACAACATCCATATTGCCGTAAAGGAACATAAACGAGTTTTCGGGGTGATAATATTTTTTATGAGCGGCAACAAACTGCTCATAGGTAAGATCGGGGATTACCGCAGGATCGCCGCCCGAAGAATGACGGTAGAGAGTATCCGGGAAGAGTGACTTTTCGATAAGCATTTCTATCTGCGTATCGACCGACGAATAGGATCCCTTCATCTCGTTGAATACGACGCCGCGCAGCGACATCGGGCCGTCTTTATCCTCGATTTCGTAATGCCAGCCCTCCTGCATGAATATCTCTTCATGCTTATAGACATTCGGAGCGAATACCGCATCAAGATAGACACCCATAAGGTTTGCGAAATCCTTGTCATTGCAGCTTGCAACCGGATAGCCTGTCTTATCGGGGAAAGTAAAAGCGTTAAGGAAGGTAGCCATCGAGCCTTTAAGCAAATCGACGAACGGCTCTTTCACGGGGTAGCGGTCGGAGCCGCAGAGAACCGAGTGTTCGATAATATGGAAAACGCCGGTGCTGTCTTCGGGAATGGTCTTAAACATTACCGAGAAAACCTTGTTGTCATCATTGCAGTCGAGATAGAGCATCTTCGCGCCCGACTTTATGTGTTCAAGTTCGAAAAGGTTTGCGCTGACCTCTTCCACATATCTGATTCTGTCTACGCGGAATCCGCCGTAGACCTTGTTAAGTTCGAGTTTTGACACTTAAAAATCATCCTTTCGTAACGCGTGCGGCCGAAATCGTCCTTTTTCGCGTATTTTTGAATTCACCGAAAATTTTATCATATTATCGCCGCTTTGTCAAGCACAATCATCCGATTTATCACGCTTTTAACATATCCGAACCGCAAAACGCGAAAATGCCGTAATCCGCGTTTTGCGGATCACGGCATTATATTTTTTATTTTTCTTCGGAAAACACATCGAAGCATCGAAAATCCCCGTTCCCGTGTTTTTTTCCGTAGAGATCGAACACAAGCAGGAGAAAATCAACGGCAATGAGTGCGAGATAGCAAAGCGAGAAAATATCGAGCGCGATTTCATACGAACTGCCCGAGACAAACATCGTTACGGGTTCGGGCGGCAGTTTCAGATACTTACAGAGCAGATCGGAGCCGAAGGTTTCGGCGGCGAGAAGCGCGACGAACGTAAGATGAAAGCTGAAGAAGAAGCCCGCCGTTCTGACTTTTTCAAGGCTTATCAGATTTGAGCGAACCACAAAATAAATCAGCACACCGATAAGGCATATCACGGTATGCAGGCTTTCGCTGTCGCTCACCTTTCCGATAAATCCGTAAACGGTGGTGAAAACCGACCACACGAAAACATGCAGAGATACGGCGAGCAGCAGTCCGCAGAAAAATGTCGCGGCGGCCGACGGTCTGCCGACGGTTTTATCTTTTGCTTTTTTATTCTTTTTTTCTTCTTTTTTTCCGGACATTATATCACCGCCCTGCTTTTTTATTTTATCCTTCTGCGATATATGACAAAGTGAAAAGCGAAAACAATACAAAAAAATCTATATGTTTACAAAATGTTCACATTTAACTTAAAAGCATGGCACGGAGTGATATTCTCCGTGCCGCTGTGAAAATCAGTCTTCGTCCTCTTCGCTGCTGTTTTTGACTGCGGCATAGCTGCCGTAGTTCTTATATCCGCCGTAATTACCCTTTTCATCGTTCTTTACATCGGTAAGAACGAATCCGACAATCTTCGCATCTGCCTGTTCCATACGGGCAACCGAATCTTTGACCGATTTCCTGTCGTCATATTCGGCTCTGACTACGAATATATACCCTGCCACCACGTCGGTTATGACGAGCGGATCTGCGACAACTCCGATCGGAGGCAGATCGAGAAATATGAAATCGTAATTTTTCTTCATCACCGACATGAACTTTCTGAAATTCTCATGCGAGAGAAGCTCTGCCGGATTCGGCGGAATTTTACCCGATGTGATGACATCGAGATTCGCGTATTCGGTTTTGTTTATATAGCTGTCGCGTTCACCGTCTATCCCGGCGATAATCTCGCTGAGTCCGAATCTGTTGGTCAGCTTGAAAATCTTATGAATCGACGGCGACCTCATATCGCCGTCGATAAGCAGAATCTTTTTATCGAGTTCGGCAAAAGACACCGCGATATTCGACAAAGAGGTCGATTTCAGCTCTCCCGCCTGACTTGACGTGACCGCGTAAACCGGGCAGCTGTCTGCGGCGTTATAGAGCAGACTCGTTCTTATGTTCTTGAACGCCTGAGAGGCGGCGAAATTCGTTTTATCGTTTACAAGCGCGTTTCTGTAACTCAGTCTTTCTTTCTTTGCGTGCGGCATAATTCTACACTTCCCTTCGGTTTCGTTCAGTCGTCATTACGGTAGCCGTAGCCGCGCCCCTGATTAAACGAAAGGGTGGGAACAACACCGAGTACGGGATAGTCGAAAATTTCTTTGATATCGTCTTCTTTATGGAATTTATTATCGGTAAGCACCGCCACGAGAAACGCGCCGTATGCAAGTGCAAACGCGACAATAAAGCCGATGCATGCAAACTTGAGCGCGGGATTGCCGTCGGTGGGTTTTGACGCGAGTTTCGCTTTATTGAGGATATCAATCGAACCGATATTGACATTATGCAGCTCAAGCTCATCATTGACGAGCAGTTCGAAGCTCTTTGCGAGATTATAGGCGGCATTTCTTTCGGTGGATGTAAAGGTCACTTCCATTGTTGGCGTGCTTTCGATAACCTGACTTACGGTCATGATTTTAAGCAGGTCATCATCCGAATACATTTCGCCGGTCCCCGCCATCTCGTTCAGTTTGGCACGGAAATCGTCATTGTATTTGAGAAATACCTCAAGCGTATTTATGAGTTTGGAGGAATATGTGACATCGTATGCGGTCAGCTGATTGGTCGTTGTTTCCTCGGCGTGAATAATCAGCAGAACGGAGGAGGAATATTTCGGCACATAGCTGAAATATCCGAACAGGCCGACAAGAATCGCACCCACAAGAGCAATCAGAATAATCACAGCCCATCTGCGGCTGAAAACAGACCACAGCGTTCGGATATCGATTTCATCGGCAGTCATATTACCCGTATTATTCATATCAGACACCTTTTCACTACTCATTTTCAAAATCGGTTCTTCTGCTTATACGCAAAAGAAAATCGGTTCGCATGTTATTATATCATGACGTTGGACAAATGTCAACAAAAAAGGGAAATTTAACCTGCTGTAAAGACAATTTGCAAATTCATACAATTCGGACAGCCGACAGCCTTTTACAGCCGTCGGCGGTGTCAATATTCAGGGTATGATTATTCCGATATATTCGAAAAGCGCCGCATTGTCGGTATCCGACACCGACAGTTTGAGCGTAACCGTTTTATCGGTTTCGGTGATTTCGGCGGTCAGCCCGCATTTCCAGCTGCCCGAATTTATACCGACGGTCCGAACGGGGACGGCATCGCCCGCAAGCGTGCATCCGCCTGCGGGAATCAGCGCAAAGAGCGGATATGTGTCAAAAAACCAGTCGTTTACCGATGACGTATACCATTTTATTCCCTTCACCGAAATCCATGCTCTGTTCAGCATGTCTTTTTGCGAAATATCGAATTCGATGGTTTTGGAGCTTACCGCTTCGGACACCGACGATGCCTGCCAGACATAATTCCGATTGCCGACAACACCCGTGAGCGCGTCGGCAATCGCGTCGTCGACATACGATTTGCTTGCGGTATCTCCGAATTTTTCGCAAATTTCATTCATTTCGGCGATTTTTTCGGAGGCGGCATCGTCAAGCCGTTTATAAACATCGCGTACATCGTCTGTACTTTCGAGTGCGTCGGCATCTGCGCCCGCTCCGCAGACATCGATGAAAAAGACCGCCGCCGACAGTGTCGACCGAGACAGAGCAAGCATCACATCGGCACGGACTCTTCCGACCGCAGACAAAAGCTGCGCAGGCAATTCGGCGATTATCCTGTCCGATTCGACCGTGCAGTCGGCAATCACCGTTTTTCCGTCGGGTTTGGTCGCACGCAGGCTTGCCGCCGCTCCCTCCGGAATCGAATAGATTGTTTCACCGTCATAAAGCGCAATCGAAAGATACCTCGAAGCGCTGTCATACTGTTTGGCATAAATGACGGCAGGCTCGCCGCCGTCGGCAAGCTGAAGATTTATCTGTTTTGTCAGATACAGATTTGTGGGATATACCATAATTATTTCTTCCTTTCAAAATTAAATCATTAAGTCCGAAAAGGAAATTCCCGCGTTTCCCTTCCTTCATAAATTATCGCCTTGAAGAAATAATACCGAAATCGCAGAATGTACGAAAAATAAAAATCATCCGATAAAAAATCGGATGATTTTTCGTATTATTTTTTATTTTCCGCCATGAACTTTTCAATTTCATCGGGATCGCGGATAATATCCGACGAGAGAACCTCGCATCCGTCTTCGGTAATCAGAAGATCGTCCTCAATGCGTATTCCTATTCCCTCTTCATCGATATAAAGCCCCGGCTCATCGGATATGACCGCACCCGCGCGCAGTTCCTTGCCTTCGGCTATATCGGCATCGTGAACATCTATTCCGAGATGGTGGCTGACTCCGTGCATATAATATCCGGAAATTTCGGCGGGATCGCTTATCTTGCCCATTTCGATAAGTCCGTCCGCAAGGACTTTTTTGCATATATCGTTAAGATCCCTTGTCGTAAGTCCCGGTCTTGCCTGTCTTGCGACCTCGCGGTTGGCGGCGAGAACTATATCGTAATAGCGGCGCTGACGTTCGCTGTATTTGCCGTTTATCGGATATGTACGGGTTATATCGGCACAGTATCCGTTTGCCTTTGCACCGAGATCGAGAAGAATCAGATCTCCGTCACGGCAGATGTCGCGGTTGGTTTCGTAATGCAGCATCGTTCCGTTCGCACCCGATCCCGCGATTGTCGGGAATGACGGGCCTTCGGCTCCGCATGAGAAAATCTCACATTCGAACTGTGCCTGCACCTGATACTCGTACATACCGGGGCGAAGAGTCGACATGACCTTTTCGAGTCCGGCTTTCGTAATCGCAATCGCGCCGCGGATAAGCTCAACCTCGCCGTCATCTTTTACGCGGCGGAGCTTCGCGAGCGGAGTGTGCAGATTATAAAGTTTCACAAACGGATATTTTTTCAGAAATTCGTCGGCCTTCACAAGATTATAGTCGGGAAGATCCTCTGCGGCATGGCGCTGACAGTCGAAATACACGGTATCGGTCGAATCGTATGCCATATACGCCGATATGTCGCCGTCTATTCTGTCGGTATAGCGGACATCGTCTATTCCGCTTATTTCTCTCGCTTCATCCGCGGTTACCATTTTACCCGTCCAGCGGATATTAAACGGATCTGGCTCCTCAATATAAAGGGTTGTCTGTATTTTACCGCCCTGCTTTTTCATGCAGAGAAGCATATTTTCACGCGAAAGCCCCGTGAGATAAAAGAAATTGCGGTTGACGCGGAACGGATAATATTCGTCCTGGCTTACATGAAGCGGTATTCCCGAATAAAGAAGCAGCATACTGCCGTCCTCAAGGAGTTCGGCAAGCCGTTCGCGATGTGACAATGTTTTCATATATATTACCTCCGATAACAGATTGACGCATTTCGGGCAGATTCGGTACAAATCGTGCCGCAATTTGAAATTATACTCTTTTTTTCGGCAAAATCAAGAGCAGGCGGTGAAAAGACTTGAAAAAAGCGAAAAATATGCTATAATTCGGTTATCCCGACCTTCGGTAGATTAACGGCGGGAAACGAAAGGAAAACGCAATATGAAATATCTTATAGCCTCGGACATACACGGCTCGGCAAAATACTGCGAGATGCTTGCAGCTGCATTTGAGAAAGAGGGCGCAGACCGTCTTATTCTGCTCGGCGATCTGCTTTATCACGGGCCGCGGAACGATCTGCCCGACGGATACTGCCCCAAAAAAGTAATACCGATTCTGAACGGTCTTGCCGACCGCATTACGGCGGTAAGGGGCAACTGCGATGCGGAGGTTGACCAAATGGTGCTCGATTTTCCGATTACCGCCGACTTTGCGCCGATAATTTTCGGAGACAGAACGATATTCGCGACACACGGGCATATTTTCGCTCCGGGATCGGTTAAGACACTCAAAAGCGGAGATGTCTTTCTGTACGGACACACGCACATTCCGGACAGCAGCATAGAAAACGGCGTTCTTTTTCTGAATCCGGGTTCGGTATCGATTCCGAAAGCGGGCAGCGCGCGCGGATACATCGTAACCGATTCGAACGGCGATGGCGGGCATTTGACATTCATACGCAAAAATCTTGAAACAGGGGAGGAACTCGAAAAAATCGGGTTCTGATTTCTCTTAAATCGAGGAAAAACCGAAAAAAAAAAAAAACTTGACAATATTCAGAATGTATGATACAATCTGTCTATCAAATTCAAAAAAGGAGCGAAATTTTTATGAAATTCGTAAAAATCATCACATCCGCTCTTCTTCTCGCAGCACTGGCAGTATCTATGATCGCCTGCGGCGGAGAAGCAGCAGAAACAACAGCTGCAGCCGGCACAACAGCGGCTCCCACACAGACAACCGCTAAAAAGTCCGACAGCACAACAACAGAGGCTCCCGCAACAGAGGCTCCCGTAACAACAGCGGCTCCCGACACCACCGGCATTATCGATGTCGATGCATGGGGCGGATTCTGGTCACTCGATCAGTCCACAGGTCACCTTATAATGGACAACAGAGGCGACGGAACAGACTTCGGTATGTACCCTGTTGACGGAAAGATCGAAGAAGGCAAGACCAAGTATACGGTATCGGTTAAGTATGTATGGAATTCTTCCGAAAAAGAAAAGTGCATATTCTTCGCAATCAAGGATGTAGACGGCGACGGCGAAATCCGCGAGAATTATGACGTTTATCTCGGCGTATTCGGTAACGGATGCCTTGCATACGCAACAACTCACATGAAGTGGGATGGTGTATGGCTTCCCGCAGCAGAGCTTGCAGGTCCCGAAAACGGCACAATAGTTAAACTTACCGTTGTTCTCGACACAGCCGCAAACAATGTAACCGCAACCCTTTCTGATGCCGAAACAGGCGATGTATACGGCAACGGCTCATGGGAAGTTGATCTTACCGATACAGGCGAATATTTCGCAATCGGATCTAAGGTTAACGGCAGCGAATACTGGGATATTGAATTCAGCGCCGAATAATTCGATTACAAACAAACACACAAAAACAGAGCCGACCGACGTCGGCTCTGTTTTTTTTCGATTTTCAACGGCTGTTTCCGGAACTTTTATAAATCGGTATTATATCTCTTCCGAGATCGACGGTATAATGCCATTCGACAAAATCTCCGTCCGACAGTATATATTCTCCGCATCCGACAGACGGCATACTTCCGTTAACAAAATACACCCACCCGGAAAGTTCACCGTAATCGAACTCGGCGATTCCGTCTATTGCCGAAACATATCCGCCGTTTTCGATGACCGTGATTTTGGCTTTTTTTGCCGCTTCTTCAAGCAGTTCAAGCACACTTTCGCCGTCATATATTTTCATTTCCGAAAAATTCAGGATTATTCCGTCCGACGGAACATCTTCGTTTTCCCCATTCGAAATCAAATCGCAGCGGACAGTAAAACCGACGGCCTCTGTTCTTTCTTCAAGGTTTTCGGTATCGGCGGCGAAATGTTCTTCAACCGATTCGATATTCGAAAATGCGGCGGCAAGGCAGAGCAAGGCCGCCGCTGCCGTGACTGCCGCAATATATTTTGCGGCACGCTTACCCGACAGTATAAGAACAGTGCAGATTATTGCCGCGATGACAACTATCGAGACGATTATAATCGTTTTAAGACCGATTTTTTCGGTTTTTTCGGATCTTTTGCCGCCATCGGTGCTGTCTGCGGTCAAGACGCTTTCGGTATTTTTCGATGTAACCGTTCCCGCATCGTCAACGCCGTCTTTGTTTTTATCATCATCTGTGACAGCCGTGTTCTTGTCTTCGACAGATTCGAAATCGTAAAAAGCGGAATTGCTTTCTTGAAAAAGTTTTACCGAAATCAGCGCACATAATGCCTGAACGGTTGCCGTGCGGTTTGAACTTTCGGCCTTCCCGTTCAGATGAGCGAATCCGCCGTCCGAACATCTGTAAGAGAGCAGTGTCCCGGTCATCGGCGCAAAACGCGCATCGCCGTCCGGATCGATGCCGAGCGAGCAGAGTGCGATTATGACCTGTGACAGACTTTCGGCATTTTCACTGCCGTATGACATAAATCCGCCGCTTTCAAGCTGTCTTGACGAAAGAAATTCCAATGCGCGATCGGTGTTTGACGAGATGTCGGTACCGCCTTTTCGGCTGTTCATATATACCGCCAATGCCTGCAGAGTCATGGCGGTCGCATCGACATCCGAAATATTACCCGCAACAGCCCAGCCGCCGTCATCTCTCTGCAAATCTGTTATCATTCCGACAAGCCGGTCTGCCGTAAATTCGGCAGACCGTGCGCCGTTATTTATGAGATGAAGCGCGAAAACGAGGCTCATTATTCCCTGCTTTCCCGCGGTTTCATCGACAATGCTTCCCGCAAAATCAAAAGCCGAACTGCCCTCCGTGGCGATAAGCGCGAGCGCACATCTCTGCATCGACACCGCGCCGACGATTTTGTCATCGCTCAGCTTTTTTTTCAGGTTTTCGGCGTACTTTGAAAAATCGATTCCGATGCCGTACCTTTTCAGCGAAATCGCATACCAGTCGGTAGTCTCCCCCGCTCCTTCGGCTATCTTTCCGGACAGCTCGGAATCGGATGCCGCCGACAGATTCTGCTTTACGGCATGTAAGGTAATATCTATCTCGCCGTCATAATCGGTATTTTCGTTTACGGCGGCGGTATTAGGGCGGCTCTGCGATTCGAACGCGAATGGCCGGGAATCCGCCGACACGGGAGACACGACAATGCCGACTGCCGCGGCAAACGCCGAAATCAGGGCTATTATCCGTTTCATATTCGCTTTATGCTTAATTATTGCGCAAAATCAGACTCTGTCGCGCTTTCTGCGGAAATCAACGGCTGCGGCCGTCAAAACAAGTGCCGCAAATGAAATACAGAGTGCCGAATAAGTTTTATCGCCTGTTTTCGGTGACGATTCAACCGTAAGTCTGCATACGGGCGGAACAAGCAGCTGTCCTTCGGCTTTTGCGCTTACGGTATGGCTTCCGACATCTTCAATCGAAATTGTTACATTGCCGTTTGCGTCGGTCTTATATTCGGTAGCGGTTCCGTCCACATATATAACCGCATTTTCAACGGGAGAAACGACGGTTTCCCAATTTTCGTTATAACCGAGCTTATTTAATGTGAACACAACATTTTCTCCCGACACCGAGCTTACAACGGCTTTGTCGAAATAGCTGTACGCATCGGTATAGCCTGTACTGTCGGTATAGACATAGGCGGCAACATAATCTCCGTCTTTTATCTCATCGGCAAGCGAGCTTGACGGCTTATTGTTTACGCAATATCCGACGGCGGTTGTATCGACTCCCCAGAGCTTTGTCACATACGGACCGTAGTCACCGGATGCGGATTCAAATCCGCCCTTGTTTTCTTTTTCGTGTATTGCGGTCAGTGCATCCTTTACCGTAATTTTCCCGTCGGCATCAAGATCGGTTACAGCGATTTTTTCGGCGCTTACGGCAAGTTCGCCGTTGGCTATTGTCACATAAACCGAAATCCGATCATCGGCCGATACGGGCAGAAATGCGGTCATAAGCACTGCCACCAGCACAAACGACATCAAAACAACAATTACTCTTTTCATTTTTTTAAGTCCTTTCTTTTTTATATAATCCTTTCGGATTTTTTCTTTGTTTTCAGAGCCTCACGCCTTTTTCGTGCCGCTCTCGCGCGTTTTTCGCGGTTTTTGGCGATTCTGTCATCGTTACGAGGCTCCTTGATTCCCGCGGCTTCGAGTGCGCGCGGCCACGGTCCGAGAAATGATTTGACGGCAACAACTTCTTCGTCCGAAAAATCCGAGCGTTTAGGAAAACGCTTTTCTTCCGACTGCAGAAGCAGATCGTATTTTTCACGAAGCAGCCGAATACAGAGTGCGCGGTCATATTTTATTTTTTCATTATCATTCACCTATCACTTATCACTCCCTTTCGCAAAAAAACAAAAACGCTTTTTGCGGCGAAAAGCCTACAAAAAGCGCAAACGATTGGCGAAAAAAGGCAAAACTACCCCTATACAAATGAGTCATGCTTTTGACTCGCCGTAATCGGTTGCACTTTTCTCTGCCCAAAAATGACGGACGGCGTATGCCGTCACCGAAGCGATTTATGCGGCAAGTATTCCGACTTACGGACATTGTCCGATTACGGTAATGGCGGTTGCGCCGGATTTCCACCGAACTTCCCTCTGATTCCGAACAACAGATTCGGAAACCGCATATCGCATATTTAATTTTGATTTATTATATCACCGATAATAAAAAAAGTCAATAGACGGTGTCGGCAGTTCGAACGAAAGGCGGACAGCGACGGTCAAAAAAACCAAATTACGATTCAAAATTTTCTTTTTTTCATTGACAAATACACAAAAAAATGCTATTGTAATCTTGAAAATTTGTGAAAACTAAATGGGGGACATCTCATGATCACAAAAGAAAATCAATCCGAAATTTTCAGAGCGGAGGCAATAAAAGCGCTTACCGAAAAGCCGATTGTCACATACACCGCCGAAAGAGTCAGACTCTGGAGTGAAATCGTATCGTCAACCGATGACACCCTCTGTCAGCCGCTGAAAATGGGCGGAGGAATGAAAAAGTTTCTTGAAAAGGTATCGATTCCGATAAACGAAAACGATCTTCTTATCGGCAGAGAAACCGAGGAGAGCTTTACCGCCGAAGAAGAAAAAGAGTTTGTAGGCAAATATTTTATACAAGGAATGCGTCCCGAAGGAATACCGCTGTTTATGAATGACTGGGGACATCAGTCATTTGCATGGGACGATATTATTAAAGAAGGTCTGCCGGATCTGCGTAACAAGGCGGAACGCTATCTGAGCGATTACCGCAAGAACGGCAGCGAGCGGCAATGCCACTGGCTTGAGGGCGCGATAATGGTATACGATGGGTTCATCCGCTATCTTGAACGGTCTGCGGATGCGGCGAGGAACGCCGGACTTTCCGAGGCCGCCGATGTCTGCGAAAATCTTGCCAAAGGTGCTCCCGCAACATTCAGAGAGGCTCTCCAGCTTGTCTACACGATAGAATTCGTTTTCTGCGCATACATTGCGCCGAATCCCACTCTTGCGCTCGGAAGGCTCGATTTATTTCTCAACGATTTTTACGAAAACGACATAAGATGCGGGCGTTTGACAGACGAAGAGGCGGGGCTTCTTATCGATGATTTTTATGCCAAAAACAATCTTATAATGGGCAGGGGCGAGCATCAGCTTTCTGCGCGCAATGATAATTCGAAATGCACCGGCTGGAACCGTATTCTGTGCTACGACGCTCCGCAGTATCTCATCCTGTCGGGAGAAGATCCCGACACGGGTATATCGGTCGCAAACGGTCTGACGCGTCTTTTCGTCGCTCACATCGAGCCGAAATACAAAAATCCCGTAATCGTGTTCAGATACAGCAAATCGTTTGCCGAAAATCACCCCGACATCTGGCGTAAACTTATCGAAAAAATGCGTTCAAGCGCATCGATACTTCTGTATAATGACATAGCCGCCTGCAGAATGTACATCGACCGAGGAGAAACTCCCCACGATGCACGTACCCTCGAATACTACGGCTGCAACTGGCCGACGCTTCCGGGGCGCGATGTAAACGATTACGGCTATGTGTGGTCGGGGCTGAGCGATCCGGTAGGTTTCGAGATGCAGGTACTTGAAAAAATGCGGTCCGACGGAGAAGAATTCACGAGAGACGGTTTTCTCAAAAACATGCACGATGCCGTCTACCGCAGGGTAAAAGAATTTACGGCTGTGCGAAATCCTCCTCCAAACGGCCCGAATCCCGATATGCTGACCGTTTACTGCTGTTTTGCGCGCGGCAACATCGAACGCGCGGGCAGATGGTTTGAGAGAGTAAACATACTTGCCTCGATAAGCAGTATCGGAAGCATGGTTGACATTGCTTCCGCCGCCGAAAACATCTGCGTAAACAGAAAAATACCGCTTGACAGGCTGCTTGCCGCCTGCGATAACAATTTTGAGAACGATAAAGTTCTTCTGGCACTCTGCAAAAACTCGCCGAAACTCGGCGACGACGATCCGCTGTCCTCGCTCTATGCCGAAAAGCTGTCAAACGCAATTTCGGACGCATACGATGAGGCGCTTGTCGATCTTCCGTCATACTGCAAGCTGAGAATCTGTCCCGAAAGCGACACATGGCATTACGAAAGAGGCGCGGGGCTCGGTGCAACGCCCGACGGAAGACTGAAAGGACAGGCAATCAGCCAGAACAGCCAGCCGAGTTCGGGTGCCGCCAAAAACGGAATCACGGCAATGTTCAACTCGCTTGCGCACATTCCGTTTTACAGATTCGCATCGGGCGGTATGAATGTAACCATTCAGACATCAACATTCGCGGGTGAGAGCGGTCTTGACAATCTCGCAAGGCTCTTCTCGGTATATCTCGAAAAAGGCGGTCTTCAGATTCAGCTTTCGGCAGTCGACAGAGAGCTGCTTATAGATGCGCAGAAAAATCCGGACGCGCACCGTGATCTTATGGTCCGCGTAACGGGATACAGTGCTGTTTTTGTCGATATGAGCAAGATTTCACAGGACGATTTCATGACGAGAAATTCGTTTTAATCAAATGATAAACCGATAAATCAATAAAAGGAAAGAAATAATATGAAAAAGATAAAACTCGAACGCGCAAATCTCGAAGTAAGCAATCTGTGTCTCGGCACCATGATGTTCGGTACGCAGACAACCGAGCGCGATTCATTTGAACAGCTGAATTTGTTTACCGAAATGGGAGGCAATTTTCTCGATACATCGAACAACTACGCACACTGGTGGAAAGACGCAAGCGGCGACGAAAGCGAAACGCTTCTCGGCCGCTGGCTCGCCGAAAAGAAAAACCGCCACGATCTCGTAATCGCCACAAAAGTCGGATTTGACAGACACGGTGAGGGTGCGGGACTCAAGCCCTCGCAAATCGAATACTGGTGTGACGAAAGTCTCCGCAAGCTCGGCACCGACTACATCGATCTCTATTATGCGCATGTTGACGATATGGACACCGATGTCGGCGAATACATGGAGGCATTCAACCGTCTTATCAAAAAAGGCAAAGTCCGTGCGCTCGGTATGAGCAACTGCTATACATGGCGTATGTGCGAGGCAAAACACTACTGTAAGGAACATTCTCTTGCCGATTTTACCGTAAATCAGGCCTGCTATACCTATCTCGATACGAAAAACGGATATCCGAATCCGTATCCGCTCAATCTCAATGCGGGCGATGAGCGGCTCTCATATCTCGCGGCGAACAACATTCCGCTTGTCGCCTATTCGTGCCTTGCGGGCGGCGCATACGACAATCCCGACAGATGTCCGGAAAAATATATAAAAGGCGAAAAACTCGAACTGATCCGTTCGACCGCCGAAAAGCTCGGACTTACTCCGTCAGAACTTGTTCTCGCATGGCTGATTTCGTCCGACCGCATCGAGGGCAGACCGCAGATAATTCCGCTTTTCTCGACATCGAGAGTCGACCATCTGAAAAAGAGTCTCGGAATGTCGGATTATGTGCTTGATTCTGAGATTATGAAAATGCTCACCGACGCAAAATTTTTCTGATTTCGGACAGGGTAAATTTCGATTTTGCGGGAGAGGTTCGACGATAAAGATGGAAAAAGACACTGGACTTATTTTCAACATTCAGCGCTGTTCGCTTCACGACGGTCCGGGCATACGCACAACCGTTTTTCTCAAGGGATGTCCGCTTCGCTGTGCATGGTGTCAAAATCCCGAGGGAATTTCGATGCGGCCGACAGCGTCATTCGATCAGAAAAAATGTATAGGCTGTCTTTGCTGCAAGGACGCGAAAAATCCCGAAGAGGCGGCCGAGATCTGTCCGACCGGTGCAAAATCGGTTTTCGGAAAAGAATATACGGTCGACGAACTTATTAAAATTGTTCTCGAGGACAGAGATTTTTACAGCAGCGGCGGAGGTGTTACATTTTCGGGCGGCGAGGCGCTGCTTCAGGCCGATTTTGTGGCATCGGCTGCCGCAAGGCTCAAATCGCTCGGCATCGGCGTTGCGGTGGACACCTGCGGCGCCGTCGATTACCCGGCGTTCGAGAAGGTAATTCGGTATACCGACATTTTTCTTTACGATATAAAATCGCTCGATGACGAAAAGCACAAACGCTTCATCGGCCGTTCAAACAGGCAGATACTCGAAAATTTCGAAAAGCTCTGCTCTGCCGGTGCGAAAATCATTGTAAGAGTTCCGTTTGTCGGCGGATTCAATGCAACCGCTGCCGATGCGCTCGCAATAAAAGAATTCACCGACAGATTCGATTCGGTCATAAAAGTCGAACCGCTGAAATATCACAAACTCGGTATACACAAATACGCGCTTATCGGTCAAAAATACACGCTCGGCGAAGAAGCCGAAGTTTCGGCAGAACTTTTTGACGAAATAAAAAGAATATTTGCAAACTGACAGGCAAAAAACTTTTTATCCGGTTGACAATTAAAATAATTGATGATATAATCTATTGAGTATATAGTTAGTCAGCTGATTTTGAAATTTCGTCAGCCGGAGGATATAATGCATTTCGACAAAAAACAGATTCCCAACCTGATTACAACCGTGCGGATTATAGGATCGGTCTGTCTGCTGTTTACCAAATCGTTTTCTCCCGCATTTTTTGTTATCTATACCGTATGCGGCATAAGCGACGTAGTCGACGGAACGGTCGCACGTCTTATGAAATGCGAAAGCGACATAGGTTCAAAGCTTGACAGCATCGCCGATCTGATTTTTTACGGCGGAATGTTTCTGGCCATACTTCCCCTTTTGATTGAAGAAATACCGCTTCTGCTCTGGATCGGCGCGTTTTCGGTGATTTTCATCCGCATCTGCTCATACACTCTTGCGGCTGTCAAATATCACAGATTCGCATCAATTCATTCATACGCGAACAAGCTCACGGGAGCATCGGTTTTCTGTATCCCGTATTTTTCGATATGGTTCGGCGTAACTCCGATTTGTACGGTCGTTTTCGTGATAAGTCTGTTCGCCTCCGTTGAGGAACTTCTCATTCACATTATCTCGAAAAAATACAATTCGAATGTGAAATCGATTTTCTGCCTTGCCAAAATCGAAAAAAGCGAAGAGCAAAACGGCTGATTTTCCCAAATCGATAGCTTAAAACAGCAAAAAAATCGGAGCCGCACTATGCGGCTTTCATATCAAAATACACCCCTGCCTGCGCAGGGGTGTGTTTTGGTACATACGGGAATTTTCCCGAATTTTTCGGCTTTAACCTCTTTATAAATTCCGTTTTCTCTTCGAAGGTTTCTCCGGGATTAAGAGCTTCGGCGGCTTCGGCATATTTTGCGGCGTTCGGATACTTGTACTGCGGTAATGTACCTGTTTTTGCGGGCACAGACACCGGGAGAAGCATTTGCGAATGTTCAAAAAACGGCAAATCGGTATTACCCTCGATTTACAAATTCTCTCTTGATTTATGCGGACAATGATGGTAAAATAGTGAAAAACAAGGACAGAGAAAAATGACGGACAAAAACAGAGTTATAAAAATATACTGCGACAACGCGGACAAAACGATATCCGACGGCTATATCTGCGATACGGCGGGAATCACGGCGGAAAAGCTGTCCGAAATCATCGAAATGCTCACAAATAACGGACTGAAAATTGAAAAATCGGCGGGCGGCAGCCGTATGGCATCAAGTGAAATCGCGAAAATCGGCCCCGAAATATGCCGCGAAACAGACGGCGGAACAATTATGTTCGACGAGACCGATTCGACAAATCTGCAGGCGAAAAAGCTGTTCGCGGACGGAATCTGCGGACACGGCAGCCTGATTGCGGCAAGGTCGCAGACAGGCGGCAGAGGCAGGCTGGGACGAAGCTTTTATTCGCCGTCGAACAGCGGAATTTACATGTCGGTTATCCTATGCAAGAACGAAATCGGCTCACCGATTACCGAAATCACATCAAAAGCGGCGGTCGCGGTCTGCCGCGCAATCGAAGAGCTGTTCCCTGCGATTTCGCCGCAGATCAAGTGGGTGAACGACATATATGTCGGCGGCAAAAAAGTATGCGGAATACTCGCCGAGGCGGTAAACGATGCCGACAGCGGAAAAATCGCGGCGGTTATTGTGGGAATCGGCGTCAATATGTCGACCGAATTTTTCCCCGACGGCATATCGCAGACGGCGGGATCGCTCGGAGTCGACAGCCGATACAACGGGCTGTTTACCGCGATGATATGCGACAATCTGATAAAGGCAGCATCGTCTGCCGACATTCACGGAGTGATGGACGAATACCGCGCACATTCGCTTGTAATCGGCAAAAAAATCTGTTATTTCGGGGCAGACGGCGTGAAAAATTACGGAGTCGCGGTCGGAATCGACGACGGCGGCGGTCTTATCGTGGACGATGAGAAGCGGGGACGGATAATTCTGTCGACCGGTGAAATCAGTCTGCGGCTCGCCGACAGATAAGTCGGCTCGAAAGGGAGAATCGATATGGAGAAAATCAAACCGAAAAAAATCAAGCCGTCATGCGATATATGCGAGTTTTACGATTATGACGAAGAGCTTGACGAAAACGTATGCACGATGTCGCTTGACGAAGACGAGCTTGCGGGCTTTATGTCGGGCGGCGACTGCCCGTATTTCCGCTACTACGACGAATACAAGAGCGTACACAAGCAGATATGAGAAAGAGATTTCCCCCGAAAGCAGATGCTTTCGGGGGAAATCTGTTATGATGAAATTGTTATCCACAAAGCGGGGCGGACAGCAAAGCGATCGTTTTGTTATCATCGGGCAATGCGGTTTTATCCGTTTTTTCCGTTCAGTCCGTCAAGAGTCGAGCCGAACGGCGGCAGAAATTCGTTCATAAAAATATCGAGTTCGGGGCAGTTCATATCGTCAAGCGATTTGCGTATAGACGTACCCGCATCGGCAAATTCGCGATTTCCGCATTTTATCTCCTCGACACATTTGATATAGGCGCAGAGTTTATCGGCGGCTTTAACGAGTCTGTGTATTTCGGGATCGGGAATATCGAGAATTTTTCTGTAATCGGGAGCGAGGTCATCGGGCAGTCCGTTCACGAGCTGCGAAATCGCGGTATTCTCAATCTGTTTGTAATTTTCGTGAATTTCGCTGTTATAGTATTTTATCGGTGTCGGCATATCCCCGGTATATATTTCGGAGGCATCGTGATAAAGTGCCGCCGTTGTCACGGCATCGGGATCTATATTCTTACCGAGCCTTTTTACCGATATCATTGCGAGCGCGTGCGCAATCATTGCGGTCTGTGCCGAATGTTCGGCAAGATTTTCATCGAAAACATTGCGCATAAGTCCCCAGCGTTTTATATATCTCTGACGGAAAACAAGTGCGAAAAAGCTGTTTTTCATATCTTCTTATTATCTCCATTCGGTAAAATCGGTATCCGTACCGATATAATTTTACCATTCGGCGCTTCGGTTGTCAAGAAAAAGCCGACAAAATATTGACTTAACGCATAAAGTATGTTAAAATCAGTAAAATATATTCAAAATATTCAAAAAATCAAGCCGAAGATTTGAATTTATCACGGAAAGGTACGGTCAAAAAATGAAAGTCGAACTGCTTACTTATACTCCCGACGCCGACAAACTTGTCGCCGCCGCCGCCAAACTCTGCTATGCGAAAAGCGACATCGACACGCTTATGGACAAGCTCACCCCCGACAAGGTCGAGAATTTTCTGAAGCTGCTCGGTGATCTCGGTCACGAATCGCCGATTGAGCACGCCTCGTTCACATTCGGCATCGAGGGTGTATCCCGTGCGCTGCTCGCGCAGATTACGAGACACAGAATTGCGTCTTTTTCGGTACAGAGCCAGCGTTATGTCGACAAGAGCGGATTCGACTACATCACGCCGCCCGAAATCGCGGCAATACCCGAAGCAAAAGCGCTGTACGAAGAAACTATGGCGCACGACGCGGATGTATACGGAAAGCTGCGTGAAATGCTCGTAAAACATCATACCGAGGCCTTTATATCCGAAGGGATGACTGCGGATGCGGCAGCGAAAGCCGCCGAGAAGAAAGCCAACGAAGATGCGCGTTTTGTTCTTCCGAATTCGTGCGACACAAGAATAATCATGACCATGAACACGCGTTCGCTCTACAACTTTTTCAGACTTCGCTGCTGCAACCGCGCTCAATGGGAAATCCGTGAGCTTGCGACCGAAATGCTCGTCCTCTGCAAAAAAGCGGCTCCCCTGCTCTTTTCGGGTGCGGGTCCGTCCTGTCTGAAAGGCGCATGTTCCGAAGGCAAAATGTGCTGCGGCAAAGCAAAAGAAGTTCGCGAAAAATTCGCCAATCTGTAAAACAGATCGAGACCGTCCTTTTCGCAATTATAAAATCAACTGCAAATCGTACGAAAATGCGGCAGACCGAATACGGTATGCCGCATTTTTCGGCATATTGATTATTTTCCGATGTTTGCGTCGTCCTGTTCTTTTGAGTTTTACGGGTCATCGAAATGTTCTTTTGTTTTTTCGGACACTCAAAATAAAGCCCCGACTTTTGTCGGGGCTTTACAATTATCTTTGCTTTTTATATTTGACAATCAGAACGGCGAGCAGAACTGCGGTAAATACCGCACAAGTTCCGGCGATTATCCGCACGACATCGAGTATATCAATATCCCAAATATTCCAAAAATATTTTCCGCCGCCGTTTTCGGTTGTTGCGGGTACATCGGTAATTGACGTATCGGCGCTTGATACGGGCTTCGGCAATTCGGTTGCGGGGACTTCGGTAGTCGGAACATCGGTTGTCCCGGCCGTCGCAGTCGCAGTTGTTACGGGTGGTGTCGGCAGAGCCGCACTCTTACTGCCGTGATCGGGGAAAAGTTCGTTTCTTACCCATTTGGGATAGAGAAAACCGTTTTCATTCACACTGTAAGCATCGCCGAAAGCATAAGTGCTTTCGCCGTCGGTCCAGCCGATGCAGCTGTACCCGTTTTCACATAACGAAATCTTCGGCAGCGTTATACTGCTTCCCTTCTCGCAAATTACGGTATCGTTGCCCGACAGTTTGACAACGCACTCCCCGTCCTCGGCGGCACCCGCTGTCCTTGCCCTCAATGAAATATACGCCGCGCCGTCTGATTTTCCCGACGAATCGGACAGGCTGAGAAAGACAACATTCAGCCCGTTTTCCCTTCTGTCGAGATATTCGGCGGGTATTGTCAGCTCGTTTTTCACGTCTTTATTAAGTACCGTATGCAGGGCGAATTTACCGTTTACATAAACAGATACCGATTTATCGCTGTTCGATGACAGACCGACGGAAAGCCGCAAATCTCCGCTTTCATTTGCTTTAATAATATAATCGGTCGGATATTCGCCGATTGATGCGTTGTTTGTCGGCACCGATTCCGAACCGTCCGACAATACATCGATTGTGAGTGCATCTGTCTGTTTAATGCCGCATTTTTCTATATTCGGATCCCGCTTGGAAAACTGTTTATCAAGCCACGCTATTCGATTGTTAAGCCATTCGGAAAGCGTCTGATATTCACTTTCGAAATCGGTTGCCCTTTTATTCGTCATATACCAGTTTTTGGGCATGCCGTATTTTTTGCTGTCGTTATCCGATTCCGCCTTGATATAATCGTGATACAGCGGCATCGCATCAAGCATTTCATCGACGAGAGGGCGTATTTCAAACCATCTGTCGGAAAGTTCGGCGACAAAATACGGATCGCCGCAAAGTTCTTTCCACCATCCCGCTCTGCCGTCGATATTGAACCAGCTGTCGTAGCGAAACCACCCGGAATAGAGCGTAACCTGATTTCCGCACCCTCCGTCAAAATCCCAGCATGGCCCGAAATAGATTTTTCCGTTATCGATATAAAGATAAACCGACAGCCACCCGAATTCGCAGTTTTTGAAAAGATTGAAAACGAGATAATAATCTATAAGCGACTGCATATCGCAAAGTTCACTGTAATGGCGTCCGTCCGATGTACGGAAATCGTCCGAGTAAACGGCCTCTTCGAAATCGGCAATCAGTCCTTTGACATAGTCGTACATTTCGGTATTGGTCGAGAGTGCCTTCGGACTTTTTATCTCAAGCGGTACCTTTTTGTCTGTCCTGAACTTTGTCGTATCGCCGTCCATACGGGAATTAAGCTCGATGAGATAGCCCGAATCAATATTATAATCCGAAATATCGCAGTAATCCGAAATCAGATATCCGTCAAATTCGCCTGTGGTTATCCACGACAAATCGTCTGTCATTCGGTCGATAAGGCTGTCTTTATCTTCGTCGTCGAGATTTTCGATCCGGGCAATCGTTTTCGCGACGCTTTCGGCTCTGTCCTCCCAATCGGGGATATTAACTCTTCCGCTCGCTATCCTGACATTTTCGCAAAGAGTGTATATACCTCTGTATTCGCCGTTTATGTAAACGGTAACCCATCTCGACCGCGTATAGGTGAGTCCCATTCTGCCCGACAGGTCATAAGTCAGTTTGTTTCTCATATTGGTGACATCGAAAAAATTCGCGATAAGCACCCAGTGTTTGCTTTTGCCCATTCCGAGCAGATCGGCCTTACTGTCGAGTTTGATTCTGTAAGAATATTTTCTTCCTTTTCCGAGAAGTCGGGTGTAAAACGATGTGTTTCCGCGACAGCGTATCTTTATCGTCGATCCTTCCTCGGTCGTGTAGTCGTTTTCATATTCGGCAAATCTTTCGGGAAGTGTCATACGCATCTCTGCCGTCAGATATTCCTCTTTTGAATCGATTTTCTTTCCGTCTTCGGTCGTTATATATACAGCCGGCAGCTCTTCACTCGTCTTTTCGGGTTCGGTGCTTCCGCTCTCGGAGGCTGTCGCCACATAGGCAGCGACAGGAGACAGGGCAAGCACAATCGCAAAAGCGGCCGGCATAATTCTATGTATGATATCAGTAAAAAATCTGTTTTTGCCTGTTTTGTTCATTTCGGTTTGATGCCCTCCATAGGCAAGTTTATCGTATTTATCGTATAATGTATAATATCACAACAGACTTAAAAAGTCAATCATTATCTGCCGACAGACAAAACAACATATATAATGCGGAAAATGAACTTTTCCGCCGTACATATCGGCAACTTATGACGCTTTTTTTGAAAAAGTCCCCCATACCGCGACATTTGCCGTGATATGGGGGACTTACGATTAAATCGGACGGTTTTTCCGTCGATTATTATCAGTTTTTCTTTTTCTTCTTGATAACAAGTATGATGCAAACCGCAGCGGCTGCAATCACAACGACAACCGTGCCGATGATTATATACGGCAAAATCGATTTGCCGGTACTGTCAACGCCGCCGTTTTCGGTGGTAACCGCAGCGGTGGTTATCGGCGCATCCGGCGATGTCGCGGCTGTCGCAGTCGTTTCGGCAGACGGAGGCGTCGGCTCTGCCGTTGTTTTCGGTTTATCCTGAGCAGTTGTCGTTGTTTTCGGGGCCTCGGTAACCGCCGCCGTTGTTGTAATCGGTGCCGTCGTGGTTACGGGTGCCGCCGTTGTCACTTTGGCGGTAGTGGTTTCTTCTTTTTTCTGCTCGGTTTTCGGAGCTTCACTCTTAATTCCGGCGCGGTCCGGGAAAAGATCGGTGCGCACCCAGTCATAATACAGGTAAACATCGCGTACTACCGTGAATTTTCCGCCGCTCGGATAGCTGTTTTCGCCGTCCGACCACTTTGTGCAGCTGTATCCCTGTTCGGTCGCCGTGATTTTCGGGAGGGTTATCGTTGTTCCCTTTTTTGCGACAATCGTGGTATTATCCTGAAGTTTGATAATATACTCATTATTTTCGGGATTTTCGGTGCTTCTCGCACGAATCGATATATATGACGTCTGATAATAATCGTTGTTGAAATTTATACCGATCATACGAATGATATTTATTCCATCCTCGCTCGTATCCAGCATCGATTTGGGAATCGTTATTTCGGCGGGCTCATCCTGAGAAAGAACAACCTTATCGAAAAGTTTTCCGTTTACATAAATCTCGGTATATCTGATTGACGTATGCTGTGTGGTGATTTTAAGAGTCAAATCCCGATTTGTCTTTATGCCGTATTTATATGTTGCGGAATATTCGCAAAGGCTTCCCTTATCTTTTTCGAGTTCGCTGCCGTCATTATAGGTTATTTTCATCTGAATTTTTTCGGATGTGGATATTCCGCAGCCCTCTATATTCGGATTTGACAATTTGAACTGTCTGTCGAGCCAGCTGATTCTGTTTTTCATCCATTTATACAGCGTTTTGTATTCGGTGTCAAAATCAACACAACGCTGATCGGTCATATACCAGTTAAGCGGCATCCCGTATTTTTCGCTGTCCCTGTCGGTTTCCGCCTTTATATAATTATAATAAGTCGGCATTATATCCATCATCTCGTTGACAAGATCGCGGATTTCAAACCAGCGGTCGCCTACGAGCGCGACATAATACGGATCGCCGCAAAGTTCGTTCCACCATTCGGCGCGTCCCATATAAAACCATTTATTGTACGGATACCAATCGTTTGTCAGAGTTACCTGATTTCCGCATCCGCCGTCAAAGTCCCAGCAGGGACCGAAATAGATTTTGCCGCCGTCTATATACAGAAATATTGAGAGCGCTCCGAATTCGATGTTTTTGAAGAGGTTGAAAACGAGAAAATAATCTATCAGCGAATTTACATCGCAAAGCTCACTGTAATGTCGTCCGTCGGATGTGCAGAAATTTTCCGAATATATTGCCTCTTCGAAATCGTTAAGCAGTGTTTTGACATAGTTCAGCATCTCGGTGTTCGTGTCGAGTGCCGACGGATTGCTGATTTCGATAGGCTTCCCGTGAGATGTATAAAATTTAGTGCCGTCCCCGTCCATTCGGTTATCATATTCGATAAGATAACCGGATGTTATATCGAAATCGGATGTATCGTAATAGTCGGAGATGACATAATTTCCGTATTTTCCGGAGGTAATCCACGAGAGATTTTTCTTCATTTTTTCGGCGAGTCTGTCAATCTGCCCGTCATCATACGATTCGGCGCGTCCGATTGCCTTTGCAACATCCTCGGCACGGTCCTCCCAATCGGGAATGTCGACACGGTTGTTTGCTATTCTTATGCTTTCGCAAAGAGTATAAATGCCTCTGTACTCACCGTTGAGATAAACGACAACCCATCTTGACTGCATATAGGTAAGTCCCATTCTGCCCGAAAGGTCATAGGTGAGTTTATTTCTCATATTGGTAACATCGTAAAAATTCGCGATAAGTACCCAGTGTTTGCTCTTGCCCATTCCGAGAAGATCGGCTTTTTTATCGAGTTTTATCTTATACGAATATTTCTCGCCGCTTCCGAGACGGCGTTCGCTTGTTTCGAATGTCGAGTTTCCGCGGCAATGTATGGTCATTCCCGCGCCTGTGTCGGTTGTATAGTCATTCGTATACTCGGCATATCGTTTGGGCAGAGTCATACGCAATGTTCCGGTTTTCTTCTCGGTTTTCGAGTTTACCTTCTTACCGTCATCGGTTGTAAGATAGATTTTCGGCAGTTCTTCGCCTGACGCGACCGTAGCAAGACTTGACACGGCGCTGTCTGCGGTATTCTTTTCGCTTTCCGCCGAAACGACAGACGAGAAAATCGGAAGAATCATTGCCGCAAGCGAAAAGATCGCAACAATCCGGCAGATAATACTCTTTTTGGCCTTGTTCTGTTTTTCCACTGATATTCACCCCGAATAATTTAATCTGAAACTTTATTTGTTCATTTCATTTTATTTTAGCATACAGCTTGTGAAATGTCAACATTGTTTTACCTTTATTTAACCGTATTTTTGTTATTTATTATTTGTTTTGATAAAAAAAGCAGGTAAAAACTCAAAATGAGTTTTACCTGCCTTTTTTTAATTATCGGATTTTTCAGTTTTCGGCATCCGTTTTTTTCGATTTTTTCAGTTTGAAAACAACAAATGCCACCGCAGCGCCGATCAATGCCGCAGATCCTGCCGATATCGCGACAATCGCGATGACGGGCAGCTTACTCTCTGTATTATCATCGGGTTCGACGGGAATATCGGGATAGACGATAGGCTCATCTATGGGCTCGGCCATATCGGGGAAAAGAATCGTTCGTTTCCAGCAGTAGTAAAGATATGTCGATTCCTCGACAGTAAACTCGTATCCTTCGGGATAGATATACTCCCCGTCTGTCCAGCCGAGTGCCTTATAACCGTCATATTTGACGGTTATTTCGGGAAGAGTTACAACGCTTCCCTTATCAACAAGCTTTACTCCGTTATCGGCAAGTTTCAGAGAAACCTGCGAATAATCCGCTTTCGGCGAAACGGCAGCTCTTACCGTCAGATATCCCGCTCTGTAATATTCGTTCGAATTGTTTATCATCGCAACATAGATGACATTTACGCTGCCTTCGGTCAAATCAAAGAGGCTCTTATCAAGTTTGACTTTTGCCGACTTAGACTGAGAACATTCGACTTTTTTGACAAAAGCTCCGTTAACATACACTTCGGCATATCTGTGTGTAGTATGATTCGTCACTATGCGCAGGGTTATATCGCCGCCGTCATTGATATCGTACTGATAATCTGCGGGGGCGCCCGCAACCGTAGATTTTTCTTTAACGAGATCCGCTCCCGACGATCTCAGACTGAGCACGAGTCTTTCCGACTTTTCAAGTCCTTTGCCCTCCATATTGGGATCGCGCAGTGACCATTGTTCGTCAAGCCATTCGACACGGTTATACATCCAGTTTTTCATGGTTTGGAATTCTATTTCGAATCCCTCGGTATGACTTCCCTGCATATACCAGTTATGCGGTGCGCCCGCCCACTCGTAGTTTCTGAGTGCCTCGGTTTCGATATAATCGTGATAGTAATCTATCGATCCGAGCATTTCATCGACAAGGTCGCGTATCTCAAACCAGCGGTTTTCAACCTTTGTAACATAGAGCGGATCGGCGCAGAGTTCTTTCCACCAGTCGGCGCGTCCGCCGATGTTGAACCAGTTGTCGTATCTGTACCAGTCATCGGTAAGTGTTACCTGATTGGCGCTGGCGTTATCGAAATCCCAGCACGGGCCGAAATAAATCTTGCCGTTTTCGATATAAAGATAAATCGAAAGCCATCCGAACTCAATGTTTTTGTAAAGGTTGAAAATGATAAAATAATCAACCATCGAATCGACATCGACAAATTCACTGTAATGTCTGCCGTCGGATGTGCAGAAATTTTCCGAATAGATTGCCTCTTCGAAATCGTCAAGCAGAGTTTTGACATAGTTCAGCATTTCGGTATTGGTATCAAGCGCCGACGGGCTGCAAAGCTCAATCGGTTTTCCGTGAGATGTGCGGAATTTCGTCGATGTGCCGTCCATTCGTTCGTCATACTCTATGAGATATCCCGAATTGATATTGAAATCGGATGTATCGTAATAGTCGGAAATCTTATAGTTTTCGAATTTGCCGGATGTAATCCAGCTGAGATCGTTTTTCATTTTCGTGACGAGCTTTGCCGTCTCGGATTCTCTCATCGATTCGGCACGGCCTATTGCCTCGGCAACATTCTTTGCCCGTTTTTCCCAATCGGTGATATTTACGACCTGCTCATCAAGACGAAGTGCCTCGCAAAGCGAGTAAAGTCCGTAATATGTCCCGTTGACATAGAGTACAACCCATCTTGACTGCGTATACGGCATACCCATCATACCCGACAGATCATAGACGAGCTTATTGCGCATATTCGTAACATCAAATACATTCGAAATAAGCACCCAGTGCTTGCTTTCGCCCATACCGAGCAGGTTCGCCTTATTTTCGAGCTTGATTTTATACGAATATTTGCCGGTGCCGGAAACATCGCCCGATGAAAAGCTCGAGTTTCCGCGCGCTTTCATCTCTATTCTGCCGCCTGTTTCGGTGGTATATTCGTTCTCATACTCGGAAAATCTGTCGGTCAGCGTCAGACTCATTGACGCTCCCTTAAATCTTTTGGTTTTATTGAGTTTTCCGTTATCGGTGGTTATATTCATCACCGGGATCTGCTCGCCGTCGTATATGAGTTTATCAAGCTGTTCGGCGGTATCGGCAAGACCCGTATCTTCACCGCTCTCGTCTGCGTAAAGGGCAGGCGCCGCTACCGAAAAAACCGCGACCAGAGCAAGCACTAATGATAAAAAGCGGCAGATTTTGTTTGAAAATCGATTCATTTGCGCTTCCTCTTTTTATTTAATATTCATTCCGAGCGCTGCCGCTCCGATTATTCCCGCATCGTTTCCGAGTGTCGCCTTTTCGATTCTCGTATGATGTTTGCTGCGTTTGGCGTAATTTTCCTCATAAACCTGTTTCATCATAGGTACAAACAGAGTGTCTCCCTCATTGCTGACTCCGCCGCCTATTGAAATCACCTCGGGCTGAAAAATATTCATCATATTTGCGATACCCGTCGAGAGGTATGAAATATACATATCGCAGACATCGGCGGCGGCGCTGTCGCCGTCTTTTTTCATCGCCGTAAACGCGGTTCTGCCGCTGACTTTGTTTATATCTCCGCCGCAGACTTTCCACATTGCGCTGTCCGGATTTTCGAGCATTTTTTCTTTTGTCATATTGATAAGTCCGGTCGCCGACGCATACGCTTCAAAGCATCCTCTTCTTCCGCAGCTGCACAGTCTTCCGTCCTTTTCTATAACCGTATGTCCTATTTCGGCACCCGCGTGGTTGAATCCCGAATATATTTTCTTATCGATAATGATTCCGCCGCCGACACCCGTACCGAGCGTTATGACTATCGCGGAGGAAGCACCTTTTGCCGATCCCGCGGCAGCCTCTCCGAGTGCCGCCGCATTGGCGTCATTGTCGAGATAAACTTTCCCGACGCCTATACGTTCTCTTAACTTTTCGACAATCGGATAATCGAGCATTTTGAAATTGCAGGCATATTCCACTATTCCGGTTTCGCTGTTCGCGATACCCGGAGATGCGATTCCGCACGCCGAGATATCCGTGCTTTCAAGGCCGCAGTCGTGAATCAGCGACAGACAGAGTTTTGCCATATCGTCGATTATTTCATCGGGTTCGCGCGATGCTCCCGTCGGTGTACTTCCCTTTTTCACAATTTCAAAATTTTCGTTCACTACCCCGACTGCGATATTTGTTCCGCCGAGATCCACTCCGAGATAATATTTCATAGCCGCAATATCCCCCTTATTTTCATGCTTAATCTTATTATTCCGATTTTTCGGGCAGCGTATCGGCGCTGCCGCCGTCAAATGCTTTTTCGAAAAGTTCATGCGCTCTGTCCGATTTACCGCTGAGCCAGAGATATGCGAAAAGCGCTTCAAGCGCGGTTGCTTTTCTGTACTGTGCAACGGTTGCGCTCGGCGGAGGCGGTGCTTTGCTTTGATTTCTCGCCCGTCTGAATACATCCGACTCATCATCACTGAGTTCGGAGATTATTCTGTCTGCCGCCGCCGACTGATTTACCGCGGTAACATAATCCATCGCCATTCGGTTCAGTCTGCCCGCTCCGCTGTGACCTTCTTTTATCAGCCGCTCTCTGACAAGCATTTCGAAAACGGCATCGCCGAGATAGGCAAGGTCGGCCGAAGGTATCTGCGAAGCATTCATATAGAGCTGTTCTCCTTTTCAAGTAGTTAATGGTTATTTTAGCATAGTTGCTATTTTTTGTCAAGCGCAATTTATGATATTTGTAAAAAAGCACAATTTGCGCGAAAAGGAAAAATCTGCGTCATTAAGAATAAAAACAAACCGCAGAGGGTTGATCTCTGCGGTTTGTTTCCGAATTGCTGATTGCAAATTGAAAATTGAAAATTCTGAATACTTAAATCGAAACGCCTTTGGCGTTTTGGGTTTTTACCAGTTAACTTTCGGGATTTCGCCGCTGTCCGCAAGCGAGAGCAGAATGATGTCATCCGAATCGACGGTTATGATTTCGACCGAAGGAGCCTCGTATGTTTTCTTGTTGTCCATTGTAATATCTCCTCTCCGTTATATCACCCGAGTATTCCCGAACCGATCGGATATTCGGTTATTATGCCGTTTGCATCTGTGAGAACGGCGGTAACCGAAATGTTCGTTACGGTTGACGGAATGTTTGTGATTATGCATCCGACAAGATGACTGTCAACATTTGCCTTATAAAATTTATATACATTCAAGCTTAATTATAAAGAAAAAAAAGTGTTTTCGGCAAAAAAGTAAAAAAATGTCGTTAAAATTCGACAAACATGCAGAAAATCATAATTATACATAAAAAAAGGAGAAGTTCCGATTTCAAAGGAACTTCTCCGTGATTTGTGTATTTTTTTCGGTCTATTCCGACAGCCGTAATTTTAATTTTCGGCAGTCGAAGGAGCGGCTGTTGTAACCGGCGCTTCGGTAGTTACGGGAGCTTCGGTAGTTGTCGGAGCAACCGTTGTTACGACAGCTGCGGTGGTCGTATCTCCGTTCAGATATTTATCCTCATCGCCGTAATCGACTTTACCTCTGCCGGGCTGAATGATGAAAAGCGCAAGAACAACCGCAACAAACACAATCGCAAGAATGATTGTGAGTGTATTAAGTTTCTTGTCAACCGTTTTGCCTTTGTATTTTCCGAAAAATGTTTCCGCACCGCCGCCGGACACGACTCCGGACATACGTGAGTTCTTTGCGCTCTGCATAAGAACGGCGGCAATAAGAAGAACGGCGATTATGATAAGCAGTACGCCGACTATTGTTGTTATTACCTGTGCCATGATTATTCCTCCATAATGTTACAATCTTATTCAGGGAATCCGCAGTTTTCGGTGCGGTAAAAAATTTGCCTCGGCGGCAAACGGCGGACAATATCCGCATGCCGTCGGGCGTCATCGGGAGCATATTCTCTCGTTAATAAACCGAATCCTGCTCCGGACACATTTGTCTGTTTTTCGTATGCCGCAAGTTCGGTTTGGGGGAGCGGCGTTGCCGCTGGTGGGCCATCAGGGACTCGAACCCCGGACCAACCGGTTATGAGCCGGTAGCTCTGACCAACTGAGCTAATGGCCCTCATTTCGGAATCTGCTCATAAAGCACGGTAAGTATATCACAAATTATTCGGCTTGTCAATAGAAAAAAACGATTTTTTTCAATTTTTATCTTGACAAAAAAGTCAAATAACATTATCATTTATTTGATACGAGGTGACTGCGGGCAGGCGGAAAAAGCCCGCGGAAATCGCCGGATTTTTATAATAAATAATATTAAAGGAAGTTTTTCGGAGATGGCAGAACTTTACTCTGTTTCACTCGGTGATCTTATCACCGAGTTCAACCTTCAAACGCTCTATATGCCCGATCATGAAATCCGCATCGACTGTATGGATGTCAACCGTCCCGGTCTTTGTCTTGCGGGATTTTTCGATCATTTTGAACCGCGCCGCATCGAAATCATAGGAAATGTCGAAAGTCTGTATATCAGAAGTCTGCCGATTGAAAAGCAGAAAGAGAGCATTGAGCTTTTTCTCTCACATTCGCCCCGTGCGGTTGTCGTAACGAGAAATCTGCCTGTGGAAGACTGGTTTGTGAATCTCGCCGCCAAATATGACATTCCCCTGCTCCACTCCTCTCTTTCAACATCCGAATTTATGGCGGCGCTCATCAGTTCTCTCTGCGTTTCTCTCGCGCCGAGAATCACCCGTCACGGAGTGCTTGTCGAAATATACGGCGAAGGCGTAATGCTGACCGGCGACAGCGGAATAGGAAAAAGCGAGACGGCAATCGAGCTTGTAAAGCGCGGACACCGTCTTATCGCCGACGATGCGGTCGAAATCAAAAAGGTTTCGGCAAAAACGCTTGTCGGAAGCGCACCCGAACTTATCAGGCATTATATAGAGCTGCGCGGAATCGGAATCGTCGATGTCCGTCGTCTGTTCGGTATGGGAGCCGTAAAGATGACCGAGAAAATAGACCTTATCGTTGCGCTCGAGCCGTGGGACAGTGAAAAAGATTACGACAGATTCGGTCTTGAAACCGAATGCGAAGATGTTATGGGAATTATGGTTCCGAAACTCACAATACCGGTAAAACCGGGAAGAAACCTCGCGATAATCCTCGAAATCGCGGCGATGAATCACCGTCAGAAGAAGATGGGCTACAACACTGCCGAAGAGTTCAACAAGCGGCTTATGGCGCAGTACGAGTCGCAGAATCCCGACGGCTCGGCCAACTGACCGCATTATTATGGAAACAAAAAGATTTACGAAAAATGACGACGGCTTTGTCTGTCTGCACTGCGGCAAAGAGGTTCCGCCGCTTGTGAAAACATCGCGAAATCACTGTCCGTACTGTCTGTGGTCGCTGCATATCGACATCATGCCGGGCGACAGAGCCAACGAATGTCACGGAGAGCTTGAACCGATTGCCGTAATTCCGGATGCGAAAAAGGGATTCATCATAATTCACAAATGCCGAAAATGCGGCGAAATCCGCCGAAACAAGGCGGCGCTTGACGGGAATATCCCGGATGACCGCAACCTGCTGATAAAACTTACCGCAATGTCCTATTGAGCAAAACAATACAAGAGTGAATAAAAGTCCGTATGCATAAAAGCATACGGACTTTTTTCGGTATGACATTCGTGTCTCAAAACATTTTGCGTTCGGTTGGGTATCCGACGGGGCGCATATTGCATATTATAAACCGGCATTTACCACTCGCCGACATATTTGCGTACTTTAAGGCAAACCGCAGACGAAAGCAGAATTTTCAGCGCATCGGGGATCAGAAAAGGCAGAACGCAGGCGAGAAAAGCGGATTCAAGCGATGATTTTGTGACTATCACATACCACAGGCATCCTACCGCATAGCACACAGCCACGCCTGCCGCCATGGATGCGGCAAGTCCGAAGAAATGTTTACCGATGCGTTTTGAGAGTATTCCCGTAACAAGGGCGGCGGGAAGAAATCCGACTATAAAGCCGCCTGTTGCGCCCGCAATATGACCGATTCCTCCCGAAAAACCCGAAAATACGGGCAGGCCTATCGCGCCGAGTGCGATATAAACGGCAACCGAAATCACCGAGCCGACAGGCCCGAGAAGAGCGGCGGTAATACAGACACCGGCTGTCTGAAGTGTAATCGGAACAAGCGTCGGCAGTTTGATTGTGACAAATCCGCAGACCGTTATGAATGCGGCGAACATAGCGCAGCTGACGATGCGGGTAATTTTTTTGTGGTTTTTTGAATTATTTATGCTTGCCATTTGATTTTCTCCGTATTAAGCAGAACTTTTTTCCTTTCGATGCCTGCCGAAAAACCGCCGAGAGAGCCGTTTGAAGATATAACGCGGTGACAGGGTATGAGAATAAGTATATTGTTTGCACCCACCGCCCGGCCGACCGCTCTGGCGGCTTTTTTGTTTCCGAGCGATTTTGCAACATCCCGATAGCTTGCCGTCTTTCCGTAAGGAATTTTCAGCAGCGAATTCCAGACCGATTTTGCGAATTCGGTTCCGCCCGGATCAAGCGGTATATCGAAATTTTCTCTTCTGCCGTCGAAATATTCCCGAAGTTCGACTCTTAACTTTTCGAGCAGCGGACAGCTGTTCCCGATTACGGTTCCGGCTTCGGATATCGGCAGAAGAGATTTCAGCGATTTGCCGTCCGAATATGCCGCAAGTCTGCCTATCGGGCTGTCAATAGCGGCAAAAAATTCGGCTTTCGTATCATTCATCGAGAAAATCTCCGATTTCGCGGAATTTTCCGTGTGCGTATGCACCGACATCGGCATTTTCGGGATTCATAAGAAAATCGGTTACAAGGAAAGATTTGATTCCCGATTTTTCCGCTCCCATATCCTCGGCGACATTATTTCCGAACATTATGCAGTTTTCGGGAGATTTGCCGATTGCTTTGAGAATACCGTCAAAATATTCTTTTGTCGGCTTGCAGAAACGGCTGTTTTCATAATCGGTTATATATATGAAATCATCCGCCGAAAGACCCACCCACGCAAGTCTTGCCTCAAGTGCGGCGCGCGGAAAGACGGGATTTGTCGCAAGCACGAGCGAGTATCCTTTTTCACGCAGCTTTTTTACAAGAGATGCGGTATCAAACGAGCCGCTTTCAATCATATCGTATCTTACCGCCGATTTTGCGCCGTTAAATTCGGCTTTGTAAAAATCGAAAAGCAGATTTATAAATTCTTCACTGCGCTCCCCGAACTCTTCTTTCGCGATTTTATCGAACACTTCCCTATTGCTTGTATTTCCGCCGTTTTTCGACATTGCGCGAAAGCCTTTCCAGATTGTATCGGTAACTCTCTTCGGCTCAAAACCGTATTCGCCGAGCTTTTTGCACATCAGTCCGAGATAAATTTTTACGAAATCGTCCTGAGTCATCGGCACGAGCGTTCCGTCAAGGTCGAAAAGCAGGGTGTCCGGCTTTGCTCTGCCTTCGGACGGTACGGGGAGCATTTCTCCGGGGACTGCGGGTTTGCCGAACATCGGAACGCCGTTATCCCAAAATATCTTCTGCATGCGTACCGAACGCCCGCCCCACGAACTGCCTTTTACACTGTTGGCGTGATATATAATATAGTCTTCACTGCCGTCGGGTGATTTTGTAAACGAGCAGTGACCGGGGCCGTACGAGCCTTCGTCGGCGGAAAATACCGGTTTTTCGTATTTTTTCCAGCTCCGCGGATCAAGAGGATCTCCGCCTTTATATTCGAGCATTCCGAGGCAGTAATCATCCGACCAGCTTCCCGACGCGCTGTAAACCATAAAAATCCTGCCGTCATGATAAAGCGCCGCAGGGCCCTCGTTTATCGACGGCAGTCCGCCGCCGCAAGATTTCATCTCCCAATCGAATTCGGGGCAGGATATAAGTGAGCGTTCCCCTTCGAGTGTGTGGGCGTTCTTCATTCGGGCAATATACAGATTCTGCTGAAGATTCAGATCCCCCGACCAGCCCGACCAGACAAAATAGTCGGCATCGCCGATTTTCACGACCGTTCCGTCAATCGCCCATTTATCGTAAGGAGGCATAACCGAAATTTTTCCGATCATTTCGTATTTTCCGCAGGGATCGTCGGTGAGTGCGCCGAGCACATACATTCTGTGATTGTCATTGCTGCCGTCATCGGCGGCAACATATATATACCATCTGCCGTCGATTCGGTGAAGTTCGGGCGCCCAGTATTCGCACGACCACGCCGTGCCGCACGGTGCCGTATAAACCGCTCCTCCGTTTTCGGACGGTCGGATATTCTGAATTTTATCCGCGCGGGTAACATTTACCCCGTTCCCCGTTGAATAGCAGTAATAATAGTATCCGCCGTATTTTGTGACAAACGGATCGTCTCCGTGTTTGATAATCGGGTTTGTGAAAAATTCTCCCATAGCTTTATATTCCTCCGCGATTCGGTTTTCTAACCGATTATATCACTCTTTTCCGATTTTTTCAAGCTTATACCGTTTTGTCCCGACAAACTTGTTTCAAATTTATTATACATTCGGAAACACAGACGAAACATTTTTTGTTTAGAATCAATGGTGGATGGCGGCACGCTCACCGCGCCGTCATATACTCTGCCCTTTGTTTTCGGGCAGACTTCGGGGGTAAAATTTATGGGCAGATTCGGCAGATGGCTTTATGATTTTATGCGGGGACGGAACGGCTTCGACTATTTCGGATACATACTTTCGTGGCTTTATCTGATTCTCCTCTTTATCGAAATCATAGTCGGATTTTTTTCGAAAACGGCGGCATCGGTTATTTCGGTCATACTCTGGATCCTGCTCATTTACATGATTTTCAGGATTTTTTCGAAAAATACAGCCGCCCGTTCACGCGAAAACGAAAAATTCAGATCATTCATGTCAAAAATCGGGCTCGGATCTTTGGGGTACGGCGGCGGATTCGGAGGTTCGTATGACAGATTTTACGAAGACAAGGTAAATGACGGCAGATATGGCAAATCGAGGAGCGGTACGGGTAACGCCAAAAAAGGCAAAAAGCAAAAACTCCCCCGCGACAAATACCATGTTTACAGAATATGCCCCGGATGCAAGGCAAATATCAGACTGCCGAAAGAAAAAGGACAGCACAGCGTACGCTGTCCCGGATGCGGAACGCTTTTCGATGTAAAAATATAAAAAGAAACTTTCGGAGAGAAAAAAAACTTACAAATACGAAGAGCTTTTTGATTATTTTTACGCAGAATGTCTTATTTATGACTGTTTTTTATTGACAAATCAATATGATGATGCTATAATACAGAAAAATAATGGCATAGGAGATTATCAATATGTATTGTAAGAATTGCGGACAACAGCTTGAAGATAATGCGGCTTTTTGCGTTCACTGCGGCGTGCAGAAGGGTGCCGGAAACAAATTCTGCCCCAGCTGCGGCAAAGAAACCGCTGAAGGCGCGGTAGTCTGTATAAACTGCGGAGTCGCTCTGTCGCCCGCTTATCAGCAGCCCGCCGCAAAATCCGCCGAGCAGAAGAGCAAGCTCGTTGTCGGACTTCTCGGCATCTTCCTCGGATCTTTCGGCATTCACAATTTCTATCTCGGATACACCAAAAAAGCGGTTATTCAGCTTCTTGTAACACTTCTGACATGCGGATTCGGCGCGGTTGTTATGGAAGTCTGGGGCCTTATCGAAGGTATTTTCTACCTTATGGGCAAGGAAGGCTACACAACCGATGCAAACGGCACTCCGCTGAAAGAATGACACGATTATTCGACCGTTAAGTTACACATCACATAAAATAACCTGCCGAAACGGCAGGTTATTTTATTATAAATATTCATTTTTCGCATAATAATGCATAAAATTCGGCGCAAACACTTTACATTGACAGAAAATTCGTCTATAATACAGATATAAATTACGGGAAAGGTATGGTTATAAAATGAAACATCAGACACCGATAAGCACAGAAGATCTCACACGCTACGCCTCATCATACGCAAATGATCCGTACAGGCGTTCAATGACACACATTCTGTCGAAAACCGCGATGAACGATCTCGCGTTCGATCCGGTTGCGGCAAAAGATATGCAGTTCAAGTTTTCGACCGACATTAAAACAATGGCGGCAACCAATCAGAAACACAGCGGAAGATGCTGGCTTTTTGCGGCGACAAACGTTCTGCGTGAAACCGTCGCGAAGAAGAAAAATCTTGCCGATTTTGAGCTTTCGCAGTCATATCTCGCATTCTGGGACAAGTTTGAGAGAATAAACTATTTTCTCGATTCGATAATCGACACCGCATCGCTGCCCGACGGCGACCGCACAGTCGATTACATTCTGCAGGTGGGTGTTCATGACGGCGGTCAGTGGGATATGTTTGTAAATATCGTCAAAAAATACGGAATTGTTCCGAAAGACGCGATGCCCGAAACATTTCAGACATCGTCCACAGGCAAGCTGAACGAATACATAAATCTTTCTCTCAGGAAGAAAGCATACGAACTCCGTCATGCGATTGCATCGGGAGCGGATGAAAAAACGATTGCGAAAATCAGAGAAGACGCTCTCGACAGAGCGTTCGGCTTCCTCTGCGAATGTTACACACTGCCGCCCGAAAAATTCGATTTCGAATATGTCGACAAAGACGGCGGACATCACATCGAAAAGGGATATACTCCGATATCATTCCGCGACGAAATGATCGGAAACATGCTCGACGATTATGTTTCGATAATCAACGCTCCGACAAAGGACAAGCCGTTTGACAGGCTTTACACCGTAGCATATCTCGGAAACATATCGGGTGCCGACAGCATAAGATATCTGAACCTCGAAATCGGTGAATTCAAAGACATCGTAAGACGTCAGCTTGAAGACGGCGATGTGGTATGGTTCGGCTCGGACTGCGGCAAATGCGGAGATTCGGCAAAAAAAGCATGGGACGACAAATCATACGATTATGAACTGCTGACAGGGCTTGACCTCAACATGACAAAAGAGCAGATGCTCGATTATCATGTATCGCAGATGAATCACGCGATGGTTCTCACCGGAGTCAATGTCGACGACGGCAAGACAAACAGATGGAAAATCGAAAACAGCTGGGGAACAGACGGCGCAAACGGCGGATATCACATGGCGTCCGACAGCTGGTTTGACAAATATGTTTTCCAGGCGGTTGTCAACAAAAAATATCTCGGTGAAAAGGCCGCGCTGCTTGACAGTGAACCTACCGTACTGCTTCCGTGGGATCCTATGGGATCGCTTGCCGACTGACGCCCGCGACAACCGAACTTTTACAAATAAAACAACATAAAAGCAGCCCGCCCCGTTTACACGGGACGGGCTGTCGCATATTATCATCGGATACAGGAAATATCCGTCATTTACAGCTCCTCAAGGATATTATTCCTCGATGAATTTGCGGAGCTCGAAGAAACAGTCGGTTTCGGATTCAACATAAATTTCATTCCAAGCCATACGCGCGAGGTGTACGCCGAGAACGCTCTTTGCCGACAGTCTTTTGTTGCCGCTTACAAGCCATACCTTACCATCGATACGCGAAGCAATCTTGACAAATTCAAGTACGTCGCTGCCCGTGACAAGATTTATCCTGTAAAGATATCTGCCATTACAAACCATATTGTACGATCTCCTTTACTTTTTATTTGCAAACCTCATCTCTTGTTTGCGCCTTCATTATAGTCATCGGAAATCGGTTTGTCAAGGGTTTTTCGACAGGTTTTTCAAGTTCTGCCTTTTGCTTTATAATGCACAAAAAGGCAGATTGTCTTTTGTGCATTGTGCATAATATTTTAATCTCATTTTTGTGCGATGCGACAACGCTGTTTTCGAATTGCACAATTATGTCAGACTTTCTTATTGCAAATTGCCGAAGCCGAAATCAGCCGATATCAATGGGTTTTCCGTCGAGTTCGGCCGATGTCAGGCTGTCTTTATCATAGCAGAGTTTAAGCGAAAAGAAGGGGTGATTATCGGCGATAAGTCGGAGAAAAATTCTGTCGCCCTGCCACATATTAAGTTCGGAAAGCCTGTCTTTATCAACCCATTCGAGCGTTCCCTCATCACATTCGGATAACCTGCCGTAAAATCGGTCGGCGGTAAAAAGATACATATATTCGGTATCCCATTCGTTTGAAACGAAGGTCACTATTCCGCGGAAAAGATAGTTTTCGAGAGTCAAACCGGTCTCTTCCGACACTTCCCTTTTCAGGCAGTCGTCGGGCGACTCTTTATCCTCGAATTTGCCGCCGACTCCGATCCATTTATCGTGATTTGCATCATTCTTTTTCTTTACGCGGTGAATCATCAGATAGCATCCGTCTTTTTCTATATAACAGAGCGTTGAGTTAATCATTCGGTTTATCTCCCTTCGGATATTGAGACTGTGAAGATTATATCACCGATACCGATGCGATTCAAGAAATATTCGAAAATAATGAATTTATTTTTATTTTCTGTTGACAAAACGAACATTTGTGATAAAATATACAAAATACTACTTTACCGAGGTACACAAAATGGATTCGATTAAGAAACTTATTGATTCGGTTGACAGTCTGCCGAGAATTGTCAAGATTATTCTTGCCATTCCCGCGCTTGACCTCGTTTGGTCTATTTACCGTCTGCTCCGCAGCATCGTAGCCGGAAATGTAGTCGGCATAGTAATTGCCGTAGTCATTTTCCTCTGCGCTCCTTTCTTCTGGATCATCGACCTTCTCTGCATTGTCTTCAAAGGCAAAATCTGGTCGATAGACTGACCGTCGGACAACAAAAGAATCAAAGCCGTGTCATACAGCTGTATGACACGGCTTTGATTTATTTACGGTTATCAGAATCTGCCCGGCCCGCCGCCGTGACCTCCTCCGTGTCCGTCACCGCGTCCGTCACCGCGTCCGTCGAATCCGCCCATTGATCCGCCCCGATTCGAGCCGGTCAGAATCGAACTGATGCTGAATTCGGCCGCATCCTTCCCGCCGACAACTTTACCGGATGTGTAAATCATATCGGTATCATCGGCGCCGTCGAGCGTTCCGCCGACATTCAGTTTACAGGTCATACCGACGGTTATATCGGGTGAGCTTATCACGATATTCTGCGCGTTCTCGGCCGCGACAAATGCGCAAATCACATTTCCGTCCGAATCGCAAACCGCAACAAGGCTGCCCTCGGTTACCGTCGTATTCGTGCTGATAGAGCATTGCGTCGAATATTCTTCGGACGGAGCCTCTGCCATACCCGCCGATCCGTATGCGATAAGCGTGCCTCCGGTAACCGAAATATAGTTTCTGTTATCGCCGCAGTCAAGTGCGCCGTCTGCCGACGATGTCGGGCCGGCAATCAGAGTGGTTCCGCCCGAAAAGATAATATTTCCGTTTGAGTCGAACCCGTCGCCAGATGCATTAACAAATATCCTGCCTCCGCATATCTGTATGCTTCCGCTTGTATTCGCGACATTAAAACCGTCATCCGACGATACGACCGAAACGCTGCCGCCCGTTATGATTATCGAGCCATCTTTACTTTCGAGTCCCTCGTATGAGTATGTGACGTTGACTGTTCCGCCGCTGACCGTAAGATCGCCGTCGGCTTTTATTCCTTTTGAGTTTGCGGAAAGCGATTTACATTCGGCATGAAGTGTCAGCGACGCATCGCCGCTTATGCTTACCGTTCCCGCCGATGCTATCGAGTGTCCCGTACTTGTAACCGTTATATTTCCGCCGGTAACGGTTACCGATTTTTCGGCTTTTATTCCCTTTGACTTGATTTTTGAACGGCCCGAGCCTTCTCCTCCGAAGCCTCCGTGCCACATTCCGCCCCATCCGCCGTCATCATTATCCGAGCTGTCGGTGTCTGTCTCGGTTCCGGTGGTTGTGATATTGATTTCGCCGCCGCTTATCAACACATACTGCGAAGCGTTTATGCCGTGCTTTTCGGCGGTTATTTCGATTTTGCCGCCGCTTATGAAAATATAGCCTTTTGCGCTGTCGTCTGTTTCGGAGGTGCGTATTCCGCTCTTTCCCGCGTTGATTGTAATCTCACCGCCCGCCACCGCCGTGGCATTGCTTCCCTTAACTGCCGTACCCGATGAGCCGACATTTATCCGGCCGTTAAGAATTTTCAGCGTCTTTTTCGATCTGATGCCGTCATTATATGATGCATTAACCGTCAGCTTTCCGCTGCCGCTGATTGTCAGCGCACATGCCGAGTAGATTGCCGCATCGGGAGAATCGCTTTCGCTGTCATCGTCAACGCTGTCGCTGTATCCGCTTCGGCTGTCGGTTACGCTGTTTAGGCTGCCGTCGCAGAGTACAATCGCGACCTTATCCGCGGAAACAATATAAACAGGAGAATTTTCGGATGAGCTTACATCGACTCCGTTAAAGCAGAGCTTAACCTTTTCGTCATCGGCGCACTCCACGATAATTTGTCCGTTTGACAGATTTCCGCTTATCAGATAGCTTCCGCCTGCGGTTATCCTGACGATGTCGCCGTTTATCTGTACGCCGTCCGAATCGGATGTCGACTTGCCGTCCGCAAGATTTATTTTTGCCGAATCGGACGGCACACTTTCGTCAAGATCGAATTTTGAAAATTTAATATCGAGATTGTCCGAATTTATCGGCTCGGTATATATGTCGGTATTTCCCGAAGCGTCGGTCGAATTTGCGCTGCCGTTCGAATCCGTTTTATTCGCATCGGTTTCCGATTTGCATGATGTGGCGGTCAGTGTCAGCGCAAGTGACAGCAAAACCGACAGAATAATTTTTTTGTGATAAGATTTCATATACGTACCTGTCATTCCTCCCCGCCGATGTCGAACGGTTTTCGGCATCGACTGCTCATTACAGCCACATACTAATACCGAATGCTTAAGCGAATCTTAAAAAAATGCCGTTTTTTCTAACTTTCAGCCAGGCTTCACACATCACTCACATACTCACATTTTGCTCACAGAAAAGGGTGAGGCAGCGCCTCACCCTTAATATCGAAAATATCAGAATTTTCCGCTTCTTCCCCCATACGAGTGTCCGCTCGATGACGAACGCGATCCGCTTCTGTGGTCGTCGTCATCGTCTTTCGGCTTTTCGGTTCTTGTGGTATGACTATACAGGAAACGGTCGCTGCTTTCTCTCAGATTAAGGCTGTCGGCTCTCACATAATTTGACGCATAGTTCTGCGCGCGCACCGATTTGAGCTTTGCCTTCATCGCGCTGACTGTTATAAGCGCGATTATAAATCCAACGACAAGCGAGCCTATAATAATTCCGCCGATAGGCAACTTGCCGTACGAAGTCATCGTATCATCGCAGAATGACGCATATTCCCGAACCGCCTGCGCATAGTCTCCGCTGCTTAAATAGCCGACTACACTGTTCTCGAAATCATAGAGCACGCTTTCGGTAAAAGCATTTTGGCATTTGCCCGATGTGCATATATCCCAGTCGCTTTCGGCAAAACTTACGGTAAAGAGAACACCGTCGCGTTCGTCGCCGACACCGTAGTCATTCTCCTCATAATAATCGGCGGCAAATCTTGCTATGCTGTACCCGTCGTAGTTGTTAAGGAACGCCGCCGCAACCGTTATCGAATTTTTTTCTCCGATTTCGGCAAGAAGCTGCTCGAGTTCTGCCTCATCGCCATCCGACAAAACGCCTGCCCCGTCATGCACAAGTCTGCCGTCGGTTAAGCCCGCCTCGTCTTCATCTGTTTCGATTGTGATGCGGTTTCGGTTTTCAGATTCGATAACCGTCGGCTCACCCGAACCGGCAAATGTTCCGAGTGCCGATACGGAAAGCGGCAGTGCGGTCAAAATCACAAGCAGAGTCACGGCCGCGGTAAGCGTTTTTATTATATTCCGGTTACTTCTCATAACTTACACACCTCCGTTTGACATAAGCCAAAGCATCGAGATGAGAAAGGCACATCCCGCCGAAATAGCGGCCGTCAGTCCGAGCAGCCACCTCCAGTAGGCTCCCTTATCGAGCGGAAGGTCGCCGACGATTTTGCCGGTCTGTCCGTTCACATAGAAATTGTACTCTTTACCATTCCATGAAGTATTGAGTATCCATACGGGGCAAAGGAGATAGCTGGCTTTACTGTTCGTTACACTTACAACGCTCGACGACGTTGAAACCGACGTATATCCGGTAACCGTTTTTTTGAATTCTCTTTCGGTGGAATTCTTCATTCTTGTCTTGACGCGTTCAATGCAGTCGCTTGCCGAAAGGTCGTATCTCTCCGCATAAAAACCCGAAAGGTAGGGCGTGCGGAAATCAAGAGCGCCGTCAAAGTAGAACGGCTCTATCGATTCGGACACTTTATCATCGAATTTCGACGATCCGTCGGACGGAATATGATCGAACGAAAGTGTTCCTCTTCGAACAGCCATATAGTAATCGGTGCGTGTATAGTCATAATCTTTGTCGCTCCAATGCGACACTTTTTGGGCATTGTATCTTATTGAGGCATCGGCGTCTCCGTCATAAAACCAGTAAGGCAGATACACACCTTTCATGCCGTCAAGATGATTTTCATCTTTGAAAATTTTCGGGAGAAGTTTTTTGCCGGTGAAATGTCGAAGCAGAGCGGCTTTTGCGGCTTTTTTATCTACCTTGAAGGGTATAACCTTGTCGGGATAGAGTTCGCCGGAGAGTCTGCCCGATATTACAACCGGATTGCCGCAGAACGGGCAGAAGGTTGCCGCAGTGGTTTCTTCGGCGACAACCTCACCGCCGCAGCTCTTACAGATATAGACCGACATACCGTTTGCGTCTTCATCGGACCATTTCTGATTTGTGGTTTCGGCGTCTTCAAAACTGTCTTCGGCGGTATTTTTAAGTTCGCTGTCGTAGGCTTTCAGCGTATCGAGTTCAAACTCGGTATCGCAGTACGGACATTTGAGCTTTTCGGATGTGCTGTCATACTCTATGGCGCCGCCGCAGCACGGGCATTTATATGTCAGTAAATTATCCATAATTACGACAATCCTTTTCTTCTTATGAGTCGAAAAACCGTTTTCGGATTTTACCGACTTCGCTTTTCGACAAATAACGGTTTTTTCGATTTCGGCATATTAACGCAAAATGCATTTCAAAACGAAATGCATTTTGCGAAAAATATTTTATCCGATATCGGTTCAATAATCAGCGAATGTCGCTGTCGTCGAACTTATCGCCGCAGTTGGGACAGAATTTCGGAGGATTTTTGGGATCTTCGGGCTCCCATCCGCATTTATCGCAGCGGTAAAGAGGAGCTGCCGCCGGCTTTTTCGCGCCGCAGTTGGTGCAGAATTTTCCTTTATTTACCGAGCCGCAGCTGCATGTCCAGCCTGTTTCGGCGGGTTTGGGACTGCCGCATTCGGGGCAGAATTTTCCCGTTACAACCGTTCCGCAGGAGCAGGTCCAGCTGTCGCCCTGCGCTTTGGGAGCGGCGGCGGGTGCCGCCTGCTGAGGCTGCTGCTGATTCTGCTGATTCTGATTATTCATCGAATAGAAGCTCTGGGCGTTCGTGCCGCCTGCGGCATTCATTGCCATGCCCATACCCATAAATCCGGTCATGGCGCCTGCCGAGTTTGATGCCGCCGACTTCATTGCATCGGCCTGTGCTCCGACAAGTGTGGCGCCTGCCATACCGGGATCGCGAAGCATACCTGTTCTCTGAGCATTCTTGAGAAGTTCCTGATCTTCTTCGGTCAGTGTAACCGGGCCGAGAGCAACGCTTACGATTGAAAGACCGCGCTTTTCCTGCCAGTCTTTGGTAAGCTCTTCATTAAGATAGTTGCAGAGCTCATTTGTATGTGACATGAGCTGGCTCGGACGAAGTTCAAGCTCGGACATTCTGCCTATTGCGGGCATAAGTGCCGATATAAATTCGGTTTTAAGCTGTCCGTCGATTTCCTCACGGCGGTATTCATTGGTTACGTTTGCGCAGACATTGGTATAGAAAAGAAGCGGGTTGCTGATTTTATATGAGTATACGCCGTTGCAGCGGAGCGAAAGGTCTATATCAAGGCCGATTTTGCTGTCGACAACACGGAAAGGAATGGGATTCTTTGTTCCGAACTTATTGTCCATAAGCTCTTTGATATTGAAATAATAAACTCTCTGATCCTTGCCGGTATCTCCGCCGTATGTGAATCTTTTGCCGATCGTTTTGAATGTTTCGACAATCGATTTTCCGAGACTTCCCGAGAATATGCTCGGCTCTGTCGATTTATCGAAAACATATTCGCCGGTCTCGGCGCATACATCGACTATCTTGCCCTGCTCGACAATCATCATGCACTGTCCCTCGTTTACGGCGATGACAGATCCGTTTGAGATTATATTGTCGCTTGCTTTTGTATTCGAGCTGCGGGAGGACACTTTCTTCTGTCCCTTAACGACAAGAACCTCTTTATCAAGTGAGTCACAGTAAAAGTATTCCTTCCATTGGTCGGCAAGTGTGCCGCCGAGCGCGCCTATTCCGGCTTTAATAAGTCCCATGTTTTTACTCCTTATCTTAGTTTTTTGAGTTTAATCGAGGACAAATATCCTCTGTAAGTTTATTTTACCATAATCTGCGGTTTTTTTCAAGTATTTTTGACAAAATCGGTCCGAAATTTATCGTTTTACGCCTGTTTTTGACATCCGACGGTCAATATCCGTTTTTCAGAATCTCCCTGACATAGGCAAACGCGGCATCTTCTCCCTTTTCGGCGAGAATTGTCAGCATCTTTTCGAGTTCGGCAGCGGTTTTCTCATGTATAAACATGTGACTTCTGCCTCTTTTGAAATATTCGAGCGGGTGAGCATCGGTATAATTTTTTCCCTGATATGTTTTGCTTGCCGCCACTCTGTCGCAGAACATCTCGGCAAGATATTTCGGCGGCATCTTGACAGCCTCGATGACTTTGGTTTTCGGGTTGAAATCGTTCCAGTATTCGTAGTGATGAAGATTTCTGCCCTTATGATGCATCCACGCGCGGCTGTATCCGTAGAGTTCTCTTTCCACCTCGTTCGGTGAACGGGTTCCCTGCCAGTATTTTACTCCGGGAATAAATTCGGTGGGGCTGAATTTCGAAAGATCATGAAGCAGTCCCTGCACGGGTATTCCCGCCTTTATACAATGCAGAAAAACCATGTGGCGATGTCTGCACACCGTTTTCAAATGTCCGGTAAAACTTCCCATTTTTTTGTCCGCTCCTTACTTTTTCGACCGATTTTCGATTTTCTTCATTATACTCTTTTATTGTCGGCAATTCAAGTACGGTTTATTAACATTTTTGTCATATCGATTTGACGCAAAGTTTAATCATTATTCACAAAATCCCCCCCGATTTTTGTTGATTATGACTTTTTATTCGGCATAATTTATATTTTTCTGTTCTTAATTTGTTCATTTGTCAGAAAAATCAATTTTCGCTTGCAATCAACTGTTTTTTTGTGTATAATGTATACAGAAGATTCGGAACAATCAAAAATTCAAAAAAGGAAGGCAAACAAAATGAAAAAAGTATTATCCGTTATTCTTTGCATTGCAATGTTCATGTCTCTCGCGGCGATGTTTACATCATGTTCAAACAACAGCGCCGGCACAACCACCGCCGAAGGCACAGAAGCTCCGACTACCACAACAGCCGATGCTAAAACAACCACAGCGGAAATCAAAAAACCCGATGTAACAACTGCCGACGGCAGCACAGTCGAAATCCCCGAGTCTTTAACTCTGATAGCCCCCTATGAGCAGGAATGGCATTACAAAGTATTCTTCTGTCCTTACAGCTCAACCGCTGCGGGCGGCACATACGACGCAGAGCAGGACGAATTCGAAAAATTCTACCTGGATCACAGCTGGGAACATGATGCCGACGATCTTCCGAACGGCCTTATAGATGAAATGAAAGAATGGCCGACAGTTGTCGGACCTTTCGGCGACCATGACACCGGTGTTGACCATGCCGACATAGGCTGGACAGGCGACAATCACGGCCTTATGCTCTACACAACATTTAACATTGACAATCTCGAAGAGTTCAAAAAGAATTACGCGAACTTCGAAATCTGGGTATGGTTTGACAACACACCCACATTCTATCTCAACGGCAAAAAGATATTCCGTATGGATACCAACTGCACAGGCAATCCCGGCGACTGGGTTAACACTATCACATTCATCGATCCCGAAGATGTGAAGTATGCAGAATACTTCGCCGATGACATCACAACCGCGAACGACATTTTCAGCTATCTTGTTGAAGGTGAGAACACCCTCGTTGTAACTCTTAAAGACGCGTGGGGCGGACGCGAATTCGACTTGGAAATGCTTGTAGGCAACGACTGATATCGGCAGCGAATATCGGTTTTGATATTTATCCGAAAGCAGGGGACGGCACAGACCGTTCCCCTGCTTTTGAATTTTATTCGCAAAAAAAGAAAGGCGCAAATTTGGACAAAGAATACAGAATGAGAGCAATCGGACATATAGTTTCCGATTTCCCCGAAAAATTCGGAATTCCCCGTCAGAGCGGACGGGTAAAATCACTGATTTCCAAAATCGTTTTCGAGCCCGAATACCGAAATCCCGATGCCCTGCGGGCGCTTGACGGATTTTCGCATCTGTGGATATTATGGATCTTTTCGGAGGCGATAACCGAGAAATGGTCGCCCACCGTTCGCCCGCCCCGACTCGGCGGAAACAGGCGTGTCGGCGTTTTCGCAACCAGATCACCCTACCGCCCGAATCCGATCGGTTTATCGGCGGTCAGAATCGAAAAAATCGATTTTGAAAACTGCGAAATCATACTGTCGGGCGGTGATATTATGAGCGGAACTCCGATAATCGACATAAAGCCGTATCTCCCCTCCGCCGACAAAATCGACGGTGCGGTCGGCGGATTTGCCGATGCTCTCGATTCTTACAGGCTGAACGTGATTTTTGACACCGCCATCCCCGACGAGTTTCCGAACGACAGAAAAGACGCGCTTATCGGCATACTTGCCGACGATCCGCGCCCGTCATATCAGACCGATTCGAGCAGAATCTACGGAATGGATTTTGCGGGTTTTTCGGTCAAATTCCGTGTGGACGGCGAAAACGGAAATCTTCATGTCATCGAAATCGAAAAAATCAAATAAGCGGAGAACTTGCCGCCATACAAACAAATCCCTCCCGATCGGGAGGGATTTGTTTGTTTCGGGCCTTTATTCGGCCGTCAGTTTGAGATTATCGAATTCCGCCGTACAATAGTGAACGCGCAGTCCGGCAGCGCCCTGCATATACGGGTCGGGATCGACATATTCGAGCATGAATTTGCCGTCAAGCCAGACTTTTATCGAAGATCCCTTTACGGTAACCTTGAGATGATATGTACTGCCGGTCTTAACCGTTGCGGGTACGCTCTTCAAAGCTGTCCAGTTATAGTTCTGCTTGCCGATAAAGACATCGGTTGCCGACAGACCGACAAAATATCCCTGCACGAAATCGGTACCGAGAGCTATATTTTCCTCGTTTGTGGTGCCGTTTCCGCCGACGGCGGGATTTGTTGAGCGAACGAGTATACCGACATTTATATTTGTGCTTGTCGGTGTTATATCCGCCTCAAAAGTATAGTCGCCGTAATTTTCGCTGCCGTAAAGTCTCTTGCCGACCGATTTTTCCGCACCGGCTATAAACAGTTTACCGCCTTTGAATTTCCAGCCTCCGTCCGAATAAATATTTCCGTCTCGGACTTCATCACAGCTCTTTGTGAAAGATACGACATCTTCGTGCTTACCGAGAGTATAGTCTGCAATCGACGCCTGTCCCGACACTGCCCTGAACGACAATGATGTGAATCCGTCTTTAAGGCTGATATTTCTGTAAATTTTCTTGATGACTTCACCGTTTGTCGAATCGAGTGTCAGCGTCGCCACAAGTTTTTGATTCTGATAAACCTCGAGTTTTGCCGTCTGTGTAGATTTGTATTTTATCGCAATGTCATACTTTCCGTCGCCCTGTACCTGAACATAATAGTTGAACACGCTGCCATTGCCGACGGTCAGATATTTCACTCCGTCGATTTTTTCGGCCGAATAATCTGTTTCGCGGCAGGTCACGGCAGAAAGATTTCCGGGTATCGGTTTGAAATAGTCTTTAACCGATGACTGATTCACATATTTTGTTATCGCGGTAAACGATACCTGTGCCGTTCCGCCTTCGGATAGTACGCCGAAGCTTCCGTCGCCGCCAAGCGAAATGTTGTAGCTGCAGAGAGTGCGGTTATTTACGAAAAATGTGAATCTGTTGTCTTTTCTCTTCACCATCAGCTGCTGTACGCTTGAAAAATCGACATTTTCATTGAAGCTCTTTACAAGATCGTTTTCATAGCCGTATACTTTGCCGTCTACAACAAATGTAATGCGGAGTTTTTGTCCGTTCGGATCGAAGAGCGCTTTTCCGTAGTTATTCTCGTCGGTATAGCTGAACAGTATTCCCGCCATTCCGCCGTTTATGCTAACAATATTCGTCTCGGCGGTATACTCTTTACCGAATGTTTTTGTTGTCAGCGCTTTTCCGCCGTCCGAAAGAAGCAGATAGCCGTCATTTACCGATGCGTCCGACAGTTTCCATTCGGATGTTTCCGATTCAGTCGCGAATCTTGTATATACATCGGGCATTTCGGGTGCCTGCGTTGCGGTTTCGGTAGGTCCGAGAACTTCCATTTTTCCTTCATCGAGTACGAGCTTATCGATTCGCATACTGCGTATACCCGTGGTATTATAATGCGAATGATAAACTATATAGTAGCAGTCCATATTCGGGCCGAGTACGGTTGAGCTGTGTCCTATTCCGTATACCGTTTTAAGAGTGCTTACGAGAATCGGATTTTCGTCACCGGGTGTGAAATTTATACAGTTTTTACCCGATGCGTAATCTATGCGGTAGCCTCTGCTCCAGACATGGTTGCCCGTATATGTGATATAGTAGTATCCGTCATAGTATATGACCATCGGACCTTCGGTCCAGCCGTTCATATATGCGCCCGTTTTGGTTCCCGAATTCGATACCGATGTCGGAGATGACATGGGATACACCTTGATTCCCGACCAGTCGGCAGAATAGAAATACCATTTGCCGTCATTGTCGATGAAAATGTGACCGTCAATCGAATGTCCCCAGTTATCGGTAACGATTTCAAACGGGCCGAGCGGTGATTTGCTTTTCAGCACGTAATGTCCGTTTCCGAGCGGAGATGTTACCATATAGAAATATCCGTTGTAATAGGTGACCTCGGGAGCATACGCGCCCTTTGTTATTGCTTCGGTTGTGCAGAATCCGCCGTATTTCCAGCTTACAAGGTCTTCGGATGTCCAGACTTTGATTCCGTTCTGCGTATCGTCCGACGAACAGTACAGATAATATGTCCCGTTCCATCTCATAACAAACGGGTCGCCTGTTCCGCATGACCATGCTCCGTTTGATTTCGGCGTTACCAGCGGATTTGTGAATGTCGGTTTTGTTGTCACCACTTTTTCGATTTTGGGATCGATTTTTACCGCCTGTTTTGTCGTTGTAACCTGAGTTGTCTTTGCGGCGGTTGTGATTTTCTCGGTTGTCGTTACCGCCGTCGTTGCAGCCGCCGTTGTTGTAAGTGCCGCGGTTGTAACCGGCAAAACCGATGTAACGAGAGCCGATGATTTCACCGAAGAATCTGTCGTTATACCCGTGTCTTTTGTGACAGGCGATACAGTTGTAACCATATCGGTTTTTGCCGCGTCTGTCGTCGGAACGGCCGCAGTCTGCGGTATATCGGTTGTTTCGTTTACCGTCGTGTTTCTGTTTGCACCGCATGATGTGCATGCGGACAGCGCGAGAGTAAGAAGGATGACGGCAGACGAGAATGCACACAATAAAATCCGTTTTTTCATACTTTCTTTTTTTCTCCGTCTTTATTTCTCATTTTTATTCTGCCGCGGAAACTTTAAGAGATTTTACCTCAAACTCGGTCGAGCATCCGGCAAATCCGACTGCGCCCTGAAGGAACGGATCTCTGTCGGTATATTCAAGTGCCTTTTCTCCGTTGACCGATACGGTTATCGTCGCGCCGACTGCTGTTATCGTAAGAGTATACTCGGTATTCGCCGAGAATTTCATAAAGCATTTTGCGACCTGTTCTCTGCAGTAGCTCATTCTGCAAATTTTCAGTGTTCCGCGTTCCATGACAACAAGGTAGCCGTTCATAAAGTTTTTGCCGAGCGTCGGGGAGTCATTCGCACCGCCGTTTGAAAGATCCGAGCCGCGTATTATGACACCGCATCCGAGTTTCCCGCTTATCGGCTTTATAACCGTTTCGACGGTATAGTTATTCCAATCGTATTTTCCGTAGGCAATCTTGCCCGCCGAATCTCTTGCCGAGAGTGTGAGCTGCTTCGATTTTTCCCAGCTGCCGTCACTGTAAATCACTTTTTCACCTGTAAAGTCATCGATATCCAGCGTTTCTGTCTCTGTTGATTTGTCAGCCTCATAGCTTATGATATTCGCACTTCCCGTAAGCACACGAACGGTTATAACCGAATATCCCGATTTCAGTGACGCGTTATTCAGAATGGCAACAGACGATTTATCATCGTTTGACGGCAGTTCGAGCATACCGACATATTCGCCGTTCTGATATATCTCGATCCTGCTGTCGGCAGTCGATGTATATTTTACCGCGAAATCATAAGTTCCGGTCGATTCGACATTGACACGGTAGTTAAAATAATCGTCCTTCTTTGCGGCGACCGCGTTGACCTTACTGTTTCCCTCATTTGCCGTTTCGACAACGGTGATGTCGCTTTCGAGACAGGTAACCGCGAAAAATTCGCCGCTTACCGGTTTGAAAAAGTCTTTAATGTATGACTGATTGACATATCTGCTGATTGCGGTATATCCGAAGCTCGCTGTTCCGTCTGTCGCCGTGCATCCGAACGATCCGCCGCCGAGTCCGCTTTCGAGCGTCCCCGTTTTCAGATTATTGACATAAAATGTATAGGTTGTTCCCTCTCGTTTTACCGTGAGAAGCTGCAGGCAGTCGAACGAAAGATTTTCGCCGAAGCTCTTTACAAGCGGCAGTCTGTTTTCGGTTGACACGCCGTTTACCGTAAATGTTACCACAAGTTCCTGCGTATTCGGATCAAACAGCGCGCTGCCGTAATTGTTTTCGTCGGTATATCCGAACAGTGCTCCGGCTTTGCCCGATTTTATCGATTTAACATTGAGCTCTGCCGTATAATTCCCGTCGAATTTTTCGTTTGAAAGCACTTTTCCGCCGCGCCTTACGACAAGTTCACCGTTTTCAACTTCGGCATACGAAAGCGTCCATTCGGAAAGATCTTCGGATGACGTAAACGAACTATACAGGTCGGGCAGTGTCGGCGCCTCTGTTTTGTCTGTTGTTTCGCCGAGCACCTGCATTACGGTATTGTTATAATATACCCTGTCTATACGGGTGTCACGCACTCCGTCGGTATTCGGCATAGCATGGTAGACAATATAATATCCGTCAAGGTTCGGGGCAAGTACCATCGAGTTATGACCTATTCCCTTTGCCTCAACCGTATTTACGAGAAGCGGATTATCATCCGGCACTCTGAAGTTTGTCGGTCTTCTTGTCGCATAAGCATAATTTATACGGTAACCGGGTGAAAGATAATGATTTCCGCTGTATGTCATAAAATAAACTCCGTTATATTTGACGACACTCGGCGCCTCTGTCCAGTTATCCTCCATCGGCGATGTTGCGGTAATTGATGATGAGTTGATATTTGTCGGAGATTCCATTTCGTGAGCGCGTATTCCCTCACCGCTTGCACGGTAAAAATACCACTTTCCGTCATCATCGATAAAAACGCTTCCGTCTATCGACAGTCCGATATTGCCGGTAACCGATTCGAAAAGTCCTGTCGGGCTGTCGCTGCGAAGCACTCTGTGACCGTTTCCGCTCGGCGAAGTATACATATAAAAATATCCGTTATAATATACAACCTCGGGCGCGTATGCAATGACGGTATCCTCGGGAACGGCACATGTTCCGACGTGCTTCCACTTCATCAGATCATCGGACACCCAACATTCAACACCCGTGCTTGTATAATAGAGATAATATTTGCCGTTCCATCTCATTATAAACGGGTCGCCGGTATTTGCGCCGTCTTTCGTTTGGCTGAGAATCGGGTTTTTCATCTGTTTTTCGACATCCGATGAGTCCGCACTGAGCAGTTTGGAAACATCGACTTCGGTTATCGGTTCCGCAGCCGAGCCTCCGTCGGTCGTTATGGCTGCCGATGTCGTATTTTCGGCAGTGGTGGTATTTCCGCTTTTCGCACATGCCGCAAGCAGCAGAAGCATCACGGCCGCAAGCATCAAACTGATTGCCTTTTTCATTTGGTCTACCTCCGTATTATATTCCGAATATAAATCTTGTCGGCTTATCTGTTTATCTCCTCAAAAGGATCGGTATCGCCGATTCTTGTCGGAGAAAGTCTTACCGTGAAATCCACCGTACGGTCTTTGAGCTCATATTTTTCCTCGAGTTTCGGCCCGCACGAATTTGATCCTATTCCGGTCTGTCTGTAATCGATATTGACGACCGTATCGTCAAGCGGGACAAGTTCGAAATCATGCGCCGTTTCGGTAAGTTGTTTCGGTGTATAATGAGAGCAGTTGAACGAGAATTTTTCTCCCGAAACGAGAATTCCGTTTCCGCCGACATCATACAGCTCCATAAAGCGGCAGTCATCATGAGCCGAATTTTCCTGCGGGCGTATATAATGCTCGAAATTTTCGGTCGCCGTGGTTTTATAAAGGCCGAGTTTTGACGCTCTGCGCTTATCAACATAAGACTCATATCTGCCGAGTCCGAAATAGGCGATATTTTCAAGATCACCGACCGTATTAAACTGCCATCCGAATCTCGGAAGAGGCGGCAGGCCGCCGCGCACGTCTGCATGGCAGACAAGCGTTACACCCATATTCGGAGCAAACTTATATGTCTGTTTAATCACGGCTATCGGGAGTCTGCCGTCTGCCGAGAGTTCGAGTTCGGCATCCACCGACAGGCTGCCGTCGCCGTTATCGATAACATTCAGACTGCGGCAGTCGGTATGAGTATCATCAAATCTGTTCCAGAACCAATGCGTCTTGATGTACTGATCGTTATCGGTCGGCGCGCGCCAGAGTGTCAGATCAATCGGCGATTTGAGAAGTTCTCTGCCCGACACCGAAATCGATTTTATAAGTCCGCATATCTTATCGACCGTGTATACGGCGTCCCCGTCTTTTACGATCAGATCGGTATCACTTTCAGATACCGCAAGAGCAGTGTCTCTGTGCTTTCCGATCGGAGATTTTTTCTCCGATTCAAGGACAATCTGTTCGAAACCGACCTCATATCCGACATCCGCCCACGGCTGTGACTTTATCGTTCTGAATGATATATCAAGAGTGGATATGCCGGCGAGCCCCTCAAAAATCGCTCTTTCGAGCTTATAAGTTCTGACTGTGCCGGGCGCGATTTTAAGCGGCGAAATTCTTCCCCGGTTTACCGTTCTGCCGTCGATTACAAGCTGCCAGAAAAGTTCGATATCCGACAAATCGGAGAAAAAGCGCATATTGCGAAGTTTCAGGCTGCCGCTGTTTTGATCGAAGCCGACAAGTCTGCACGGACGCAGAACCTGTTTATATTCGATAAGCGAGCTGTGAATTCTGCGGTCGGGATAAACAAGCCCGTCAATACAGAAATTCGAGCTGTTGAGCTTATCGCCGAAATCACCGCCGTAAAGGAATTTGCTTTCCTTTATGTTTCCGTAATCCACCGAATGGTCGGTAAGTTCCCAGACGCATCCGCCGAAGAAAATGTCGCTGTTATAGATAAGATTCCAGTAATCTTCAAGATCGCCGCCGCTGTTGCCCATTGCGTGAGCATATTCGCACATAAAGAAGGGCTTTTTCGCGACCTTAGGATTTATATAATAATCTTTTATTTCGGAAAGTGCCGGATACATTTTGCTGTCGACATCGCAGGCAGGGCTTCCGCTTCCGTTTACGCTCTTTTTCAGGGCTTCCGCATCATGAAGTCCGTAATAACTGTTTGTCGCATCGCACGAATGCACGATTGCATCCGGATAAAGCTCGTGAATCCGGTCATACATAATCTGCTGATTCTGCCCGAATCCGTTCTCGTTCCCGAGCGACCATATAATTACGCAGGCGTGATTCTTATCACGTTCAATCATAAGCATAAGTCTGTCGATGAATGCGTTTGTCCATTCGGGACTGTCGGACAGCATATTCCATTTCCCGATTTCCGCCATACCGTGCGTTTCTATGTCGGCCTCATCGCAGACATAAAATCCGAGTCTGTCGCACAGTTCAAGGAATCGCGGATCGTTGGGATAATGGCTCGAACGAATCATATTTATATTATGAGCCTTCAGAATATAAAGATCGCGAAGCATATGCTCATAAGGCGTTGCGTAGCCGAGAGTGGGATGACTGTCGTGGCGGTTTACTCCCCTGCATTTAACCTTTTTCCCGTTTATCAGCACAACGCGGTTCTTAATCTCGAATCTGCGCATGCCGATTTCGACTCTTATATGTTCGTCTCCGCAGGCAAGATAAAGCTCATAAAGGCAGGGCGTTTCGTCATTCCACAAATACGGATTTGCAACATCGAGCGACAGCACATGTCTGTCCGATTCTTCGGAAGATCCCGACGAAATTTCTTTTCCGAACGGGTCGACCAGCCGATACCGAATCGACTGCCCGGCATTCAGGCTGATTTCGGCATTTATTTTTCCCGATTTGAAATCATCAGAAAGAACGGTTTTAGCCGAAATATCCGATATATGAACTTTATCGCGCGAAAGAAGATAGACCTCGCGGAAAATTCCGGACAGTCTGATTTTATCCTGATCCTCAAGATAGCTGCCGTCGCACCATTTCAGCACGACAACTTTAATATCGTTTTCTCCGACACCGACGAATTTCGTAATATCGATTTCGGATGTCATGTGGCTTACCTGACTGTATGCCGCAAAGCGGTTATTGACAAACAGATAGAAGCAGGAATCGACTCCCTCAAAGACAATTTTGAGTTCGCGTCCGAGAATATCCGACTCGGTAATATTTATTTTTCGGCGGTACAGTCCGCAGGGGTTTTTCTTCGGCACTTTCGGCGGATTTATCGGAAACGGGTAGGCGGTATTCGTATACTGCGGAACATCATATCCCGCGTTCAAAACAGTCTGCCAGCTTCTCGGAACATCGATCGTGTCCCAATCCGCGTTTTCAAAATCATCCGAATCAAAATCGCCTATTTCGTCGCAGCATGAATAATATCTGAAATCCCAGCGGCCGCAAAGCGAATAAAAACGTGATGAAGCGGCACGGCTGCCGCTTTTTGCGGCACTGTCGCTGTCATACGGAACAAAATACGCTCTCGGCGCGTCGCATCCCACATGAAGATTATCAAGACTTTCGTGATAGCAAAATTCAAATTTCATTTGTTTATATCCTTTACCGTATTTATTTACAAATTCCGTCAAAATTATACCATAGTGCGCAATTTTTGTCAACCGGTTTTATACAAATTGACAGCCGAATCAAAATCAAAACGGCGAAGCGCTGTTTGTTAAACATAAAATTTTCCTGATATTTTTATGTCGAATTTTGTTTATAATGATACTTGCGAAAATTCGCCGCGCGCAGAAAATCTGCGTGCGGCGAATCTTGAATATATCTTATTTTTCGAATTTTATCCCGGAGTTACGGTAAAGTTATCAAACGAGCCCTTACTCGAGCAGCATCTGAGTCCTACCATTCCGTGAGTATACGGCTCGGTGTCGGTATACTCGATTACAAGATCTCCGTCAAGCCATACTTTTATGGTTGCATCCTCGACCTTAACCGTAAGATTATAAGTGGTATTATTCCTAATCTTTATTGTCTTGCTCTTTTCGGGATCCCACTTATAATTATTTCTTCCGATAGTAACACCCGATTTGGTGAGTCCGACGTAATATCCCTCATAGTAATTTGTACTTGCGGCAATATCGGCAGCTTCGGTTGTCGCGGCATTTTTTGCCCTCACGAGGATACCGAGATTGATATCGCCGTCCGATGTTGTGATATCTACCGATACGGTATAATTTGCCCAGCTCTCTTCGCCGTACAGAATTTTTCCGTAATAACCGTATTTATCGGTATTGCCGATATTGAGAACGCCGTTATCGACTGTCCACTTACCTTCTACATAAGCGGCATCACCGCGCGATTTGCCGAAATCATTGGCTATTGCGGTAATTTCGGTTGAAAGCGCGAAGTTATAATAGGTTACCTCGGCACCGCCCGAAACATATCGGAAACTTATCATGCCGAATCCGGCAGAGAGTTCAAGGTTATGCACCACAAATGTACCCGTCTTACTCTCTGTCGAAGGAAGAGTTACGGTTGTGAGCAGGCTGCCGTTCTGATAGATCTCCACGCCGGTATCCTCTGTCGAGGTATACTTGATCGTTACATCGTATTTGCCGTCTTTTGTTACATTTACGGTATAGTTGTAATACTTATCGGTACCCGTTACAAGAGACGCCTGACCGTTTCTGGTCTTGGTGGTTGTTTCGTAGTATGTCTCGATGCAGGTGATTGCCTGAATGTTTCCTTCTACCGGCTTATAGTAATTTCTGATAGAAGAGCCGTTTGCCTCTCCGGTAACACCCGTAAATCCTACCGTTGCGTTGCCGCCGTCGGCTATAACGCCGATGCTTCCGCTTCCGAGAGCCGATTCAAATGTGCAAAGCTCGCGGTTGTTCACGAAGAATTTGAATGTATTGTCTTCACGCTTTACGGTAAGCAGCTGGAGTGCGCCGAAATTATAATCTTCGTTAAAGCTCTTGACAAGGTCTGTTTTCTGTTCATTGGCAACGCCGTCAACGACAAACGTAACGATAAGCTGACTGTTTGCGGTATCAAAAACAGCTTTACCGTAGTTGTTGTCGTCTTTGTATCCGAAGATTATGCCGGCTTTGCCGCCGCTTATCGAAAGGAAGTTGGCTTCGACGGTAAACAGATTGCCGAAGCTGTTGTTTGTAAGAACTTTGGTTCCGCTTGCAAGCGCAAGTCCGCCGTCCGACAGCGATGCGCCGCCCATATTCCATGCCGACACATCGGATCCGGTCGTAAAGTAAGAATATACATCGGGCATTTCGGGCTTCTGCTGATTCTCAACAGACGGGCCGAGAACTTCCATATATGTTCCGTTGAACACAAGGCGATCGGTTCTCATATCACGCTGAGGAACAGCGCCCGCCGTGGTATGGTAAACGATATAATAGCTGTCGAGATCGGGACCCATAACGGTTGAGCTGTGTCCGATGCCGTAACAGTTGTCATCGGTATTAACAAGCAGAGGAGTGTTTTTCGCCATTCTGACGGTTGTGGGGCTCTTTGTCGATGTTGCGTAATCGATACGGTATCCCTTACTCCATACATGGTTTCCGGTATATGTGAGATAGTAGATGCCGTTATTGTAGATAACCATCGGGCCTTCGGTCCAGCCGTTCATGTTCGCACCGGTCTTTATTGCGGTGTCGGACACCTTTGTGGGTGAGGACATTTCATAGGCGAGTATGTTCTCCCAGCCGGCAGAATAGAAATACCATTTGCCGTTATTGTCAATGAAGATATGTCCGTCTATCGAATGTCCGAAATTTCCGGTTACAATTTCGAACGGGCCGAGCGGCGAATCGCTCTTCAGCACATAGTGACCGTTTCCGGCAGGAGATGTCACCATGTAGAAATACCCGTTGTAATATGTAACTTCGGGAGCATACGCGCCTGTCGTTTCGGCTTCTTTGGCGCAGAGCTTTTCATAAGTCCATGTTACGAGGTCGGGAGATGACCATACCTGAATACCTCTCTCTCCGTCTTTGGTGGAGCAGTAAAGGTAATATGTTCCGTTCCAACGCATTACGAACGGGTCACCGACACCGTAGTTCTGCCATGCTCTTTTGGTTTTCGGGGTTATAAGCGGGTTACTGTAGGTTTCAATACCCACGGCATCCGCTGTTTTCAGAGTATTCTGCATGCTTGGATCCACAATTACATCCTCCGTTCCGGTTGTTGTCGCCTCTGTCGTCTGTCCCGGCGTTTTTGTTCCGCAGGCGGCAAAAGACAAAAGCGTTGCTGCGGCAAGCAGCATTGACAATAATCTTTTTTTCATCTTTTTTTCCTTTCCGATCGGGCATCTCGGACGTGCGGTCTTTGACGCCGTTCTAAGAAAGCCGATTTCGACTTTTTTCTCATTTGATTATATCATACGCGCCGATATTTACAATGCAGTAAAAAGACTTACTTGTGCAGATTAAAGACATTTTTTGCATTTTCGTTAGTTTCGACATTATCAGCGTTGTTTTTTTGTAGATATTGCACATACCGGTTTTTGCATTTCAAATGATTATCCGCAGCTTCGTTTTATTTTTCGCTTGAATCATAAATCAACCGAGAAAAATGAAAATTGTGCATCATTCACAAAAATAAATTGCAAATTTCGGTAAATATTCAGTCATTTAGGGGTTTGTAATTTCGATAAATGTATGATACAATAAAGCATCGAAAATTTCACAGCATGTTTCCAATATAGGTTCGAGAAAAAACGGGTCGAATGTTTCTACCGCGCCCCCTTAGGCCGCGACTATTGGTTGTAACCCCTCTCTTTTGTCAGGGGCAGCTTTGTTTTTCCGTTTTTTCCATATCTATTTCGGGAACAGACTTGCGAGAGTCTGTTTTTTTGTTTTGCGAAATTTCGGAAACCGATTTGAAAGGATGGATTACGGCGATGAAAGAACTTCAGGACAGAATTCTCAAAGACGGCATCGTGCTCTCCGGAAACATTCTCAAAGTCAACACCTTTTTTAATCAGCAGCTTGACACACGTCTTGTTATGAACGTGGGTCGTGAGATTGCGCGCCTTTACGCCAATGATAACATTACCAAAATAGTAACGATAGAAGCATCGGGGATCGCCATGGCTACAGCGGCAGCTGTATGTCTTGACGTCCCCGTTGTTTTTGCGAAAAAACATCAATCGGCAACTCAGGTCGGCGATATGCTGACTGCGCAGATTCTCTCGATGACGCACGGAAACAGCTACACTGCCGTTATTCCCGCATCGATGATTTCGGCCGATGACAGAGTTCTCATTGTCGATGATTTTCTTGCGAGAGGCGAGGCACTCCGCGGTCTGATATCAATGGTAAATCAGGCGGGAGCAACTCTCTGCGGATGCGCGGTCGGAATCGAGAAACGTTTTCAGAAAGGCGGAGACGACCTTCGCGCAAAAGGAATCAGAGTCGAGTCGCTTGCCTGCATTGAAGAAATGACACCCGACGGAAAAATCATTTTTTCATAACACCAAATTTGTTCCCCAAAAAAATTATATATACAAGGAGAAAAAATCATGTTCAAGAAAGTTTTGTCTATCATTCTCTGCGCAGTACTGCTTGTTTCGGCAGCGGTATTCAGCACATCCTGCGGCGACAGCAGCAAAGATGACTTCAAGATCGGCGTCATCCTTCTTCATGACGAAGATTCGACCTACGACCTCAACTTCATCAATGCCGTAAAAGACGCTCAGAAGCAGCTCGGTCTCAAAGACTCACAGGTAATTTTCAAGAGAGGCATTCCCGAAAGCAACGAATGCTACGAGGCGGCAGCCGATCTCGTAGACGAGGGATGCAAAGTAATTTTCGCAGACTCATTCGGACATGAATCTTATATGATCAAAGCGGCAGAAAAGTTCCCCGAAGTTCAGTTCTGCCACGCAACCGGCACAAAAGCTCACACACAGGGCCTCAGCAACTATCACAACGCATTCGCTTCCATTTATGAAGGCAGATTCCTCGCAGGCGTAGCCGCAGGTCTCAAGCTCAACGAAATGATAGCAAACGGCACAATTTCCGCAGAGAACGCAAAGATGGGTTATGTCGGCGCATTCACATACGCAGAAGTTATTTCCGGTCTTACCTCTTTCTATCTCGGCGCAAAATATGTTTGCCCGTCTGTAACAATGGACGTTCAGTTCACCGGCTCCTGGTATGACGAAGCATCCGAAAAGAACACCGCACTTTCTCTCATCAACGGCGGCTGCGCTCTTATCAGCCAGCACGCAGACTCGATGGGCGCTCCTTCGGCATGTGAAGAAAAGAGCGTTCCGAACGTATCTTACAACGGCTCTACCGAATCCTCCTGCCCCAATACATTCATCGTTTCTTCCAAGATTGACTGGGCTCCTTACATCAAGTACATCTGCGAATGCACAATGAACGGCACCGCAATCGACACCGACTGGTGCGGCACACTTGCAACAGGCTCGGTTAAACTTTCCGACCTCGGCGCAAAAGCAACAGCAGACGGCACAGCCGAAAAGCTCGAAGAAGTCAAGGCAGCTCTTGAAGCAGGCACACTTCATGTATTCGACACGGCAACATTCACCGTAAACGGCGAGACAGTCACCACATACACCGCAGACGTTGACGACATGGGCGACTATGTAGGCGACACCGAAGTAATTAAAGACGGCTACTTCCACGAATCCGAGTACCGTTCGGCTCCTTACTTCGATCTCAGAATCGACGGCATCAACTTCCTGAACGAAAAATACTGATTTTTATAAAAAAGCATAAAATGGGCGGAGATTATTCTCCGTCCACTTTTGCCTATATTTCGGCGTTACTTATCACTCTGTTTTGAAAAAATTCTGTTTATTTTACCATATTTTACGCATACCGAGGAGGTTATTGTGAGCGAACCGATTTTTAACGAAATTTCCGAAAGTTCCGCCCCGAAAAAAGACGCCGTTCTTGAGATGAGAAACATAACGAAAACCTTCGGGAGTATAACAGCCAACAAAAATGTCGACCTCACGGTTTACCGGGGCGAAATACTTGCCATTCTCGGAGAAAACGGAAGCGGCAAGACCACTCTCATGAACATGATTTCGGGAATATATTATCCCGACGGCGGCACAATTTATATTAACGGCGAAGAAACTGTCATAAAATCGCCGAAAGACGCATTCAGACACAAAATCGGCATGATACATCAGCATTTCAAACTTGTGGACGTATTTACCGCGAGCGAAAATATCGTGCTCGGTGTCGATGACGACAAAAGATACAACATAAAAGAAGTAAACGAAAACGTAGGCAAAATTGCCGAAAGATACGGCTTCAATATCGACCCCAAGAAAAAAATCCACGAAATGTCGGTATCCGAGAAGCAGACGGTCGAAATAATCAAGGTGCTCTACCGCGGTGCCGATATTCTTATTCTCGACGAGCCGACAGCCGTTCTCACTCCGCAGGAAACCGACAGACTTTTCGAAGTTCTGAAAAAGATGCGCAAAGACGGCAAATCGATTATCATAATTACCCACAAACTGCACGAGGTTCTTGCGATATCCGACAGAGTCGCGGTGCTCAGAAAAGGCGAACACATAGCGACCGTCAACACTGCCGAGACGAACGAATCCGAACTTACCGAAATGATGGTAGGCAAGAAGGTTTCTCTCAACATAGAGCGCACCGAGCCGAAAAATCCCGAGCTGAGGCTTGACATTCGCGGACTTTGCAACAGAGATTCGGACGGAATCGAGATGCTCAAAAACATTTCGTTCAAAGCCTATTCGGGAGAAATTCTCGGAATCGCCGGTATTGCGGGAAGCGGTCAGCGCGAACTGCTCGAGGCGATAGCCGGACTGCAGCATCTTGACGGCGGCGACATCATATTCCATAACCCCAAGAAAAACAAGCCGGTAACATTTTTCCACAAGGATATGCGCAGAGTGAAAGAGCTTGCCGCAAAGGGAGCATTTCACTATGAAGACGGAAGTCCGGTCAGCTTTACCGGAATGAGCAACAAAAAAATCCGCGAGCTCGTAAACGCCGGCAAGATACTCTTCAATGAGGACGAAATAATCGATCTCAGAAACAAAACTCCGCTGCAAATCAAGGAGCTCGGAATACGTCTGTCATTTGTTCCCGAAGACCGTCTCGGTATGGGACTTGTAGGCAACATGGACATCGTTGACAACATGATGCTGAGAAGCTATCGGAAGGGCAAATCGATTTTTGTCGACAGAAGCAAGCCCGACACGCTGGCAAACGAGATTATCGAAGAACTTGACGTTGTTACTCCCTCCGCACACACTCCGGTGCGCAGACTTTCGGGCGGAAATGTCCAGAAAGTTCTTGTCGGACGCGAAATCGCGGTTGCTCCGAAGGTTCTCATGGTGGCATATCCCGTTCGCGGACTTGACATCAACTCATCCTATATGATATACAATCTTCTGAACAAGCAGAAGGAAAACGGTGTTACAATCATTTTTGTCGGCGAGGATCTCGACGTTCTCTCCGAACTCTGCGACAGAATTCTTATTCTCAATTCGGGCAGAATAATGGATATAGTCGACGGCAGAAAGGCAAAAAAAGAAGAGATCGGTTTTCTCATGACCAAAACCGATACTACCGAGAAGGAGGCGGAAGAAAATGGAAACAACTGAAAGTAAAGTGCGTGAGCCTCTTTTTCACATATCGAAGCGCGCATATCTTCCGTGGCAGAAGGCATGGCTCATACGTATTATCGCCATACTTGCCGCATTTCTTATATGCGGACTGCTCTCTTACATAGTTATCGGAGCGTCTCCGCTTGATTTCTATTCGGCACTTTTTAAGGGTTCACTCGGCTCGGAACGCAAAATATGGAAGTTTTTGAAGGACGGCGCCGTTCTTCTCTGCATTTCGCTTGCCGTAACTCCCGCATTCAAGATGAAATTCTGGAACACGGGTGCGGAAGGTCAGGCACTTATGGGTGCGCTTGCGACCGCCGCCTGCATGTTCTACCTCGGCGGAAAAGTTCCGGACTCTCTGCTTATTGTGATTATGTTTGCGGCGGCGGTCATCGTCGGAAGCATTTGGGGCACAATCCCCGCAATATTCAAGGCAATCTGGGGTACAAACGAAACGCTTTTCACTCTTATGATGAACTATGTTGCCACCTGCATAGTTTCCTACTGTCTGATTGTCTGGACGCCGAACGGTTCGAGTTCTCTCGGCATTCTTCCGAACGGTCATCTTCCGATAATCGGAAACGAATATCTGCTTATAATTCTCATAACCGTTCTTCTCGCCTTTATGATGCATATTTACCTCTCATACAGCAAGCACGGATATGAAATATCGGTAGTCGGTGAGAGCTACAAGACAGCATGCTACATAGGAATAGAAGTAAAAAAGGTCATTATCCGTACCATGATTCTTTCGGGTGCGCTCTGCGGTCTTGCCGGATTTCTGATTGTAAGCGGTCTTGACCACTCGGTAACTACCGAAACAATCGGCGGAGAAGGATTTACCGCAATCATGGTGTCATGGCTCGCAAAATTCAATCCGATACTTATGATGCTGACATCGCTGTTTATCGTATTTTTAAGTCAGGGCGCATCTCAGGTTTCGCAGAATTTCGATGTCAGCCCCGCATTCCCCGATATGGTTGTCGGTATTATCCTCTTCTTCATAATCGGATGCGAATTTTTCATCGAATACAAGGTCAACTTCCGTTCGAACAAAAAGGGAGGTAAATGATAATGGATAAACTGATAAATTATCTTCTGAGCGCAATTCCTCTCGGAATGACATTTCTGTACGGCTCCACAGGCGAAATCATAACCGAAAAAGCAGGTCATCTGAATCTCGGCCTCCCCGGCATAATGTGCGTCGGAGCGGCAGGCGGATGTCTTTCGCTTCAGCTGATGTCAAGCAATGCCGCAATTCCGGGTGCCGTGGTAGTGGCAGTCGCCATTCTCGCATCTTTTCTCTCTGCGGCATTTACGGGATTAATATACAGCTTTCTCACGGTATCGCTTCACGCGAATCAGAATGTAACCGGTCTTGCCCTTACGACATTCGGTGTCGGAACAATGAAGTTTATCATGTCGAAAATCACGGTAATGGCATCCGAAACCGACACGAGATATCTGTATGCGCTTAAATACTTCCGCTTCCCTTTTGCGGACAGCGCAACATTCAAATACTGCGGCGTTATGGTCTTTCTGGCGGTAGCGATTGCTCTTTTGACATCTTTTGTCCTTAACAGAACAAGGGTGGGACTCTTTCTGAGAGCGGTCGGTGAAAATCCCGCGACAGCAGATGCTATGGGCATCAACGTAACCGCCTACAAATATACGGCAACACTTATAGGAAGCGGCATTGCGGGACTCGGCGGTCTGTTCTACATCATGGACTATGCGGGCTCGCAGGAGGCTTATCTCGGCATTTCGGCGCTCGGATGGCTTTCAATCGCACTCGTGATTTTCACGGTCTGGAAGCCTGCCGTAAGTATCTTCGGTTCATCGCTTTTCGGAATGCTTTATGTTGCCGGATCGTATATACCCAGCATAAAGTTTCTCCATGTCAGCATGGCGGCGACTCCGATTCTCGAAATGCTCCCGTACGTCGTAACCATAATCGTACTTATCATAACAAGCGCGGCAAAGAAAAAAGAAAATCAGCCGCCCGCATCACTCGGTCTTTCCTACTTCCGTGAGGAAAGATAAACGTAATTTATCCGCAGCTAAAATCTGTCGGAGCATAAACTGCTCCGACAGATTTTTTCTTTTTCGGGCAGAACCGTTGATTGTTAACTTACCTTGCGGAATTTGTTACAATAATACGAAATTATCGGGTTATATATTGACTTTCAAAGCAAAGAAGAGTATAATATAGATTGTATTAGATACATTATATACCGATATGGTATAGAGGAGGATTTGACATGGGATTTTTAGAAGGTAAAGTCGCCATTATCACAGGCGGCGGCAGAGCGGTACTCAGCGACGGCAGCTGCGGATCAATCGGCTACGGCATCGCAACCGCATACGCAAAAGAAGGAGCAAATCTTGTTATCACCGGACGTAATGTGAAGAAGCTCGAAGAAGCAAAAGAAGAGCTCGAAAGACTTTACGGCATCAAGGTTCTGCCCGTTCAGGCAGATGTTTGCTCGGGTACCGACAACGAGGCTACCGTTGCAAATGTTGTAAAGCAGGCAGTAGACACATTCGGCCGCATTGATGTGCTTATCAACAATGCTCAGGCATCCGCATCGGGTGTTACACTCGCAAATCACACCACAGAGCAGTTTGATCTTGCTCTTTACTCCGGCCTTTACGCCGCTTTCTACTATATGAAGGCTTGCTATCCTTATCTTAAGGAAACAAAGGGCTCGGTTATCAACTTCGCATCCGGCGCAGGTCTTTTCGGTAACTTCGGTCAGTGCGCATACGCAGCAGCAAAAGAAGGTATCCGCGGACTTTCAAGAGTTGCCGCAACCGAATGGGGCAGAGACGGCATCAATGTCAACATCGTATGCCCGCTTGCATGGACCGCACAGCTCGAAAAATTCGAGCAGGCATATCCCGATGCATTCAAGGCGAATGTCAAGATGCCTCCTATGGGACATTACGGAAATGTCGAGACCGAAATCGGACGTGTATGCGTACAGCTCGCATCTCCCGATTTCAAGTATATGAGCGGCGAGACCATTACGCTTGAAGGCGGCATGGGTCAGCGTCCTTAATCGGTTTCCGATTATCAAAAAAGCAGTCACACGGCTACCGTGTGACTGCTTTTTATGATATGTCGGAACATCGTTTTCATCATATTATATTCTTTTTTCTCAGCTTTCCGACGATACCGACAACAATAAGAGATCCTACGGAGAAGGTACAGAGGGCAATCAGCAGCATTGTTCCGGTACCGATTTCGGGCAGATCGTCATTGCCGGACGATTCGGACGGTGCCGCCGTCGTAATCTCGGCTGCCGTTTTTTCATCGGATGAGGTTATTTTCGGCTCTTTTGCCGATTTTTCAACTGCATTTTCCCCGATTGCCGACAGATTTTCGTGAAAATCGCATATTTGCGTCTGATATGCGTTTGTTATATGAGCATCCGCACAGTCGGCATACGAAAAGAGTCCGAAAGCCCGCGCGGAAAGAGCAACAGTAAGGAAAAGAACGGTAAACACAAATACTGCTTTTTTCACTGCCATGACCATGTCCTTCATTTGATTTCAAATCAAATATATCATAGCCGTTACGGTTTGTCAATACGGGCATCTGATTTGCACACAAATCTGCTGATTCACGCAACCGGATTTGATGTTCATATTTCTTACCCGTTGATTTGTGCGGCATTGTTTTATTCTCGATCGGTATATGATAGTAAAAAACGCGCCCCCTGACTGAAAGTTCGGAAATTTATCGTCTTAAATATTGATATTTATTCGATATTATGGTATAGTCATATTACGGAGAATATACAAAGAAAAAACAAATCGGAAAGAGTTATTATGAGCATTTTCTCATTTTTTAATCGAAAGCCCAAAGAAGGAAGCATCGCTTTTCGAACCCAAATGGCCGAAAAAATATCGGGAAAACACATCAAATATGTAACCGAGCGGATAGACAACGAGGACATCGTAATCGGAAAAGAAGGATCTGTTTGTCTGCGTGACGATGAAATAATCGTATATGCGTCAATGGATGTGCTTTTCCGCTGTCCGGTCGCCGAACTCACGGCATCCGAACTTATGAGCCATGACGGCGTAATTCTCTCGGGTCCCGACGGCGAACACGGCGGCAGGCAGCGCACGGTAATCGCGTATTACTTATATTACAGATAGAAGACGCCGCATTCCTTCAAATTTACTATTGCAAATTTCAGAGAAATATATTATAATAACCGAAAGAGCGATGCGCCGCACCGCTCAAATTATCGGACATACCAAAAGGAGGAACTATAATGGCAAACGATCGAAACGGAGAACAGAGAACAATCGTTATTCCGTCAATGGACGACAAGGATGCGCATGTTCGCGCTATCTTATCCGAGGTTTATGCCGCACTTCGTGCGAAAGGATATAATCCGGTAAATCAGATTGTCGGTTATATTCTCTCCGGAGATCCGACATATATTACAAATTATCAGTCCGCACGCAGCCTTATCTGCAAAATAGAGCGAGATGATCTTCTGACTGTTCTGCTGACCGATTTTCTCGAAAAAGGATGATAATGCATGACGGTTGATATATGCGAACCGGTCTTAGACAAAACCCCGCCGTGTGTTGTGGCACTCGGAAATTTCGACGGTGTTCATACTGCGCACCGCGAACTGCTGAAAAAAGCAGTTGAAACCGCGGAAGAGCTTACTCTCGAAAGAGGAGAAAAAGTAATTCCCGCGGCCTTCACATTCAAGCTGCTTAAACCGAATGTCGGATATATCACCGATTTCGATGAAAAGACAAAGCTTCTTCATGACAGCGGCACAGATGTCTGCTATTTTTGCGATTTCGGCAAAATCAAGGATATGTCGCCCGAAGAATTTACCGAAAAAATACTTATATCGCGGGTTAATGCCGTAGGGGTTGTCTGCGGCTTTAATTTCAGATTCGGAAAGAATGCCGAAGGGGACGCCGCGATGCTGAGTGAAATTCTGTCACGGAAATACGGCATAACTCTGTCGGTAATAGAGCAGATAAAGTGCGGCGGCATCACGGTTTCATCGACCGAGATACGCAAAGCGATTTCGGGCGGAGATTTCGGGCTTGTGAAAACAATGCTCGGCAGAGAATACGAAATTTCGGGCATTGTTGAACACGGGAGAGAGGTCGGCAGAAAAATGGACTGCCCTACCCTGAACATTCCGGTCGACATTCACCGCGCTCTGCCGCATTACGGAGTTTACTTTTCGCGTTGTCTGTTTGACGGGAAATCGGTTCCGTCGATTTGCAACATAGGAGTGCGCCCGACATTCGACAGTTCTTTCGGTGAAAGCAGACCGCTGTGTGAGATACACCTTCTCCGCGGATCCGACCGAATGCCGAAGGCGGGAGACCGCATTTCGGTAATTCCGGACAGGTTCTGCCGTCCCGAGATAAAATTCGACAGCCCGTCGGCACTTTACAGACAGATTGAGAAAGATACGGCCGATGCGGTTTCTTTTTACGCTTTACGGTGATTTTTACGACTGCTTTTGGGAGTAAAGCAAAATGATTGTTTACCTGCGAAAAAAAAGAAAAAGATTTTTTACGGTTTCGACAGACCTGCTGTCTTTTTTTCTGATTATATGTCTGCTTATCCCGATTATGTCTGTTTTCTCGACCGCCTCCCCCGCCGAAACTTCATCGGGTGCCGAATCGGCGGAATCGGTGACCGACGGTGCGTCAATCATATATCTTTACTGTCCTCAATCGGACATTGTTCTTTACAGCAAGGGCGGCGATGAAATTTTCCATCCCTATGCGGTTGCGAAAATCATGACGCTGCTTGTCGCCGCCGACTATATCCCGGACTGGGACGAAACCTTCACCGTCGAGGAAGGCATGACCGAAAAATTTTCAAACGGTTACGGCATAAGCGAGGGCGACTGCATAAGCTATAAAGATCTTGCCGTTCTTATTCTTTTCCGCGGATTTGACGATGCGGCAACCGTAATTGCGAGAAAAACAGCGGGAAGCGACGAAAAATTCGTCGAGCTTATGAACGAAAAGGCCGAAAGTCTCGGAACATCCTCGACCGAATTCAAAAATCCGACCGGACGCGGCGACAAAGGAAGTACGACCGCAGGAGACAGCGCGCTTATCGCCGCCGAATTCTGCAAAAATGACATACTTATGAACATTGCGGGTTCTGGTGTCGTCAGCTGCCGATCTCTCGGTCAGAAGAAAATATACAACAGAAATTTTTATTTCAGCGGTTATTATAACGCAACCGGAAAAAGCTATATAAGCGAAAGAGCCGACGGAATTATCGCAGGAAGCGTTCTTGATCCCGAAATGCTTATATCATCGGCGACAATAGAAAACTATACCTACATCACGATTGTTATGGATGCGAAAAAGGCCGATGGCTTTTCCTATCCTTATGAAATAACAAACAAGCTGCTCGGAAAATATGCGGGTACATTCGGCTATGTCAGCGTACTGACGAAAAGCGATCCTATATGCGAAATACCGGTTAATATGGGTGACGGGCATGACAGCGTGGTTCTCTCACCCGATCGTGATTTTTACTTCTATGTTATGAACGACTCGGATGTTAAAAAAGAGTTTTCGTACGAATACACGCTGGCATACGAATCACTTGACGCTCCGGTGGAATCGGGAACGGCGGTCGGACAGATAATTCTCTATCGAAACGGAGAAGAGGTCGGAAGAGCCGATCTCGTCACCCGCGCGAACATCTCAAAAAGCATGAGCGCGTACTATTATGACCGAACGAGAAAAATAATTACCGACAAATTCGTAATACGGCTGATTGTCGTCATCGCGGCGGTGTTTGTAATCACGGTAATGGCGATTGCGATTATACGCGGTCAGATGCACAGATACAAAGAAAAAAACAAAAACGGATAAAACAGAAAAAAGGAGCCCCGCGGCTCCTTTTTCTTTCAATTTTTTCAAAGACAATACGTAAAAGACAGGAGCAGTCAAAATGGGAAAACTTACGATAAACGACGGCAGGTTTTATATGGACGGCGAACCGTACACGGTCATATCGGGAGCGATGCACTATTTTCGCATACCGAGAGAATATTGGCGCGACCGCCTTTTGAAACTCGCCGAATGCGGTTTTAACACGGTTGAAACATATACCTGCTGGAATCTGCACGAGAAAAACGAGGGTAAATTCGATTTTTCGGACAGACTTGATGTAAAAGCCTATATAGAGCTTGCGGGCGAACTCGGACTTAATGTCATACTGCGTCCGGGTCCGTACATCTGCGCCGAATGGGATTTCGGGGGACTTCCCGCCTGGCTGCTCGGATACGAAAACATACCGCTCCGCTGCTCGGACAACCGTTTTATGTCAAAATTCGGCAGATATCTGCGTGCTCTTCTGCCGCAGCTCGGCGAACTGACCGCAGGTCACGGCGGAAACATCATAATGCTTCAGATTGAGAACGAATACGGAAGCTACGGAAACGACAAAGATTATCTGCGCGAAATTGCGAAAATCTACCGTGACTGCGATATGGACTGTCTGTATTATACATCCGACGGCCCATGCGAACTGATGCTCGGCGGCGGAACACTTGACGAATATCTCTCGGTGGCGAATTTCGGTTCAAAGCCGAAAGAACACTTCAAAATCATGAAAACATTCCGTCCGAACGCGCCGCTTATGTGCGGCGAATACTGGTGCGGATGGTTTGATCACTGGTTTGAGAAGCATCACACGCGCACCGCAGATGAAATAAGCGGCGAATTCCGTGATTTTTTTGACATCGGTGCGTCGGTCAACTTCTATATGTTCCACGGCGGAACCAATTTCGGCTTTACAAACGGTGCGAATTACGATGATTTTTATCAGCCTACGGTGACAAGCTACGACTACAATGCCCTGCTTACCGAAGCAGGCGACAGAACAGAGGCATATTACAAAATCCGCGACATTATAAAAGAGAAAACCGGGCGCAGTCTTCCGCTGACGGCGTGTGAAACACCGAAACACGCATACGGAAAGCTGAAGCTGACCGAAAAAGCAAATCTGTTTGAAAATATCGACAGAATTTCGTCCCCGTGCAAAACCGCCGCTCCCGAATTTATGGAGGAGCTCGGACAATCTTTCGGATATATGCTCTACCGAACCGAGGTAAACGGCTCGGAGGGTATCAAGACTCTGATAATCGAAAAAGTCCGCGACCGTGCGCAGATTTTCGTTGACGGTGAGCTTCGCTCGGTATATGACCGCGCGAAGCCCGCACCCGACAATGAGAGAGTGAAAATCGGGGGCTGCTGCGGCAAAAAGATCAGACTCGACATTCTCGTCGAAAATATGGGACGCGTGAATTACGGGCCGAAACTGCGCGACCGCAAGGGAATTTCGGGTGTGCGCTTTGATTATCAATATCATTTCGGCTGGGAGCAGTATCCACTTCCGATGGACAATCTTTCGGAGCTTGAATTTTCTCCGATTGCCGAAGGCAGCATATCGGGACCGACTTTTCTGAGAGGAAAACTCTTTATTTCGGGAGCTCCGTGCGACACTTTTGTAAGACTTGACGGGTTCACCAAAGGGTTTGTTGTTGTAAACGGCAACAATCTCGGAAGATATTATAATCCCGCAGGGCCGCAGAAAACGCTTTATCTGCCCGCGCCGTTTCTTAAAGAGGGAGAAAACGAAATAATCGTCTTTGAATCGGACAAAACCGACTCGGCATACATCGGATTTACCGACACGCCCGATCTCGGGTAACGATGAAAAACCGGAGGCCGCTTAATGCGTCCTCCGATTTTTTATTTCGGATGTTTCTTATCCCATTCGTGTTTATCTTTCAATACGAGATACAAATCGGTATAACTTTTATGTCGTTCGGGCGCGATTATGCCGTCATCAACGGCTCCGAGTATCGCGCATCCCTCCTCTTTGGTATGAGTGCATTTCCGATATCTGCAGCCCCCGAGATACGGAAGAAATTCGGGGAAAGCGGACGGAAGATCCTCTTTTGACATAAAATCAAACTGCTTAAAATCAAGCATCGTAAATCCCGGCGTATCGGCAATATAGCCGCCCCCTTTTGCGAACAGTTCCACCTTTCGTGTCGTATGGCGTCCGCGTTCGGTTCTTTCGCTGACACTGCCGGTTACAAGCGACAAATCGGGAAACAGTGCATTCAGCAGGGTTGATTTGCCGACACCCGACGCGCCCGCAAATGCCGCGATGCGTTTTTCGGATCTCGTCAGAATAAAGTCGCGCAGATTGTCTATGCCGTCTCCCGATACAGAGTCGGTTACAAAAAGACGCATACCGCTTTTTTTGTAAATTTCGCATATTCTTTCGGTGCTTTTTTCATCAAGTCTGCATTTGCCGATCACACAGCAGACGTCAATTTTATTATGCACGGCAATCGCCGTCAGCTTGTCTACTGTCGGAAGGTCGGGAGAGGGAGAGGCAGAGGGGATAACCACAAACAAATCATCGAGATTCGCCATGGCGGGCCGTATAAGAAGATTTTTTCTCGGCAGAATTTCTTTTATCACATTTTCGCCCTGCTCTGCCGTCTCGACAATTACAAGGTCGCCGACCTGCGGAGATTCGTTCCCGTGTCGGAATTTTCCGCGCGCACGGCACTCTATGACTTTATCCGGGCTGTCGACAAAATAAAGTCCGCCGACTCCCTTAATTATCCTGCCCTCTGTTTCGGCCATCTGTTCTACCTGTCCTTCGGTTAATATGTTTATCTTCTATATCGGTTTATTATAATATTTTTTTTCGGTGTTTTCAAGAAATTTCGAAAAAAAAGCAAAAAAAGCTTGAAAAGAGCCGCAAATATTGTATAATAGTTATGAGAAAATTACGCGGAGGATATCGGTATGGCGCTGTCGGCAGAAGATTATCGTAAAATATCGGATGCCGTTCACGGCATGACCGACAATCGGGACGAACTCATAAAAATCACATTCAGCAAACCGCATGACAGGAATATTCTGCGTGCGCGCGCAAGAACGGTTGACAAGGCAGACGGCAAAAGGTTTCTGCAGATTGAAACGTTTACCGCCGACAACAAGGTAAATCACCGAAATATCGAATCTTCGGACATTGCCGATGCAGTTACCGAAGCGGCGGCAAACGAATTCGGGCAGACAAACATAGTCTGCGCCGCCGGAGAATTGCAGATTCGTTTTTCATCTAAAGGCAAACTGCTGATCACAAAATCCAAAACAAGCGGAAAAATACCGACGGTCGCCGCCGCACATGACAGAGAGAAAAAATATATAATAGATTCGGCGAAATATTCGGACTTTCTCTCGATTCTCGGTGTCTGCGACAAAGACGGCAACGTTTTCGACAAAAAAAGGTCAAAATACCGTCAGCTCAACCGATTTGTCGAGCTTCTCGACGATGTTTACGGCAAACTTCCGCAAAACGGCAGGCTGACCGTCTGCGATCTCTGCTGCGGCAAAAGTTATCTTACGTTTGCCGTCTACCTCTATCTTGAAAAGGTAAAAGGCAGAGAGGTTACAATGTACGGCGTCGATCTCAAATCGGACGTGATTTCATACTGTGCGGATGCCGCCGAAAAGCTCGGACTCGGCGATCTGCATTTTATCTGCGGCGACATAGCCGATTTCGATCCGATGGCGGATGTCGATCTTGTAATCTCGCTTCACGCCTGCGATATCGCAACCGATATCGTACTTGCCTATGCGGTAAAACACAAGGCAAAGCTGATACTGTCGACACCGTGCTGTCATCACGAAATGTTCCATCAGCTCGGAGATACACCGCTTTCGCCGATTATGAAACATTCGATACTGAAACAGAAATTCGCCGACGCGCTCACCGACTCGATGCGCACGCTTATGCTCGAAGCCAGAGGATATAAAGCCGAGGCGATCGAGCTGATAGATCCGGACGAAACTCCGAAGAACGTCATGATACGCGCCGTCTATACCGGCAGAGAAAGCAAAGAGGCGGCGGAGGAATACCGAAAAACAGCCGAGTTTTTCGGCGTGAATCCGATGCTCGAAAAACTGCTGTCCGATTAGTCGGTTTACACGGAAATTATGCGGCATCTGCCGTTAAAATATTTTTTCATCGAAAGAGAGGAAAAACAATGGAAAAGGTCAGAATAGGAATTATCGGATGCGGAGGAATTGCCAACGGCAAGCACATGCCTTCCCTTCACAAACTTGACAATGTCGAAATGGTCGCATTCTGCGATATTATCGAAGAGAGAGCCGTTGCCGCAAAACAGAAATACGGCACACCCGATGCGAAAGTTTATACAAATTACAAGGAACTGCTCGAGGACAAATCGATAAATGTTGTCCATGTATGCACCCCGAACCGTTCGCACAGCTTTATAACGGTTGACGCGCTCGAAGCAGGCAAAGACGTTATGTGTGAAAAGCCGATGGCAATCAACTCCGCCGAGGCAAAAAAGATGGTCGATGCGGCAAAACGCACGGGCAGACTGCTCACGATAGGCTATCAGAACCGTCAGAGAGCCGACTCGCAATATCTGAAGCACGAGGTCGAGGAAGGCACGCTCGGCAACATCTACTACGCGAAAGCAACAGCCATAAGACGCCGTCAGGTACCGACATGGGGCGTTTTCCTGAATGAATACGAGCAGGGCGGCGGATCGCTTATCGATATCGGCACGCACGCGCTTGACCTTACCCTTTGGACGATGAACAACTATAAACCCAAAATGTGCATAGGAACAACCTATCACGAACTCGGCAAACTGCCGGTTGACCTTCAGGGCAACGGATGGGGCCCGTGGGATCCCGACAAGATGACCGTCGAAGATTCGGCATTCGGACTTGTCGTTATGGAAAACGGCGCGACCGTTCTCCTTGAGTCGTCATGGGCACTGAACTACGCAAATCCCATCGAGGCGGTCACCACTCTCTGCGGCACGCTCGGCGGCGCGGATATGAACGACGGACTCCGCTTCAACGGTGTCAGGAACGGCAGACTGTTCCTTAACAAAGTCGATATGACAACCGGCGGCGCGGCATTCTATGAGGGCCACGCGAACGAAGAGCCGCAGGTTCTCGAAGCAAGACAGTGGATAAACGCGGTTATCAACCGTACAAATCCCTGCGTTCTGCCCGAACAGGCATACTGCGTAACGAGAATTCTCGAAGGAATTTACGTATCTTCGCAGACCGGCAAGGCATTCTATTTCGATAACTGATAAATCGGACATAAGCAAATCACCGAGCCGTTTGGCCCGGTGATTTTTGGTTATCGGAATATTATTTTCTTTTTTGCATTTTCATATTCCCGCCATTGCCGTATACCTTCCCGTAAATTTTTTTCGATTATTTTACAACAAAAAACACGGTGAAGTCCGAATACGGACATCACCGTGTTTTTATCATATTTTATTTAAGCAAAATCAGCCGAATCTTACGCAGAAGGCAAAAACAATCTGCAAAAGAAGCAGTGCGGGTACGGTTATATAAAATTTGGCGTGGCGCACCTTATGTCTGAATATCAACATTCCGAGCAGCGCGCCGAGTCCGCCGCCGAGAGCGGTAACCGCAAGCAGCCAGACTTCGGGGATACGGCTTTTTTTCTTGACGGCGCAAATCTTATCAATCATATACATAAAGAATGCGGCAAGGTCGGCGATGATAAACCACCACATAATGACTTTTATATAGCGTCCGAACAGTTTTGACTGGAAGTGAGAGACGGCTCCGAGAGAACCCCACATTCCCGTGAAATATACCGCCGGTGTTTTCTCGGCATATATGATGCAGAGCACCGCCGCCGCAAGCTGCAGCAGCACAAGCAGTGTATAAAGAAGTCCGCGAAGAAACTGCTTATTTCTCTGATGAAAAATTATATGACCGACAAGCGCGCCGAGTGCGCCTCCGAGAAGAGCTATAACAAGGAAAATCGCAAAAGGATACCTTTGTTTGCTGTGGGCAACGCGATTTTCATCTTCTCCGCAGAGAACAAAAGCAAGTGCGTTCGCGAAAATCAGCCACAGCAGAACGGCGAGCAGATTCTCGCCCAAAAAACTTCCGACAACAGTGAAAATTTTCATGCGGCATTGCTCCTTTTTATTTTATCTTTTCGGTATAACGAATCCGAGCTTTTTATAAACTTTATTGACCGTTTTCTGCGCACGGTAGGTTGACGCTTCGGCTCCGGCTTTCATTATCGATTCAAGATAGGGTTTATCGGCCATAAGGCGTGCATATTCCTCCTGAATCGGGCCGAGCGCATCGGCGACCGTTTCACCGACCGCGAGTTTGAATTCGCCGTAGCCCTTTCCCGAAAATTCGGATTCGATTTCGGCATGGCTTTTTCCGGTGAAGCAGGAATAAATGTTCATAAGATTATTTATTCCGTCCTTGCCGTCGGCATAGCGCACAACCGTTTCGGAATCGGTAACCGCGCGTTTGAATTTACGGATAATATCATCTTTTTTATCGAGTATCGCCACATAGCCGTTGATATTCTCATCCGACTTGCTCATCTTCTTTGTCGGATCGCCGAGCGACATGATTTTGGCCGAGGTTTTCGGAATAAATCCTTCGGGAATGGTGAATGTGTCGCCGTAGACCTGATTGAATCTGCCCGCAATATCGCGTGTAAGCTCGATATGCTGTTTTTGGTCGATACCGACCGGAACAAGATCGGTCTGATAAAGAAGAATATCGGCCGCCATGAGTACGGGATAGGTAAACAGTCCCGCGTTGACATCGTCCGAATGTTTTGCGGCTTTATCCTTGAACTGAGTCATACGCGACAGCTCGCCGAACTGCGTGAAACAGTTCAGCGCCCAGCTCAGCTGCGAATGGCATGGGTTGTGCGACTGAACGAACAATGTGCATTTTTCGGGCGAAATTCCCGATGCTATATAAATTGCGAGTGTTTCGTATGTACGGCGGCGCAGGTCCGCGGGATTCTGTCTGACGGTAATCGCGTGCTGATCGACGACGCAGTAAATGCAGTCATACTCGTCTACAAGTCCTACCCAGTTGCGGATTGCTCCGATATAGTTTCCGATTGTCAGGAGACCGCTCGGCTGAACGCCCGAGAAAATCACCTTTTTTTCTGTGTTTTGCGTTTTTTCTTCCATAATATACAGTCAACCTCCGAGGCATTTACAGATTAAATAATTTCCGCAAATCCGTTTGCTTTATTTTATCATGTGTATGCCGAAAAGTCAAGTTTTTTTGCTTTTTCGGCATTATTCGGATTCGGTAAATATTCAAAAAAGTTTTACACCGCCGATACCGAACGGCAAACAAATCTATTGCATATTCGGGAAAAATATGTTAAAATATCCGACAGATAGTCGAGGTGATATGTTAAATGGACAATCAGACAATGGAAAACGATTATTATTCGGACGGTGAACACAAAAGCAAGAGCAAAATCGGCAAAATACTGCGTCTTGCGGCGCTGTCGCTCGCCGTTCTTGTTTACGGACTTATTTTCTTCCGCATATTTATAAAGTCGGATCCCGAATCGGCAAAAATGTTTTTATGGACAGATACCGCGGTGCAGGCATATAAAGACAGCTCCGACACATTCGGGGCATATACTCAAAAACTGTCAACCTATCAAAGACAGACGGGTACCGACGAAAACGGCATCCCCGAATATACAACCGTTTCATACAACGATATTACATCCGACGGAAGTTTCCATGTCAGCAACATGATATATGTAAGTTCGACAAAAGAACTGACGGTTACGGTAAGATATAACCGCACCGCCGTTGATGCGCTCAAATCGGCATACAATCTTGACTCGCTGCCGAGCGGAGAACTATTCTTTTTCGCTCTTGAGGGCGTCGGTGCCGACGGCAGCGAATATGCATACGAATATCGGTACACTTCGTCGGCAAGATTCACATACGAATACCGCAGACTTGTATTTTCAAATGTAGTTCTTCCCGATGACGGCGTTGTCTATCTGAACGTCTATTATGTGGATGATGTCACCCTGTCCTCGCCGCTTGTTCTTTATCCGGACAGCGAGAACAATTCGGTAACGGTAACGCTTCCGATTTACGATTCGTACATCGGACTGAAAAAATACGATTTTGAAAAATATCTTCCCGCCGAAAAAACCGACGGACTCAAAAACCGTCCGTATGCTTCATTGAAATAACCGAAAATCGGCGAAACCTTTACTGAAAGGAAGGATTATAACCATGAAAACCGAACAATCGGAAATCAGATCGGATAAAGAAAATGTCAGAGAAATTGCCATTGCGTACAGATGCCCCTCATGCGGAGCAAGTGTTTTAAGTCCGGCGGGTATCTTTACCCTGACAGGAGATATGCTCAAGCTGAAATGCGAATGCGGCGATTCCGAGCTGACGGCCGCCTATACTCCCGCGCGCAAGCTGAGAGTTTCGGCACCCTGTATCGTATGCGACAAGGCGCACAGCTATATGCTCGATCCGACCGCTCTGATGCGTGCCGACAAAGAGGCGCTGAAAATTCCGTGCGGATACACCGGAATCGATCTCTGTTTTATCGGCACGGTCGATAAAATCGGAAAAGCGATTGAGGAGGCGAACGGAGAACTCGTAAAGATAATGCAGGATGCGGGGCTGCAGGACATAGCCGATCTCCATCGGGAGGATGACGAAAAGAGAGAAATCGATCCCGAGGTTGATGATATCGTCAGATTCATGGTCGCCGATCTGCGCGAGGAAGGCAAAATTCACTGCCGCTGCAAGAGTCAAAACCGCGCGTCATACAAATATACGATACTCGACAAGTTCGTCCGTATCTACTGTGAGGGATGCGGAGCTATTGCCGATTTTCCGCTTACGGGTGCCGGCAGCGCCGCCGAATTTCTCTCAACCGATGAGATAAATCTCGAATAATTATCGCCATAGTCTTTGTACGAATGAGCAAAAAAAATGTGTTCAATCTGTGCAAAATGACAAATTAAAAAAATAGGAAAATAACTGTTGATTTTCCGTGAAAAAAGTATTATTATAGATATGTATGTATATCTCCGACTGTCGGAGATTGTGACATTGAAATGGATGCATTTTTGAATAAGGAAGGTAACTATTATGCCAAAATTCAGAAGAATAGGCGTACTTACATCAGGCGGTGACGCGCCCGGAATGAACGCGACGGTAAGAGCGGTTACAAGATATGCCGCGACAAACGGAATAGAAGTTGTCGGCATTTACGAAGGCTACAAAGGTCTTATAGACGGCAACATGAAGGTATTTTCGTCTCATGATGTCGCAAATATAATACATCAGGGCGGCACTATTCTTTATTCGGCACGCTGCGATGAGTTCAGAACCGAAGAAGGAATGAAAAAAGCGATAGACAACTGCGAAAAATATCAGATAGACGGCATTGTCGCAATCGGCGGTGACGGAACATTCAGAGGTGCCACCGACATTTCGCTCCGCGGAATACCCGCAATCGGTCTGCCCGGAACCATCGACAACGATATTACGGCAACCGAAACAACAATCGGCTACGATACGGCGATGAACACATCGGTTCAGATGATAGACCACCTGCGCGACACCTGCGAATCGCATGCACGCTGCGATGTTATCGAGGTAATGGGACGCAACGCGGGATATATCGCCCTCAATGTCGGGCTTGCCGTCGGAGCAACCGCAACCTGTCTTGTCGAAATACCGTTCAGCGAAGACGAAATCATAGAAAAAATGAAAAAATCGCGTGCCGAAGGCAAGCGTAATTTCCTTGTTGTCGTTTCGGAAGGACTTGTCGGATATGCGGAAGGTCTTACCAAGCGCATTGAGGAAAAGACCGGCATCGAATCGAGATTCGCGCGTCTTGCCCATGTTGTAAGAGGCGGAAGCCCGACACTTGCCGACCGCAAACTCGGCTCGATAATGGGTGCGGAAGCCGTAAAACTGCTTCTTGACGGAAAGTCGAATCTTGTTGTCTGCCAGCGTGAAGGCAAGATATGCACAACCGAAATAAGCTATGCGCTGAAACTCGACAAGCTGTTCAAGAGCAAATACGCCGGCTACAAAAAGGAGGACGAGGAAAAGCTCCTCGCCGGATATACACAGGAGCAGCGTGCCGAAATGAACGAATTCTGCCGCAGGAAGCTTCAGGCAATGAAAGATGTATACGATCTTTCAAATTCAATTTCGAAATAATCCGGCAAATCCGAAACAAGATTAAATTTTATAATCCCGAAGATATCCGTCTTCGGGATTTTCTTTACAGGCTCCGATTATTGACAAAAGGGGCAAATTATGTTAGAATGCGGATGATGAGAGAAAATCGGAGGTGCGTAAATGTTTTCCAAATTATACGGCGCGGCGCTTTCCGGAGTTGACGGCTATACCGTCACCGTCGAATGCGAGGTAACCGACAAGATTCCCGAACTCGAAATCGTCGGTCTGCCCGACAATGCGGTCAAAGAGGCAAAAGAGCGGGTACGTGCGGCCGCAGAAAACAGCGGTATTGCCTTCCCCGATGCGGCGATTATCGTAAATCTCGCGCCCGCCGATCTGAAAAAATCGGGATCGGCGCTTGATCTTCCCATTCTTACCGCGATACTTGCGGGCGCCGGTATGTTTAATAGTAACGTCGATTTGTCGAATACATGTCTTATAGGCGAGCTGTCGCTTTCGGGCGACATCAGAGGCGTTCACGGGGTTTTATGCATGTGCATTGCCGCCGCGGCTGCCGGAATAAGCGAAATATATGTGCCGAAAGCAAACGCGCTTGAAGCAAGTGTAGTCGAAGGAGTTCGGGTATACCCCGTTTCGAATGTCAAATCGCTCGTCGACTGCATAAACGGCAAACAGACGATAGATCCGGTCAAGTACGACAGATCAAATTTCAGACCGATGACCGATGATCCGCGGCTTCCCGATTTTGTCGATGTAAAAGGTCAGGAGCAGGTCAGACGCGCCCTCGAAATCGCCTGTGCGGGCGGACACAATGTATTGATGATCGGCCCTCCGGGAACCGGAAAAAGCATGCTTGCGAAACGCATACCGTCGATTCTGCCGGCGATGACATACGAGGAAGCGGTTGAAACTACCAAAATTCATTCGATTGCGGGCATTCTCGATGAAGACGACGCGCTTGTAACGCGCAGACCGTTCAGAGCTCCCCACCACACGATGTCGGCGGCATCTCTCGCCGGCGGCGGTGCGATACCGAAACCGGGTGAAATCTCACTTGCCGATAACGGCGTACTTTTCCTTGATGAGCTTCCCGAATTCAACAAACAGGTTACCGAAACACTGCGTCAGCCGCTTGAAGACGGCGAAATAACGATAACTCGCGCCGCCGGAAGATGCCGCTTTCCCTGCCATATCATGCTTGTATGCGCGATGAATCCATGCAAATGCGGCAATTTCGGACATCCGACAAGAAAATGCACCTGCAAACCCGCAGACATAAAAAAATACATGTCGAAAATAAGCGGGCCGCTTCTTGACAGAATCGACATTCAGATAGAAGTCCCGCCGCTCACCTATGAGCAAATGTCACGCAGCGAATCTCCCGAACCGTCGGCGGCGATACGCGAGCGTGTAAACAAAGCGCGCTCATTTTCGGCCCGGCGATTCGCGGAGGACCGGCTTTCGATACACTGCAACAGCAATATGACGCCCGCCATGATCAGAAAATACTGCCGTATGGATGATGAGGCAAAGGAGCTTCTCGGAGAGGCATTCGATACGCTCGGACTGTCGGCTCGCGGTCATGACCGAATTCTCAGAGTTGCGAGAACGATTGCAGATATGGCGGAAAGCGAGATAATAACCGCAGAGCATATTGCCGAAGCGATACAGCTTCGCTCGCTCGACAGAAAATACTGGGAATAACATATACACAAAATCAATCCCCTCGCGGCATAGCCGCGAGGGGATAATTGTCGGAAAAGCAAATTTTAACCGAAGTCGGAGTTCCGGCTTACCGTTACCGAACGGCAGTCCCCAATTACCTCTTACCTGCCGTTCTTGAATGGGGAAAATCCGTCGCCTCCTGTTCACGCCACCTCTTCATATTTACATCTGTCCGCAATCCCGCTTTCATTATATAAGACGTATTTTTTCAAATTGCGACAAGATTTTTGAAAAAATCAAAAAATCCGACGGATGACATTTGTCATCCGTCGGTTTTTTTTCGGAATATCAGAATATCGGATAGCCGGCGTTGGTGTGAGCTTCGACAAGCTCGTCAACAAGTGCGACGATTTCGTCTGTCGACAGTTCGGCTCCGGTATGCGGCTCCATCATCGCGGCCTGATAAAGAGTTTCCTTTTTGCCTGTTACGGCAGCCTCTATTGTCAGCATCTGCGGATAGATATTCGACGAGTTCATCGCCGCAAGCTGAAGCGGAAGTTCGCCCACATACGTCGGTGTTATACCGTTGTTGTCGACAAGACAGGGAACCTCGACGCAGGCTTCTCTCGGAAGATTGGTGATAAGACCGTTGTTGATAACGTTTCCGCCGATTTTGTAGGGCTTGTTTGTGACGATTGCCTCCATTATATGCGAAGCATATTCTCTCGAACGTGTGTGGGTGATATTTCCGCCCGCGAGAAGTTCCTCCTTCTGCTTCTGCCAACCGGCAATCTGATTTACGCAGCGGCGGGGATATTCGTCAAGCGGAATATTGAATTTCTCGATGAGATCATCACGGCCCGCCTTGATGTAGAACGGATTGTATTCGGCATTGTGCTCACTGCTTTCGGTGCAGTAATAGCCGAGCTTGTCAATGTAATCGTATCTGACCATATCCCCATGCTTTTCGCCCGCATTCTTTTCTTTCGCGCGGCGTCTGATTTCGGGATAAAGATCGTTTCCGTATTTGTCCTTTATTTCAAGAAGCCATGCCATGTGGTTGATTCCCGCGATTTTTGAGATATGACCGTCGAATTTGTCCTGCATTCCGAGCCCGTTGAACAGACATTCGACACAGACCTGAACGCTGTGGCAGAGACCGACCGTCTTTATGCCCGTGTAGCGCTGCATATAACCCGAAAGAATCGCCATCGGATTCGTATAGTTCAAAAACCATGCATCGGGGCAGACCTCTTCCATATCACGCGCAAAATCTTTAAGTACATGAATGGTGCGCATGCCTCTCATTATTCCGCCGATGCCGAGTGTGTCGCCGATTGTCTGGCGGAGATTGTATTTTTTCGGGATTTCGAAATCTATAATCGTGCAAGGGTCGTAAAGACCGACCTGAATGGTGTCAACAACGAAATCGGCACCGCGGAGCGCGTCTTTTCTCTGTTCAACGCCGAGATATTTTTCAACCTTCGCTCTTCCCTCGTTGAGCTTTTCGTTCATCTTCGTAATAAGAAGATAAGATTCTTCAAGTCTGTCGTTGTTGATATCGTAAAGAGCGATTTCAACATCGTGAAATTCATCGCAAAGCATTGTGTCGCCGAGAACGTTTTTGGTAAATATCGTGCTTCCGGCTCCCATAAGTGTTATTTTCATAATTTTTCTCCCCTGATTTTATTGCGGACAGTCGATAACCGACATCCGCCTGATAAATTATATTATGATATTCGTTAAAAATCTATTGCATAATGTGCCGTTAATATGTTATAATGTAACATAAACTGTTTGATATGTTTGCAGCCGCGACCGGACTGTGATATTATAAAAACATCAAAGGAGACTGCACGATTTTGTATTATGATTTTCTGCTCAACCACGGCTTTCGGGATCTTAACCCGATAACAATCGGCAGCGAGCACTGTCGGCCCGACAAATCGTTCGGCCCCGATATGCGCGGATACACGCTCATTCACTATGTCGTAAAAGGAAAGGGTTATCTCCGCAAATTCGGACGCACCTATCCGGTATGCGCAGGTCAGGCGTTTATCATAAATCCGGGTGAAATAGTCGTCTATTATGCCGAAAAGACCGACCCGTGGTATTATCAGTGGATAGGATTCGACGGACAGCTTTCGAAGAAATTTGCCGAACTCCCGCCCGTTGTCGCTTTTTCCTCCAACTGGATAGGCATGATGCTTGACTGCCCCGCAGATTCGGCAATGCGCGAATACGAAATAGCATCTGTGCTTTTCCGTATGTATGCCGATCTTTTTGCGGACAAAAAGCACGGAAACCATTATGTCAGACGGGTGCAGGACTGCATACAGACGCAGTATATGCATGATCTCAAAGTTGAAAATATCGCATCCGAAATGAATCTCGACCGCAGATATCTCTCGCGCATCTTCAAGGCATCAACCGGGCAGACGATTCAGGAATATCTCGTTACGGTGCGTCTTGAGGAAGCCGTCCGCAGACTCTCATACGGGTTTTCGGTAGGTGAAGCGGCGGCACTGTGCGGCTACGGCGATGTCTGCAATTTTTCGAAAATGTTCAAAAAACGATACGGAATAAGCCCCGGACAATGGAAAAAGGCGGAAACCGCGCCCGCATGCCCCGAAAAATCTGACGATAACGAAACATAAAATTGGCTTTTTGTAACCTGACATATATTTATCGGAATAAAATCGAAAATACAATAATTAAAAAAGGAGATCTGATTATGAAAACTTTTAAGAAAGCCGACAGCATTAAAATCAACAGAAAAAACACACTTATGGTTGCACACAGAGGGCTGTCCGGTATCGAAAAGGAAAACAGTATGCCGGCGTTTGTAGCTGCCGGCAATCACAGTCATTTCGGAATCGAAACCGATGTTCACCGTACACGCGACGGCAAATTTGTCGTTATACACGATGACAGCACGGGCCGTGTCTGCAAGTCGGATTATTCGGTTGAAGGCAGCGACTTCGACCTTCTCCGCTCGCTCTGTCTTACCGATACAGACGGGAGCGAAGGACGCTGCGACCTGCATATACCTACTCTCGCCGAATATATAGGTGTGTGCAGAAAATATGCGAAAATCAGCGTTCTCGAACTCAAAAACGATTTTTCGTCGGAAGATATTGCGAAGATCATAGATATCATAAAAGAGCTCGATTATCTCGAAAATGTGATTTTCATTTCGTTTTCCTATGAAAATCTCGTGAAACTCCGCAAAATTCTGCCAAATCAGAAAGCTCAGTTCCTTACAGGCGAATTTACCGACGATCTTCCGGATAAACTGACAAAATACGGTCTTGATCTTGACATATATTTTTCGTCACTTACATCCGAACGCGTGGAACTGCTTCACTCGAAAAATATCGAGGTCAACTGCTGGACTGTGGACAGAGCGGAAGATGCGGAGCGGCTTGTCGATATGGGAGTCGATTATATCACATCAAACATACTCGAGTAAATAAAAAAGCAAAACAATCCTCTTGATTGATATGTACCCCCAACACCGGATACCCGGTATTGGGGGTACATATATCGCAATGCCGCAAGGGGATAATACACTTAGGATATTTGCAAATTATCGGCATATTGAAGAATTTATTGACACATCAGCCGCCGATTGTGCTTAATGAAAAAATATATCTGCTGTATACACCGATTTTTTGTGAAAGTTTTTTTGTATTTTTTTCAAAAAAACTTTTATTTGGCTTCGATTTGTGATATAATAATTCGGTTAAAGCTGTTTTCAGTCAGATTATTGCATAAACGCATAATACTCAGTATTATTAAGGAGAGAGTGCTTTGGTAAGAAACGATCTTAGAAATATTGCCATTATCGCCCATGTTGACCACGGCAAGACAACCCTTGTCGATCAGATGCTCAAGCAGGGCGGTGTTTACCGTGAAAATCAGGCGACAACCGAGCGTGTTATGGACTCGGGCGATCTTGAGAGAGAACGCGGAATTACAATTCTCGCAAAAAATACCGCGATCCATTATAAGGATGTCAAAATCAATATTGTCGATACTCCCGGCCACGCCGATTTCGGCGGAGAGGTTGAGCGAATACTGAAAATGGTCAACGGCGTTCTTCTGCTCGTCGATGCCGCCGAAGGCCCGATGCCGCAGACTCGCTTTGTACTTCAGCGCGCTCTTGAACTCAATCACCGTGTTATCGTTGTAATAAATAAGATAGACAAGCCGGACGCGCGTCTGGACGAAGTTCCCGACGAAATACTCGATTTGCTTATCGACCTTGAAGCAAACGACGATCAGCTCGATTCTCCGATAATTTACTGTTCGGGCAGAGACGGTACCGCAACCCTTGATCCGAGTGTTCCCGGAACCGATTTGCGTCCGCTTTTTGACACGATTCTCGATTATATGCCGGCACCGTCGGGTGATGAGAATGCCCCGCTTCAGATGCTCGTATCGTCAATCGATTACAACGACTATGTCGGCAGAATAGGCATAGGCCGTGTCGAAAACGGCATTGTCAAGGTCGGACAGGATATATCGGTCTGCAACTTCCACGCAGGCGATCAGCCGCGCCGTACCCGTATCGTATCGCTTTATTCATTTGACGGTCTTCGCCGTGTTCCGATTGAATCGAGTTTGCCGGGCGACATTGTCTGCTTCTCCGGCGCCGAAAATATCACAATCGGTGATACGATTTGCAGTCCGGATGCTCCGAATCCCCTTCCGTTTGTCAAAATATCCGAGCCTACCCTTGAGATGACATTCCAGGTAAACGACTCTCCCTTTGCGGGCAAGGACGGAAAATACGTAACATCAAGACAGCTGCGCAAGCGTCTTTATGATGAACTTCTCAAAGATGTTTCGCTCCGTGTCTCGGACGGCGAAACCACCGATTCGTTTAAGGTCTGCGGCAGAGGCGAAATGCATCTGTCGATACTCATAGAGACCATGCGCCGCGAGGGATTCGAACTTGCGGTATCCTCCCCGAGAGTTATATATAAGGAAATCGACGGAAAGAAATGCGAGCCGATGGAACGCGTTTACATTGATGTTGACAGCCTTTTCGCCGGCTCGGTAATGGAAAAACTCGGCGCACGCAAGGGCGAACTGATTGATATGTCGGTTCACGGAAGCCGTACGAAGATGGAATATTCCATTCCCGCGCGCTGCCTGTTCGGCTACCGCTCGAAGTTTATGACCGATACACGCGGAGAGGGCATCATGAACTCGATCTTTGACGGGTATCAGCCGTATAAAGGCGATATAACCGCAAGATTCACAGGTTCTCTTGTCGCATCCGAAGCAGGCGAAACAACTTCATACGGTCTTTACAATACGCAGGACCGCGGACAGCTCTTTATCGGTGTTCAGACTCCCGTTTATGAGGGTATGATTGTCGGCGAAAATCCGAAGCTCGGAGATATCGCGGTCAACCCCTGCAAGACGAAGCAGCTTACCGCAATCAGATCGAAAGGTGCCGATGAAAAGCTCATTCTCACGCCGCCGAGAATAATGGGACTTGAGGAAGCTATCGAATTTATCGCATCCGATGAGCTTATTGAAGTTACACCGCATAATATCAGGCTCAGAAAAGCAATTCTTAATACGCAGAACCGTCTCAAAGCACAGGCTAAACTTAAAAAATAAAACTTTTATATATCCCGCAAAGACTAAGAAAACGCCCGGAAAAGCATTTCTGCTTTCCCGGGCGTTTTTCCGTTGGTCAGCTTCAGCAAAAGTTTTACTGATGAGAGTAAAACAGATTATACGGTGAAAGATCCGTTGATATAACGAAGGTGCGGTCGCCAACTGCACAAATAAAATATCGGGAGACCTTTTCAGACGGAAAAGCACAGGCAACATTGCCAAACACGTTTGGCAGGCATACTCTACATAAAAACTTCCTTTAGTGGCCCTGGCTAATATGTCGTCCGTTGTCTTTTTCGGTCTGCACGCCCTCCGAGTACACCTTTTCCGAAAATTTTGCAAAAATTATCGGAAAAATAAGCGGAGAGCCGTGGCCGGCTCTCCGTCGGATAGTGTTTTAATTCTTTCTGTATTTTTTTGCGATCTCTTTATCGTCAAGATCATAAAAAGATTCGGGAGAATCTGCTATATCGTCGCGGCAGAGCCAGCGTCCGTTTGTGAAATCGGGGATTGCGACCGGCGCACCGCCGAGCGCGATTGACTGTTCGGACAAAACGCTGATTGCCGCCCATGATGCGCTGTCATACACGTCAATCGGAGGACGCACGTTGTTTTTCACACTGTCGATAAATGCCGACATAACGAGATAGTCCATACCGCCGTGGCCGCCGTGCGGATCATAGTCTCTCCATATCGGGTGCTTATATTTCTCGGCATATTCGGATGCGTTGCCCCACAGTTTTTCACCGCAGAATTCGTATCCGTTATGTTCACCGTCAAAGAATATGCTGTCGGTGATGCCGAAATATCCGCCTTTTGTTCCTCTGACGGTAAACGCTCTGTCATAGGTTCTCGGCAGAGTAGTGTCGAGAGTAAGCAGAATTGTCTGACCGCCTGCGCATTTTATCGTTGTATTTACGATATCACCCTGAGCAAATCCGAATGACGAAACTCTTTCGTTGACATTTTCGTGTCCGACATATTCGGCAAGGCCGTGCGCGCCCGATGCAACCGATGTAAGAGTCAACATCCTGTTTCCGTTGTTGATATTCAGGAGCTTCGCAATCGGGCCGAGTTCATGCGTCGGATAATTTTCGCAGTTTCTTCCGACATAGTTGCGCAGACGGTAGTGTCTGTTCTCGATGCCGCCTGTTATTTCCCCGCGCAGATCGTGGCAGTATCCGCCGGAGCACTGCACGATTTCGCCGAACAGTCCCCGACGCGCAATACCAAGTGCCATAAGTTCACGCTCGCCGTAGCAGCAGTTTTCGAGCATCATACAGTTTACGCCGGTTTCTTCACAGGTATGCACAAGCTGCCACAGCTTATCGATGCTGTACGCACCTCCGACCTCGAATCCGACGGCAATCCCGTGTCTCATTGCGCATATTGCTATGTCGAAATGAGCCTCCCATGCCGAGAAAACAAATATCGCATCAATGTCGGATTTTTCGCAAAGTTCTCTGTAATCGGTAAAGACCGCCGGCTTCGTTCCGGTTGCCTTGTATACATCATCGCACGCAGTTTCGGCGCGGTCGGCATAGCTGTCGCAAACCGCGGTAATCTCAATTTGGGACGGAACGAATCCGAGAAGCACGTCATTTACAACTCCTCTTCCGCGGCCTCCGTATCCCACAACTCCGACGCGAAGTACATTTTCGTTTTTCATATTTTCGGTCAATCCTTTCCCGTATCCGAAAATCATTGTTCGGATTTTTTTGAATTTTATGTTTTCAGTCTATTCTCATATTATTTCCAGACCGTTTCTGTCGGGAAGCGGCGGATATATGTCATCGATACGATCGGAGTACCAGTAAGCAACCGATGAAATGTCGTCTTTGAGCGGCAGATAGCGTCCCTCGCTCCGCCAGCCGAGCGCCTGCACGGTAACGCGCAGATTTTCCGAAAAATAAATCGGATCGGTTATATGCCAGCGGTACAGATTAAACCGTCTGTTGGACAGATATATGCCGTCTGTGCGGTCGACTTTATACATTCCCGAGTAGGGAGTCGTAAATTCGGCATATCTGCCGTCGACATCGAAATTGTATGCTCCGCAGAAATAATCTTCGGTTCCGGTTCCGCAGACCGTCGGAAAGTCTTTGTCGCCGTCAATATAAAATTTCATTTCGCCTTCTCCCCACCAGCCGTTATTATTCACGCCCCAGTAGAGATATGTGCCGACATACTGTCCGTGTCCGTTTACCCCGTCAAGCAGCGTATGAACACCGCCGTCAACCGGATTCGAGCGTCTGAATTGAGCATGAAGATAAAGCGCGTCGTCGGGAACGTCTTTTTCCTCGCAGTCGATTTGATAATATACCGTTATACCGCGGCTTGCGAGATTTTCGAGTTCGATTCTGAATCCTTTTCTGTACGGCATTTCGAAATAGCAGTTAAGTCCTCTTTTCGGGTTAATGCAGACCGCAAGACTTGAAAGCTGTCGGTATTCGGGATAGTTCGCACCTGCGAAAAAGTCGCCGAGCGGCACTTCAACCGACGGATTTTCCGAGCCGTCCCAGTATATTCTCAACACGAGCAGGCGACCGGTGGGCGCATCATCGGTAATCCATATATGCTTTATCGATCCGCTGCCGCGGACATCCGCAAGATTAAATTTTTCACCTGCGGGGATGATTACGGACGGCGATATTTTCCATCCGATTCCGAGCTCTCTGGCAGGCGCTTCTCCGGTTCCGTGTTCGGCAGAGCCGCCGACGCCCTTTTCACCTGTAAAATTTTCGGGGCTTATCGAAAAGGTTTTTGCTTTTTTCGCAAGGCAGAGTTTATCAAGCATAGTATGATTTCTCCCTTTTTCAAAAGTATATCATCTTCCGTAATTATATCATAAGGGGAAAAAAAGTCAACGAAATGTTCGGTTAAAAAATATTTTTTTGTAAAAAACTATTGACAAACAGACAGCACCATGATATAATAATCAGCGTCGCAGGTACCGCAGTCGGCGGTCGGCGAAAAATGCTGGTGTGGCTCAATGGCAGAGCAGCTGATTTGTAATCAGCAGGTTGATGGTTCGACTCCGTTCACCAGCTCCAAACAGGTGAATAGAAGCATGTTTTTATTCACCTCGAATACGGGAGCGTTCCCGAGTGGCCAAAGGGGACAGACTGTAAATCTGCTGCTTTCAGCTTCGGTGGTCCGAATCCACCCGCTCCCACCAAAAAGACGGTTTTCTTTCGAAAACCGTCTTTTTTCTGTATTTTTCTGATATTTTTGTTATTTCTTTTCCTATTGCCATCGGAATGATTTTGATTATAATTTCATAAAAGACTTTACTTTTTGTATCATATATGATAAAATACAGAGAAATATGGGCAGACACCCGAAAAGCAAGACAAAAAAAGGATGTATATTTTGCAATGACCTTTACGATACACACACTCGGATGCAAGGTTAATCAATATGAAAGCACCGTTATGTCGGAAGCGCTCGAAGAGGCGGGACTATCCCGCGTTGAAAGTGTGAACGCCGATGATATCTGCGATGCCGACAAAACAGGCTCTGCCCGCGCCGCAGACATCTGCATAATAAACAGCTGTGCCGTCACCGCCGAATCGGAGCGAAAAGCCCGCCAGCTTATACGGCGAATGATTAACGAAAATCCGAACACATACGTTATTGTTACCGGATGCTACGCCCAGCTTCGCGCAGAGGAAATTCTTAAAATCGACGGTGTATCCTATGTCTGCGGGAATTTTGCGAAGACCGAAGCCGTCAATGCCGCGCTTTTATATGCATCGTCCGGCAAACGGACTGTCGGCATAAATGTGCCGCCGCTCGAAAAAGCGAAATTTGAGCCGTCGGTTATAAAACACAGCGAACGTACCCGCGCGTATGTCAAGGTAGAGGACGGCTGCGACTCAAAATGCGCCTACTGCACAATCAAAGACGCACGCGGCCCCGTACGCTCAAAATCGGCTGCCGATGTTCATTCGGAAATTGCGGCACTTGCAGATTCGGGCTATCGCGAGGTTGTTCTCACCGGCATAGAAGTTTCGGCATGGGGCAAGGATCTTTACAGCCGGGTTTTATCCGAAAAGAGACCGAATCTTGCCGACCTTATCCTTTCGCTCGAAGATATTGACCGACTTGACCGTGTACGGCTCAGTTCGCTCGATCCTTCGCTTCTCACCCCGGCGTTTACCGACAGACTGAAAGACTCATCAAAACTTTGTCATCATTTTCACCTTTCCCTGCAAAGCGGATGCGACAGGACACTCGCCGACATGCGGCGCAGATATAACACCGCAATGATAAAGCGCAATGTCGAACACATCAGAGAGATTTTCGGCGATGCCGAATTCACCGCCGATACGATTGTCGGATTTCCGGGCGAAAGCGATGAAGATTTCGAACAGACAAAACAATTTATTTCCGGAATCGGGCTGATTTACAATCACATCTTTCCGTTTTCAAGGCGTCCGAACACTCCCGCCTATGATATGGACGGGCAGATTGAGGAATCGGTAAAATCAAAACGCCTTCATGAACTCGAAAAAATCCGTGACGAATCGAGAGAAAAAATCTGCACCGGAATGATAGGCGGCTGCGTATCTGTTCTCTTTGAAAGAAATCACGGCGGCACGGCAAAAGGTCATACCGCTTCATTTATAGAGGTATCGGCAAAATCGGATGTCGATTTACGCGGCAGAATGGGACTTGTGAAAATCACGGGTTATGACGGTGCGGCCGGGCTTCTTGTCGGCGAGCTTGTCTCACTTGACGTATAAACGCCCGGAACAGACATTCGATAAAATTCAAGAAACGGTTTCCGGCTTTTAAGAAGAAAGGTACAAATATAAAATGGAAGAATATACACTCTACCGAACCTATGCGCAGGTAAATCTGACAAACATCAGAAAAAATCTGCTTACCTGCATGAAACTTATACCCGAAGGTGTGAAACCGGTCGGAGTTGTCAAGGCAAATGCATACGGTCACGGTGCGGTTCGTGCCGCGGGAATCATTCACGATCTTGTCGATGCGTTTGCGGTTGCAACGGTTGACGAGGCAATCGAGCTTAAAACCTGCGGATTCGAAACACCGATATACATACTCGGCTACGCTCATCCGTCATCATACGAAGCGCTGATCGAAAACGATATCATCCCGGCAATTTACAAGGAATCGGATGCCGAGAAGCTGTCGGAAGTTGCACTTTCGATGGGAAAAGTTGCCAGAATCAACATCAAAGTCGATACGGGAATGGGAAGAATCGGATTCGGCTGCGGAAAAGAAGGCAGCGATGCCGTCTGCAGAATCGCAAGACTCAAAGGTCTTGAACTTTACGGACTGTTTATGCATTTCGCGACCGCCGACAGTGCCGACAAAAGTTTTGCGATGCTTCAGTATGACCGCTTCAACAAATTTATAGATGCCTGTGCGGCAGGCGGAGCGACATTTTCGAACATCACCTGCGCAAATTCCGCCGCCGTTCTCGAAATGCCCTATACCGCCAAAACCGAAATGCGCGTCGGAATCGCGATGTACGGCTATCTTCCGTCCGACGAGGTGCGGAAAGATGTCCCGCTTCTTCCCGCGCTCACCTGGAAAAGCAGAATCGTACATATAAAAGAAATTGATGCCGGCGACAGCATAGGCTACGGCAGAACATACATCGCAAAAGACAGGCGCAGAATCGCCACAATTCCGGTCGGTTATGCCGACGGATATTCACGCGCGCTTTCGGGAAAAGGAAAAGTAATAATCAACGGGCAGGCGGCTCCGGTAGTCGGGAGAGTCTGCATGGATATGTTTATGGTTGATGTTACCGATATAAACGCATCCGACGGTGACGAGGTTACTCTTCTCGGAGAGGGTTTTGACGCCGAGGATATGGCAAAAATCTGCGAAACGATATCATACGAGGTACTTTGCGATATTTCGTCGCGTGTTCCGCGAGTCTATGTAAAATAAAACCGCAAAAAACAGATACCCACGCGGCGAAAGCCGCGTGGGTATCTGTTTTGACGGGAGTTTGCTCAGTGTCAATGTCCCGCTTACACCTGCTTCAGATTTCAAATTATCTCATGAAAGCCTCGGCCTACTCAATGTAATCATCCGCATATATGAGATAGCACAAGCTTCCGTAAAGCCCCGGGATAACAAAATCATCCGATCTGATTATTTTATTTATAATATACTCTCCTGATGAATCTCTGTCATAATTGATCCTGATAATTCCGTCTTTCAATAGATGCACGGTAGAAATGCGTTCCCGACCTTTTTTATATACTCTTTCTATCTGCTCGTCATTCAGCTCGTCATAGCATCTTCTGAACAAAGGCGTTATCGGATCGATTTCTTCAACATCCTTCATGGTATCTTTAACAATTAAATTTGAAAAATTCGACATACTTAATGACTTTTTGACTATAATCGGATATCCTCTTGAGCAATAATAGTTATCCGACTCATAGAAAAAAACATATACGCGGGTTCCACCGTCGGTTTCATAAACAAAATACATGGATTTTTGCCCATTATTTTCTATTGTTCTGACCGCTTGAGGAGGATAATTCCGCAAATATGCGTTAAGCTTATTGCCGCCCATATTAGTGTTCAAAAAATAATCCATATCTCTGTTAATCACAAAACAGTGATTATTAAAAAGAAATTCTTCTTCGGGATATTCGGTAAATCGGATATCCGAAAAATCGGGAGTCGAAACGTAGTCATCGGACCTAATCACCTTTTCGATGTATAACCCTATATCCGTTTTGTCAAGCTCATATTTTCGGGAAGCTAACGAGTCTGTCACAAATGTAGTCGGTGTTACATATCCGATTTTTTTGCTTGTTATCCTTTCTGTTTCGTATACGGCCTTTTTACAGCCTCCGACAGAAAAAATCGCCGAGATTAAAAGCAGAGTCACAAAGATTCTTTTGCCGATACTCATAGTGTCGCCTCATTATCCCGTAATTTTATAGTAAACGGGCGTACTGCTGTAAAAATCCACATGTTCCACTTCTCCGAAATTCCAGATGCTCCACAATATATCATCCGGGTTGGGATAAATGTTAGAGTTCGGAATAATTCTCGACGGGAAAGTGCCGCGTTTATCTGCCCATGTTCCGTCTCCAAGTTGTATCCACCAATGATAATCCCAAACATCGGAATCAGATGTATCGCTGAAATTCCATTCTCCGTCGCCGTTTGCGTCATAGTAGCCGACTCTCATCACAACACGGTATTGAGTCAATGTATCAATTGTTGAGCGATACGAACTGATTCTGCCGGCCGTTATTCCGTTGTAATACATAAAAGATTCGGATTTGCTTCTGACCAAGGCACGCAATTCGGTTATACTTGAGCAACCATTAAGCTCATCAAAAGTTATTCCCAATGAATTCATATCAACGAACCCATTATAATTCCATGCATATCCGGCGCAGTTCTGCGATTCGTCAAAATGATTGATAAGATTATATGTTTTATTGGTTATTGTTTTGGAAATTGTGTAATTCAGTTTGTTATGCAATCACTTGATGCATGAAATTCCCTATACACAGAGTAGCCATTGCCAACCAATACCCCTCCGGAATTATAATAATTACAGGTAAAAGTCACCGCAGAAGTTCGCAAGCTGTCAATTAGACTGTGTGAGAATGCTGTCGGCACATATTTGGGGTAAGAATTATTCAAAAGAATGTATGAAAAAGAATTTACAGCGGCATATCTCCAATATGATGGAATCGCAATTGTCGATGTCATCAGAAACAAAACATTCTCTGATGGATCGGATTTAGGCTGAATGCTTGTAATTGTTTTAATCGGATTTGACGTTTCTATGCTGTTTGTATCGTTTGACTCCTCAATTAATGTTCCGCTTTGAAATGAAATCGTATCTTCATAAAATGAGATTGTATCGTCGTACAACACATCTGCCATTTGCGAGTTCATATAAGTTACATTCGCCGGAAGTTCATACGACTTCCCGAGATAAGGGACAGATTCCCATTCGACATCATCTCCTAAGGCCTCAATGGCGACACGCGACTCCTCAATTACGGAATTATTAAATTCGATATCCTCACGCAGCTGCATTTCAAACTCCTCAAGTGTCATATTCAGGGGAGATTCATAAGGGCTGTTCTCGGTAAATAAAGCCTCGTCAAAAACCATTGAATATCCGTATTCTTCATTCAGTTTATCGATTATTTCCTGATAGGCGATCAAGTCCTCTCTTTTAATAATGCTTTCGGTAGCGGTTTCGGGTTCGCGAGCAGCTTCCGTCTCTATTTTCGTAGTATCATCGGGAAGCTCTTTCGATGCATATTCAGACGTATCTCCCAACGAAATGATATTCTCGGGGACCGGCTCAACAGCATAAGCATTCATGGGAAATAATTCACAGAAAATTACCGATGCGAGTAACAGACAAACTATTGCCTTTTTTATTGTCTTCATTACGGAGATTCCTTTCTAAAATATTATGATGAAAAGCAGCGGGTGGTACCCGCATTCAGAGAGTGAGCGGCAAACCTCATCAGGCTGCATACAATCGTCGAACATACATAAAATCCAAACATTCATTGCCGTTTGATCGCCTGAAAATCACCACTTTACCTTTCATATTTACTTTACTATATTTTGCTCACAATGTCAATAGCATGCGGATAAATTTTTCGAGAATGACTTTTACAGTCCTCTTCCCTCTATCAACATATAAAACGGATTGTTTTATAAAACATGACAAAAAATAACAAAAAATGCTCCCGCAATCGGGTTTCAATGTCCGATTGCGGAAGCATTTCATTTTCTTTTATTTTCCTATTGTATTTTCAATAAACTCCCTGAAAATCGGAGTCAGCCAGCGTTTATAGCCCATTCCGTTCGGATGTATGATGTCCGCCATATTCTTTTCCAAAAAAGCGGTTCTCTCGCTTTCGGTCATTGCGGAAAGCTCTTCATTATTCCAAAGATCGAGAACATTTATGCTCCATTTCTCTTTGATTTTGAGCATCGCGTTGACCATTCGTCTGTATTCGGCGCTGCCGTACTTCGGATTTGTATAGAAAGCAATCGGGCAGTCAAATCTCTCTTTTGCATAGGCGATTACGTATTCGATTGCTCCGCAGACTGTCGATGTATCGAACGAATCGATATCGAACGAATCGCCGATCTTGCCGAGCGGCAGCTTCTTTGTCGCGTCATTGGTCGAAAGCTGACAGATAAAATAATCGCATTTCAGGTCCGACGGTATCTTTTTCATACGCGCGATATATGAATTGTCGCCGTTATCGACGAGAGTTGTGCCGGATACCGCATATTTTGCGCTTATGCAGCCGGTCGAATGTGCGAGATACTCTGCCATAGAGATGCCGCCGTTTGCGTGTCCGTAGGTAACAGACGAACCGAGCCATACTATGGTTTTACCCTCGAGAGATACCGCTTTCTTCGGTTCTTCGGCGGTAACGGCGGATGTTGACGCCGCTGTTTGTTCGGTGCCCGGTGCGGTTTCCTTACCGCCGTCTGTCTCTGAACTTGTTTCGCTCTGTGCGGCAGGTGCGCATGCGGATAACCCCAGCGGAATCAGCATAAGATTTGATAATAAGAATGCAAACAGTCTTCTACTCATCGAAATTCACTCCCAAATAAAATCATTTTATTCTTTCAGACACGATTATAACATTTTACCTGATTTATGTCAACAGAAAAAGCGAAAAACGGCGTTTCATCGCCGACTTTACAGCTCATTCGCTTTTACCGATGACGGCATGATTTTAAGTGATTCGACAAGGCGGCAAACTCCGCTATCTCACAAATTTCATTCGGATACACGGCATCGGAGCTTTCGGAATTGTATATAATGTGATAAATTGAGAAAAATCGCTCAAAAAGGCTTGAAAAGGCAAAAAAACATTGAAAAAAGTAAATTTATGTGTTATACTGTAGGGTAAAGAGAAAAGGAAATCAGCTTTTATCGGTTATTGCCGCTCAAAAATCCGAAAAGATGATTTGAAACGGCAAAAGCATCAAAAGAAAGGAACGTTCATAATAATGAAAAAAAGATATTTTATCGGAGGCGCGTGGCCGTATGCGAACAACAGTCTGCATGTCGGACATCTTGCGGCTCTGCTTCCGGGCGATGTTATCGCGAGATACGGCAGACTTAAAGGTTATGATGTGATTTATGTTTCGGGTACCGACTCACACGGAACTCCGATTACCGAGCGTGCAAAACGCGAGGGTGTATCTCCCGCATCGATTGCCGAGCATTATCATGAGGAATTCGTGAGAGATTTCGATGCGCTCGATTTCTCGTACGACAAATACACCGCAACATTTACCGACTATCACAAAAAAGGCGTTCAGGATATTTTCCGTCTTATCGACAAGAACGGCTATCTTTACGAAAAGACCGAAGAGCAGGATTACTGCGAAAAATGCGGAAAATTCGTATCCGACCGCGAAATAGAGGGCAAATGTCCGGTTTGCGGCAAAATCACGCGCGGCGACCAATGCGAATTCTGCATGGCGTCATTCGATTCGACGGCACTTACCGAAAAAAGATGCCGCACCTGCGGAACTCCCACATCGACACGCACCAACAAGCATCTTATGTTCGCGCTCTCGAAATTCCAGAAGCCGATAGAAGATTTCGTGGCCGAGATGTCGCCGAACTGGCGTCTTAACGCCGTCAATGAAACGAAAAAATATCTGACTCAGGGACTTCCCGACAGAGCCGCGACACGCGATCTCGACTGGGGCATTGAAGTTCCCGTTCCCGGATATGATTCAAAGCGAATTTATGTATGGTTTGAGGCGGTGCTCGGATATATGACCACCGGCAAGTGGGTTGCCGAGCAGAGGGGCATCGATTTCGACGAATACATGAAAGACGACGGAAATCTCAACAACTATTATATTCACGGAAAGGACAACATCCCGTTCCACACCGTTATCTTCCCCGCCCTGCTTATGGCAATGGACAAGGGATACTGTCTGCCCACTCACATCGTATCATCCGAATATGTGAATGTAAACGATGATAAGATGTCAAAATCAAAAGGCAATATGATTTCGGTTCACGAACTTGCCGAAAACTATCCGTCCGACTGCGTGCGTTTCTATACGATGCTCTTCAACCCCGAACGCAGAGATGTCAACTTCTCGATTTCGGACATGATTCTGACATACAACAAATTCCTTGCGGGCGGTCTCGGCAATTTCGTAAACCGCAACCTCTCGTTCATAAAGAAAAAGTTCGGCGGCAAAATCGAAAAAGGAACGGTTGACCCTGCCGTTATCGATTATGTAACCGGTCTTTACAAGACAATCGGCGACAAAATCGAGGCGGGTGAGCTGAGATCGGCGACCGAGGATATGGTTTCGCTCATCTCATATTCGAACAAATATTATGACGAGCAGAAGCCGTGGGTTCTCGCGAAAGAGGAAGATCTCACCGCATTCTGGAACGTAACCGCGACCTGCCTTTATCTTATGGCGAACATGGCAAACATCTTCGCACCGGTAATTCCCGACGGCGCGTCCCGTCTTGCGAAGATTCTTCCGATGGAAAGCCCGAAATACGAGCCGACAACTCTTCCCGAGAGCTTTACGCTTGACGAAGTACCGATTCTCTACGCCCGTATCGACGAAAAGCAGTAAAACGAATATTACAAAACAGGCAGCCGAAATTCGGCTGCCTGTTTTATCTGTTTTTTCAGCATTCGGTCGGTATAACCGTATGCTCGTTCTTGTATTTTTTCAGAATAAGATGGGTTTTCGTGAGTGATACACCGTCAAACGAGCGGATTCTTCCGTAGATGTCATCGAGTCCGTCGGTAGAGTCGGTCACGATATGAAGAATATAATCGAAATCGCCCGTAACGCAGAAACAGGAAATAACATTCGGGATTTTATCTATCATCTCGAGAAAAGCATCGCCGTAGCGCGGATGCTCCATCGCAACTTCCATTATCGCCGCAACGTCGTTGCCGATTTTTTTCTGGTCTATGATAAGAGTGTACTGACGGATAAGTCCCGACGTCTCCATACGCTTTATGCGTTCGGTTACTGCCGATACCGAAAGATTTATTTCATCTCCGATTGCAGATGCCTTTTCACGCGCGTTTTTCTTGAGACAATTAAGAATTTTAAGATCGATGCTGTCCATAGTCAAGTTCCCCGCTTTACAAAAATATATTTTATTATAAAATTATATTGCGAAACGCCCGACGGCGCCGCAGGGGTAGAAAAACCCGATCAATCATTGCATGTTGTACGGCGGATTGATCGGGAGATGTTTTATGTATGTATTTTATCACATAATTTTGCTTATTGCAATAGTTTTTTTGCTGTTTTTCGATTTTTTTCGGCTATTTTTGATTTTCACGATATTTTTTTCTTATTCTTGTCGCCCTCGATTCTCATTCTTATCCAGAATACGGCGACAGAGCAGAGATTGAAACATTCTGTTACCGCTCCCGGAATCGAGCCGACTATAATATTATATGTCAGCCAACACGGACTGATAATGAAAAACTGCGCAATGCGAAGTTTTCTCGCATCCGACTCCCAGAAGATTATCGAACCTACAAGAGTTGCGAACGCGACGAGAAAATCCCACGGTGAAAACGGAAGCGCGGGTATGAGCCATTCGGCAAACGGAACGGCGGCAAGTGCGGCGCAGACTCCGATTTTCGCGATTTTATCCGCTCGGCTGTCCTTTTTCAGTGTAAGTATGAGTACATTTCTGATAAGAGAAAGGGTATTGTTTATCGCTCCGGCGATGCTGCCGAGCATTGCGAAATGTATCGCGAAGCAGACAAACGAGCCCGACATCAGGAGAAATGTTCCGCGCGGCGTTTTTATTTGAAACGAAAGCACAACGATAACGGTCGCAATGATTCCGAACGCCTGCGTAATTATTTGATATGCAACAGTATCCATTTTAACCCCGAATAATAAAAGTCCGGCTGCCGCCGATGGGCAGCCGGGCTTTTATTGTATCACACTATTTTGCTTTTTTCAATAGCCGCTGCTTATTTTCTCCCCCAATACAGATAGCAATTTTCGTCTATAACAGAACATTTTTTATTCCCATCAATTATCGGATCTTGATTGAGAGCTGCCGCTTATTCGGCGGCGGCTCTTGCCGTCACACGGCTTCGCAGCTTTTCCACGGCTTTATTTTCAATGAGCCGCACCCCTTCGGCACTGAGGCTGAGTTTCTTTCCGACGGCACGAAGAGTCATCACTTTTCTGCCGCCGATCCCGTATCTCATTTTCAGCACGTCCGATTCTTTTTCGGTAAGCGTTGTCCTCATCAGTTCGGACAAAAAAAGCGCATCATCTGCCGATTCGGATGAGCCGTCGTCCGAAAGATTCATTCTTTCAAACTCGTCATCATTCGTGCTGATAACTATCGGATCGGGCCTCAGATAGCATTTCACACACTCATCAAACTGCGCGCGTGTCAGCTGTCTGCCGTCCGCCCTTTCGCTCTCGGAAAAATCGGCATAGAGTTTTTCGACATTTTCAATCGGTTTTCCTTTACAGTATGCCGAAAGGCGGCGGACTCTGTCATAAAGATTTGACGGAAGCCGCATTTCATAGCCGCCGCTGCACAGTTCGCGGCGTATATAATGGTCTATCGCAGTCCACGCGTATGTGGTAAAGCGGCAGTTAAGCGAAGGTGAAAAATTGCGCGCCGCTTTAATCAGCGCGATGATTCCGCTCTGCACCAAATCATCATCATCCATCGAGCCGTGTGCATTGACCGATTTCGCAATTTTTTTGACAAGTCCCATATTGTTGCTGACAAGTTCGTCAAGTGCGGAAGAATTTCCGGATTTTATATCCAGACAAAGATCTTCGTTTGTTTTGCGTGTTGTTTCGATACTCTGAGTTACGACAGCCATTTTACTACGCCCTTTCTTCATCTTTTTTCGTTTGCAAGCGAATTATAACAAAGAAAGTGTACGGAAAACGGTACAGTATAAAAAATTCCGGCTTTTTTTATAATATTTTTTCGGTATATCTTTATTTTTTTTCCATCTGTGATATAATATCGGCGTACGACAGCAGTCGAAAGGAGTTACATAAAATGGAACTTAAAGGAAAAAAGATCAATTTTCTCGGTGACAGTATAACCGAAGGTCACGGAGTTGCAAATCCCGAAAACATATTTCACGCGCGTCTGAAAAGAAGCGAGGGACTTCTTGAAGCGAGAAACTACGGAATAGGCGGAACGCGCATCGCTCCCCAGCACGGCGGAAGCCTTGTAAAAGAATGGGATCAGGATTTTCTTTCACGTGTGGACATCATGGATCCGGATGCCGACATAATCGTCGTATTCGGCGGAACAAACGACTACGGTCACGGTGACGCCCCCATCGGAGAATTTTCCGACCGCACTCCCGACACATTTTACGGCGCACTTCACACTCTCATAAATAAGCTCTACGCAAAATATCCCCACGCGCAGCTCGTTTTCATGACACCCACCCACCGCTTTAACGAAGAATCGCCGCGCGGCGACGGCTACAAGCAGCCCACTCTTCCGCTTTCGGGCTATGTCGATGTTATAAAAGACGTCTGCCGCTATTATGCGATTCCGGTACTTGACCTGTTTGCATGCTCGTCGATTCAGCCTGCGGTTGAATGTCTTAAAGAGCAGTTTATGCCCGACGGACTTCATCCCAACGATGCGGGACACGAAATTATCGCATCACGTCTTGCGGGATTTTTGAAATCACTTTAATAAAAGAAAAGCAAAACCGAGGGTTTTTCCCTCGGTTTTACATTTATAAGGCATCTGCGGCACAGCTCTGCCGACAGTTCCGATCCTTTATTATTTTTCGCGTTTTCTTCTCCGATATTTTGCGCACACAACCGATGCCGTGACACATACAAGCGCCGCAGTCGTCAAAAACAGCGCTATATCACCGGTCTGCGGTGTTTTCGACTGCATCTCATTTTGCGCGGATGCAGACGATGCGGCTCTTCCGTAGAGAGTAATCTCGTTTATTTTCAGCGATCTGTCGACGCCCTCAAATTCGAGCTTATATTCAACCGCCGCTCCGCCGGTTCCGCCCGATGCGGGCAGCCATATATTTCCCGATTTGACGAAAAGCGTCCATATAAGCGCGCGTCCCCCGTTATCATCATAGCTGACGGTACAATCGGTAAGGGTACATGGCGAAGATGTCCTGAAAGAAATCTCGATTGTCCTGCTGAATGTGGCAATTCCGAGAGCGCATGATGTGCTCTCGTCACCGTCGAACATTCTCGCAACACCGAAGCCCGATGACTGCTTTTTGTTCATCTTTCCTATCGTGATATTCAGAATATCGACCGAGAGCGCAGTCGGCGGTTCGGTCTGTACGCTGTCGCTGAACACGCCGGTATGTGCGACTGTTCCGACGGCGTAATCGTCTGTGTCGGGTTCTGTTTCGGCAGCTGCCGGAAATACCGACAAAAGAAGAAGGCAAAGCGCGACTAAAAATGCGGCGGTACGGATTTTCCGACACGATTTCGATTTGGAATCGCCGATTTTATCGATTTTATTCAAAATGTTCATACTGCCGTCACCTCCGTTGTCTTTATCTTATTTATCCTTATTTACCGGTATCATTTTCTCTGCCGTTATTTTAACATATTATTAACTATTTGTCAATAATTTCGGCTGATTTTTTAATAATTTTCGGTAAAATATTGTAAATTCGGCATTTAGGGCAGGCGGCGGAACAAATTTCGAAAAAAAGTTGACATAATACATCGATTTCGGTATAATATAGATATTATATTTACGGCATTGTATTTCATTTATATAGAGTTCGGGCCTTAACGGTCCTCGTAAAAACGGAAGGAAAATCAAATGAAAAAAATAAAGATGATTGCGGCTCTGCTCGTTCTGCCGATTCTTCTCACATCCTGCTCGATTTTCGAAAGCGGAAACGGCAAACAGACCGATAAAAACATAACCGTTCTGACAGATCCGATCACAACCGAGACACCGACGACGACAGACGGCAAGACCGCCACAACCGCCGGGATAACAACAGAGCTGCCGACAACCACCGCGGAGCCGACCGAGCCGGTTATCGAAGCTGTGGAGGCAACCATTATCGCGGTAGGCGACAATCTCATTCACGGGCCGCTCATCACCAGCGGCAAAAAGGCGGGATATGACACTCTTTACAAAGAGCTTGCGCCCATGATATCGGCTGCCGATCTCGCGATAATCAATCAGGAAACGATATTCACATACAATGAAAACGAATATTCGGGCTATCCGAAATTCGCGTCCCCGATCGGAATAGGCGAGGCGGCACTTGCGGCGGGATTCGATGTTTTCTCGACCGCGACCAATCATACCGCCGATCACGGTGAGCAGGCAATACTCGACACGCTTGATTTCTGGGAAAAGCATCCCGAAGGAACCGTTCTCGGAATTTACAAAGACAAAGCCGACCGCGACAACATTCCGGTGGTTACGGTCAACGGAATCAGGATAGCTCTGCTCAATTACACCTACGGAATGAATCAAAGCCTTTCCAAATGGTGGATGGTCGACATCATGGGCAAAACGATAAAAGACGATGTAAAACAGACGATTTCCGCGCGGATAGAAAAGGCAAAGGAAATCAGCGATTTCGTAATTGTGTGCGCTCACTGGGGCAGCGAATATGTCAACACCCCCACAAGCTCAGAGGTTGCGTGGGCGCAGTTCTTCGCCGACTGCGGTGTCGATCTTGTCATCGGCACACACCCGCACGTCGTACAACCCGTCATGGAGGTCGAGGGCAAGAACGGCAACAAAACGGTTGTCTACTATTCGCTCGGCAATTTCGTACACAATCAGAACGATTTTGCACCGAATATCGGCGGTCTTGCGACAATTACGCTTATCAGCGACAAGGACGGTGTCCGCATAAAAGATTACAATATGGTCGGCACAATGGTCGACTGCTATTATAACGAGAACAAAGTGAAATGCTACACTGCCTGCCTTATTTCGGAAATGACAGACGAACGCCTGAAAAATCATATCAAATTCAGCGGCAAAACGGTTGCCGATTTCGAGAAGGAGTTTGAAAAGGCTTCCACATCATATCCGACCGAGCAGACCGCGGCCGCCTGAAACCCGGAAGGAGCCTCACAGGAATGAGTAAAAATATCCGCAGATATCAGCCTCCGTTCCCGAGCGCGAAATACAGCGAGGTCGAGCGCGAGACGGTCATATCGCATATTGAAAAGTGTTTCGGCAAAATCGAAAAAATACAGCACGAATTTATTTCTCCCTACGCAGTGGTCGACATTGCGATTATACCGCCCGAAAAGCACAGAAAATATTATGTTCTGTCGACGATAGGCGCGGGCGCGTACAAAATGAGGGTGCCGAAATCGCTGAAAGACAAAAAAATCGACCGTTTCGAGCTTACGGTAATGCTTCCCGACAGCTGGAATGTAGACGGGCGCGACAACAATTCGTTCTGGCCGTTCCATATACTCAGAATGACGGCGCGTATCCCCGCCTACTACGACACATGGCTCGGATGGGGATATTCCACCGACAACACCGAGCCTTTCTATTCGGAAAGCGAACTCTGCGGGATGCTGCTCTCGATGCCGAAATACTGTCCCGACAGTAACGAGTACACCGCCTGCACTCTTCCCTGCGGAGATGACGTGAATTTTTATCAGCTGATTCCGATTTACAAGGAAGAACTCGATTTCAAAAACGAACGCGGAATACTGCCGATTATGGATCTTGTCCGCTTTATGCCGCCGACTATTGTCCCGGACCGCCCTCCGGTCTGCGGTCCGTCATCCGAAATCGACTATACCGATGCGGTTGACGCGGTGATTACCCACCGGCCGAAGATATACGACAAGGAACTGAAAACCGACGAAAAATCCGCCGCAAATCATATCGCTCTCTATTTATGCTGGTGCGTAAAACACGGTTTGGTCGGCGAAGATTTTATCGAAAATCACCCCGATATGCCTTCTCCCGACGATTTTTTCGGATTCCGCGATTTTTTCATTGACAGTCTTGACGGAGTCCTGCTCCTTTCATATCTGTCCGACGCGGGAAAAGAGTTTACGAAAGCATATTACAACTTTATCGACGGAAGTTACGCCGCCGATGTCGACAACTGTGCGCTCGAATATTTCGGCCGCGAAAAATGCGAAGGGCCGGACATCTGCGACGAAGCCTATCTCTTCGCGCCTTATGACGACACATACAACGAAAAACTGTACTCGCGCATAGATTATGCCTACCGGCTTTTTATGAGCGATCAATACAGCCGACCGGGCAACGGCGGAGAAGAATGATTCAAAAGCCGAACAGGCTATATATTATATATAATATGAAGAAAACGCACACCCGACATCGGGTGTGCGTTTTCACACAATCACATGATTGCGTGAAAAATTCAAAAAAATGTTTGAAAAGGTATTGCAATTTGATAGATAGTGTGCTACAATATGAAAACGCGATCAAAACTAAGACAAGTTAACGGATATAATCCGCTGAAATCGAAAGGAATGAACAAAATGACTCCTCACACAAGTCCGATTGACGAACTGCTCGCCTCTTTGTCGACAAGCAAAGAAAACGGGCTGGATCCGGCGAAAATCGATGAGCTCCGCGCGAAATACGGGCCGAACCGTCTGCGCGAGAAAAAGAAGAAATCGCTTGCCGCCAGATTCATCGATCAGTTCAAAGACGTAATGATTCTCATACTCATCGCGGCGGCGATTGTCTCTTTTGCCGTTGCCTGCGCAGAGAAAGATCCGAAAGGCTTTGTTGAGCCTATACTGATTCTCGTAATCGTAATCGTAAACGCGATAATCGGTATGCTTCAGGAGAGCAAAGCCGAAAAAGCGCTCGAAGCGCTGAAAAATCTGTCCGCGCCGCACGCACGTGTTATACGCGGCGGAGTCGAAAGCATAATCGATGCCGCAGATCTGCTGCCCGGCGACATAATAAAGCTCGAAGCGGGTGATTTTGTCCCCGCAGACGCGCGGCTTATAAGTTCCGCGGGACTCAAATCCGAAGAATCGGCACTTACGGGCGAATCGGTACCGAGCGAAAAAGACGCCCGCGCCGAAGTCGGTGAGTCGGCTCCTCTCGGAGACAGAGCCAACATGGTTTTCTCGGGCTGTGCGATAAGCTACGGAAGCGGTCTTGCCGTTGTCACGGCAACCGGTATGAACACCGAAATGGGTAAAATCGCCGGTCTGCTCGAATCGGCGGACGACGGACAGACTCCCCTTCAGTTAAAGCTTGCCGCTATGGGCAAATATCTCGGATTTGTTGCGCTTGTTGCCTGCGCAATCATCTTCATTATAGGACTTGCAAGCGGAATCCCGCCGATTGACATCTTTATGACGGCAGTATCGCTTGCGGTATCGGCAATTCCCGAAGGACTTCCCGCAATCGTTACCATTGTTCTCGCAATCGGAGTTCAGCGGCTTGTCAAGAAAAATGTAATTATCCGCAGACTTCCCGCAGTCGAAACTCTCGGCTCGGCATCGGTAATCTGCTCGGATAAAACGGGTACGCTTACCCAGAACAGAATGACTCTTGTCAAAGCATATACCGAAGAGGACGGTCTTTGCAAAATATCCGCCGAAAACAAGGAGGCAACCGACAAACTGCTCCTTTACGGCACCCTCTGCTGCGACGGCACGGTCGTATTCGAGGAAAAAGGTGTCCGTCATATCGGCGACCCGACCGAAACCGCGATTGTGCTTGCGGCTCACAACGCAGGCATGGACAAGGCGGCGCTTAACGAAAAATATCCGCGTATCGGAACGATACCGTTCGACTCAGACCGCAAGCTGATGAGCGTCATCTGCGAGATTGACGGCAAGAAAATCGTAATCGTCAAGGGCGCATACGATGTCATGCTGACAAGATGCACCGCGGGAAATGCGGCGGCTGCCGGAAAATTCTGCGAAGAGATGAGCGAATCCGCGCTGCGTGTTCTCGCAATCGGATACAGAGAGCTTGACAGTCTGCCCGACACGCTTGTATCCGAAGAAATCGAAAACAATCTTACATTCATGGGACTTGTCGGCATGATCGATCCGCCGCGTCCCGAAGCAAAATCGGCTGTCGAAATCTGCCGCAAGGCAGGCATCAAGCCCGTTATGATTACCGGCGACCATGTTATCACGGCATCCGCAATCGCGAAAGAACTCGGAATACTCGAGGCGGGCGACATGGCGATCACGGGCGCACAGCTTGACGCAATGAGCGATTCCGAACTTGACGCGTCAATCGAAAAGATCGCGGTTTACGCGAGAGTTTCTCCCGAAAACAAAATCAGAATCGTGCGCGCATGGCAGAGAAAAAATCAGGTTGTCGCAATGACCGGCGACGGCGTAAACGATGCCCCCGCGCTCAAAGCCGCCGACATCGGATGCGCGATGGGTATAACCGGAACCGATGTTGCGAAAGGTGCCGCCGACATGACACTTACCGACGACAACTTCGCAACGATAGTCGATGCGGTCCGTGAAGGCAGAGGTATTTTCGCAAACATAAAGAAGGTTATCGGATTCCTGCTCGGAACGAATATAGGCGAGGTGCTCACCGTATTTACCGCGATGGTAATCTGGCATGAATCACCGCTGCTTTCGATGCAGCTCCTCTGGATTAACCTCGTGACAGACGGTATGCCCGCGATTGCGCTCGGCATGGAAGCTGTCGAGAAAGACGTTATGATCGGCAAGCCGAAGCCCAAAAACGAGGGAATATTCGCCCACGGATTCGGCCTCAGAACAATTCTTCAGGGATTCCTGTTCGGCGGTCTGTCGATTGCGGCGTATGTAATCGGCAAAAAATTTGCCGGGGTTGACGGCGGTCAGACGCTCGCGTTCATGGTTCTCGCGCTTTCGCAGATTGTTCAGGCGTACAATATGAGAAGCGAGCATTCGCTCTTCAAAATCGGTGTGTTCTCGAACAAGATGCTCAACAAAGCGGCTCTTCTGTCGATTGTCCTTATGGCGGCAGTTCTCTTTACTCCCCTTTCGACTCTGTTCGGACTCATCTATCTTGACTGGTATGTCTATCTTATCGGACTCGCGCTTATCCTCACACCCTTACTTGTAATGGAATGTTCAAAGGCGTTCGGTCTTATAAAGCATCACAACTGATAAGAAATGCGGTAAAGCCGTCTGCGTATGCGGACGGCTTTATTTTTATTTTCGCAGGACAGTCTTGAATATTGCATTTTGCCCTGCTCCGTAGTATAATATCCGAAGAGAAAGGCTGGGATAATATGTATAACAAAGAAATGTATGCGCTCGGTGCGACCGGATCGGTTATAAGAGAAATTTTCGAATACGGACGAAAAAGAAAAGCGGAGATCGGTGAGGAAAATGTTTTCGATTTTTCGCTCGGCAATCCGTCAGTTCCCGCCCCTGCCGAAATCGGGAACTGCATAAAAAATCTGGTTGATACCGCCGACACGCTTGCGCTGCACGGATATACTACCGCGAGAGGTGATACCTCCGCAAGAAAAAGCATTGCCGACAATCTGAACAGGCGATTTTCCGCATCTTTTTCGGCAGACGATTTATATCTCACAATGGGTGCCGCCGCATCCCTTATGTCGGTTTTCCGCGGTCTCTGCGAAAAAGAGGATGAATTTATCGTTATATCGCCCTATTTTCCCGAATACAGGGTATTTGTCGAATCGGCGGGCGGAAAGCTCGTTGAAGTTCCCGCAGACAAAGCCGGAAATTTCGCGCCCGATATTTCGGCAATCGACAAGGCGATCAACCCGCACACGAAGGCGGTTATAATCAATTCGCCGAACAATCCCACGGGCAGAGTATATACCGAAAAAGAAATCGCCGAACTTTCAAATCTGCTCGAAAAGCGGTCAGAAGGGCGTGATCCGATTTTCCTTATTTCGGACGAGCCTTACCGTGAGCTTATATACGGCGGCATCGGCTATCCGTTTGTAACAAAATATTATAAAAACAGTATCGTCTGCTATTCTTACAGCAAGTCGCTCTCGCTTGCGGGCGAGAGAATCGGCTATGTGCTGTTCTCTCCCGATCTTGACTGTCACGATGAAATATACAAGGCGGTTGCGGGTGCGGCACGCTCACTCGGATATGTCTGCGCACCATCCCTTTTCCAGCATGTCATAGAGAAATGCGCCGACTGTTCATGCGACATCTCGGCATACGAGCAAAACCGCGAAACGCTCTGCAAAATTCTCGATGAACTCGGATTCGAATATGTAAGTCCGGACGGAGCATTCTATCTCTTTTTGAAATCTCCCGATCCCGACGAAAACAGATTCTGTGAGATTGCGAAGAATTTTGAGCTTCTGCTTGTTCCGTCCGAAAGTTTCGGAGTGCGCGGCTATGTGAGAATTTCCTACTGCGTTGACCGCCTTATGATCGAGCGTTCGGCGGCGGCTTTTGCCAGACTCGCCGACCGATGCGGTTTGCGAAAAAAAGCATAAAAATTCGGCAGAATTTCGGCTTCTGATAATAAAAGTGCGAATATATCTTGACAAAAGTTAAAATAAATGTTAAAATATGCAACAAATCAAGAAAAAGAAGGGCGTTTTTATGAAAAAGTTTTTCAAAGAATTCCGTGACTTCATCAACAAGGGAAACGTAATCGACATGGCAGTCGCCGTTATCATCGGCGCGGCGTTCTCACCGATTGTCACCGCACTCGTAAACAATATAATCATGCCTCTCATCGGCAAGCTCGTCGGAAATATGGACTTTTCCGAACTCAAGACCGTGCTCACACCGGCCGTGCTTGACGAAGCGGGCAATGTTGTTACCGAAGAGGTTGCCATCGGATGGGGCGTGCTCATCGGTGCGATTCTCAACTTCCTTATCGTTTCGTTCTGCATCTTCCTTCTGCTCAAGGTTCTCCTTGCAGCCAAAGAAGGCGGCGAAAAGCTGATTAAGCACGGCAAAAAGAAAGAGGCGGCTCCCGCAGAGCCCGAAGCTCCCGCAGAACCCGAAGCTCCCGCAGAACCCGTTGAGACAGATGTTGATCTTCTCCGCGAAATCCGCGATTTGCTCAAAGATCAGAAGAAAGACTAAAGTGAAATCGGCAAAGCAGACCGTGAAAATCACGGTCTGCTTTTATGAATAATTTACATTTCGCCGCTTGAATCGAGTCTGCTCCGATGTTAAACTTAAGATATATGAGTTACAGAGGTGACATAAGTGAAAATTCAAAAGTCTGCCGAAGATTATCTTGAAATGATACTCATACTCGAGAAAAGACTCGGCTTTGTCAGATCGATAGATATCGCAACCGAACTCGGCTTTTCGAAGCCGTCGGTGAGTGTCGCGATGAAAAATTTAAGAATGAGCGGATATATCGATGTCGATGCCATGGGCGGCATTCATCTTTTGGATTCGGGCCGTGAGATTGCCGAACGCATGCTTGAACGGCACACGACGATTTCGAGCATTCTTATGAAAATCGGCGTGTCCGCCGAAACGGCGGCAGACGATGCCTGTAAAATCGAGCATGTGATAAGCGCCGAAAGCTTCGATGCAATAAAACGGTATGCGGAAGCCGCAGCCGAAAAAGATAAAAATTAAAGCAAGAATACGGGGTACCCCTGCGGTTTCGCTTTGCGTGAAAACAACCGTCTTTTGATACTGTTGTATTAAGCCGCACCGTGTTTATAACCCGACAAGAGGAGATATTTATGAACGGAAAAGTGACCGTGCTGTATGATTTAAGCGGCATTGCCATACCCGACGATATGCTGAAAACCGATGTTGACGCGCGCGATGTCGAGGAGAAAGTTCAGTCACTGAGCGTAAGCTGCGCAAAGGCAGTCGATGTTTCGGCTGCGGAGTACGGCGATGTTGTTCACTGCTCTGCCGACGGCGCCGTCTATCCCGACCGACGCACTATTCTGCTGTTTACGGGAACGGCTCTTCCGGGAGCCGAGGAGGCGGCAAAAGCCGCTGTCGGCAGTAAAATCGGCGATCTGCTGACAGTCAATATAAACGGCAAATCGGCCGGGCTGACCGTGCGGCGCATTGTCCGCCGCATTCCCGTTGCCGTTGACGATGCTCTGATTTCAAGTCTCGAAATCCCGGGGGTGAGCACGGTAGATGACTATCGCGTCTATGTTATGCGGCAGATGCTGGACGACCGCCGCATGGAGAACAAAAAGAAAATCACCCGACTCATTCTGGACACCATGATTGAACGCAGCGTTTTCGATTATGATGAGAAAGAGCTGAACGACGATATAGATCGCAATATGGACGCGGCGCTTGCCGAGTATGCCGCCGACTGTCCGGATGTTACACCCGAGGAAATTCGCGACAGTATGATTCTGCAGTCCAAAGAGGTCTGGCTGGCGAAGGCCGTCTGCGAAAAATACGGCATTACCGTAGACACCGCCGCAATAGAGGATCAGGTAAACCAAATGACCGAGGTGATGAGCCTTACGGGCGAAGAGGTGCCGAGCAAAGAGGAACTGTTTGAAACATTCAGCGAGGGCGAGTACATAAACGGCATGTTCACCGTCATCAATCGGTTTATAGATGAGAAAACGGAGGGCGACAATGGCAGTAACTGAATTAAAAGAAGAAGAATGGCGAAAATTCTCTCAGGCAGACTACGCCGTGATTGACTGCTTCGGCGATAACTGCGCGGCATGCGTAATGCTTGCTCCCGTGTTCGATGCACTCGCAAACGAGCTGACCGGCATCGATTTCGGGCGGATTAACATCTCGGTCTATCCCGAAATCGCCGATCTTCACGGGGTGAACGCGATGCCCACACTGCTCTTTTTCCGTAAAGGAGAACTTGTGCATCAGGCAATCGGAAGCATGGAACGTGAAGAACTGCTTTCCCATGTTGCGAAACTCCTGTACGAATAAAAATTCGGATGAAAACGGGCAAAGCCCGTTCGAATACCGACGACAGTAAGCCTTATCAAAGGACGGACGGCTGCCGGCCGTGCCGCACCGAACGGAAACCGAGTATAATGTATCTGCGAATAATTCAAGGCGCAGATTCCCGATTTTATGAGATATTGCCTTGCAGGCATATTATAAAGAAAAATTTAAGGAGAAAACAAAAAAATGAAAAAGCTGATTTGTGTTATGCTGGTACTTCTGCTCTCCCTCTCTCTTGCGAGCTGCAGTCTGTTCAGCAGCGATTCGGTTCTGAAGCTGGGAGATTATTCTTACAGCGATCCCAAAGATTTTGAGTACGACAACCGCGTCGTTCTCTGCAACGATGATTTCGGCGCAACACTGGCAGATTATTACAATGCCTCTGCTTACCCCGACACGCTGATTTACGGCGATGACGGCAGCATCATCGGTATGTACAACTACGATCCCGAAACAGGACTTGCCGTCGGCTGGAACGATTTTTCGACAGGTGCCTATACCGAATATGAGGCAGGCGCAGAGGTAAATCTCGGCATGCCCGACGAATCTCTCATGATTTCAATCGCGGGAAAAGTCAGCCTCTATTTTGTGGTTTACGACAAGGACAGCATCGCAAATGACGCATGGATGTATGTAATGCTCGAAGATGCCGCCGACAAGGACAATGTTATCACCGCTATGGACGGAGTTTTCGGCATCGCCCTTACCGCGGAAAGCGACACCGTTCTTAAGAGCGAAATCAACGCCGAAAGCATAACCGCAACATTTGATGATATGGAAAGCTTCGGCGACAAGGTTGACAGCCGCGATGCAAATGCCTACGCGACCGTTCTCATGCAGAATTACGGTGTAACCGCGTATGGCGAATCCGCAAGCGCCTACACTCCCTACGACGGACACAAAGATCCCGCCGATCTGGACTACGATCAGCGCGTGGTGCTGGTCGGCTCCGCGGAAATGGCCGTTGACGAGGGATACACTCAGGATGTTTCACTCATGACAACCTATGTCTACGGCAAAGACGGTGATACCGTTGCCGTATACACCTATTACGAATGCCCGTCAAAGGATGCGGCAGACGAACTTATGACCGTTGCCGACAAATTCTTCTTTAACCCCGTACGTTTCTCGGATACTGTCATTCAGGCATCTTTGACAGGCGATGAGATGCAGGAAGCTCTGAGCCAGTACATCGGCTACACTGTTCTTGCGGACAAATCGGTTGACGAATATGTCCGTATGATTAAAGAAACCTACTACTCTGTCGTCTGCGACTGATAAATTCAAAGGATGCCGTGCGTCGGGCAGCCCCGCGCATGGCATCCTTTTTCAGATTTGATGTTAAACACCCGAAAGAGCGAGCCGCAAAAGACATCGGTCTGCTGTTCAACTTTGTTACAAAAGCGAGAGGAAACGACTCCTATGCAACGAATAAAAGAAAAAAAGCGCGACAACTGGAAAGAGCTGTTTCAAACCATTCACAAACTCCGCCTGCCGTGGGCATGGATTATTGTGGGACTCGGTCTGAACATGATTTTAAGTCAGCTGATGCTGGAGCTGCCGACCACAACATCCGAGCTTATGAGCGGCAATATCAGCGGATCTGCGCTGACGCGTGCCATCCTATACTACATTGTGCTGGGACTTATGTCATTTGTTATGGTCACAGGTCAGGTGCAGGCGCAGTCTTACAGCGCAAAACGCACGCGTAAGGCGGTGTGGAACAAAATGCTCGGTCTGCGCATGGAGTTCTTTGACAAAAACGATCCGTCCGAACTGATGAGCGCAATGATTAACGATGCCGGAACATCGGCGCAGAAGCTTGTCAATGTACTGATTTATCTCATTCCCGACATTTATTATGTCATTGCGGCGCTTATCCGCATACGCGGCTATCACTGGATTTTGGCGGTATCCTGCTTTTCCATGCTTCCGCTCAAATATCTGTACGCCCTGATCATGGGACGATATGTGCAGGACAGCAACGCGAAGGTCTATAACAAAATCGGCACACTTACCGGCTATCTGTCCGACCGAATCAGCCATCTGCCGCTCATCAAGGCCTATACGAACGAAGCGGAAGAAGAGCAAAACGGCCGTACCGCCTCAAGAAATCTGCTGAACGCATATATGAAGCTGGTGCATCTGGACAATATTTCAATCGGCGCAGCGGCGATAATCGATATTCTTCAGAAATTTATCGTGGTTGTCGTGGCGGTTATTCTGCTCAGGCAGGGAAAAATCGACATCACAATCTGGCTTGCGTTTTTCCTGTTCTCACAGAATCTGTTCACGCGTATGGATGAAATTTTCGATTTCTGGATTCGTATAAAAACCGTTCACGGCAGTTTTCACCGCATCATCGCAATCATGAACGCTCCCGATGAGGAAGGCGGTGCCGCTCTGCCCCTGCCCGATAACGGCGATATTGTTTTTGATAATGTGAGCTTTACCTATCCGAACACCGACACCCCTGCCATGAAAAATGTTTCTTTTACGGTTCCGAAAGGAAGCTGTACCGCAGTTGTCGGTCTGTGCGGAAGCGGAAAAACGACATCAATCAGCTTACTTGAAAGGTTTTATGTTCCCGACAGCGGTCGGATATTGATTGGCGGGACCGACATCGGGGAAATTTCTCTTGCCGATTATCGAAAGCATTTTTCTTATGTGCAGCAGGGAGCGGAGATTTTCAGCGGCAGTCTGAGAGATTCTCTGACCTACGGCATCGACCGCGATCCGACAGATGAGGAAATTTTCGCCGCGGCAAAACAGACCGGATTTGATGAATACCTTGCCCTGTGCGGCAATGATTTGAACACCGATGTGTCATCGGGCGGCGTATCTATGTCGGGCGGTCAGCGTCAAAGGCTGGTTCTTACCCGTGAGCTGCTGCGCGGCGGAGATATAATTCTGATGGATGAGCCTACATCTGCTCTTGATGTGCTTGTTTCCGCCAAGATTCAGCAGACCATTGACACCGTATTTGCGGGCAAGACACGCATCATAGTAACTCACGATCTCGATCTTGCGAAAAAGGCCGATCGGATTCTTGTGATGAACGCGGGAGAGCTTGTCGGCGACGGCAATCATGAAACGCTGACGGAAAACTGCGAAATCTATAAAAAACTGGCAGAGAATGCGGAAAAGGAGGCAGAACAATGAACAAAAAAACCTTTTCCCGATATTTCGGCATTTTCAAAGGTCTTAAGCTCCCCTGGCTGCTGATTATCGGCTGTTTTGCTTTCTCCGCGCTTACCATGAAGGCCGAACTGCAATCGGCGACACTGACGGCAGACATCGTGAATGTCGGTCAGAATTCAATAGACGGCAAGGTACTCGCAAATTATATTCTGGTGGTCGCGCTGGCCGCCGTATGCAACATTTTCGGCAACTATTTCACATACAAGATGGAAGAGACAATTAACATGCGGGTGCGTGTCAGTCTGTGGACAAAAATCATGCATCTGCCCGTCGGATATTATGACGCGGACAACGGCGACGGTCTGGTCAGCCGTGTCACATCGGATGCCGCGGCGCCGTCATCACTCTTTTCAATGGCTGTGTCATTTGTCGTATGTGTGGTCACAACCGTACAGGCGTTTATACAGCTTTTCGCCTATCATAAAACTCTGGCGATGATTGCGCTGCTGATCATTCCCGTTACTCTGATATTCTGCATCTTTTACGGAAAAATCATGTTCCGCATAGGCGTTTACGGCACGGTTACAACCGCAGGCAGCATGGCATATCTTGCCGAGCGGGTGCGCAACTTCCGACTGATGAAAAGCGCTCTCGCGGAAAAATCGGAGTCCGAAAAAGGCGACAAGACATTTAAGGAAATGTATAAGGCCGATTTTCTGAGCTGGCTTATGGTGGCCGGTTATCAGCTTATTTCCGGTCTCTTTTCCATTGCGTTTATCGTAATCACATTCGTAGTCGGCGGACAGTTTGTGAAAAGCGGTGCGGTTACAGTCGGCGATCTGACCGGATTTTATCTGATTTCGGGAATCGTTACCCTGCAGCTTATGCAGTTTTTCATGAATGTAGGCTCGGTTTCGGGTACATTCGGCACAATGCAGAAGATCTCACGCATTATGAGTGCCGATTCCGAACCCGACGGCGGAGAACCCGTACCCGATGTTCGGGCCGACATCGTATTTGATAATGTCAGCTTCGGCTATGACACAGACAAACCCGTACTCAGCGGATTGAATCTGCGTATTCCCGTCGGAAAAGTTACCGCGGTAATCGGCGAAAACGGAGCCGGAAAATCTACGCTGTTCAAACTGATATCGCGTCTGTATGAGCCGACAAGCGGCAAAATCTACATGGGCGGCACGGATATAAGCCGTTTTCGGCTTTCGGAGTGGCGTAACAGATTCTCCTTCGTATTTCAAAGCATGCCGCTTATCGGAGGTACGGTGCGTGAGAATATAACCTACGGTCTCGGACGCGAGGTCGGTGAGGAAGAGCTGATCTCGGCTGCGAAAGATGCAAACTGCTATGACTGCATCGCCGCAAAACCCAATGGATTTGACGAAGATGTAGGGCTGAACGGCTCCGAATTTTCGGGAGGTCAGGGACAGTGCATATCTGTTGCCCGTGCCATGCTTCGCAAATCGGACTATCTCCTGCTGGATGAGGCGACAAGCAATCTCGATATGATCAGCGAGGCGCATCTTACAGAGGCGCTGGAACGACTGATGAAAGGAAAAACGACCGTAATGATTGCGCATAACTATGCCGCAACGCGAGGCGCGGACCACATTATCGTGATGAAAGACGGCAAGGTGCAGGCCGAAGGAACACCCGAAGAGCTGCTTCGTACCAACGAATACTACCGTATGTTCTGCAAGACGCTGTAATAAAGCAGGCTATACCCTTCACACATACGGAAAAACACAAAAAAGTGACGGGCAAAATCGCCGGACTCAGTCGGCAGGCATCCCTGCGCACAAACGATTATAACTCATATTCCGAAAAATACACATCGGCGCAAGGCCGAAACGCCGAAAACGGCAAAACAGACAATACATTCGGGCATCCCGGCATAAGTCGGGACTCAGTCCGATTTGTATTGTCTGTTTGTTTTGTAAGCGAAAATATCGGTCAGGCGATAATGATTCAATACCGCTTTTTTACTTAAAATAATCGCAGGTAAAATTATCCCAGGGAATTTCCGGCAGACTATTCTTTGTTATACGTTCATAAATATGCTGCATAAGCGGATACTCGGAGATTCTGTTTCCCAAATGTCTGCCGAGCAATTCGATAATCGCAACCGATTCAAGCGTAACTCCCGCAAGAATCTCCTTTGCGGCAGTGAATTCGACACCGGAGCCGAGTATTACTCCAAGACGTCTGGTCCTGCCGCCGAATACCGTTACATAAAGATCTCCCACACCGAACATAAGTGCATTATCCTCTCCGCCGAGCAATTTAATTACAGCGTGCATTTCTCGTGCCGCCTCATAAAACAGCCCTGCCTGAGCGTTATATTTTTCGGGGAGTGCGGGATCGTTTTTTGTATATGCGCCTATTGCAAGGCTCACTGCCATAGCATAGGCGTTTTTCAGTGCTACGGCGGTTTCTATTCCCGCTATATCGTCAGTTACGGAAATGTGATAATACTCTGTTTTCAGAGCCGTACGCAGTTCGTTCAGTATACGAGTATCCCTGCCGCAAAAAGCGACCTCGGTATGTATTCTGTCGGCAAGCTCAAAACTTATGCAGGGACCGCCCACCGCGTTGAACGACACATCCGGTCTGAGCGATGAAAACCATATCGGAAAAGGAGAAAGCGAACCGTCGGAATTTTCGTGCAGGCCTTTTGTAATCGCAAGCACACGCTGACCGCTTTTAAGATAAGGGATAACATTTTCCGCAAACCAATCGACACCGAAGCTTGAAACGCCGCAAATAAGAATATCACATTCGGGAATGTTTCCCCTGATTTCCTCAAATTGCCTGAATGAAATGTCGCCCTTAAGCTCACGCTTTAAGGTCTTGTGGTAATTGTTTTCCTTCAGCCCGTTAATTATTTCCGTATCAAGAGGAGTTCCTGCCAATACTACCGTATGACCGTTGTCAAGGGCAGGCACCGCCATTGCCGAGCCCATCATACCGGAGCCTATAATTACGATTTTCATTATTGCTTTCCTCGTTTTATTCTGCGTATTCCGTGTTTTGATACGATGCTCTAAAGTCGGTCTCTCCAATCAATAGCGGATTTCGGTTTGTTCTCGGTAAAAAGGGAGCAGCCGAAAGATACAGCTTCAAAAAAGGATTTTTCATCTGTATTAGAGCCGGTACACGGTTCTATATTAAGCGCTTTCAGCTCATTGCAGCTCCTTTTTGCATCTTCTCCGGCCGCCCAATAGCAGGCATAATCCAGATAAAGCGCCGGATCAAGCTTTACATTTTTCATAATCGAATACGGATAATAGCCGTGAAGAAGATATTTTTTTCCGTAGGTTATGTATATGTATTCAAGCACATACGCGTCAAAACAGTTAAACATTATTTGTTTTCCGAGTCCGAATTCCTCGCACATTTTAATCGTTTCGTTTACCGCATAAGCAACCCGCTCCGGTCCCTCCGCAGCAAGATAAACCTTGATTTCCAGATTAAGCAGAAGGTTCGGTATACCTGCGCAGTATTCAAGGAACTCCCTGAGAGTAGGCACGTGCGAAGGACGATCCGAAGTTCCCGCATTTAATCTTTTTATTTCATCATAGTTTTTTTCCCGGATAAGACCTTCACCGTCGGTAGTGCGGTCGACCATATCGTCATGCATAAGGATAAGCACATTGTCTTTTGTCAGATGAATATCGGTTTCAATCATATCAACTCCGCATTCAACGGCGTTCTTAAATGATTCCATGGTATTTTCCGGCAAAACAGAGGGGTTTCCCCTGTGACCGGCTATAAGTATTTCATTTTTCGATTCGAATCTCATACAGTAATTCTCCTATAAAAAGTCAAGCAGTTTTCACTGACTTGCCGTATTTTTAACAATAAAACGATTAACCGTCCGTCTCGGCTCCATACTGCCGCTCCCGCAAAGCCGATTCCGACTCATATTCTTTTCATAAAATTTTCGGCAGCATATACGGCATAGCGGTCAAGCAGTCCCCTGTCGCGCAGATAGAAAAGGATCGTATACCTGTCCCGCAGGCCCAAAGCACGTTTGATTGCCCGAACGATCGCGTCATAGTCCGCCGTAACACTCGGCATATCCATCCTGCTGCAAAATTCCTCTATCTTATCAAAATAAGGCAGATACTTTTCAATAAGCGATTTCAAATGCTCATCTTCGGTCTCGGAATAGAGCAGACGGTACATATCGGCAATTATTCTCGTAGCCTCGCAGACCTCAAGTCCGTGAAGATTGGGTTTTTCGCCTCTTTCAACACTTTCAAGCTCCCAAACATGCGCAACTATGTGTTCGGAGCCGGAAGCCGGACGGGAATTTCCGGTAAATGCCATTCCGAGCCCTGTTACCAAAAATCCATCCATAATATTTTTTATGCATTCAGGGCTGCGCGATTTGAGATCATAGCCGTTTTTCAGGCATTTATCGGTTGCCTTTATAACATCATCGGCAATCTCGCTGCAAAAATAATCCCCGTTATAATCGCGCGCAAGCTCCCAATCGAGTATTCCGGTATATTTTCCGAACATATCGCCTATGCCCGAAAGCAGCATATCATACGGCGCGTCCTTCATAATATCTATGTCGGCTATAATGTATTTCGGCGTGGTGCATTTAATTGTCGCCTTTGTTCCGTCAAACAGAGTCGGCGAACCCGCGGACGCATAGCCGTCCATCGAGGGCGCAGTCCCCGCAATTCCGTAAGGCAGGCCCAGACGGTAAGATACCAGTCTGCATATATCGTTAACAACGCCCGAGCCGACGCCCAGAATAAAATCGGGCTGCGGTGAGTACTTGAAAATATCCGAATCCGCCTTCGGATTATACAGATGAATAAGCACATCCCCGATATTGCGCGCGTCGGGAAGAACTTCTCCTTTTAAGATGTGCTTGTGTGAAAATTTGCCGGCGGATTTCAATATCTGTTCGGCCTTTTCACCCAAAACGCGGTATGTGTTTTCATCACATACCATATAAACCCTGCTGTAGCTTTCCAGCAATTCGGGCAAGCGGTTTACGGCACCGCTTTCTATGATGCACTTTTCAATCGGCGCGCGGTGCATCCCCTTTTCACAGCTGCATTTTCTCTCTATCGTTTTTCTGTTCCTCCATATATTTTTTCATTATTTTCGGAAAATCCAAATAATTATCTATCTTTTCAAAGCCGAAATCGGACAAATATACCGATTCGTCATTTCCGCCCTCACCGTAATCATCACCGACAAAAACGACCTCATCATGGGCGATGCCGAGCTCATTACAGTAAGCGTTTAGCGCATAGTATTTGTTATAAGGCTTAGGTGCCATATCAAAAGAGGAAGATCCTCCCACAAAAACGGTATATTCGGGAAAAAGCTTTTTTACCTCACCGTAAAAGGCACGGCGCTTTGTTCTGTCCGGATCGAAAGCAAGCTTATCCTTTTGGTCGGCTTTTGTGCCGAGCAGCGGGAAAGTTATGCAGCCCGATGAATGATATTCAACATTATCGCCCTTAAAATCAGTGTAGCCGTAGCGTTCCCTCAACTCGGTTACCCGTCTTTCAACAGAGTCACGGTCTGTCGACACCCTATTGTCCTCAATAATTTCAATATCATTTAAGGTTTTATTGTAGATTGCCGTTTGCATACCGTAATTTCCTATAATATCTATCGGGAAATGCCCCATCTGCTCAAAAATTCTGCGGCACATTCCCGCCCCGACCATACAAAGGCGACTCTTTTCGGCAAGCATTTCAAGTATCGCGCGGTTTTCCGCCGACAACGGTGTTTTGTGCTGCGTCAGTGTCCCGTCCAGATCAAAGGCAAAAAGTTTTGGATTAACGATTTTCATAATTACTATTGACCGCCTCGCTGTTTTATGATAATATTATACTGCAAATGCACAAATACGCAATATACGGCGTTCAAAATGCAACATAATCACATAATACGGTCAAAACGCGCAAATTTATATGATTTTTATGATCGATTGGGAGTTATTATGAAAGAGGAACAAATTGACAGATTGCTCAAAATAATAGGGGAAAACGGCTTCGCAACTGTGAAATATATCGCACGAACGGTATACGCCAGTGAATCGACCGTTCGCCGTCAGCTGACAACGCTTGAGCGGATGGGGCTTATTGTCCGCAGCTACGGCGGGGCCGAACTCAGAAAAGACAGCACAAACACCCCTATTGAAATGCGGCTTCAAAAAAATCACAAGCAAAAGGATATCATAGCAAAAAAGGCTTCGGAGATTATAACCGAAGATTCCACGGTTTTTATAGACGCTTCCTCAACCTGCATGCACATGGCGCCTTATCTTGCCGAAAAAAAGCATATCACGGTATACACCTACAGCGCAAGGCTGTGCGATATTTTGGCGGAATACGGCGTTAAGGATGTATACTGTCTCGGCGGACTTTATAAAGCGGCTTCAAAGGTATTTATCGGGGAATATGCCGTTGATATGGCGCAAAAGGTATTTTACGATTTCTTTTTCTTTTCTTCAAGCGGGTTTTCGGACGGAATTGTCTCCGATTACAGTATGGATGAAACTCATATACGCCGCGCGATACTGCAGACCGCCGAAAAAAAATATTTTTTATGCGACAGCGGAAAATTCGGCAAAAGATCGGCAAATATTCTTTGCAAGGAGACCGAACTGACCGGAATTATAACCGAAAAGGACGATTAAGCGCGGTTTTCGATAATGTACGCAAAATTACACATTGCCATTGACGGAAAATACGGCATACGAAAACGATAATGCAAAACGACGGCAGAGCTTTTTCTCTGCCGCCGTTTTGCTGTTTTATGATTTTATGTGTTTTTAATAATAAATATCGAAGAAATCATCGGGAATGTCGTACTCGTCGTCTGTCGGAAATCCAAACCACTTGGAAAGGTCGCCGCCGAGTTTTGCAAAATCTTCATCGGTAAGCGAGAGCAGATCGACAAATTTTTCGGGAAATTCGGGCATCGACTCGCCGTAAACACATTCAAGCGTCAGGTCGCAGACCGTGGTGTCTTCGCCTTCGGACATTTCATCGATACTGAGCAGGAAGTGTTTGCTGTCGTTTTCGTATTTTCCCTTAACCGTAAATTCAAAACAGTCATCGTATTCGGTGCCGACATCAACAGTTCTTTCAACGGTGAGTTTGTATTTGCCGTCATTAAGTTTGTATTTCACATTAAAGGTTACAAATTCGCCGTAGTTCGCTTTCGCGGTAAATCCGTCTTCGGTCTTCGTATAAACCAATTTCGCGAGAACGGTTGTCTCACCCGAATAAACAGACGATACCTTGACGGAAAATGTGTCATCCTCCGTCACATCAAGCGACAGAACATAACGCTTTTCGCCGACATACACCGTGACTTTCAGCGTCTTCATATCATGCATCATCGAAGAAGCGGTTATCTCGACTTTCAGCTTGAACGACATCTCGGACAGACCGTCGACAATATAGTCAATTATATCTTCATCGGTGAAAATTTCTTTCCAGCTGTCATAAGAACCGATTCCCATGTCCGAAAAGACATATCCGAAATTATCGTCAAGATATTTTATGAAATTCTTGTCTTTTGCCGCGGTATCGAACAAATCTTCGAGAATCTTGCCGACTGTTTCATCGTCAAGCGTGAGAGTCACAACACGGCTGCCCGATTCGTTTTCCGATTCCTTTTCGGCATATTCCCAGAATTTGTTTTTAAGAAGATCGGCATATTTTTTCGCGTACTTTTCACCGTCATCCCTGGTTTTTTCGACATCGGACGCGATATTCGTGAGCGATTCTTTTATTGTGTCGATATCCATGCCGGTGGTGCCGAGAATTTCATCGAGAAGTTCGGACTCTTCGATTTTCTTCGCGAGTCCGTCGTATTCCACTCCGTAAACATCATCGAGCATGCTGAGTTTCAGATAAAGTCCCTTTTCGGAGGAATAGAGCGTACCGCCCTCGCCGTCGACATTAACTTTCACGACATTTTTGCCGGTTTTGCGTTTCGACCAGATGCTGATATCGATTGGCGTATCAATCAGTTCGCTTTCTTCTCCGATTGAAAACTCAATCCTGCCGTCATCATAAGCTTTTGAGAGCGCAGTGAGTGCATCGATATTTTCGATTCTTTCAATCAGATCGTTCATCGCAGAATTTGTAACCGATTTATCGGTATTTGCGCTTACGGCAAAAGCACCGACAATCACAAGGGCAACCGCCGCAATAATCGGAACAAAGACGGACGGTGAGAGAAGTTTTTTCAGAAAAGAGTTCTTTTTCGGAGTTTTTTCGCCCGATTCGACAGCTTCGCCGATCGGATTTTCCGAATTATTCATATTGTCCATATTATCCATTAGCCTGGTATCCTCCTCTTTTTATTCTGTTTATTCTGTGTCTGCATATCGATCCTGTCTGCATTATACATTATATTCTTACATTTGTCAACAATTTGCTCGGATTTTCGACATTTTTTCAGTCTGCCGTATCGAAGAAAATTACCGCGCTGTCGCCGTCGCCGTTTGCTACATTTGTCAGATTGAGCCCTGCCTTCATCAGCAGCGCGCCCGAGCAGACATCGCCTGTCATGCTGTTTTTATACATTCTGTCGGGCAGTAGTCCGCCGAGTTTAACGATAAGATGGGGCGTATTTTCATAGCGCATTGTAACAACGGTTACCATTGCCCTCTTTTTGTCCTGCGAAACGATTTCCCATACCGCTCTGAATCTGTCGTCAAAAGGCGAAACGAGTCTGTATAGATCGCCGCTTCTTATAAGATCGTAATTTTCATGGTACGCTCTGACCTCGTTTCTGACCTCATCGGCTTCTCTTTCGGTGAGCTTTCGCGGATCAAGCTCATATCCGAATGTACCCCACATAGCGACATTCGCGCGTGTCTTTATTCCCGTTCTGCCGCATGCCGACACATGCGCGCCGACGGTTGACGCGGGATAACAGTAAGACGTGCCGAACTGTATATACAGTCTTTCGAGCGGATCTGTGTTGTCGCTTGCCCAAATCTGCGGAGAGAATGACAGCATCGCGGGATCGAATCTCGCGCCGCCGCCCGAACAGTTTTCGAGCAGAATATTCGGGAATGTCTTTGTGAGTCTGCCCATCAGATCGTATGTGCCGAGTATGAATCTATGGAAAAACTCCTGTTTTCTGCCGTTCGGCAGTTTTGCCGAACCCGCATCCGATATATTGCGGTTGAAATCCCACTTTACATAGTCGATTTTATTATTTGAAAGCACGTCGTACATCTTCTGCCAGATATAGTCGCGCACGTCTTCTCTCGACATATCGATGACATACTGATTGCGGGCAATCATCGGATCGCGGTTGTCGACATGCACCGCCCAGTCGGGATGAGCGCGGTATATATCCGAGTCGGGCGAAATCATTTCGGGCTCATACCAGATTCCGAATTTGAGTCCTTCGGCATTTACTCTCTCGATGAGCGAGCCGAGCCCGCCTTTCAGCTTGTTTTCGTTCACATACCAGTCGCCGAGCGAGCTTCTGTCGTCATTTCGTCTGCCGAACCATCCGTCATCCATGACGAGCATCTCGATTCCGAGCTTTTTCGCCTCTTTTGCGAAAGCGACAAGTTTGTCATCATCGAAATCGAAAAATGCGGCTTCCCAGCTGTTTATAAGCAGAGGGCGTTTTTCGGTTTTGTATTTTCCGCGCACAAGATTGTTATTGTAAAATCTGTGATAGATTCGGCTCATCTCGCCGATGCCGTCCTCTGTATAGACCATCACGAGTTCGGGAGTGAAAAATGATTCATTGACGTCGAGATTCCATTCGAAATCGGTCGGATTGATGCCCATTATAAAGCGGGCGGTCGAGTTGAAATCCGATTCGGCAAGCGCCGAGAAGTTGCCCGAATAAACGAGGTTGAATCCGTACGCCTCCCCGTGCGTTTCGGCAGCGTCATGAGCGGCGATTATCACGAACGGATTTTGCGCATTGCCGGATGCCCCGCGCATACTTTCGATTCCCTGCACTCCGTGAGAGAGCTTACGGCGTTCGATATAACGCTCCTTTGCATGGCGTCCGTAGAATGTAATCATATCATAGTCGAGCGAATCGAAATTTATGCATCCGCTGAACGCCCTCTCAATCGCCATTTTTCGATCGCTTTCGTTTGTTATGCGGCTATGGCGGGTAATAACTCCGTAATCATCGAAAACGGTATAATAAAGTGTAACCGAAAGTCCGGTTGATTTATCTGCGGCGTAGATTTCGAGGGTGTCCGCCCCGTCGCCGCCGTTTACATAGGTCGACGGAAGTCCGGGAATTTCGGGTTTGCCTTTATAGATTTTGTGGCCGGTATATCTTATGTCGGTTACCGTATCTCCGCAGCCGTTTTTGACCGAGAGAGCCGAAATTCTGAAATCGCCCGCGCCGCCGCAGCCGTATTCCATCGGAGCGGTGTCGGGAGAAAATCCGTGTTCTCCTATGACCGGATTTGCGGGGCTGAACGAGGCGTTCGGCGTTCTGCATTCACGCGACGGAACATAAGTGTCCGGGATTTTTGCGCCGTAATAAAGATTCAGAAGATAATTTTCATCATGGATTTTGATTATATAGCTTGATGTTTTACTGTCAAGCTTAAAGGTTCTTTTTTCGCTGTCAAAAACAATCGACATTTTATTTTCTCCGTTTTTATAATATTTTATTTGATTTTTCAATGAAAATTCACGGCATTTCGCAAGCGGAAACGCCGTGATTTTATTAGCGGTTATTTTTCCGCGAACCGGACAACCGAGAAAGAAAGCGGTTTTGCCGTATATGCAAATCTTCCGTCCGACTGTTTTCTTGCGGCGTCGCCCTTTATCATTTTTACTTTTTCTTCTTCACCGAGATTGTTGGTGTCGAATTTATCGTTATAATCGAGGGTGAACGATTCGGTAAATTCGAGATTGTCAAAACCGTCAAAGCAGAGCGAGACATCTTCGCTTTCGGTTTCGCGGGTATTTACGATAAAGCAGGTCAGCTCGCCCGTATTGTCGTCATAGGTGTTCGCGGTATAAATATACGGAACTTTTCCGTATATCGAGTCGTATCCGTCAGAATCGGAAAGCGATTCGAGCGTATAGCCTTTCGCGTATTTCGAGCCGTAGGCAAACGGGAAGAATGTCGTCTGTCTTATCGCCTTTTTGTCATGCTCGCAGAGTATGGGCGCGATTACATTGATAACCTGAGCAAGGCATGCCATCTTTACGCAGTCGGCATTGTTCAGAAGAGTCATCATGAGAGTCGCGAAAACTATCGCATCGATCGCGGTATAGTGATTTTCGGCGAGAACCGACTCGACCTCCCATTTTTCCTTCTGACGGTTCCCCTCCTGCATGTGCCAGACATTCCATTCGTCAACCGACAGATAAACCTGTTTGCGGCTTCTCTTGTATGCCTTTACATATTCGATTGTCGCTTTTCCCGTTTTTATAAAAGCATCGAAATCGACAAACGAGCCGAGAAAATCTCCGACTCTCTTCTTGTCGGCATACGGGAACTCGTAATATCTGTGAAGTGAGAGGAACTCAACCTCGTTATATGTGTTCTCAAGAACGATTCTGTCCCATTCGGGGAATGTGGGCATACCCGGTCCGCTGCTTCCGCATACGGTCAGCTTGATTGACGGATCTACCATTTTCATTATTTTTGCGGTTTCATGAGCGAGTCTGCCGTATTCGTTCGCTTTTTTCGTGCCTATCTGCCAGTCGCCGTCCATCTCGTTGCCGATGCACCAGCGTTCGATTCCGAACGGCTCCGCTCTGCCGTTTTTCGCGCGTTCATCTGTCAGCGCCGTCTTTCCGGCATGGTTGCAGTATTCGACATATTCGCCCGCGTCTCTCGGCGTTCCCGTTCCCATGTTCGTGGCGAGCATAACTTTCGAGCCGATGCTCTTTGCCCAGTCACAGAACTCGTGCGTTCCGATTGTATTCGGCTCGGTCTGTCCCCACGCGAGATTGAGTCTGACCTTTCTTTCGCCGACTCCGTCTCTCCAGTCATATCCCGAAACATAGTTTCCGCCCGGGTATCTTATTATATCGACTCCGAGTTCACGGACAAGATCTTTTACGTCCTCTCTGTATCCGTCTTTATCCGAGTAAATGCTGCCCGGATCGTATATTCCGCCGTATATGCTTCTGCCGAGATGTTCGATAAAAGCACCGAATATTTCGTGTTCTATTTTACCTACTCTGTGTTTCTTATAAAGGCTGATTGTAACCATATTCGTTCCGCCCTTTCGGATTATTTGACGGCAAAGCTCCTCCGTCTAATGCAATTATACAGCATAATGCCGAAAAGTCAATATATTTTCGCCTGTTTTTTGTTGTTTTTTGAAAATCACCGATATTGCGACTGTGTCACCTCATAGGGATTTGCCACCGCGTTCATCGCCGACTCTATCGCGATTTTCCTGTATGCGTCGCTGACTCCCGACGGCTTATATTCGATATCGCTTATATCCTCGCCCGTAAGTGCGTGGACGATCGTGAGCCCCGCGATATATCTTCCGAAATCATAGCTCAGATGGAATCCGTCGCGGGTGATGCGGTCGCCGACCGATGATGTGCGCGCGTTCTGAACGGCGGTTCCGTTCGGGATAATCCTGAAGAAATCCGTGTTCCTGATTTTCTTTTGCACTGCCTCGACAATGGCATTATACATTGTCATCTGATCGCTTTTATAATTCGGGAATTCGCCGTGGGTGGAATCTTGCTGATATGCCCACGTCATATTCCAGATGAGTTTTACATCGGGATTTGTCGCTTTTTCTTTTACATAATCCACCAGCTTCCGCAGAGGCGCGTATGTCGACAGCTGTCCGCTCGATCCGCTTGCCTGCTGCAGCGAAATATAATCCCAGTCGGCGTATGTGATGCCCTCTTCGAGCGTTTTTCCCGTATTATGAGTCCAGGTTCCGTTTTTGTAAATCTGCAGATCATAGGCGGCGTTGTTTTTAACGCTGTTCTGATAGTGAGTGTATATACTGCATCCGCCGATATACATATTGCAGACGTTTACATCTTCGATTCCGAGCGAGTGCGCGATTTCGTAAATATACTGCACGGTATCTTCGGAAAAGCTGTTTCCGATCATTAAAAGAGAGAGTTTTTTCATGCTGTTCACCTTCACATTGTATTTGTATATTAAATCGCCGAATCCGACCGTTATTTCGTATAGGCCGGGTTTGTATGCGTTGTATTCGGAAACAACAGTACATTCCGAAATATCGATATTTTCCGAATGACCGTCAGTATAGACGACAGAGACATCTGCTCCGATTGCCGAAAAATTCTCACCGAATTCAAATTCGCTTTTTTGATTTTGAAGAACAAGACTTTCGGCAGTCGGGGGCGCGTCGGCTGTTTGATTTTCGGTTGTATTTTGCGGATTACCGCCTGCCCCTGCACACGCCGATAAAATCACAAGCAGCGAGAGGGCAAGTATAAACGAAAGGTGTTTTTTCATTGACACACAGATTCCTTTTCCTTTTTATTATATCGACAAACAATGGCAGAGTTCCGACTCTGCCATTGTTCGATGTTTTTTGAAAAATCAGTTTTCTTCGGCAAAATGCGTATGCTCGACAGTCCATTTTTTCAGTTTGATATCGAGCCAGAATCCGTAGATACCGAGAGTAACAAGCGTCAGCAGGAACCAAATGATGTATTTGCCGAAAAGTCCCGTGCCCGTTCCGTCAAATCTGAGGCGTCTGCCGTTTATAACGGTGTGCTTTGCTTCCCACGATTCAAGCATGCAGACTGCCCACGGAGTACCTATTCCGAATGTGATGCCGATGATAAGTCCTGCGAGAATTCTCCAACCTATCAGCTGAAGAAGTTTGCCGTCAAAATAACTTGTTGCCGCTGTTGTTCCGTCCATTGAAAGATCCTCCGTATAAATATTATGATGCGAGAGCATCTGCGGTTATTATAGCATAATTATGCGGATTTTCACATATTCGTGTGATATTTGTACAATATATGAAAAAAATTGTAACAATGACTATATTTTCGCCGATTTCGGCTGATGATAAACGGCTTTTTTGTGATTTTCGGCATATCATATATGCCCTTCGAGCCGTGCGAGGTGCGATTTTTTATCGTCGGGAACGAGCGAATCGTCAAAATGTATATCGACATTTCCGTCCTTGAGCGATTTTTGAAGGGCGGCAATCGAAATATCGCTTATCGGCAGATTTTCGTCGATCGCGTGAGAAGCGGCGATCCCCGCGCACTGCCCCGTGATAATCGCGGGCGGAATGACGCGAAGCACATCCCAGCCCCAACCCTCGCCCGACGCGCTGCGTCCGCAGGTGATGAGATTCGGAAAACCGTCGCGGACAAGCGTTCCGTACGGGATTTCGTAGAGGCTGTCCCGCCTTTCGAAATCGCAGATTGCCCCTATTGAATCGGGAGTATGTCGGTAGCAGTCGGCCTCGGTCAGCGTGCGCATGCCGTCAATTCGGCGTGATGTCCGAAGCTGCGGCATTCCCGGAAGCATGTGAATGGCACGCGACATACGGTCTTTGCCCTCTTCTTTGCGGAGCAGTTCAAGCTGATTTTCTATCAGATATTCGTTCACAAGTTCAAGCGAGACGCCTTTGTAGGTCGGTTTGTCTTTCGGCTGCCTGTTTCCGTACAAATCGGCGGGGCCGCCGAAAAACGACGAATAGGCATCGTTCGGATTGCCGCTTTCGGCGGCGCGTCTGCATCCGTCAATCGTAATTCCTTCGGCGTAATATGTGTAATAGTTATGTCCGTCGACCGTCGGCACGCCCGCCTGCTTCAGAATCTGGGCATCGCCCGTGGCATCGACGATTATCTTTCCGCGGCAGAACATTCTGCCCGATTTGCCGTCAATGACAAGTCCGAGACAGCGTCCGTTTTCGGTTATCGGCGACGATACGAGCGCATCATAGAGAATTTCGACGCCTGCGTCAACGAGCAGGCGCAGAAGCTGCAGCGAGAAAAGCCCGGCAGAAAAGCGGCTGACGCAGCGCTGATCGGTCGCTCTTTCCGGCTCGCCGTTTTTCCAGTCGGGCGGCAGACTGTCGAATCCGAGTTTCAGCGACAGCTTCAAAAATTCTTCCGCCATTCCGTGAATAATCATTTTGCCGCGCCCGTTGCAGAGCGGTACCCAGAAATTCACGAGTCCGCAGGTCGAGAGACCGCCGAGACTGCACTGCTTTTCAATCAGCAGAACGCTTTTTCGGTCGCGCGCCGCCGCAAGTGCCGCCGCGACACCGGATACGCCGCCGCCCGCGACTATGACATCGTATTCACCCTTTACCGGTATGTTTTCGTCAATGTGAATTGTCTGCATAACGTCTACCTCCGAAAATTCGGTACGCGAAATATCTTCGACCCGATTTTATCATAACTTTTCGGCAAAATCAAGCATCGTGAAATATGTTTTATCCGAATCGATAAAGAAAAAACCTCGGTATACGGCTTTGCCGTATACCGAGGCCGAGAAAATCAGGAATCAGCAAAAAACATCAAAAATATCTTCATATTCGTCATATCTCACACCGTCGGGAATTTTGAGATTTTTCAAGTTCGTGCAGCCGTAGAACGCGTTGTCACCTATCTCAGTCACGCTGTCGGGAATGGTAATGCTCGTAAGGCTCGTGCAATAGTCGAACGCGAAGGCGCCTATCGATGTTACACTATCGGGGATGGTGATACTCGT
>CAVGEY010000003.1:0-22440 GCA_963628435.1 bacterium
GATATCTTATTCAGGGTATCGAACGTTCGGGTATCACAGGCTGATTTCGAAAAAAACAAAAAAGGGCCCGTCGGAAGATGGGCTCTTTTTAATATATTAAGCTGCGGAAAAGTTGAAAAAAGAGTTGCCTTGTGGTATAATCTATAGTATAATCAACAATCAGTAATCAAAGGGTGTGTTGTATGGGCGATTATCAAATTAATTATTTTCAGGTATTTCTAATTGCCGTAATTAGTATTGCGGCAGTCGCGATGATTGTACTTCTTGTTAAGAATATACTGAAATCTCCTTTTCATTATCCGTATAAAGTGTTCAGAATCGATGTTTCTGGAATGAGAACACCGAGCATCTATGACCTTATTGACAAATATTTAATTGAAAATGGTATGGAAAGGTTAGATTCACATTGTAAATATGTGGAAAATTGGAAAAATGACTGCCTGCTTAAGATAGAAAAAAGTAAGCTGAAAAAAAGAAGAAAACGGCAATATCTTGAATGTATTGATGATAAACACATGTTTCGCTTTAATTTGGTAAGAAACCAAACAAGATATAAACAGGAAAATTATGTGAGGACACCATATAAAGTTGAAAATATTATCAATAGTTATTCGACCGATTACGATTATTTGTCGGGCAGATATAAAAAGCTTCAAAAAATCGGTCTTGAATGTACTATGTCGGAGTACAATTCAAAAGATCAGCGCAAGAGAATGACGAAAGCTTTAAGGGAAGAGATTGCAGTCAGAGACAATTACACTTGCAGAATGTGCGGAAAATATATGCCGGATGGAGTAGGGCTTCATATTGACCATATAGTGCCTATATCAAAAGGCGGAAAGAGCATACCGTCAAATTTGCAGGTTCTGTGTTCAAAATGCAATGGAAAAAAATCGGATAATTAATACCGCGACGGAAATTTCGCGGAAATCAACGCGACATCCGCGCACTGCGGCATCTGCCGAAAACCTGAGGAGAAAAAAATATGGAAGCTGCAAAGCTGAAACACCTGAAGATGTCCGGCGAGACGGGGATTCTTGCGGACAGAATTATTGAAAACTGGCTGCTGGGACTTCGGAAGACGAATCCCGCCATTCTCGACATGTTCCGGGATCGGGATGTGAAGCCCTACCGCGACCTGCTGCCCTGGTCAGGGGAGTTCGCGGGAAAATATATCACCGGTGCATATTACATGTATCGGCTCACAGGCAGCCGTGCGCTGTATGAAGAAATCGTGGAATTCATCGCGGAACTTCTGCAATATCAGGCGGAGGACGGGTATCTCGGCTGCTTTTCCCGTCAGTGCAGGCTCACCGGTGCCTTTTCCGCAACGCCGGAAAAAACAGGGGAGACCTGGGACGCCTGGGGACATTATCACATCATGTTCGGGCTTCTGCTCTGGTATGACCTGACGGGGAATGACTCGTATTTTCGGGCGGTGGAAAAGATGGCGGCGCTGTTTTTGCGCAGATTCTACGGGGACGGCCCCCGACTTTCCTCCACCGGCTCCACCGAGATGAATCTTTCCGTCTACCATGTATTCGCCATTCTCTACAACAGGACGGGGGAGCGGAAATATCTGGACTTTGCCAAAGCCATCGAGGAGGATCTTTCGGCTGACAACGCGGGCGACTATATGCACTGCGCCCTGAAGGGAATTGCCTTTTATCAATGCCCCAAACCCAGATGGGAGAGCCTCCATGTAATCATGGGCTTTGCGGAAATGTACCGCTGCACCGGGGAAGCGCGCTATCTGGACGCGGCCCGTCAGATTTTTCTAAGCATTCTGGAGACAGATGTCCACAATACCGGCGCATTTTCCACAGATGAGCAGGCCATCGGGCATCCGTACAAGAACTCGAATATCGAGACCTGCTGCGTTGTGGCCTACAACGCCCTTGCCATTGAGATTTTCCGGCTCACGGGAGATCCGCAAATTTCAGATTTTCTGGAGCGTTCCCATTACAACGCCATTCTCGGCTGCAACAACCCCTCCGGACGGTGGGCGACCTACAACACGCCCATGGACGGCGTCAAATGCGCCAGCTATCACTCGGTTGGGTTCCAGTGCCGTCCGGGCTCGCCGGATCTGAACTGCTGTTCGGTGAACGCCCCTCGGGGAACGGCAAATCTCGTCGACTGGATGGTAACCGAGCAGGACGGCGCGCTGTATCTGAATTTCTATGAGGATATGTCATTTGAGACGGCCGACGGGATCAGGGTGCAGATCAGCGGAGATTATCCCGCGTCAGGCAGCGTTTCCGTTCGCATTTTCTCAGACGGCGCGGAGCGGACTGTCGGTCTGCGGATCCCCGCATGGTCCGGAAAAACTGCGGTGATTCTGAACGGTCGGCGCTGCGCGGCGGAGCCGGGCAGCTACTGGACCTGCACGAAGGTCTGGGACGATACGGTCTGTCTGGAACTCGATCTGACGCCCTATACCGAGGCGGGAGATCTTGATTATCGCGGCATGAGCAGCGTCTATGCCGGCCCGATTCTGTTCGGCATGGAAAACGGGGAAAATCCCGCTGTTGATTTTGAACGGATGCCTGCGCTGTCACGGGCGGGGCTTTCCGCCTTGCGGCCACGCAGGATGGCGGACGGCAGCATCACCCTGCAGACGGAGGAGGGAATTCTGCTTCGGGATTTCTATCATCTCGGCGTCAGCGGCGGATTCTACAGAACATGGCTGAACACGAAAGACTGACAGACACCTCTTACGCAAAAGAATACCGCGGCGGAAAATTCCGCCGCGGTTTCGCTTTTTATTCTGTTTTTATTTTATTTCGCTCAAATCGTACGGCGTTGCCTGATATACGAAATAGTTGAGCCAGTTCGAATAGAGAAGATTTGCGTGCGAACGCCAGCGCACAATCGGCGCCTTGCTGTCGTCATCATCCGGAAAATAGTTTTTCGGCGGATCTATCGGAAGGCCTGCCGCCTTGTCGCGGAAATATTCCTTCGCAAGCGTGTCCGAATCGTATTCGCTGTGTCCTGTGATGAAAATCTGCCTTCCGCGGTCGGTCATCAGCGCGTATATGCCCGCCTCATCCGATGAGGCGAGGATTTTCAGCGCGCCGACCTTTTCGACATCCTCCCGCTTTATCGTGGTATGTCTGCTGTGCGGAACATAGAAAAGATCGTCGAATCCGCGCAGAAGTATCGCCGAACGGCGCTCGACTTTATGCTCGAATACGCCGAACAGCTTCTTTTCGAGCGGATATTTCCCGATTCCGAAATGATAGTAGAGCCCCGCCTGCGCTCCCCAGCAGATGTGAAAGACCGAGGTTACGTGAGTTTTGCTCCACTCCATAATCTCGCAAAGCTCATCCCAGTATTCGACCGCCTCAAACGGCATCTGCTCGACGGGCGCGCCCGTGATGACCATTCCGTCATAGTTGTTTGCCGAAATGTCGTCAAATGTCTTGTAAAACGCGAGCATGTGCTGATAGGGTGTGTTCTTCGATTCGTGGGTGCGTGTATGGATAAGCTCCATCTCGACCTGAAGGGGTGTGTTGCCGAGCAGTCTTGCGAGCTGCGTTTCGGTCGCGATTTTGGTCGGCATCAGATTCAGAATGAGAATTTTCAGCGGACGTATGTCCTGCCCTTCGGCACGGGTTTTTGTGATTGTGAAGATGTTTTCTTTGTTAAGCGTGTCGGCCGCCGGCAGTCCGTTGGGTATTTTTATCGGCATCTGTCAGCCTCCCTCTTACATCTGTGATTTTACAAGTGCCTGCTCGATGTCGGCGAGAATGTCGTCGACATTTTCGATTCCGATTGACATTCTGATAAGATCGGGGGATACGCCCGCGTCAATCAGCTGTTCGTCGGTCAGCTGTCTGTGTGTTGTCGATGCGGGATGCAGCACCGATGTGCGCGCATCGGCAACGTGAACGACGATCTGCGCGAGCTTCAGGTTGTCCATGAATCTGACAGCCGCCGCTCTGCCGCCTTTTACGCCGAATGATATGACTCCCGACTGTCCGTCGGGCAGATATTTTTGCGAGAGCGCATAGTCGGGCGATGATTCGAGTCCGGGATAGTTCACCCATGCGACCTTGTCCGAGTTTTCGAGATATTTCGCGACCGTCAGCGCGTTATCGCTGTGACGCTTTATGCGCAGCGGAAGCGATTCGAGCCCGAGATTCAGAATAAACGCGGCGATGGGGGCGGGCGTCATGCCGAGATCGCGCATCAGCTGTGTGCGCGCCTTTGTGATGTATGCTTTATTACCGAACGATTCGGTATAGACAACGCCGTGATATGATTCGTCGGGGGTGGTCAGTTCGGGATAGCGGCCGCCCGCAGTCCAGTCGAATTTGCCCGAATCGACAACGACGCCGCCGACTACGCTCGCATGACCGTCCATATATTTTGTGGTCGAGTGAATGACGATGTCCGCGCCGAATTCAAACGGGCGGCAGAGAACGGGTGTTGCGAATGTGTTGTCTACGATAAGCGGCATTCCGTGCTTATGGGCGAGGCGCGCGTAGCGTTCGATGTCGAAAACTTTCAGAACGGGGTTCGCGATTGTTTCGCCGAGGAATGCGCGGGTGTTTTCGTCAATCAGCTTTTCGATTTCCTCATCGCTCATATCGGGGGTTACGAAACGGACTTCGATGCCCATGCGCTTCATCGTAACACCGAGCAGATTTGTGCTTCCGCCGTAGATCGTGGTCATCGAGATGATGTTCTGTCCGCATTTTGTGATGTTGAACACCGAAATAAAGGTAGCGGCCTGTCCCGACGATGTGCAGAGCGCGCCGACGCCGCCTTCCATATCGGCGATTTTTTCCTCGACGGCGGCTACCGTGGGATTTGATATGCGCGAGTACATGTGTCCGTCGGCCTTGAGGTCGAACAGCTGTCCGAGAAAATCGGAGGAGTCGTATTTATAGGTGGTCGACTGCCAGATCGGGAGCACGCGCGGCTCGCCGTTTTTCGGCTTGTAGCCCGACTGTATCGCCTTTGTCTCTATTTCGTAATCTTTCTTTTCTTCCATTTTTTTCGCCTCTTTCAAGAATGTTTTCCATACGATAATGCCGCATATTATCCCGCGATTGCGGCTTATAATGTGCAATTATATCATAAAACCGCCGCCCTGTCAATAGCGGGCGGCGGTTTTGTGCGGTCGGCCCGATGCCATGCATCTCGGCGGCCCCGATTACTGCGGTGCGTTCCCGTTTTTCTTCGCGTCGGCTTTCTTCTTGCGTTTCTTGCCCGAACGTATCAGAATAAATACAATCAGCCCGACAACAAGCGCGAATATCAGCATATAGGGAAGATTTACGATGATGAATATCGAAATTTCGCGTGCGCCCTCGGCGATTGACGCGAATGTATCGGCGAGTCCGTCGCCGATTTCCTCAAAATAGCCTTTTTCGGTGATTTCGGTGTAGATTTCGACTTCGTAGACCGATATTGTGACGGTCGAGTAGCTGACCTGATTTTCCATCGCGCGGAGCTGTGAGTTGTAGCTTTCGAGGCTGCTTATAACCTCGGTGAGCCTGCTGCGGATTTCGAGAATCGAGGATATGTCCTTGGCGTCGGCAAGTATGCTTTCGAGCGCCTTTTTCTCGGATTCGAGCACTTCGATGCGGCTTTCCATATCGACATACGAGAGAGTAACATCGCTTGCCGATTCGGATTTTGATGTTATGATGCAGTTCTCGCCGATGCCGTCAAGAAAACCGTCAAGGCTGTCGGCGGGTACGCGGCAGACGATTGTCGCCGAGCGGTTGGATTTTGTCGAGTACCCGTTTCCGCCGATACTGCTGCTTTCGAGATAGCCGCCGCAGGCGGTTACCTGATTTTCGATTGAAGGAATGAGAACATCGAAATTTTTGGTTTCGAGCCTCATCGTTACCGTGCGTATGAGCTTGCGCTCGGAGAGTACGGTCGAATCGCCGCCCGAACTGTTTTCTTTCGCCGAGTCATCGTATTTGTAAATATATTCGCTGCCCTCGTTCGGAGCGAATTTGTCGGCTCCTCCCGATGAGCTGCAGGAGCAGAGCGATGCGGCGAGTATCGGCGCAAAAACGAGGCAGAGCGCGCCCGCGAGTGAGAATTTGCTTTTTTTCGGTTTCGTAAACACTTTCATAAAAGCTCCTTTCTTTTTTCGATGCACCTCTTTTGTGATTTTGTCCGGAATTGTCTCCGATTTCATTTTACATAATAAATATGAACATTTCAACAACATCTTACACGGAGGGGCGGCTGACGGCTGCCGTCTGCCGCTCTGTTGTGTAAAATCGGCATATAAATGACGGCGATTATACGGCATTTGTTCAAATGTACGAAAAAAAATGAAAACAGCACAAAAATCAGACCTGATTTTTGTGTAAAACAGAGTCAAAATAAGCCGATTTTGATTACAAATTCTACACCTCAAAGTCGGAAAAAGAGGGCTTCCGTAATTGAAAAAGAGCGGCGAATGTGCTATAATGTAGGCGGCGGAAATGTTTTCGGAGAAAAAGCGGCAAAAAATCGCTGCCCGTCATAAACTCCGACATAAAAATGATGCCGAAAACGCAAATTCGCCTGCAAAATCACGGGAGGACTGCTCAATGGTAAAATCGGATAATCTTGCGCTCTATCTCTTCCATCAGGGGACCAATTATCACGCTTACGACTATCTCGGCGCGCACAAGACCAAAAACGGCTATGTGTTCAGAACATGGGCGCCGGGCGCCGACAGTCTGCTTCTCGCCGGCGATTTCAACGACTGGAAAGGCGAACCGATGACCAGAATCTCCGAAATGGGAGTCTGGGAGATAAATCTTTCCGAGCCCGATCTCGAAGGGCAAAAATATAAATTTATCGTGCGCTCTCCCGCGGGCGAGCATTACAAGGCCGATCCGTACGCAACCTACGGCGAGACGCTCAAAGCGACCGCCTCGATCGTGCATACAAAAGAAAAATACGGCTGGACCGACTCGAAATGGATGGCAAGACGGCGGGCGATTGCGGCTGCCGATGACTTTTATCCGGTGCCGATGAACATCTATGAGATGCATCTCGGCTCCTGGCGCACCCGCGACGGCAAAACGACAAAAGACGGCGAAAACTACTTAAATTACAGAGAGATTGTCGGCCTGCTTCTGCCTTATGTCAAGAAAATGGGCTATACGCATGTTGAACTGATGCCTATCGGCGAGTATCCGTATGACGGCTCGTGGGGCTATCAGGTCTGCTCTTATTTCGCGCCGACCTCGCGTTTCGGATCTCCCGAAGATTTCAAATATTTCGTGAACACCCTTCACGAAAACAACATCGGCGTCATTCTCGATTGGGTTCCCGCTCATTTCCCGAAAGACGAGCACGGACTCTACAATTTCGACGGCGGCCCGCTTTACGAATATCAGGGCTGGGACAGAATGGAGCATACCGAATGGGGCACGCGCTGTTTCGATGTCGGACGCGGCGAGGTCGAGTGTTTCCTCGTGTCGTCGGCGCTGTCATGGTTCAACCGCTATCATATAGACGGACTGCGTGTCGACGCGGTCGCCTCGATGCTCTATCTCGACTACGCGAGAAAACCGGGCGAATGGGTGCCGAATGTCTACGGCGACAACAGAAATCTCGAGGCAATCGCCTTTTTCAAAAAGCTCAACAGCGCGATTTTCGCCGAGCATCCGGATGTCCTGATGATTGCCGAAGAATCGACATCATGGTCATCGATTACAAAGCCGGTATCCGAAGGCGGTCTCGGATTCAACTTCAAGTGGAATATGGGCTGGGCAAACGATATGTACGATTATGTGCAGACCGATCCCTATTTCCGCAAATATCATCACAAGGATCTCAATTTCTCGCTCTCATACGCGTTCAGCGAGAATTATATTCTGCCGGTGTCGCATGACGAGGTCGTACACGGCAAGAAATCGCTCATTGACAAGATGTGGGGAACATATCATCAGAAATTCGCGGGAATGAGAATTTTCGGCGTCTGGCAGATGACTCATCCCGGCAAAAAGCTGACCTTTATGGGCTGCGAATACGGACAGTTCCGCGAATGGGACTACGAAAATCAGCTCGAATGGTTTATGCTCGATTTCGAGAAGCACAGACAGCTTCATTATTTCACCGAAACGCTGAACAATCTCTACCTGAGCCGCCGCGAGCTCTGGGAGCGCGATTTCTCGTGGGACGGATTCGATTGGATCTACGCCGACCGCGACAGCGACAATCTCATCGCCTACCGCAGAACGGATGCCGCGGGACACGAACTCGTCTGCGTGATAAACTTCTCGGCGGTCGAATATACGGGGTACGGTTTCCCGGTCAAGGGCAGGGCCTATCGCGTGATCCTCTCGACAGAGGACGAAAAATTCGGCGGAGACGGCAGAAAATATCCCGAAATCATCCATGCCAACGATCTTGATATGATAACTCTCGATCTGTCGCCGCTCTCGGCGGTCATTCTCGAACCTGTCGGCGACAGGGAGAGGCGGCTTCTTAAAAGGAAATCGACCGCCAAAGCGAAAGACGAAGGTTCGGTCAGGACGAAAAGCGGAGCGAAAACAGCCGAAAAAGGCAAAAAGAGCGATAAGAGCGATAAGAGCAAAAAGAGCGAAAATATCGAAAATTCGGCTCTTTCGTAAGCGGCAAAGCCGGCGCGGGCCGTCGGCAGAATCCGGAAAAACATAAAGACAGTAAAATCTCATATATATAAATCATAAATCAGGGGGCTTTTGTAAAATGTTTCAGAAAAAAGAATGTGTTGCAATGCTTCTCGCGGGCGGACAGGGCAGCCGTCTTTACGCACTGACCGAAAAGACCGCGAAACCCGCTGTTTCGTTCGGCGGCAAATACCGAATAATCGACTTCACTCTCTCGAACTGCATAAATTCGGGTATCGACACCGTGGGTGTGCTGACGCAGTATCAGCCGCTCGTGCTTAACGAATACATCGGAAACGGCGCGCCGTGGGATCTCGACCGCAACATGGGCGGCGTTATGGTGCTGCCGCCGTATCAGAAGATGAGCGGGACCGACTGGTACAAGGGTACCGCTAACGCGATTTATCAGAATCTCGCCTACATAGACAGATACGATCCCGACTATGTGCTTGTTCTGTCGGGCGACCACATCTACAAGATGGACTATTCGGCAATGCTCGATTTCCACAAGGAAAAGAACGCCGACTGCACGATAGCCGTTCTGTCGGTGCCGATTGAGGAGGCATCGAGATTCGGCATCATGAACACCGACGATGACGACAAGGTCTACGAGTTCGAGGAAAAGCCGAAACATCCGAAATCGACAAAAGCGTCGATGGGAATCTACATTTTCAGCTACAAGAAGCTGCGCAAATATCTCATATCCGACGAGGCCGACGAAAACTCGTCAAACGATTTCGGCAAGAATGTCATTCCCGCAATGCTTTCGGCAGGCGAAAGACTTTACGCGTATCCTTTCAGGGGATACTGGAAAGATGTCGGAACGATCTCCTCTCTCTGGGAGGCGAACATGGATCTGCTCGGAAATCCTCCGGAATTCAAGCTGCATGACAAGAGCTGGCGCATATTCTCGAGATCCGAATCGGATCCCGGTCAGTATATCGGCGACGGAGCGAAGATTACCGATTCGTTCGTAACCGAAGGCTGCGAGATTTACGGAACGGTCGAACATTCGGTGCTCGGAAACGGCGTTACGGTTGCGCCCGGCGCGATTGTACGCGACAGCGTGATTATGGAAAACACCAAAATCGGTGAGGGAGCGATTGTCGAATATTCGATAGTCGCCGCCGACACCGAAATCGGCAGCGACGCGAAGGTCGGTGTGCGCCGCGGGGACGACGGCAAAATCACCGTTCTCGGCTCGGGGCTTAAACTGCCCGCAGGCACGAAGATCGACGGCGGACTGATGGTCAACGAAAAGAAGCTCGAAGAGCTTATCAACGCGTAAGGGAGGGAAGAGTTATGGCAAACGCATCCGGAATTATTTTTTCAAATCTGCACGATCAGAATGTCGCGGAGCTGACGAGGCGCCGCACGATGGCATCGATTCCGTTCGGCGGAAGATACCGTCTTGTCGATTTCCCTCTTTCCAACATGGTCAACGCGGGTATCAGAAACGTGTCGATAATCACCCACTACAACTATCAGTCGCTGATGGACCATGTGGGCTCGGGCAAGGACTGGGATCTCGCAAGACGCACGGGCGGTCTTAAGATTCTGCCTCCCTATATCGCCGCATACTCAAGCTACGCGGCAAGCGAACTTTACGAGAACAGACTGACCGCGCTTATGTCGATAAGCAGCGCGATTTCGAATATGCCCGGCGAATACATCGTGATGTCCGACTGCGACAGTATATGCAACATCGACCTTGACGATATGATAGAAAAGCACATAAAATCGGGCGCGAAAATCACATTCGCGATCAAAAAGATAAATCTTACCCCCGAAAACTGCGACAACTACAATATCGTGATGTCGGACACCGACGGCAGCATCACAGACATAATCACCCATCCGAAGAATGTCGCGGGCGAGCATGACGTCAACATCAATATCGCGGTTGCCGACAAGAACTATCTCGAAACCGTGCTTCTCGACGCATCGGCACACGGATACACGAGCCTTACGCGCGATGTCATCGTTCGCAATCTTTCGAGAGAAAAGTTCATGGTCTACCGCTTTAACGGATTTTTCGCCAACATCACATCGATGAACGATTATTTCGACTGCAATATGTCGCTGCTCGACAAGGCGAACAGGGAAAATCTGTTCAAAATCAAGAACCGTCCGATTCTCACCAAGGTCAGAAACAGCGCGCCGACAAAATATTCGGACGACTGCTCGGTCAGAAATTCGATGATTGCCGACGGCTGCATAATCGACGGCACGGTTGAAAATTCGATTCTTTTCCGCGGCGTAAAGGTCGGAAAAGGCTCGGTCGTAAAGAATTCGATTCTCTTTCAGGATACGACGACAGGCGAAAACGTCAGCCTGAACTGCGTTATTGCCGACAAAAATGTCGTCATTCGTGACGGAGTAACCTTATCGGGCCATCAAACCATGCCCATATATATTGACAAAGGCAAGCTGATTTGATATAATTGTGACTGTGTAAACGGGAAAAACAGGAAAACCGACAACGGGAGAAGAAAAATTCGGCTCCTTAAAAGAAAGGTCTGGTCATAAATATGAAGATACTTTATATCGGCGGAGAGGCCGTACCATTCGTATCCACAGGCGGACTCGGCGACGTGCTCGGCTCACTGCCGGCGGCGATAAAAAAAGCCGACGGCGAAAACGATGTCAGAGTGGTCATTCCGCTTCACGCGAAAATCCCGCAGTTCTGGAGAGATAAAATGACGGTTGCCGCGTCATTCGATCTGCATCTTTCGTGGCGTGTTCAGCATGCCGAGGTCATGCAGCTTGAAAAAGACGGCGTTATCTATTATTTCATCGGCAACGACTATTATTTCAACCGCGGAAATGTCTACGGCGAATACGATGACGGCGAACGCTTCGCGTTTTTCTGCAAGGCGGCTGTCGAAATGCTGCCGCGCATCGGATTCACCCCCGATCTGCTCCACGCGAACGACTGGCAGTCGGCGCTTTCGATAATCTATCTGCGCAAACAGCAGAATTATCCGAACACGAGAACGGTCTACACCATTCACAACATCGAGTATCAGGGCAAATTCCCGAAAGAAATCATCGGCGATGTTTTCTCGCTCTGGGACACCGATCTGCCCGATCTCGAATATGACGGCTGCATAAATCTCACGAAGGGCGCGATTGTCTGCTGCGACAAGCTGACAACCGTCAGCCAGAGATACAGCGAGGAAATCCGCACTCCCTACTATGCCTACGGACTTGCCGACATCATTTCGGCTTATTCGGGCAAGTGCTGCGGAATCATTAACGGAATCGACACCGATTATTACAATCCGATGACCGACGGTGTCATGACCGGAAAACATTACGGCGCGGCATACAGGACATTCGCGGGAAAAGCCGACAACAAGGCGAAACTGCAGGCCGAGCTCGGTCTGCCCGTAGATCCCGACAAGCCGCTTATCGCGATGGTAACCCGTCTTGTTCCCCCGAAGGGACTCGATCTCGTTCGCGCGATGCTCGGCGAGATTATGCAGGGCGAGTCGCAGTTCGTGGTGCTCGGTACCGGCGAATACGATTACGAGGACTTTTTCAGACGGCTTGAGGGATATTATCCCGACAAGGTGCGCGCGCTCATAAAATTCGACAAGGAGATGTCGAGAAAAATCTACGCGGGCGCCGACATCTTCCTGATGCCGAGCCAATCGGAGCCGTGCGGTCTGTCGCAGATGATTGCCTGCCGCTACGGCGCGGTTCCTGTTGTAAGAGAGACCGGCGGACTCTACGACACCATAAAGGCGTTCGACCCGACAACCGGCGAGGGCAACGGCGTAACATTCTACGCGTTCAATCCCTACGAGATGAAGGACGCGGTCGGCCGTGCGCTCAGACTCTATTATGACAAACCGCTCTGGAAAAAACTCGTGAAGAACGCGATGAACAGCGATTTTTCATGGGGCGCATCCGCCGAAAAGTATATCGGGCTTTACCGTTCGATGTTCGGCGCATAAGAGCATAAGATACGGATAAAAATCAATGCAGCAATGCGGTGCCGCATGGTCGCGGCACTGCATTGCTTGTTGTAGTTTAATAACGCGATTTATACGCCGCGAGGCGGTCGACGGAAAGATGTCGGCAAGAACAGAAAGGATTTTTCAAAGAGATGGCGAAAACAGCTAAAAAAACCGAAAACGGCGACATTTCGGTACCCGAAAAAGTTAAAACGATTAAAATGACCAAAAAAGCGGTAAAACAGTCGAAAGAGCTGATGCTGCGTCGGGAAATCACCGACAAACTGTCGAGAGTTTTCGGCACAACGCCCGAGGAGGCGAATCCCGATCAGATTTACAAGGCGGTTCTGCTGTCGGTAAAGGATATTCTCTCGCACAAGCGCACCGAATTCAAGCAGAATGTCAAAAATCAGGAGGGGAAAAAGGTATATTACCTCTGCATGGAGTTTTTGATAGGCAAATCCTTAAAAAACAATCTCTGCAATCTCGGCATCGAGGAGGAGTATGCGAAAATTCTCAAATCGTGGGGATATGATATTGAGGATCTCTACGAGCATGAGGACAATCCCGGACTCGGCAACGGCGGACTCGGCAGACTTGCCGCCTGCTTTATGGACGCGCTGACATCGCTCGATTATTCGGCTACCGGATTTTCGATTCTCTACGAGTACGGCTTTTTCAAGCAGAAAATCGTCGACGGACAGCAGATTGAGCTTCCCGACATCTGGCTCCCGTCGGGCGAATGTTGGCTCGTTCCGCGTACCGACAAGACCTGCACCGTCCGTTTCGGCGGAAATGTCAGCGAAAAATGGACAAACGGCAAGTGCGAGATTATCCACACCGACTACACCGAAGTTCAGGCGGTACCCTACGATATTATGATTTCGGGCGCCGATTCGGAGGCGGTAAACTCGCTGCGCCTCTGGAAAGCGGTCAAGACGAATCAGTTTAATATGGGACTTTTCTCGCAGGGCGACTATTTTCAGGCGCTCGAAGAGTCGAACAAGGCCGAAATCATTTCAAAGGTGCTTTATCCCGCCGACAACCATGACGGCGGCAGAACGCTGCGCCTGAAGCAGCAGTATTTCCTTGTCTGCGCATCACTTCAGTCGATTATCGCCGACCATCTGCGCGGCTACGGCACGCTCGAAAATTTTGCCGACAAGGTTGCGATCCATATCAACGACACACATCCCGCGCTCGTAGTTCCCGAACTCATCCGTATTCTCATCGACACCTACTCCTATTCGTGGGAGGACGCGTGGGACATAGTAACGAAAACGGTAAGCTACACAAATCACACCGTTCTGCCCGAGGCGCTCGAAACATGGGACGAGGGACTGTTCAGATATGTCATGCCCCGTATCCATCAGATAGTCTGCGAAATCAACCGCCGCTTCTGCGCCGATCTCTGGAACAGATATCCCGGAGACTGGGACAGAATCACGCACATGTCGATTATCGCCAATAACAGAGTGAAGATGGCGAATCTGTCGGTTGTCGGCTCGCATACGGTAAACGGCGTTTCCAAGCTCCATTCGGACATACTGAAAAAGACGGTGTTCTCGGATTTCCACGACTACACCCCCGAAAAGTTCACCAATGTAACAAACGGCATCGCGCACCGCCGCTGGCTCTGCTACTCGAATCCCGGACTCTGCTCTCTGCTTGACGAGACAATCGGCACAGATTACAGAAAATCGCCCGAAAAGATGTCGGATTTTCTGAAATACAAAGACGACACCGCCGTGCTTGACCGTCTTTACGAAATCAAGCGCGAAAACAAGCTGCGTTTCTCGAATTGGTATGCCGAAAAGAGCGGAATTTTAATCGATCCCGACTCGATTTTCGATGTCCATGTAAAGCGCATGCACGAATATAAGCGTCAGATGCTGAACGTTCTGAGAATAATCTCCTATTACGAGAAGCTGAAGGAAAATCCGGATGCCGATGTTCAGCCGCAGACATTTATTTTCGCCGCCAAAGCCGCACCCTCATATTTTATCGCCAAACAGACGATCAGACTTATAAACGAAATTGCCGCCGAAATCGAAAAGGACAAGAAAATCGGCGAAAAGATGAAGGTTGTGTTCGCCGAGGACTACAATGTGTCGCTTGCCGAAACTCTCATTCCCGCCGCCGACATTTCCGAGCAGATTTCGCTTGCGGGCAAAGAGGCGAGCGGTACCGGCAACATGAAGCTGATGATAAACGGCGCGCTCACTCTCGGAACGCTTGACGGAGCGAATGTCGAGATTGCCGAAACGGTCGGCCCCGACAATGTCTATATTTTCGGACTTACGACTCCCGAGGTCGACGATCTCTGGAGAAGAGGATATCATTCGATAGACTACTATAACGGCGACAGCACGCTCAAAAAGGCGGTCGACAGCCTCAAGGCCGGCTTCAACGGAGTCGGATTTGCAGATTTCTACAACTATCTGCTGATGGGACCGGGCGTTCCCGATCCGTATATGTGCCTTGCCGATTTCGAGAGCTATCTCGCAAAGCACGGTCAGCTGCTTGCCGACTATACCGACAGACGCGGATTTATGAAGAAATCGCTTGTCAATATCGCATCTGCGGGCAGATTCTCCGCCGACCGCGCGATTCGCGAATATGCCGAAAACATCTGGCACATAAAGCCGATAAAAGCCGAAAACAACAAATAAGCATTCTTATGACAGACAAACCGCCGTCTGCCCGAAAGGCCGCAGACGGCGAAAGAGGAATCTATGACAACAGCCGAAATCCCGTTTGAACTCGCAAAAGAAATAAAATTCACTAAAAAAGCCGAAAAGACCGAGAATGCCGGTCTTTTCGGTGTTTTTGACTATGACGACAGCCTGTCTTTCGAGATTACGGCTCCGCGCGAACTCGGTCTGTTCAGACCGAAGATTGTCTTTTACCGGGATGACGACAGCCGCGAATTATCGTTTGATTTTGAGGAAATTGTCAACGAAAATCCGATTCTCCCGGACGGCGGCTTCGACGCCGACGACTATACCCGCGAAAAATTCGTCTGCGGAATCAAAATGAGCGAGCTCTGTCCCGACGGTGAGAGAAGCGCTCTGCTCTGGTACAGCGTCATATCCGACAGCGGATACGGAAGGCTGCGTCTTTCATGCTCGAAAAGCTCATACCGTCCGATTGCGGCCGCCGAATACGCGCCCTATGACGGCTTTCAGCTTACCGTGCGCGACGCCGCCGATGAGCCGAAGTGCGCGGCGGGCGGTATAATCTATCATGTTTTCGTCGACCGCTTCGCGAAATCGAAAAAGAGTCTGCCGATTCGCGAGGACGCCGTTCTCGATGAAGATTGGGAGAACGGGATCCCCGAATATGCCGAGGTGCGCGGCGGATTTGTCAGAAACAACCGATTTTTCGGCGGCTCGCTGTGGGGTGTCATCGAAAATCTCGACTATCTCGCCGCTCTCGGCGTGAGTCTTATCTATCTTTCGCCGATTTTCGAGGCATACTCGAATCACAAATACGACACGGGCGACTATATGAAGGTCGATGAGATGTTCGGCGGCGATGAGGCACTCTCCGAACTGATAAAGGCGGCAAAAGAGAGGAAAATCGGCATAATTCTTGACGGCGTTTTCAATCACACGGGCGCGGACAGCCGATATTTCAACAAATTCGGACGCTATGACGGTGTCGGAGCATATCAGAGCAGCGAGTCGGAATATTATAAATGGTACGAATTTTCAAAGTATCCCGACAAATACCGCTGTTGGTGGGGAATAGACATTCTGCCCGCCGTTACCACATCCGAGCCGTCCTATATCGATTTTATCTGCGGAGAGGACGGCGTTCTGGCGAAATATACACGAATGGGGCTTTCGGGATGGCGGCTCGATGTCGCCGATGAGCTCGGCGAGCCTTTTCTTGAAGCACTCCGCCGCAGAGTCAAGGCGGAAAATCCGAACGCGGTGATATTCGGCGAGGTCTGGGAGGACGCGTCGAACAAGGTCGCCTACGGCAGACGGCGAAAATATTTCAGGGGCGGTCAGCTCGACTCGGTCATGAACTATCCTCTCCGCGACGGGATAATAAAATTTGTAAAATACGGCGACAAATCGGCACTTTTCGAGGCGAGCGCACTGCTCTATTCGCACTATCCGAAATCGACAAGCGACATTCTCATGAATCATCTCGGCACACACGACACCGACCGGATATTAACCGTGCTTGCGGGTGAACCCGAAAACGGCAGAAGCTCATCCGAACTCGCGCGCGCCGAAATGACCGACACAGAGCGGAAAAACGGAATAAAACTGCTGAAACTCTGCCTGATGCTCGTCTATACGATGCCCGGAATTCCCTGCATATATTACGGCGACGAGGCGGGGATGGAGGGATATCACGATCCGTTCAACCGCATGCCGTTTGTCAGAGAGCGCGCCGATTCCGACCTTACCCGTTTCTATGCCGAAATGGGCAGAATCAGAAGATCGGAGCCGCTGCTTGCCTACGGTTATTTTGAGGTTGACGAGGACACGCCCGACGGCGTATTCTCGTACAGACGCTTTGACGGGGATGATTTTCTTGCCGTCGCGGTCAATGTGTCGGACAAATCTTACACGCTTGACACCGGCGGAGAGACGGCGGTTGATCTTATGAGCGGAAAAGTTTCCGGAAAATTTGTCATTTCGCCGAAAAACGGCATAATTATAAGAAAAAAACGGTAAATCTTAACAACAGGTTAACAATTCGGGAATATACTGATATATCGAAAAGGCGCGGTATTCGAATCGTGAAATGCCGAAATCCGAAAGCGACCGATTGAAGCTCGCAAAAAACGCGCCGACCTTATTTTTTCAAACGAAAGGGAAAAGTATTATGAAAATGAGAAAAATTCTTTCGGTTATGCTTGCGGCGCTTATGCTCGTATCGTTTGCCGCCTGCTCGAAAATCGAAAACGGCGGAGAAACCGACAAGAACACCGACACAACCGAGGTTGTTGACAATGAGGTAAAGATGAAGTTTCTGAAAGCGGGCAGATCGTCCTGCATTATCATCCGCACCCCGTCGGGCAATATCATGATTGATGCCGCCGCCGACGACAAGACCGATAAAATCATAACCTATCTTGCCGAAAAGGAAATCACCGAAATCGACTATCTCATCATAACAAACTATTCCAAGAAGCATATCGGCGGTATCCCCACCCTGCTTTCATATCAGGCACTCAAAATCAAGAATGTGATTGTTCCGTCATATACGAAGTCAAGCTCGACCTATGATCTTTTCTCGAACGCGATTTCGACCGCGGGAATCACTCCGACAACGGTTGCCGAAAACACCGAACTCACACTCGGCGATGTCAAAATCGGGCTTTATGTCGCTCACAAGGACTACTCGACGGCAGATGACGAGAATGACGAGAGCAACTCGATGGCGGTTACAATCAGCTACGGCGAAAAATCATTCCTTATGACATCGCGTATCAAGGGCGAGAGAGTAACCGAACTGCTCACCGATCTCGGCGGCAAGACATTCGACCTTATCACCGTTCCGAACTACGGCATCTACGACAGCGCATACGACAATCTGTTTACCGCGCTGGGCGCTAAATATGCGGTTGCGTTCTGCTCGAACAATACCGAAAAGACTCAGATGGATGTCAAGACGATCACAAAGCTCACCGAAGCGAAAACATCTGTTTACGCGACACGCGACGGCAGCGTTGAGGTCAAAATGACTAAAAACGACATCTCGGTCAACGGCACGCCGATAAACAGCGTGGAATAATACGAATAAAAAAACCGCCTCCCCGAAGCCCGGGGAGGCGGTTTTACTTTGGTCTGTGTGCCTGTCGAAACAGATTATTTGCCCGACTTTGTGCAGATATAGTGCCAGTTGTCGGCGCACATATCGTCGATATTCTTCTTCGCCGTCCATCCGAGAAGCTCTTTTGCCTTTTCGGTGGATGCGTAGCAGGTCGCGATGTCGCCGGGGCGGCGCGCGGCAATCTTATAGTTGACCTTAACTCCGCTTGCCTTCTCGAATGCGGCGACAAGTTCAAGCACCGATGTGCCTTTGCCCGTGCCGAGATTTACGGTCAGCACGCCCTTGTGCGATTCGAGATAGTGGAGAGCCGAGAGATGTCCGACGGCGAGGTCGACAACATGGATATAGTCGCGTACGCCTGTTCCGTCGGGCGTGTCATAGTCGTTGCCGAATACCGACAGGCAGGGCAGCTTGCCGGATGCGACCTTGCAGATATAGGGCATCAGATTGTTCGGGATGCCGTTCGGATCTTCGCCGAGAAGTCCGCTCTCATGCGCTCCTATCGGGTTGAAATAGCGGAGCAGGGCAACCGAAAATTCGGGATCGGCGTGCGCGATGTCGCGGAGCATGATTTCCTGCATGAATTTGGTCTGTCCGTAGGGGTTGGTTGCCGATGTCGGCATATCTTCGGTATAGGGGGCGATGTTGTTCATTCCGTAAACGGTAGCCGATGACGAGAATACGAATCTGTGGCAGCCGTGCTCACGCATAACGTCAAGCAGCTTCAGCGTGCCGATTATGTTGTTCGAATAATATTCGAGCGGCTTTGCGACACTTTCGCCGACTGCCTTGAGTCCGGCGAAGTGGATAACCGCGTCAATATCGTTTTCGGTGAAGATTTTTTCGAGAGCGTCTTTGTCGCAGACATCGTTTTCGTAGAATCTGGGACGTTTGCCTGTGATTTTTTCAATCGAATCGAGAGTTTCGATTTTGGAGTTTACGAGATTGTCGACGATGACAACATCATAGCCTGCGCCGATGAGCTCGACAACCGTATGTGAACCGATAAATCCGGTTCCGCCTGTAACAAGAATCATGATATATACCGACCTTTCGTGTTTTTTATCCTAATCTTCTATATTATATAACACAGCCTCCGAAAAATCAACATAAATTTGAAAATTTACGACTCTGTTTTATATAAAAGCGAAAAAAACGCGCCGAAAACGCCGATTTTTCTTATTCGATTGACAGACGGCCGATTTTGTATTATAATATTCACATAAAAAAGAGAGGAGCGGTCGTATTATGAAAACTGCGGCTGATAACAGAATAAAATTTACCAAAATGCAGGGCTGCGGCAACGATTACATCTATATCGACTGCTTTGACGGCGAGCCCGAAAATCCGTCCGCGCTTGCGGTAAAACTTTCGGACAGACATTTTTCGATCGGCGGCGACGGAGTGATTCTCGTCTGCAGATCGGAGATTGCCGACGCGAAAATGCGTATGTTCAACGCCGACGGCTCGGAAGGGAAAATGTGCGGCAACGGCATCCGCTGTGTGGCGAAATTCGTTCATGATTACGGCCTCTCGGAAAATAATCCGCTGAAAATCGAAACGCTTTCGGGAATAAAAGAGATAAAGCTGACGCTCGACGGCGCGGGCAGGGTATGCTCGGCGCTTGTCGATATGGGTGCGCCGATTCTCGCGCCCGAAAAAATCCCCTCGAAATTTTCGGGAGAGCGCGCGGTAAACGCATCTCTCTTTGTCGACGGCAAAAGATATACCGTAACCGCCGTTTCGATGGGTAATCCCCACTGCGTGACCTTCGTTGACGATGATTTCGATCTTGCGGGGTTCGAGATAGAGAAAATCGGAAGAAAATTCGAAAACAACGAATTTTTCCCCGAACGCGTCAACACCGAGTTCGTCAAAATCATATCCGACCGCGAGCTTATGATGCGCGTCTGGGAGAGAGGTTCGGGCGAGACCTTCGCCTGCGGAACGGGTGCCTGCGCGGTCGCGGTTGCCGCCTGCCTTTGCGGATACTGCACTGTCGGCGAGCCGATAACCGTGAGGCTGAGAGGCGGAAATCTCATTATTACATATACCGGAGAGACCGTACTTATGGAGGGACCGTGCGAGGTCGCCTTCGAGGGAACGGTTTGTCTGTGACAGAAAAGCTGTTGGAGGGCGGAAAAATGTTCAAAATCAATGAAAATTACAAAAATCTGAAGGCATCCTATCTTTTTAAGACGGTTGCGACCAAAAAAGCGGCATACGCCGCCGCGCATCCCGATGCCGACATTATAAATATGGGTATCGGAGATGTTACCCTGCCGCTCGCGCCCGCCGCCGTTAAGGCGATGGCGCAGGAGTCGGAGGCGATGGGAAGAAAAGAGAGCTTCAAGGGCTATCCCGAATATTACGGCGAGGATTATCTGCTTGCCGCTCTCAAAAATTATTATAAAAGCGAGATGGGTGTCGGGCTTGACGCCGACGAGATAAATGTTACCTGCGGCGCGAAAGAGGACGTGTCGAACATTCTCGACATATTCTCGGTTGACAACCGCGTAATCGTTCCCGATCCTGTCTATCCGGTCTATCTCGACTCGAACATCATGGACGGCAGAGAGGTATCATTTATATCGGGCAATGCCGAAAACGGTTTTCTGCCGATGCCCGACGACGCCCTGCGCGGCGACATTATCTATATCTGCTCGCCGAACAATCCGACGGGCGCCTGCTACACCCGTGATCAGCTTAAAAAATGGGTTGATTATGCGATAAAAAGCGGCGCGGTCATACTCTATGACGCGGCATACGAGTCGTTTATCGAAGATAAGGATTGCCCGAGATCGATTTTCGAAATCGAGGGCGCGAGGGGCTGCGCGATAGAGTTCTGCTCGATGTCGAAAACGGCGGGATTCACCGGCGTGCGCTGCGGATACACCGTCATTCCGAAAGAACTTGTATCCTCCGACGGCACGAGCCTGCTCTCGATGTGGAAACGCCGCCAGTCGACCAAATTCAACGGTGTCAGCCATATCACTCAGCGCGGGGCAGCTGCCGTCTTTACTCCCGAAGGACTCGCCGAAGTCAGGGCGAACATCGCGTACTATAAAGAAAACACGAAAATGATGATGGAAACCTTCGAAAAGCTCGGAATATGGTACACGGGCGGCAAAAATTCGCCCTATATCTGGCTGAAATGTCCGAACGAAATGAAATCGTGGGAATTTTTCGATCTGCTTCTCGAAAAGGCAAATGTTGTCGGTATCCCCGGTGAGGGATTCGGCGCGAACGGCGAGGGCTATTTCAGACTGTCGGGATTCGGCAATCACGAACGCACGGCAGAGGCGATGGAGAGAATAACAAAACTGCTCGGATAATCCCGAAATATCCGGAATTTCGGCTGTCTGCCGAAATCTACTAAACGACAGATACACGGCCGTGAAAATTGGTAAAAATAAACAGATTTTCTGTTAAAAAAGCTGAAATTACCGAAAAATTGCAAAAAAAGATTGACAAAATCAAAAAGTCGTGTTATAATTTTACAGTAAATGCCGAAAAAACGGCATTTTTATACGGATAACCGAAAAAATTACGGAGGATGTTTATAATGGAAATCGCTATCATTGCCGATGATGCAAAAAAAGAGCTTATGACAGAGTTCTGTATTGCCTATTGCGGAATTCTCAGCAAGCACTCGCTGTGCGCTACGGCGGTAACGGCTAAATACATCTCCGAGGCTACGGGACTGCAGATTGAGCGTATGATGGCAGGTTCGCAGGGCGGCGCCGAACAGATCGCCCAGCGTATTGCCTACAACGAAATCGACCTTCTGCTTTTCTTTAGGGATACAAGCGATCCGACACGGAATGATATTGAGCTTTTAAGGCTGTGCGATATGTATAATATTCCGGTTGCGACCAATATTGCGACCGGCGAGGTACTTGTGCGCGCGCTTGACCGCGGCGATCTCGATTGGCGCGATATTGTCAATCCGAGAAACAGAAAAAAATAAAGAAACCGAAAATCTTCCGCAGCCGTGCGGAAGATTTTTTTGGCTTTTGCGGAGACTTCCCGCGCATCCTACGGACTTTTGACGGTCG
>CAVGEY010000003.1:22450-126973 GCA_963628435.1 bacterium
GGTCGGGCGGAGTTTTTTTGCATATCGTACGGACTTTTGCGGTCGGGCGGTGTTTTTGCATATCATACGGACTTTTGCGGTCGGGCGGTGTTTTTGCAGATTGTGAGGAAGTTTTTCGGCGTGTCGGCGGAAATTCTGCGGGGATGCGGAAGTTTTTGACGGTCGAACTCACAGCGGTATCTCACCGAAATTCTTTATAAAAAATCAAGGAACGGATTTTCCGTTCCTTGATTTTTTTATATGCCTTTTACTGTCTTATCCTGATGCCGAGCTGTTTGTCGAGGGCGGCCAGCAGTTTGTCTACGCAGGCGTTAACCTCATCGCCGGTGAGCGTGTGATCGGGCGCTCTGAACGCGAGTCTGAACGCAACGCTCTTCGTTCCCTTGTCGATACGGTCGCCCGTGTAAATATCGAAAAGTTCGATGTTTTCGAGCAGTTTGCCCGCGCCCTTGCGGATAACCTCCTCGATTCTGCCGACTTCGAGCTTTTCATCGCAGACGAATGCGAAATCACGGGATGTCGACGGATGTTTGGGCATCGGTTTATATTGCTTCTTGAAGTTTGCGACCGAGAAGAGAGCCTCGAACGGCAGATATGCGATATAGACCGGAAGATCGAATCCGTAGTTCTGCGCCGCCGTCGGATGGAGCTGTCCGATCGTGCCTATCTTCATGCCGCCTCTGACCGTGATGTCGGCGCAGCGTCCGGGATGGAAGGTCGGATTTTCCCTGTTTGCCGTGAAGCTGTATTTGGTGATACCCGAATTATCGAGCAGAGTTTCCGCCATTCCCTTGATTTTGTAGAAATCGCCGTCTCCGTAGAAACCGAAAGCAACCATGAACGGCTCGTCGGGGAGTTCGTATTTATCCTCTTTCGCGAGATAGACGTGGCCGATTTCGTACATTGCCGCTTTCGGCAGATGATGCGCGTAGTTGTGCGACAGACTGTCGAGCAGCGACGGGATAAGAGTTGTGCGCATTACGCTTGTGTCCTCGCCGAGCGGATTCGTGATTTTCACATAGTTTCTTTCGGGAGCGTCGGCGGGCAGAAGAATTTTATCGCAGTTTTTGGGGGATACGAACGAGAATGTCACCGATTCGGTGAGTCCCATAGCGCAGAGCAGGCTGTGAAGATTCTGTCTGTATGCCTGCTTTTTGGTGAGCATACCCGCCTTGACCGAGCCGACAAACGGAGTCGAGGCGATTTTGTTGTAGCCGTAGATTCTGATAACCTCTTCGGCAAGGTCGTTCATTTCTCCGATGTCCGAACGCCAGTGGGGAGCGGTAACGATGCCGTCTTTTACGGTAAATCCGAGTTTTACGAGAATGTCGGTCATATATTCTTCGGAAAGATCGACACCGAGGAATTTATTGATTCTGTCGGGATTCAGCGGCAGACTTACCGGTTTTTTCGGATCGGGGTAGACATCTACCGCGCCGCTGACGACTTCGCCCGCGCCGAGCAGAGTAACAAGCTCGCAGGCACGGTCGAGCGCGTCCATGCAGTTGTCGCTGTCAAGTCCTTTTTCGTAGCGTGCCGACGATTCGGTGCGCATACCCTGTGATTTTGCGGTTATACGTACCGACGCGCCGTTGAAGCATGCCGATTCGAATACAACGGCGGCGGTGCTGTCCTTGATTTCCGAATTTTCGCCGCCCATGACTCCGGCAAGCGCAACCGCTTTCTTCTCGTCGGCGATTACGAGGTCGCGTTCGCAGAGGACATGATCCTTGCTGTCGAGCGATCTGAACACCTCTTTATCGGCGGCGCGGCGAACGATGATATGCGAGCCGTCGAGCATCGCGTAGTCGAAAGCGTGCATCGGCTGACCGTATTCGAGCATTACGTAGTTTGTGATGTCGACGATATTGTTTATCGGGCGTACTCCGGCCGCCGAAAGACGCATACGCATCCAGAGCGGAGACGGCTCGATTTTGACATTGCGGATGACACGCGCGCAGTATCTTGTGCAGAGATCGGGCGCACTGTCCTCAACGGTCAGATAGTCGCCGATATTTCCGCCCGCTTCGGTAACCTTCGGAGTCGGGATATTGCAGGGCAGATCGAACGAAACGGCGGTCTCTCTCGCGAGTCCGATGACCGAGAGGCAGTCGGGACGGTTCGGGGTGATTTCGAATTCGACGACATCGTCGCGCAGTTTCAGCACATCTGCGATGTTGTCGCCCGGTTTGCAGTCCTCTTTAAGAATGAGAATACCGTTTTCAATCGCGTAGGGAACTTCGTGCAGGGTGAGACCGAGCTCGCCTATCGAGCAGAGCATGCCGTTTGACTCGATACCGCGCAGCTTGCCTGCCTTGATGGTTACGCCGCCCGGCAGTTTTGCGGGTGCGACGGCGGCGGGAACAAGCGCGCCTTCGAAAACGTTCTGTGCGCCGGTTACAATCTGTACGGGCGCCTCTTTCCCGACATCGACGCTGCATATCACCATGTGATCCGAATCGGGATGCGGAACTATCTTTTCTATTCTGCCGACGACGACATTCTGTATATCGGCGCCCTTTTCCTCGAATGACTCGACTTTCGAGCCCGTATCGGTCATTCTGTCGCAGTAGTCTTTTATTGCAATGGACTGTGTGCCGACAAAATCACGCAGCCAGTTTATGGAAAGATTCATTTTATTTACAGCTCCTTACAGTCAGAATTGTCCGAGGAAACGAAGATCGTTCTCGTAGAGATTGCGCATATCGTCAATCGAATATTTGGTCATGACGATTCTCTCGATGCCGAGTCCGAACGCGAATCCGGAATAGATTTCGGGATCGATGTCGCATTCGCGCAGAACGTTCGGATGCACCATTCCGGCGCCGAGAATCTCAATCCAGCCCTCGTTCTTGCAGACACGGCAGCCCTTGCCGCCGCAGACGAAGCAGGATACGTCAACTTCGGCAGACGGTTCGGTGAACGGGAAATGGTGCGGGCGGAAGCGCAATTTTGTGTTCTCGCCGAACATCTGAACGGCGAATGTTTCGAGCATTCCTTTAAGGTCGGACATCGTGATTCCCTTGTCGACGACAAGTCCTTCGAGCTGATGGAACATCGGCGAGTGTGTCGCGTCGACCTCGTCGGCACGGTAGACTCTGCCGGGCGATATGATGCGGATAGGCGGGCGCTGATTTTCCATGACGCGCACCTGAACGGGAGAGGTCTGCGAGCGCAGAAGCACTTTGTCGTTGATATAGAAGGTGTCCTGCGTGTCACGCGCCGGGTGATTTTCGGGGATGTTCAGCTTCTGAAAGTTGTAGACATCGTATTCTACTTCCGGCCCTTCGGCAATCTCGAATCCCATTGAGCGGAAAATATCGCAGAGCTCGTCCTCTGCCTGATCGAGGGGATGGCGTTTTCCTATCTGAATCTTCTTTCCGGGGACGGTTACGTCAACCGCTTCCGCTTCGAGTCTGGCTTTGAGCTTTGCCGCTTCGACGGCCTTTTTTCTGTCGGCTATATCCTGCTCGATTGCCGAGCGGACATCGTTCGCGAGCTGTCCGATTTTCGGACGCTCTTCGGGTGAAAGACTGCCCATTGTGCGCAGGACGGCAGTCAGCGCTCCTTTTTTGCCGAGAAATTCGACACGCACCGATTCAAGCTCGTCGTCCCCTTTTATCGAGGCGAGTCTGGCTTCGGCATCGGTCTTGATTTTCAAAAGTGTTTCTCTGATTTCCATTTGAACCTTGATTATCCTTTCGTGCAAAATATGCAAAATTTGCTTTTTTCGGGGCTTTGTCCGCAAAAACAAAAAAATCACCCTGTCAAAACAGGGTGAAGCTTGCTTCACGGTACCACCTGATCCGTCCCGCCGGAGCGGAACCTCTTTGCCTGTAACGGGGCGTCCGGACAGAGCTACTCGGAATCTTTGACTCTGTCTGCTGCGCGGAGAAAGGCGCTGCCGCATCCCGAGCCGCTTTCAGCCATCGGCGGACACTCTCTGTACGGGATTTTATCGGCTTTGCCGGCCGCATCATCGCATTTACCCTGTCAGTTTAGCATATTTTCGGAGAAATGTCAACGATTTTGAGAAAAAAACAGAACAAAATCGAATTTTTCTTCCGCTTTTTTCCGTTGTTTCGTGATTTTGCATATTTCGGTCGGAATTTGCCCGATTATTGCCGTCTGTTCTCCGAAAATTTGCGCACTTTTTTCCGAAATGTTGACAGAAAAGTCGGAATGTGATAAAATAAACGAATGGGAAACGATTTTCACACGAACGCCGCGGCTTATCGGGGCGGCAGCTTAAAAGGAAAGGTAAATTCATGAATACGGAAAGCGGCAAAACCGAAATTTTCGACACAATTCTTTTTGATCTCGACGGAACGATTATTGATTCGGCATCCGGCGTTATCAAATCTTTTATCCACAGCCTTGACTATTACGGGATAAAATACGATCCGAACGATTTTAACAGGGTAATCGGCCCGCCGCTTGAAGATTCGTTTATCGATTTTTTCGGATTTACCGAGGAAAATGTCGCGGGGCCTGTCGCCAAATACCGCGAATATTATACCGAGCGCGGAATTTTCGACTGCACCGTCTATGACGGAGTCGAAAAGCTTATCGCGAATCTCAACGCGCGCGGCAAAAAACTGCTCGTTGCGTCATCGAAACCGACCGTTTTCGTAAAGAGGATACTCGAACATGACGGTCTCGCGAAATATTTTACGCACATGGTCGGCTCCGAATTTGACGGAAGCATACAGAGCAAGGCCGATGTCGTCAATGCGGCGCTTAATCTCGCAGGATGTCGGACAGACGCCGACAAGGAAAAGGTGCTGATGGTCGGCGACCGCTCTTACGATGTTGTCGGCGCGCACGCGATGGGAGTAAAGGTCGCGGCGGTCGGTTGGGGATACGGAAGCGAAAAAGAGCTTGCCGATGCCGAATTTTACGCGAAAACGCCCGACTTGCTCGACAAACTCATAAAATGATGCGACAATCCGCCCGAAAATCGGCGGAGATTATACCAAAGGGAGCTTGACTGTATGAAAAAAAAGCCCGAACTCCTGCTGCCGGCGGGAAATTTCGAAAAAATGAAGGCGGCGCTGCGTTTCGGCGCCGATGCCGTTTACCTTGCGGGCAAGCGTTTCGGCATGCGCTCGGCAGCCGACAATTTCGGCAGAGACGAGCTTGAAGCCGCCGCCGAATACGCGCACAGGCTCGGCAAAAAGATATATCTGACGGTTAACATCACACCGCACACCGACGAATATGACGAACTCATCGGATTTTTCGGCGACATCCGCGATATGAAATCGAAGCCCGACGGGCTGATAATCGCCGATCCCGCCGTATTTATGCTCGCGAAAGAGATGCTGCCCGACATAGAGCGGCACATATCGACGCAGGCGGGGGCGGTATCCGACCGCGACTGCATATTCTGGCATTCGCTCGGCGCGTCGCGTGTCGTGCTTGCGAGAGAGCTTTCGCTTTCCGAAATTATCGGGATAAAGAAAAGAATCCCCGAAGAACTCGAAATCGAGTGCTTCATTCACGGCTCGATGTGCGTATCATTCAGCGGACGCTGCCTTTTGTCCGAGCATTTTGTCGGCAGGGACGGCAACCGCGGCAGCTGTGCGCAGCCCTGCCGCTGGGAATATTCTCTTTTCGAGCTTGCCGAGGCAAAGCGGCCCGAAATGCGGCTGCCGATTGAGCAGACCGAGCGCGGCAGTTTCATTCTGTCGAGCAAGGATATGTGTACGATAGAGCATATCCCCGAACTCTGCGAAAGCGGCATATCCTCGTTCAAAATCGAGGGGCGTATGAAATCGGCATATTATGATGCGGTTACCGCAAACACCTACCGTATGGCAATCGACCGATATTTTGATGATCCCGACGGCTATGTTTACGATCCGCGCTGGATGCGCGAGCTTGAATCGGTTACTCACCGCGAATACTGTTCGGGATATTATTTCGACGATCCGATGAGAAACGGTCAGCTTGTCACACGCGGCGGCTATCTTTCCGAAAAAGCCTATCTCGCGACCGTCAAGGCATACGACGGCGTGAGCGGCAGGGCAACGCTTGTGCAGAAAAACAAGCTGTGCGAAGGGGCGGAGTGCGAACTTCTGACGCCCGGTTCGGTCGGGATCCCGTTTACCGCGCGCGATCTCGCCGACGAGAACGGCGAAAAAATCGGGAGCGCACCTCATCCCTATCAGATTTTTTCGATCAGAACCGAAATTCCGATGCACGAGGGCGACATCATCCGCTCGGTTTGAGCGGCAGCCGACTTTTCGCAAGCCGAATATTATTTTTCGGTTTTCGGCGCTTTTTATTGACAAAAAAGCTCCCGTATATTATAATAATCTCGGTGTCTGCCGTTATCGGCAAATAACCGGTACAAATGAGAAATTTCAAAATTCGGCACGAACCGTTTGTCGGGTGGCCGAATAAAAATAACAGAGTCAGGAGTGTTTTGACGTGTTTTTTAAGGTTCTCTTAATAATTCTGGGCATATCGGCTCTTTCCGCCGCGGTTGTTTTCGGCGAAACTTATCTGACCAAAAAGAAAAACGTCTTTTTCGGAATCATTCCCGTCGGAGGCGTGGCGGTTGTCGCATATCTCGTGCTCTTTATAATGATTGCCGCCGGTGCATCGGCAGCGGCGAAATTCACCGTTTTCTATCTGCTTCAAATTCCGGTTATCGTGGGAGTCGCGGCGCTTGTTATATTCAGAAAGAAATACCGCAGACACGAATCGGACGAGAACGCAAGACAGGCCAAAATTCAGAACGCGCGCCGTCTTGAAGCCGAGAAACAGGCAAGGCTGAACACCCTCTTAAAGGGATTCCGCTGTCCCGAAAGCGAGATGAAGGTCGAAGGTCAGCGCGACATCGTTACTCTTTCGAAATCTGGCAGAACCAACGCACAGATCGCTTCCGAAACGGGTGCTTCGGTTAAGGAAATCGAGCGGATACTCGCCTCTTTCGAGAGATATGTCAACCGTGTCGACACCGACGAGGCGACATCGACCGACCGCATACTCACTCCCGAACAGGAGGAGAGCATACTGAACTATCTCGTCAACTCCACGCCCGCGGACAACAACCTGTCGGCATCGCTGCTCTGGAACAAGGCAACCGCGCGTCTTCTCGCGTCGAATCTTCTCGGAGTCAACATATCGACACGTATGATTTCGGCATATCTTACTCACTGGGGACTCACCGTTCCCGAAAATCAGGCGATAAAATCGCGTTCCACGCGTCCCGAGGTCAAACTCTGGCTCGCCGACGAATTTGAAAAGATAAGAAAAAAAGCGGGCCGTGAGGACGGAGAGGTTATCTGGATGTATACGGTAGTCCCCGAAAAAATCGCCGACATCTCGGTATCTGTTCCGAAAAATCCGGTAATGCTCTGCGCGGTATCGGCAGAGGGCGCGCTCGCGTTCAGGGTATATGACAAAGATGCCGGCCCGTGCTTCACCGATTTCATCGCCGCGCTGACCGCTCTGCCCGGACGCAAATATTTCATGATAATCAACGAGGATTACGATAAATACATGGATATGCTCGGAGGCGACCGCCGCCGCGCGCTCGCCGGAAAAATCGAGTTTTTTGACGGCGATACCGAAAAATAAGAAAAATCCGGACAAAAACGGAGAGGCTCTTGCCTCTCCGCTTTTATATATTTGGACTGTTTTTACAGAGTGTGAATGTAAATGAAATTTGAATTTTATTGATTTTGCCGTATAATCACTTGACAAAGACTCCGAAAAGTAATAAAATATACTCTGTGATAATTTGCAGATACGGCGGATATTTGTTGCGTGTCCGCTATTTCTTACATATTTCATAAAACAAATCCGAATTAAAAATCAAAACAATGAAACAGGGAGGTGCGGACAATTTGGGTGATTTTTCCGAATATCTGATTGGCGCGCTTGCCGGTCTCGCAATCGGAATCATCATCTTTCTTGTGATCTGGTTTATCTTCCGCAAGAAGATTCACGATGCCAAGGAAAAGGTCGCAAGGGCCGATGATGATGCGAAAAAGATTGTCGACGACGCGGTAAAAACAGCCGAGACGAAGAAAAAAGAAGCACTCCTCGAAGCAAAAGAAGAGATTGTACGGTCAAACAAAGAGTTTGAAAAAGAGGTACGTGACCGCAGAGCGGAACTTACCAAAATGGAAAGACGCTATACGACCAAAGAAGAAATGCTCGACAAAAAGAGTGAAAATCTCGATCGCAAAGAGGAACAGCTCGATAAAAAAATCAAAGAAAATACCGAATTAAACGAAAAAATCGAAGAAATCAAGGCAAAACAGCTTGAAAAGCTCGAGGAGATTTCGGGACTTACCGCCGAGCAGGCGAAGGCCGAAATCGTAAAGCAGATTGAGGAAGAGGCGCGTTACGAGGCGGCGATGAAGCTGTCCGAAATCGACGCCGAGCTGAAAGAGGAGGCCGACGACAGAGCAAAGGATATAATTTCGCAGTCGATTTCAAGACTCGCGTCCGAATTCGTGTCCGAGGCGAGCGTAACATCGGTTGCGCTGCCCAACGACGAAATGAAGGGCAGAATCATCGGCCGCGAGGGCCGCAACATAAGATCCGTAGAAGCGCTGACAGGTGTCGATCTCATAATCGACGACACGCCCGAGGCGATTACGATATCCTGCTTCGATCCGATCCGCCGCGAGGTGGCAAGGCTTGCGCTTGAAAAGCTGGTGTCCGACGGAAGAATCCATCCGACACGCATTGAGGAAACGGTTGAAAAGGCAAGAAAAGAAGTAGAGGCATCGGTAAAACAGGCAGGCGAGCAGGCAACATTCGACACGGGCATACACGGACTTCATCCCGACCTTGTCAAGCTGCTCGGACAGCTGCGCTACCGTACGAGCTACGGGCAGAATGTGCTTAACCATTCAATCGAAGTGGCGCTTCTTTCGGGAATGATTGCCGACGAACTCGGAGTCAATTCCGAACTCGCGAAGCGCGCCGGACTGCTGCATGACATCGGCAAGGCGGTAACACACGAGGTTGAGGGAAGCCACGCCGTTATCGGCGCCGAGCTCTGCCGCAAGTATAAAGAAAGAAAAGAGATTGTTCACGCGGTAGAGGCGCATCACGGAGATGTCGAGCCCAAGACGGCGCTCGCATTCATCATTCAGGCTGCCGATGCGATTTCGGCGGCAAGACCGGGCGCAAGACGCGAGAACATCGAAAACTACATCAAGCGTCTGCAAAAGCTCGAAGAAATCGCGAACTCTTATCCGGGTGTCGAGAAATCGTTTGCCATTCAGGCGGGCAGAGAAGTCCGCATAATGGTAAAACCCGAGAATGTGAACGATCAGCAGATGGTGCTGCTTGCGCATGATGTTGCAAAACAGATCGAAGACGAACTGAAATATCCGGGACAGATAAAAATCACGGTTGTCAGAGAGTCGCGCGCAACCGACGTTGCGAAATAAGCGGCCGAACATCATTCGGCTGCGGCTGAAAGAAAAAGTTACAGGGGAGTGTCCTAAAAGGATCTCCCCTGTTTTTGAAAAGATCTGTACGCAGTCCGCGGACAGAAAGAGCAGAATCCGAAAATAATTCGGACAACGGAAAGGCACGGGTAATAATGAGCTATCGCGTTCTTTGTCTCGGCGACATCGTCGGAACGGCGGCGGTCGAATACATTTCGCGCAGGCTGTGGAATTTCAGAAAGCAGAATAACATAAATCTTACGGTCGCGAACGGCGAAAACGCCGATCCCGGCAACGGAATAACGAGAGCATCGGCCGAAAAACTGCTTTCGTCGGGAGTCGATGTCATCACATCGGGCAATCATGTCTGGCAGAAGAAGGATATGCACGCATATCTCGACGAATGTCGCTATATGCTTCGTCCCGCGAACTATCCGTCACGCGATCCGGGCAGCGGAGCGGTGCTCTGCGATGCCGACGGCAAGCGCGTGCTTGTTATGAATGTGCAGGGGACCGTCTTTATGGAATCGCTCGCCGATCCGTTCGATACGGTTGATGCGCTGCTCGAAAGCTATCGCGGAAAATACGATTATTCGGTTCTCGACATCCACGCCGAGGCGACCGCCGAGAAAATCGCGCTCGCGAGATATTTCGACGGCAGAATCGATATAATCTTCGGAACGCACACCCATGTGCAGACCGCCGATGAGCAGATTCTCGATAAAAAAACGGGATACATAACCGATCTCGGAATGAGCGGAGTGCAGAGCGGCGTTCTCGGAGTCGATACCGATTGTATAATCGAAAAATTCAGAACGAAAATGCCGACGAGATTTCTGCCTGCGCAGGGTGATGTCAAGGTCAAGGGCGCGATTTTTGGTATAAATGCGCAAAACGGCGGTGTCGAATTTGTTGAAAGAGTAGAATTTTGAAATATAGCCTAAAAATCTTGTAAAATCGGCGTAAATTTGATATAATTTACACATAAAAAGCGGATATTTATCTTAAACAGGGGCAGATTTTGCGTTTGCCTCGGAATCCGCGTGTCGATTTTTCGGGAAAGGGGCTATCGGAATGGAAAACTTAAAAGTATCGGCTAAATCGAGCCCGAATCTTGTCGCGGGAGCGATTGCGGGAATCATCAGGGAGAGCGAATCGGTTGAAATACAGGCAATCGGCGCGGGCGCGGTCAATCAGACAATAAAAGCGGTCGCCGCCGCAAATGTTTTTCTTGAGGGAGACGGTCTTTCGGTTGTCTGCAAGCCGAAATTCATCGAGGTTGAGCTGAACGGCGAAAGCCGCACCGCGATGTCGCTTGTCGTTATGCGCGAAAAGCCGTGACACCGAAAGGGCAATATATGAATAAAAAAACGCGAAGTCCGATTCCGGACTTCGCGTTTTTCATATAAGAGTCATGCGGCATTATCTGCCGTCTTTTTCGATTTCGGCAAGCGAGATTGTCGCGATATACTGCATAAAGAAGCGTCCCGCAATCGTGAAAACGAGAATAACAATGTACGGGGAAACGAGAGTCGCGATGTCGGAGAGCGATTTCGGCAGTCCGGAGTTCACAATCGTCATTATGCTGTCTACGAGATTCTGCGCGAGCGAGACCGCCATATAGACAAGCGAGCAGGCACCGACACCGGCGGTTATACTGCATTTTCGGTCATCGGCAAGCATAGCGAGAAGATCTCCCGCGCCCGGCGCACGGTAGGTGAAATTCTTTATGCCGGACGATGCCGCTTTTATTTCGCGTTTTCTTATACCGAAGAGGGCCGCTATCGAAAGTCCGAGCATGAGAAGCACGGCGAGAATGTTCAGGAAAAGATAGATTGCCGATTCCGCGATTACATTCGCGCTTTCAAGCTGAGAGAGAGTCCAGTTGCAGAAATAAAATCCGTTTATTCCGAGCGCATCGTCAAGCAGGGCAAGAAAGGGCAGAACGAGCGATTGCAGCATAAATCCGACAGCCACAAGAGAGAGCGACTGCCATGCCGCCGCCTTTGAAAGAAGCGCAAAATTGTCGGTCATGACATAGCTTACCGAGAGGGCAAGCACGGCGAAAAAGGTCAGCGTTGTTACCGCCTGTGAGAGATAGTAGACGATTTCGTAGCCGATTTCATAAGAGTTCGCCTGCATAATCAGAGTGAGCGGATAGAGAATCAGCGTTCGGATAAGCGGAATTATCACCGAAAAAATGATTATCAGCCGCAGGCTTGACGATTTTTTCTTTTTGCCGCCTTTTTTAAGGGGTGCTTTTTTCATAAGAGAGTTTCCTTTTAAGATTTTGTTGCCTTGCGGCTTTCGGGCCGCCCGAATAAAATGCCGGAAATCGTATGGGATCGCGGCAAAAGCGCGGTCAGTCGTAGAAACGCATAACCGATACGACCTTGCCGATGATCATACATTCGTCGACGATAATCGGCTGCATACTGCTGTTGCGCGGCTGAAGCCGATAGTGGCCGTTTTCTTTGTAAAATGCCTTTACGGTCGCGCTGTCATCGACAAGCGCCACAACGATTTCGCCGTTTTCGACCGTCGACTGCTTTTTGACAACCACGATGTCGCCGTCCATGATGCCCGCCTCAATCATGCTCTCTCCGCTGACACGGAGCGCAAACAGACTGCCGGGCAGCTCGCGTGCCGATTTTTTGAGAAGCGGAAAATCGAGATAGCCGCGTATATTTTCGGTTGCGAGAATCGGACTGCCTGCCGCGACCTTGCCGACCAACGGTATGCGGGCATGATTTTTCTGTGAGTCGGACAGCTCATCGGTGCGCAGTCCGCGGCTCTTTCCGGTCGATTTGTTTATCGCGCCCTTTTCGGTCAGCCTGTTTATGTAGCTGTGAACGGTCGAGGTCGATTTTATCGAAAGTCCGTTCTGTATGTCACGGACACTCGGCGGATAGCCGTTTTTGCGGTTGAAGTCGCCGATAAAATCGTATATTTTCTGCTCTCTGTCGGTCAGATTCTCCATGGCATATTCTCCTTTGAGTTTATTCTGAATCTATCGAAAAAGCCGATATTTTCTATATTATACCACCGAATTTCGGAAAAATCAAACAAATGTTCTGTCGGCGGGCGGCGAATTTTGTAAATAAATTGTAAACACCGCCATCTGCCGCAAATTCGGGACAAAACTGCAATATCCGACAACAAAAATCCCGATATTTATTGACAAAAGAGTTTGAGTGTGATAAAATTAACGCGATTTTTGAAAAATCCGAATAAGACGGCCGATAGCGGACATCAGTCTGCGTATGAACGGTCGAATGAGCAATGGGGGTTAATTCAATGAAATTTTCGGACATCGAATACAAACGGCCGGATACCGCCGACCTTGCCGCGAAGATGGACGCACTTGCAGAGAGATTTTCGAATGCCGATTCGCCGGAAGAGCAGCTTTCGATTCTGCATCTTGCCGAAGAACTGTCGGTCGATCTTTTTACGGCGGCGACTGTCGTTGAGATACGGAACACGATAGACACGCGCGACAAATTCTATGCCGACGAAAAGGCGTTTTATGATGAATTTATGCCGCTTTGGCAGGAAAAATCGCAGAAACTCACCGAAAACGTACTGAAATCGCCGTTCAGAGCCGAACTCGAAGAAGAGCTCGGAGATGTATATTTCATAAATGCCGAGATGGAGGTCAAATCTTTCTCGCCCGAAATCATTCCGCTTATGCAGGAAGAGAGCGCGCTCTGCACCGAATATCAGAAACTGTACGCATCGGCGCGTATTCCGTTTGACGGAAAAGAGCTTACGGTCGCACAGCTCGGAGTATACAAGCAGTCGCCCGACAGAGAGCTGCGCAAACGCGCGCTTGAAGCGGAGGGCGGATTTTTCGATGAAAACCGCGAAAAATTCGATTCGATATTCGATGCGCTTGTCAAAAACCGCACCGAACAGGCGAAAAAGCTCGGCTTTGACAGCTTTGTAGAGCTCGGATATCTGCGCCGTCAGCGCAACTGCTACACGCCGCGCGATGTCGGGATTTTCAGAGAGCAGATAATCTCGGACGTTGTGCCTGTTGTAAACGAAATCAAGGAAAATCAGAAAAAGCGCATCGGCATTGACGATTTCAAATTCTACGACAATGCTTTTTCGTTTGCCGACGGCAATCCGAAACCGCACGGAACCCCGAAACAGCTGCTTGCCGCCGCCAAGAGAATGTATGAGGAAATGTCGCCGCAGACCGCCGAATTTATCGATATGATGTTCGATATGGAACTTTTCGATGTTGAGGCGAAAGAGGGCAAGGCGCCCGGCGGATACTGCACATCGCTTTATAAATACAAGCTCCCCTTTGTTTTCTCCAATTTCAACGGCACGACCGCCGATATTGACGTGCTTACCCACGAAATGGGACACGCGTTTGCCGATTATGTCGCCGAGCGCAGAATCAAATGGCAGAGCAGCTATCTGCCGTCGATGGAGGGCGCCGAAACCCATTCGATGTCGATGGAATTTCTGACATCTCCCTGGCACCGTCTTTTCTTTGACGGCGATGAGAAGGATACCGCGAAATATCAGCTCGCGCATGCCGAAGATGCGCTGATCTTCCTGCCGTACGGCACGATGGTCGACCATTTTCAGGAAATCGTCTACTCGCATCCCGAACTGACGCCCGAGGAGAGAAACGCCGAATGGGCAAAACTCGAGAAAATCTATCGCCCGTACATCGATTTCGACAACCTCCCCTTCTATTCGAGGGGCGCGGGCTGGCAGAGACAGCTTCACATCTATCTCTATCCGTTCTACTACATCGATTACTGCATGGCGCAGACGATAGCTCTCGAATTTTACGCGCTTCATCTTGAAAATCCCGAGAACGCATGGAAAAAGTATATCGATTTCGTAAATCTCGGCGGCACAAAAACATTCGTCGGACTCGTGAAATCGGTAGGACTTAAGACACCGCTTGAAAAAGGCTCGCTCGCGTCGATTGTCGGCGGAATCAGAGAAAGTCTTTCGCAGAACGATGTCGAATAAGGAGAAAAATTGAACTATACAAACAAGCTGAATGAGCATTTCGAAAGTGATATAACCGGCATAGAGGTCGATTACGATGCCAACAAAAAGTTTTTCGACAAAAAGAGAAGGCAGAAGGTCGGCGCGTTTTATACGATAAGCGTGGCCGGCGCCGCGCTCGGCGGACTGTTCGTCTATTTTGCGGTATTTCTCAATTTCGGTATTCTCTATATACCCGGATGGACTCTCATTGTCGCCGGTGCCGTGCTTGCCTGCATCGCGCTCGCCAAAACGGTAAGAGAATCGGATGTTACCGATATTTTCGATGTCAAGAAGAAACAGTTTGATGACATCTGCGGCGACAAAATCGGCTGGCCCGACGATATCGAAAATATGTCGATGTCGTTTATGGGCTGCAACATCACCGCCGACAACATCGACAAGATGTATAAGCTGAAAGACGGCAAATATATCGATACCGAAATCGTTTTGACATTCATTTATGTCGATCACAAAAAGCAGAAGCTGTTTATTGCCGAGGAGACCTATTCGCTGCTTGAACCGAAAGACAGTGTGAAATTTACCGAAATCCCGTATAGCGGCTTTGACGGCGCCGAAATTCTGACCGAAAAGATCACCGATAAAATCTCGCTTTACAGAGGGGTTATCTCGGACGGAGGCGCAAAAGTGTTCGATTTCCCGTTCTCCGACAACGATTTCAGCAAGGAAGAGTTTATCGGCGGGCTTCCGCATTATAAGGAGTTAAGACGCGATTTCTGATGCGTCCGCATATAAAAAACGCTCACGGAGGCTGTCCGTGAGCGTTTTTTTGCTTGTTTAAGTTAAATCTGTACGATTTTGGCTTTGTCGCCGTAGGTCTTATTGTAGTTTTCGATTGCCGATTTTACGATTTTGACCGCTTCTTTTTCGTCGCCGACATTGTCGACCACCGTTTCCTTGTGTTCGAGGGTTTTGTAAACCGAGAAGAAATGCTGCATCTCTTCGTAAACATGACGCGGAAGCGCGAAAATCGAGCGGTAGCCGTTGTAGGTCGGATCGGAGAAGGGAATCGCGATGATTTTTTCATCGAGCTTGCCGTTGTCCATCATTCTGATTACACCGATCGGGTAGACATGAACGAGCGTCATCGGAGAAATCGATTCGCTGCAAAGTACCAGCACATCCAGCGGATCGTTGTCATCGGCGTAGGTGCGCGGAATAAATCCGTAGTTCGCCGGATAATGAGTGGCGGTATAGAGTATGCGGTCGAGTTTCAACAGACCTGTTTCTTTGTCAAGCTCGTATTTGTTCTTGCAGCCCTTCGGAATTTCGATGACCGCGTAAAAATCGTTCGGTGTGACTCTGTCCGGGTTTATATCATGCCAGATGTTCATGGTTTTCGCTGCCGTCCTTCCTTAATTATATGTTTTCGTAAACGAAAAGCCGCACAAAAGTGCGGCTTTTTTATGCTTTTTTACAGTCGGCGAAAAGTCGGCGATTCTGTCGCCCCACGCCGCCGTGCCGTCCGTGCCGCCGTGCCGCCCGTGCCGCTTCGACGGTAAGAAATTACTGAGCCGCGTCTACGATAAGTGCGAACGAGTCGGCTTTGAGCGATGCGCCGCCGATGAGTCCGCCGTCGATGTTGTCTTTCGCAAGCAGTTCAGCCGCGTTGCCTGCGTTCATCGAGCCGCCGTAGAGGATGATCGCGCGGCGGGATACGGATTTGCCGTAGAGCTTTGCGATTGTGTCTCTGATGATGCCGCAAACCTCATCCGCCTGCTCGGCGGTTGCGGTTTTGCCTGTTCCGATTGCCCATACGGGTTCGTAGGCGATGATTACCTTGTCCATCTGCTCTGCGGGAATGTTCGCCAGAGCGAGTTTAAGCTGTTTTGATACGACCTCGGTCGTGATTCCGCTCTCACGCTCGGAAAGCAGTTCGCCGACGCATACGATTGCGTAGAGGCCTGCGTCAAGTGCGGCTTTGGTGCGGAGATTTACCGTTTCATCGGTTTCGCCGAAATACTGACGGCGTTCGCTGTGTCCGATGACAACATATCTCGCGCCCGCGTCCAGGAGCATATCGGCGGAAATCTCGCCTGTATATGCGCCGTTCTTCTTGAAGTGGACATTCTGTCCGCCGACCTTGACGGCTGTGCCTGCAAGTACCTTGCTGACTGCGGGAATGTCGATTGCGGGAACGCAGACAACGATGTCGCATCCGCGCTTGCCCTTGACGCTGTTATAAAGCTCGCCTGCAAAAGCCTTCGCCTGAGAGGGAGTCATATTCATTTTCCAGTTGCCGGCAATGACCGGTCTTCTCTTTGAATTCATCTCTTATGCCTCCGGAAATCAGTCTTTGTCGTTGAGGCAGGCGATGCCGGGAAGGTCCTTGCCTTCGAGGAATTCGAGCGATGCGCCGCCGCCGGTCGAGATGTGTGTCATTCTGTCGGCAAATCCGAGATTCTCGGCTGCTGCGGCAGAGTCGCCGCCGCCGATAATCGAAACGGCGCCTTCATCGGTGGCTTCGGCAACCGCGGTTGCGACTGCGATTGTGCCGCCTGCGAAGTTCTTCCATTCGGAAACGCCCATCGGGCCGTTCCAGACGATTGTTCCCGCACCTTTAAGCGATTTTGCGTAGAGCTCCTGAGTCTTGAGACCGATGTCGAGTCCCATCCAGCCGTCGGGGAGGCTGTCCGAGTACATTTCCATAAATACCGCGTCTTCCGCATAAGTGGTCGCGATCATGTTGTCGACGGGGAGAAGGAGGTTTACGCCCTTTTCGTGCGCCTTGTTCATGATGTCTTTCGCAAGGTCGAGCTTGTCGTTCTCGCAGATTGATGTGCCGATCGATTTGCCCATTGCGCGGTAGAAGGTGTATGCCATGCCGCCGCCGATGATGAGTGTGTCGACCTTGTCAAGCAGATTTTCGATAACTCCGATTTTGTCGGATACCTTCGCGCCGCCGAGAATTGCGACGAAAGGACGCTTCGGATCGGCAAGGGCGTCGCCCATAACCGTGATTTCCTTCTGAATGAGGTAGCCGCATACGGCGGGGAGATAGTCGGCAACGCCGGCTGTCGATGCGTGAGCGCGATGAGCGGTTCCGAACGCGTCGTTTACATAGATGTCCGCCATCGATGCAAGCTCTTTCGCGAATGCGGGATCGTTCTTTTCCTCTTCCTCATGGAAGCGGACATTCTCGAGTATGAGAATCTGACCGGGCTTCAGCGCTGCCGCTTTGGCCTTGGCATCGGGGCCGATTACGTCTTTCGCCATAATAACCTCTTTGCCGGTAAGTTCGGAGATGCGCTTTGCCACGGGAGCGAGAGAAAGTTTTGTTACGTCTTTCTTTGCCTTTTCGAGGGCTGCTGCGGTAGCCGCCTCCTGCTCGGATTCGGGAAGAGCCGCAATCTTCTTGATTTCCTTCTTGTCAAGTTTGAGCTTTGCGTTGAAAATATTGTGAGGACGGCCCATGTGTGAGCAGAGGATAACTGCCGCGCCGTGGTCTGCCAGATAGTTGATTGTGGGGAGTGCGCCGACGATTCTCTTATCGTCTGTGATTACACCGTCTTTCATCGGGACATTGAAATCGCATCTTGCAAGCACTTTCTTGCCGGAAACGTCAATGTCTTCGATTGTTTTCTTGTTGTACATAGACATAAAACATTCACCTCATAAGAAATTTTAATTTATTTTTTTACGACACTAATATTAGCATATCAGGCGCAAAATATCAATAGTTTTTATGAAAAAAAAGCAAAAAAGTTGCGATTTCTTCAAAATTTTACCCCGATTTTATCCTGCTTTCAGAAAAGTCCCGAAGCGGTCGCCGCATAGCCCGCCGCGAGTCCGAAAAGGAGAACCGCCGCCGTGATTTTTATGTTTTCGGCAGGATTTTTGTTTTCCTTGTAAAGCACCATAAATCCGAGTCCCGCGTTGACCGAAAGTCCGGCGATGACAGCGCCGAAGGTCAGACCGTCAAGCAGATAAAGTTCGGTCAGCACGACCGATGACGCGCAGTTCGGGATAAGACCGACAAGCACCGCGAAGAGCGGCTGCAGCCATTTGCTCCCCGAAAGGAAGGCGGTGATGCTGTCCTCGCCGACTCCGGCGATTATCACACCCATTATTATATTTACGGCAAGCACATAGAGAAAGATTTTCAGGCAGTGGACAAGCGGATGCTTCCAGTCGAATTTTTCGCCGCCCTCGATCTCGTGGCTGCAGCAGCCGACCGATGCGTGATGTTCGCCGTGCGCACCTTCGTTGTGCGGATGTTCGTGTGAGCCTAAGTGAGAAGAGCTCTTTTTGATAAAGAGCATCGCGAGATAGCCCGCGATAATTCCGAGAATCAGCTTCGCGCCGACAAGCAGCAGAAGGTCGGATATTCTGTCGGGGCGGGAGAGCAGAATCGGCACGGCCTCGTCGGAGGTCGCGATATAGACGGCGACAAGCGCGCCGACCGACAGCGAGCCTTTGGCGAAGAGGTCGGTCGCGGCAACCGAAAATCCGCACTGCGGAATCGAGCCGAAGAGCGCGCCGATTATCGGTGAGAATTTGCCGCAGAGCAGCGGCGAGCTTTCAAGATGGGCATATTTTTTGTATTCCACCCATTCGATGAGAAAATAGACCGGCAGAAGCACCGGCAGAATGAGCGCCGAATCGCGAAGCGCGTCGGGCAGACATCCGGAGATGAGTTTTATAAATGTCATAAGGATTGTTCCTTCCGAAAAGACAACTGCGTGCGGACAAAATACCGCATTATGTTTTGCTATTATATCATATTCCGGCCTCCGTGTCAACAGAAATGACGGCTGTCGGTACTTGATTTGTTCATAAATCGGCTGTATAATCGAAAATGAAGAGAATTTTGCGAAAAAGCGAAATTTTGCGGCTGACAGCCGCGGAAAGAAGACAGTCGATGAACGGACAGACCGAACAAACCGCAAAAAAAGAGAAAAGCCGGCTTTGGAAAAAGATTCTGAAGACGGCGGCGGTCATACTCATTGTAATCGCGGTTCTCGCCGCAGGGCTTGCCGCCTTTCTGTTCGGCCTTTTCAGCCACTATTACGGCAAGATGAACTATGTTCCGCTCGAATCGACCGACGAGATTATCTATACGATTCCCGACGAAACCGATTTCCCCGAAACCGAATCTGCCGCAACGACAGATTCGCCGGTCACTTCGGATGTTCCCGTGACAGACACGGGCATCATCGGCGGACAGGATACATCGGCGGCTCCCGGAACATCGGCGGCTCCCGAAACGACGGCGGCTCCCGGAACGACGGCGGCTCCCGGAACGACGGCGGAAAGTCCGTATGTTCCGCCGAAATCGGATATTTTACAGTTCGGCAGTCACATAAAAAACATACTGCTCATCGGTACCGATGTCGCCTCGATAACCGCGCGCGGCCGTTCCGATTCGATGATACTTGTTTCGATCAACGAAAAAACCGGACAGATTGTCATGACATCTTTTATGCGCGACATTTATCTGCACATTCCGGTGATCGACAAATACAACCGCATAAACGCCTCATACGCGTCGGGCGGCGTGTCGCTGCTCACAAAGACGATCGAGGAAAATTTCAAAATCAAAATCGACCGGTATGTGCGGATAAACTACAGGGGATTTTCAAATGTCGTCGACTATATGGGCGGCATCGACGTTACCCTCACGCAGAGCGAAATCGACTATCTGAAACTGCCGTCCGACACCCTTCCGGGAGTCGTGCATCTGAGCGGCAGTCAGACAATCGAGTACTGCCGCTGTCGGAAAGTGTCAAGAGAGGGAGAGACCGGCGATTTCGCAAGGACAAGACGGCAGAGAGAAACGATGGCGATTCTTTTCGAAAAGCTCAAGGGTATGAGCATTGCCGAAATCGACGGCATACTCGAAGAATTTCTGCCGCAGGTCGTTACCAATATCGAAAAATCCGAGATGCTCTCGATGCTGTCAAACGCGCCGACCTATCTCGGCTACGAGCTGAAATCATATCGCATACCCGTTGACGGAAGCTGGAAATACGCGACCGTACGGAAAATGTCGGTGCTGCAGGTCGATTTCGACAAGAACATCGATGCGCTCGAAAAAATCATCAACGGCAATTACGACCGATAATCGGCGAGTTCGGACAAAAAACGGGAAAACCGCGCAAAATACGGCCGAAAATGAGAAAAAGGAGAAAGAAATATGTATATTGATTTCACATACATTGTGCTTGTACTGCCTGCGGTGATATTCGCGCTCATCGCATCGGCAAAGGTAAACAGCACGTTCAAAAAATACAGCAGTCAGATTGTCCGCGGCTATACCGCGGCAGAGGTTGCAGAGCGTATTCTCAGGGAAAATAATCTTTCGCACATCAGAATCGAGCGTATATCGGGTAATCTGACCGACCATTACGATCCGACCGACGGGGTGATACGTCTGTCCGACAGCGTTTATTCGTCATCGTCGACGGCGGCGATCGGTGTCGCGGCGCACGAATGCGGACACGCCATACAGCACGCGGAAGGCTATCTGCCGCTCCGCATACGTTCGGCGATTATCCCCGCGACGAATTTCGGCTCGAAAATCGCGATGCCGCTTATTATAGTCGGATGCGCGCTTTCATATCTCGGCGAGATTTTTGCGATAATCGCCTATATCGGCGTTATCTGCTTCGGACTCAGCACTCTTTTCCAGCTTGTTACTCTGCCGACCGAATTCAACGCGAGCGCGCGTGCGCTCCGCACAATCGAGGGCTTCGGCATAATGGACGCGGATCAGCTTAAAGGCGCGAAAAAAGTTCTGCGTGCCGCCGCAATGACCTATGTCGCGGCTCTCGCGGTATCGCTCACACAGCTTCTGCGGCTGTTCATCATCGTTTCACGCAACAGCAACAGCAGGCGCAGATAAAATGCCGACGGTCTGCGCGGATAAATTACGGGAAAGTTAAGACGGCTGCCGTCGGGCGGCCGTCTTATTTTATCATAAAAAGATTATGTTGATTTTTCGGCATATATGTGGTAGAATAAAGCATAAAGACAAGCTGAAAGGTCGGTGCCGTTATGAGTGAAATTCAAAATGTCAAAAAAGAGGGCGGACTGTTCGCCGATTTTGCGATGAATGAGAAAAATCCCGGATATGCGGCGGCAACGGAGCGTCGTGTCAGACTTTACGAGCGAGAGGGTGATGTGAGATCGCCGTTTGTCAGGGACTACACCCGTGTGCTTCACTGCCTTGCGTACAGAAGACTCAAACACAAAACGCAGGTTTTCTACAATGTCGGCAACGACCACATCTGCACACGAATGGAACACGTATCGCATGTCGAATCGGTCAGCGAAACGATTGCGGGAAGCCTCGGTCTGAATCGTGAGCTTACACGCGCGATTGCGCTTGCGCACGATCTCGGACACGCGCCTTTCGGGCATCAGGGCGAAAAAATCATAAACGGAATCTGCGAGAGCCGCCTCGGATGCAGATTCTGGCACGAGAGCAACGGGCTGCGCATTGTCGATTATTTCGAGCTTCTCGAAGACGATCACGGGGTGTTCCGTCCGCTTGATCTCACTTATGCGGTGCGTGACGGCATAATCTCACACTGCGGCGAGCTTGATGAAAACGGACTCATTCCGCGAGCGGAAAAGATCGATCTCGCGGAGTTCAGCCGCCCCGGTCTGTATCAGCCGTCCACATGGGAGGGCTGTGTCGTGAAACTGTCGGACAAAATCGCATATCTCGGCCGCGACATCGAGGACGCGATTCGTCTGTGTATTCTCTCAAGAGAGGACAGAAACCGTCTGTGCGAAATTATCGGCAGCGACACCATCAACACGACCGTGCTGATAAACGATTTTGTGCGCGATGTCTGCGAGAACAGCAGTCCCGAAAACGGAATCTGTCTCGGTACGAAATCGCTTGAAATGATGAACGAAATCAAAAAATTCAATTACAGCTATATTTACACAAATCACGAGCTTGACACGTTCGACAGATACGCCGAGCTTGTGCTGACCTCGATTTTCGAATCGATTCATGACGAATATGATGAGAAATGCCCCGAAAATACGATAAAAAATCTCGAAAGCAGCACGAAGCGGGGCAGAGAGCTGCACAGCTCATTCGCGAAATGGCTGAGAAGATTCTGCCTGTTTGACGAGCATCCCGATTACGCGACCGAGCCGATTTTCGGCCGCCTTGAAAATATCGCGCTCTACGACAGGGCGATTATCGACTACATATCGGGTATGACCGACAGCTACGCGATAAAATCGTTTGACGAACTTATAACATTCTGATAAAGACCGCGACAGAAAAAACTCCCGACGGATTTCACATCCGTCGGGAGTTTTCGTTTAATCGTTTAATCGTTTAATCGTTCTTATGGGCGTTCATATATTTCATATACATCTGCCAGTCGTTACGCGAGAGAAAATGACAGCCGTATCTCAGGTGATAGCCTATCATGCCGTCATGGAAAAAGTCGCCGACTTTCGGAAAATCGGACGAGTTTCCGCGCACGAGTCCGCGAAGTCCCGCCGCTTCGTATGCTTTCGATGCGGCAGCGCAGGACAGAAACTGCGAGTCGGGATCCGCCCAGTCATCTGCCGATGCCGAGCCGACATAGACATGGCGCGGGGCAATCGATGCGACAAGATAATGCTGATCGAAAATTTCCGAATAGTTTTTATCGGCATATTTGCGGAAATTCGGGCAGAACCACTGCGGAAAATTCTTCGTAATCTGCGATATGCTCTCGCCGTGGCCGCCTGTTCTGCCTGTTGTTCCGAGCGCGCCGAGGCTTCCTTTCGACAGCGAGTCGCCGCCGCATCCCGAATCGTTGGCGAATACGAAATTAAAACGTTCGTCAAGCATTCCGGCGAGCAGAGCGGTTTTGCCGAGTCGGGAATGGCCGATAACGGCGGCACGGCTCATATCAAGGCAGTCGATCTCCCCGGCATAATCGAGCAGACGGCTTGCCGCGAATGCCCAGAGTGCGAGTTTTCCGGCGGCTGCTCCTCCGTTTTCGCTCTCTCTTGCGTGGGGAGGCATAAGAATGCCCGCAAGTCCGTTTGTGAAATCATCGTCATCCGACGTGACGTCGGTGTATCTTATCGAGAGAACATCGAATCCCGCTTCGGCGATCTCCTCGACGGGATAGTAGAGGGAGGGTACCGAATGGAAGTTCATGAACACGAAAAACGGATGTTTTTCGCCGTCGCGGTGCAGAAGTTCCGAAATCGGGAACGAGTGACTGCCGCGTTCGGCAGAGATTGTCATTTTCGCGGTTGACAGCACGGCTTTGCCGCCGCACATTCTGCCCTCGACGACTGTCGGCTCACCGACAGTACAGCTGTACGCGATTTCGGGGAGACGTCCGTAGACATTGTCCAGCAGAATATTTTTCATCTCTTCGCGGCTTTTCAGAGCGGGCAGATTTCTTGATAAAAGTTCGGCATCGACTGTGTCTTTCATTGTAAGCTCTCCTTTTTCGGGAAAATGCTTTTCGGCTTGCGTCGGACGCGGTTAAATCATAAAATCTTTTGCGGGGAAAATCGGTTCGCAGGTCGTGTTTATTCCGAGCTTTCTGAGCGTTCCCTCATCGCCGCTGCGGAGCATCTGAGTCGAGTGCATATCGCATCCGCGCAGTTCTTTCAGATGTGTAACCGCTTCCGCCGCGGTCGGGTTTGTCGCCGCGCAGATTGAGAGCGCGGTGAGCAGATCGTCGAGTTTAAGCACGGGGCTTGCGCTTCCGAGAATGTCTTTTTTGAGATTGAGAATCGGCTCAAGAACGATCGGCGAAATCAGCATGATCTTGTCATCGAGTCCCGCAAGCGTTTTTATCGAGTTGATGACAACGCTTGCCGATGCGCTCATCAGCTTTGTCATGCGGCCGGTGATTATTCTTCCGTCTGCGAGTTCGATTGCGGCGGCGGGCGATGACGAGCTGTCGCGTTTTTCACGCGCGGCGGTGACAACCGGGCGTTCCTCGTCGGATATGTCGAGCTGTCTGATAATCGTTACGATTTTGTCGAGTGTGCTTTCTTTTTCTTTGCCGAGCCGCACATCGCAGGCGGTTCTGAAAAAGCGTCTTATGATTTCGGCGCGCGCCGCCTTGCAGACCGCGTCATTGTCGGTTATGCAGTAGCCCGCCATGTTTACGCCCATATCTGTGGGCGAACGGTAGAAATCGGGATTTCCGGTGACATGGGTGAGAATGGTGCGCAGTACCGGGAACGCCTCGATGTCGCGGTTGTAGTTGACGGTCGATATGCCGTATGCTTCGAGGTGGAAGGGATCTATCATATTGACATCCTGAAGATCGGCGGTCGCCGCCTCGTATGCGAGGTTTACCGGATGTTTGAGCGGCAGATTCCATATCGGGAAGGTCTCGAATTTCGCGTATCCCGCGATTTTTCCGCGCTTGTATTCGTGATAGAGCTGCGAAAGGCAGGTTGCGAGCTTTCCGCTTCCGGGGCCGGGTGCGGTTACGACGACGAGCGGACGTGTCGTTTCGATATAATCGTTCTTTCCGTAGCCCTCATCGCTGACTATTGTGCTGATGTTTGCGGGATAGCCGGGGATTACGTAGTGGGTGTAATGCTTTATGCCCATGAGTTCGAGCCTTGCGCGGAAGGGATCGACGGCGGGCTGTCCCGAATACTGTGTGATTACAACCGAGCTGACATAGATTCCCATTTTCGAGATGAGTCCGATGAGTCTGATGACCTCCATCTCGTAGGTTATTCCGAGGTCGCCGCGGACCTTGTTTTTCTCGATGTCGTCGGCGTTTACGCAGAAGATGATTTCGGCTTTGTCGCGCAGTTTGTAAAGCAGTTTGATTTTGCCGTTGGGATCAAAACCGGGGAGAACACGGGAGGCATGGAGATCGTCGAATATTTTACCGCCGAATTCGAGGTAAAGTTTGTTGTCGAAAAGCGAGATGCGTTCGAGAATGTGGGCGGTTTGTTTTTCCATATACATTTGACTGTCAAAGCCGATCTTCATAGCTGATGTTTCCTTTCAATCCGAATACAATATAAAAGATAAAATTAAGATGGTGATTTCAAAAAAAATATACTATATTATACAACCGCGGCTCTCTTTTTGTCAATAGTTTTAAGTCGATCGGAAGAGAAAAAAATGATGCCGAAAAGAGGGCCGCCCGGGCTTTTTCGGCTTCGGGCGGCTGTGTGATTTCATATAGGGAGTGCGGTTTATTTATTGTCGGGGAAAACCAGTCTGACCGTCGTTCCGACACCGAGTTTCGAGGTCAGGGTAATCGATGCGCGGTAGAGATCGCAGATGTGCTTTACAATCGCGAGTCCGAGACCGGTGCCGCCTGTCGCGCGCGAACGCGATTTGTCGACACGATAGAAACGCTCGAAAATACGGCTCTGATGTTCGCTGTCGATACCGATTCCGTTATCCGACACGCTGATTTCGGCGCCCTCTTTGGAATCGGCGAGTTTCACATCGACCTGTCCGCCCTCGTTATTGTAGCGGACTGCGTTTTCGACAAGATTTTTCAGCAGTTCGTAGATATGTTCGCGTTCGGCATGAACCGTGCATCCGCCTTCGATGTTTATCGCGATATTCTTTGACGACGCGGCAAGGCCCAGTTCGTCGACGACCTCGACGGCAACATCGCGCACGGCGATGTCGACGGGATGCAGAGCGGCGCTGTCCGAATTTTCGAGTTTGCTGAGTCCCAGCATATCATCGATAAGATTTGTCATGCGGGACACCTCTTTATCGATTTTTTCGGAATAGACTTTAAGCTCTCCGTCGTCGGCGTTCAGCTTAATCATATCGTTGAAACCTTTGATGGTTGTGAGCGGAGTTTTGAGTTCGTGAGATGCGTTGGCGAAAAATTCAAGCCGCATTGTTTCGCTGTTCTGGCTCGATGTGATGTCCGAGAATACCGAAATGACATAGCCGTTGTCGGTGCGGCGTGTCGTGCAGAGATACCAGCGGCTGTTTATCTGCATGCGAAAGAGCGATCCGCCGCCTGCATTGTCGCCTTTCGCACATTCGGACATCGCCGAGAGAAAATCGCCGTTCGATGTGAGAATGTCGATGTGCCTGCCGACCGATTCGCGTACGCCGAACACATTTTGGGCGACTCTGTTTGTGAGTTCGATGTCGAGCGAGCTGTCGGTAACGACTATTCCGTCCGAAATGTTGTCGAGAATGTAGCCGAGCTTCTCTTTTTCGACTTTTGCCGTTTCCATGCTCGTGCGCAGCTTCTCGCCGATTTCGTTTATGTCGGAGAGCAGTTTGTTTACGTCGTCATCATCGGTTGTCGGCGGTACCGGGCTGTAATCGGTGCCTTCTCCTATTCCGGCAAGGCTTTTTTTGACCGTCTTAAGCGGTTTGAGCAGACCGCCGACGAAGAACAGGCTTGCGAAAAGCGAGCAGGAGAGAGCGAATATCATTATGAAAAGCATCGGAACAACGCTCTTTACCACATACGAATTCACGTTTTCGATCGGAATGGCGGTACGGATGAAAACATAGCTGTCTCCGACCGTTATTTTTTCGGCGTAATACATCATCACGGTGTCGACCGATCCGCTCTCGCGCGTTACGATTTTCGGTGAGCCGTTTGCCGCCGCGACGATTTCCTCGCGGGCAAGATGATTTTCGAGTGACGACAGATCGAGCTGTTCGCTGTCGGCGATTACCTTGCCGGTCGCGTCGACAACGGTAAGGCGTATTTCCTCGTCGATTTTTTTCGAGAAATCGGTGTCGGTGCTGTAATTGTTCGCATAAATATGTGTGATTTCGATTATTTTCTGTTCGGCCATTTCATAGTCGTTGCTTTTCGTGACAAGGATTCCGAGTCCGAACATCATTGCCAGCGCGACTATTACGATAAGCATATTGAGAAGAACTATTCTTTTTTTCATTGCAGAAGGTACCCCACCCCTCGTACCGTATTTATTTGTGTTTTTGTGCTGCCGAGCTTTTTCCTGAGCGTCGCAACATGAATGTCAAGCGTGCGCGTTTCGCCGATATAATCTTCTCCCCAGACCGTGTTTATGATTTCCTCACGGTCGACAACTTCGGTCGCGCGCCGCAGGAGAAGTTTTAAGAGCTCGTATTCTTTGAGAGTCAGCACGACCGTCTCGCCGGCGGCTCTGACTTCGTGCTTTTTGTCATCGAGTTCGATATCACCGCAGGAAAGCAGCGATGACGGCTGCGTGCGGCGGAGATTTGCATTTATTCTCGCGGTGAGTTCAAGTACGCCGAACGGCTTTGAGATATAGTCGTCGGCGCCCATATTCAGTCCCTTTACCTTGCTTATCTCCTCGCCCTTCGCCGATACCATGATTACGGGAATTTCCTTTGTCCTGTAATCGGCGCGCAGTCTTGCGAGAATTTCGTATCCGTCCTCTCCGGGCAGCATTATGTCAAGCAGGATAAGCGACGGGAGCGCCGGCTTCCCGGACAGCGACGAGAAAAAGCTCTCGCCGTCGGCAAAGCATACAACATCGAAACCCGCGCCGGTCAGCGCGCATGAGTAGAGATCGCGTATTCCCTCTTCGTCATCGACGGCATAAATAAGCTGTTTTTCGCTCATATTCGGCTCCTTTTTCGGAAATTCATCCGATTTTGTGATTTCCCGTGATTGAATATTCAACCCACTCGCCGATGTTCACGGCATGGTCGGCGATTCTTTCGAGATATTTCGCAATCATCATGAAAAGTATTGCCTGATCGGCGTTGTCTGCCGACTGTCCGATAAGCCCGATAAGATCTTTCTTCACCGTTTCGAAGAGCAAATCGACTCTGTCGTCGCGGCGGTCAAGCGAGAGTGCGAGATCGAGATCGCGGTTGATGTAGCTCTGCACGCTGTCCTTTACCATCCCGATTGCGAGTTTCGCCATAAGCGAGATGTGTTCGGGCTCTTTGATGAATTCCTCATCGCCGAACTGAAGGGCGATTTCGGATATATCGGCCGCCTGATCGGCTATCCGCTCAAGGTCGGTTATCATTTTCAGGGCGGCGCTGACCTCGCGGAAATCACCCGCGACGGGGTGCTCCATAAGCAGAATTTTGAGGCAGTCCTGCTCGATGTCATGCTCCATATTGTCGATTGTCTTGTCTTCCGCGATGACCTCTTTCGACATCTCGCGGTCGCGATTTACAAGCGCGTTTATCGAGTTTTCTATCGCCTGCTCGGCGGCGCGGCACATCGCAATCAGCTTGTGCGACATCTGCCCGAGTTCGGCCTCGTATTTGTTTCTTATGCTCATACTATACCATATCTCCTCTTTTTTGTCAACAAAATGTGCCGATTTACACACAAATCAGCCGAATCTGCCCGTGATGTAGTTCTCGGTGCGCTTGTCGGACGGGCAGGAGAAGAGCTTTTCGGTTTCTCCGAATTCGATAAGCTCTCCGAGATAGAAGAAGGCGGTTTTGTCGGCGATACGTGTCGCCTGCTGCATATTGTGGGTTACGATGACAATCGTCAGCTCTTTTTTGAGGTCGGTCATAAGCTCCTCGATTTTGCCTGTCGAAATCGGATCGAGCGCCGAGGTCGGCTCGTCCATGAGCAGAATTTTCGGATCCGCGGCGAGCGCACGCGCGATGCAGAGACGCTGCTGCTGTCCGCCCGATATGCCCAGCGCGCTCTTTCTGAGCCGGTCTTTTACCTCGTCCCAGATGCTCGCGCGCCTGAGGCTCGTTTCGACGATTTCGTCAAGTTCGGCCCTGCCTTTTATTCCGAATGTGCGGGGGGCGAAGGCTATGTTGTCATAGATGCTCATCGGGAAGGGATTCGGCTTCTGAAAGACCATGCCGACATTTTTGCGGAGTAGATTTATGTCGGTGTCCTTCGCGTAAATATCGACTCCGCCGATGATGAAGCTTCCCTCGATCCGACAGCCCGCGACAAGGTCGTTCATACGGTTGAGCGTTTTGAGAAAGGTGCTTTTCCCGCAGCCCGACGGGCCGATGAGGGCAGTGATTTCCTTTTCCGCAATCTCTGTATTTATGCCTTTCAGCGCCTGAAAATCGTTGTACCACAGCTTGCAGTCTGTTACCGATATGTTCATTTTATCATCGAAATGTTGCATTTATCTTCCTCCGGTCTTTTTGTTCATTAGTTTGCCGATGCCGCCTGCGGCGAGATTAAGAAGAATTACGACTATCAGCAGGATGACCGATGTGGCGGCTGCCTCATCGGGATAGCCGCTCGAGGCGAAATAGTAAATGTCGAGCGCAAGACTCGATCCGGGGCTCATCACGCCTTTCGGAAGAATGTTCACAACCATCCCGACCGTGAGAATCAGCACCGCGCTTTCGCTGACGATACGTCCGACCGCGAGTATTATCGATGTTACGATTCCGCTTGCCGCCGAGGGAAGCACAACCGAGAAAATCGTGCGGACTTTGCTTGTGCCGAGCGCGTACGAGCCTTCGCGGTAGCCGTCGGGAACGGCGAGCAGGCTCTCTTCGGTCGAGCGGACGATTACGGGAAGTATCATTATCGCGAGCGTTATTCCGCCGCCGAGCAGCGAATATCCCCACTTGAGGGTAACCACGAAAACGAGGTATCCGAACAGACCGTAGACTATACTCGGTATGCCGGCGAGCGTTTCGGTCGCGATGCGGATTATCTTCACGACCTTGCCCTTGTTGTTCATATATTCGACAAGGTAGATTGCGCTGAAAATTCCGATCGGAACGGCGATTGCCGATGCGATAAGCACGAGACAGAGCGTTCCGATGAACGCGGGATAGATTGACGGCTCCTCGCCGTATTTTCCGAAGAGCAGCTGCCACGAGAGTTTACCGCAGCCGTTGATCAGCACATAGGCGATAATCGTCGTCAGCGCGACAACCGAAAGAAGTGTGAGCGCCATGCTCAGATATCTGAGAAACGAATAAAAACGTCTGTCGGCGCCGCCGCCGGTTTCCGATTTCTTTTCGACCGCCTTTTTATCTGTCTTTGATGCCGTCATTGCCGCTCACCTCCGTTTTTTCGGTTGATTTTTCCGACTTTTCGCCTTTTTTGTCATAGCGGCGTCTGCGGCGCTTTTTCTCTTTCTTTTCGGATTTATCCGCCGAAAGGAGCGAGAAGCTGACGTTTAAGAGCAGTGTGAATACGAAAAGAACGATTCCGGTTGCAATCAGCGCGTATTCGGCCTCGCCTTTGATTTCGGTCGCGCCCATCGCGATGTTCGCGGTAAGCGTGCGCACGCTCCGGAAGATGCTCTTCGGCATTTCGGCGGAGCCGCCGATTACCATGATTACCGCCATCGTTTCGCCTATCGCGCGTCCGATTGCCAGCACGACGCCTGCGAGTATGCCGCTTTTGGCGGCGGGGAGCATGACCTTGAAGGTTGTCTGCTCTCTTGTCGCGCCGAGCGCGAGCGCGCCTTCGAAATAGCTTTCGGGGACTGCGTTCATGGCGTCAAGGCTGACGCTTACAATGGTCGGCAGCACCATGATTCCCAGCACTATCGATGATGCGAGTATGCCGTAGCCGACTCCTGTCGGCGAAATGTAATCGCGGATATAGGGAACTATTATCGTCATACCGAACAGACCGAATATGACCGACGGGATGCCCGCGAGCAGATTCACCATCTGTCTTATCGGGGCAACGAGTTTTCCCGGACAGAATTTGTAGAGGCAGATTGCGGTGAAAAGTCCGACACCGACTCCGAAAAATACCGAGAGGGCGGTGACATAGAGGCTCGCTGCAATCATCGAAAGTATGCCGTAGGAGGGAGAGTCGGCAAGCGGCGCCCATTTCGTGCCGAACAGGAAGTTTCCGACTCCGGTTCTCGCTATGAAGGGCAGTCCGCTCGCGAAAAGGAACACGGTAATCGTTATCAGCGCAACGACCGAGAAGAGTGCGCTCGCAAGAAACACGCCCTTCATTACCTTTTCTCTTGTTTTAATGAAACGGTAAACCGATCCCATAATTATTTTACCCTGCTCCAGGTCGTAACCGCCTCATCGCCCGCGTCTGCATCGTAGATGTTCCTGAGCGAGTCAAGCGAGATGCTGTCGGTGGTATTCTCCTTATTGACGATTACCGCGATGCCGTCTTTTGCGACTTCGTAAGATGTGCAGTCGGGAGCTTTTTCTGAGTTGAATGTTTCGGAAATCATACCGAAGTTTCCGACATCGTTTTCGGCGTTCTTGTAACCCGTGCCGCTTCCGCCGCCTTCAACCGATACCGTGACGCCGCTCTGGAGTTCCATGAACTTTGCGGCGAGCTTTATCATAAGAGGCTGGAGCGATGTCGATCCCGAAATTCCGATTTCACCGGTAAGACCGGACTGAATCGTGTACGCGACCGCGCCGTCTTTGGTTGATACATAGCCGTTGTCCGAGATGATTGTCTGTGCGTCGCTGCTCTGCAGGAATTCGTAGAATGCCTTGCATACGCCCTCTTTGACGGTTGCTTTTTTGAACACGATGTTCAGCGATCTTGCGATTTTGTATGTGCCGTTCCTGATGTTCTCGATTGTTGCTTCAACGCCGTCAACCCTGAGCATCTTTACGTCGTCGGTTACATATCCGAGGCTCTCGTATGCGATTGCGAGCGGATTGCCTTTTACTTCGTTCAGCACGGCCGCCGTGCTTGAAGCGATGATTACGCCGCTTACATCGGTTTTGCCCTTGAGTCCGATGATTTCCATAAATGCCGATTTTGTTCCGCTGCCGTCTTCACGTGCGACAACGCTGATGTTTTTCGATGCGTCGAATGTTGATTTGCCGTTCGGGCAGGCCGCGAGCAAAATAACGCTCACAGCGCCCGCGAGTGCGAGGCTGAGAATTTTCACAACCGATTTTTTCATAATTTTTTACCATACCTTTCTTTTTTCGGTTTTTTGTTTTGCGGTTTGGTTTTTTTGATAAACAAGGCGGTTTTTTCCGAATGTCGTAAGACATTCGGGAAAAAACCTAAAAGTAAAAATCTGTTTTCACTTTTTTGCACAAGCATATTTTAGACTTTTGCCGCCTCACGAACTATCACTTTTTTCATAAATGAATGTAAAATGCATGTAAAATCCCGAAAGCAAAAAAACGGAAAAAAAGAAAAAGAGCCGATTTCGGCTCTTTTTCGGTATGAAACTGTCATATTTCAGCTTAAAATAATCTAAGTTAAATGTAAAACGATTTTACATGGACGAGAGCTTGTTGACAAGATCCTCGAACAGAGCGTCGCGGTTTATGTGTGTTACGGCTCTGATAAGATGGCGGCTGTTGTCGTATCCGTAGTGGCCGTCATATTCGGGAATCGGCGAATGGATAATCTCGGAGGTCATGAAGCGGTCGCCGTCATTAAGCAGCCATGCAACCGCGGTTACGTCCCAGATGACACGTGTCCACGGGCGGCCGTTCGCGTATCTGTTTGCGGCGGCTACGGTGTTTTCCACAAGATAGCTGCAGAGTTCGTTTTTGCCGTAAATCCAATGGCGAAGCTCATACTCGGAGGTCGCAAATACATCGACTACGCCGAAGCAGGGAAGCTGAACGAAAGGCGCGCCGCAGCCGAAAATCACGCGTGCCGATGCGATGTCCTGATTCATATTGAACTCGCGCGTGTCGGACATCAGTCGCGAATGTCCGCCGAGCCATACGATGACGATTTTTTCGGTTATTTCGGGGCAGAGCAGAATTGCCGATGCGACATTGGTGATTGCGCCGATTGCGACCACATAGAGCGGATTTTCGCTGTCGTGGGCGAGGGCGAGTCTTACGATTTCGCGCGCGGCGGGCGAGTCTACCGGGGTATGCTCATCGGGAAGATAGCGGTCGGAGCCGCGGAAAACATGATCCGACAGTTCGGTATGCCCCGCGAGCTTCAAAAGCTTGAATATTTCGTTGTAGCTTTTTTCCATGCCGTCGGCGGGAGAGTTCGAGTTTTCGTTGAAAAAGGGCGCGGCGCAGATCGCGGAAACTTTAAGTTTGTCGGAGGATGCCAGCATATAAGAAATCGCGAACTGGTCGTCGATTTCGTTGAAAGCATCGGTGTCGAGCAGAACATCTACGGGGTGGTTTGGTACAGAAAGAAGATTAAGATTCATATTGTTAAACCTCCTAATAATTTTACCGGTTATTATTCGATTATCTCGTTATCGGCGAGAATTTCGGGATGATTTTTCATGCTGTCGGCAGATGTCAGCTTTCTGATTACCTTTGCGGGTACGCCTGCGGCGAAACAGCCGGACGGAATGTCGTGAGTTACCACGCTTCCCGCGCCGATTACGCAGTCATCTCCGATTGTAACGCCCGGGCAGACTGTTACGCCCGCGCACAGCCAGCATCTGTTTCCGATATGAACGGGTTTTGCCCAGCAGAGTCTGCGCGGCTGTCCGTCGGCGGTTTTTATCGCCAGTCTCTCGTCCGAAAGCATCGGATGGAGCGGCGTTACTATCGTTACGTTAGGCCCGAAATCGCAGTTGTCGCCGATTGTTACCTCGGCATCGTCCTGAATCGTCAGATTGAAATTGCCGAAAAAGCTCTTTCCGATTTTCGTATGTTTGCCGTAGTGGAAGGCAATCGGCCCCTGTATAAATCCGCCTTCCCCCATTTCGCCGACGATTTCACGAAGAATCTCGGCGCGTTTTCCGACATCGTCCTCGTGCGTCATATTGTAGTCGACATCGAGTTTGTGTGTTTTCAGTTTTATCGCTTTAAGTTCGGGATCTCCGGGGCAGAAGAGAATGCCCGCCTTGATTTTTTCTTCTTCTCTCATATTACGGCCTTTTTTTCGTCAGGATTATACGATTCTTCCGCCCTCTTCGTAGAGCGGATATTTGTCGGTGATTTTTCTGACCTCGCGGCGGATGTCGTCGGCCGCTTTTTCGAAGTTTTCGTCGCCTTTTACGGTACAGAGCGAGAAAATCTCGGCGAGTTTCGCGAAATCTTCTTCGGTGAGTCCGCGTGTTGTGGCGGCGGGTGTGCCGACACGCAGACCGCTTGTTACCGTCGGTTTTTCGGGATCGTTCGGTATGCCGTTTTTGTTTGTGGTGATGTTGACCGCGTCAAGACGGTGCTCGAAATCTTTTCCGGTGATGCCGAAAGAGCGCAGATCGAGCAGGATAAGATGGTTGTCGGTTCCGCCCGACACCATATCGAAGCCGTTTTTCGAAAATCCGTCGGCAAACGCCTTCGCGTTCGCGACGATTCTGTTTGCGTAATCGGTAAATTCGGGTTTAAGCGCCTCGCCGAGGCAGACGGCTTTCGCCGCGATTGTATGCATTAAAGGGCCTCCCTGCGTACCGGGGAATATCGCCTTGTCGATTTTTTTTGCGAGTTCCTCGCGGCAGAGAATCATGCCGCCGCGCGGGCCGCGGAGTGTTTTGTGGGTTGTCGTTGTTACGACATCGGCGTAGGGAACGGGGGAGGGATGAAGTCCGGCGGCGACAAGCCCCGCGATATGCGCCATATCGACCATAAGATATGCGCCGACGCTCTTCGCAATCTCTCCGAAACGCTTAAAATCTATGATTCGCGGATATGCCGATGCGCCCGCGACTATGAGTTTCGGTCTGCACTCTTTCGCGATTCTCTCGACCTCGTCATAGTCGATAAGTCCGTTTTCGTTTACCCCGTAGGGTACGAAGTTATAGAGCATTCCCGAAATGTTGACAGGACTGCCGTGAGTCAGATGTCCGCCGCAGGCGAGATTCATGCCCATGACCGTGTCGCCCGGCTTTATGAGGGCGGTGTAAACGGCGGTGTTCGCCTGCGCGCCCGAATGGGGCTGAACATTGGCGTGTTCGGCTCCGAACAGCCTGCACGCGCGTTCGCGGGCGATGTTTTCGACGATGTCCACGCACTCGCATCCGCCGTAATAGCGGTGAGCGGGATAGCCTTCGGCGTATTTATTGGTAAGCACCGATGCGTTTGCGGCGAGAACCGCGCCCGATACGAAGTTTTCGGATGCAATCAGTTCGATTTTGCTCTGCTGACGGGAGAGCTCCGCACGCACGCCTGCTGCGACCTCGGGGTCGAATTTTTCAAGATAGCTTATTGTTTCGTCTATCACTTTTATCATAATCTGTTTTGACCGTCCCTTCTGCGGCTTCTTCGCGCTACCCGTAACGCTCTGTCAATATAACGCCTCGGACAGCCGAAAAGCCACGACACATATTAAGGCGATTATATCATAAAGAAAAACGCATTTCAACCCTTTTTTGCGAAATTACCGCCGAAAAGAGAGCCGTTTGATTGACAATCGGTCGGTATTATGCTATAATTCCGTGTGAACCGAAAAAAACGACTTTATGCGGACATAGCCGCGTTTACAATACGAAAAAGACCGAAAGGAACGAAAATCATGGAAAATATCGAAATCATAAAACTATGGGACAAAACTCCCGAATACGATCCCGAAAAGGGGCTTGAAGAGCCTTGCCTGCTCGCCTATCCCGCAGAGGGCGCGAAAAAATGCGTGCTTGTCATTCCGGGCGGCGGCTACTGCTGGCGCGCGGAGGATCACGAGGGAATCGAGCTTGCGAAAATGTTCAACAAAAACGGCATAACCGCATTCGTTCTCCGCTATCGCCATCATCCGTACAAGCATCCGATTCCGATGAACGACGCTCTCCGCGCCGTGAGAGTCGTGAGAAAACTGTCCGAAAAATACGGATATGAGAGCGATCAGATAGGCGTTATGGGATTTTCGGCGGGCGGACATCTTGCGATGACAGCCGCAACACAGTTCGATTACGGCAGAGATGACGGCGACGAAACCGACAGAATCTCAAGCCGCCCCGATCTCTGTATGCTCTGCTATGCGGTAACCGAAATCGGAACCGAATTTACCCACTGGGGTTCGACGGTTAATCTGCTCGGAAATGATTTCAACAGGGAACTCGCGGCAAAACTGTCCTGCGCGAACGCGATAAAAGACGATACGCCTCCCTGCTTTATATGGGCGACCGCGGAAGACGACTGTGTTCCGGTCGAAGATTCGCTCCATATCGGACTTGCACTCTCGAAAAAGAAAATCCCGTATGAGCTGCACATCTATCCGTACGGCCCTCACGGACTCGGCACCGCCGATAATCTGCCGCTCGTATCCTCATGGACGGGGCTCTGCCTTGATTTTATAAACTATCATTTCAAAAAATAAGAGGAAAACAGTTATGACCGATACGATAGCCGCAATTTCGACGGCTTACGGAAAAGGCGGGATCGCCGTTATACGGATTTCGGGCGATGAGGCGGTTGCGGTCGCCGAAAAAATGTTCAAACCCGTGTCGGGCAGACCGCTCTCCGATTACGGCGCGAAAAGCGCGGTCTACGGCAGAATATACTCGCGCGGCAAGGTGATTGACGACGGAGTTGCGACAATTTTCCGCGCGCCGTCATCATATACGGGCGAGGACACCGTAGAGCTGTCCTGCCACGGCGGCATATACATGAGTTCGCGCGTTCTTTCGGAGGCGCTCGTCTCGGGCGCGCGCATGGCGGAGGCGGGCGAATTTACCCGCAGAGCCTTTCTGTCGGGCAAGATGACGCTGACCGAAGCGGAGGCGGTAATCGATCTTATAGACGCGAAAACCGACGAACAGATAAGTCTTGCGAGATCGCAGGTGTCGGGACGGCTGTCGGCGGCGCTCTCCGAAATATACGAGAAGCTGAAAACGCTGGTCAGCTCCGCCTATGTCTATGCCGACTATCCCGACGAGGATCTCGCCGATGTCGGCGCCGAACAGATGAAAGACGAGCTTGCCGTTATCGAAAAGGAGCTTGTCAGACTGACTTGCGGCTACGAGGGAGCGAGAATTGTAAGAGAGGGAATAAACACCGTGCTTGTCGGCCGCCCGAACACCGGAAAATCGTCGGTGCTTAACCGTCTGCTCGGCTGTGAGCGCGCGATAGTCAGCGACATCGCGGGAACAACCCGCGACACGATTGAGGAAAGCGTAAAGCTCGGACATCTGCTGCTGAATCTTACCGACACCGCCGGGATACACGGCAGTGACGACAAAATCGAGAAAATCGGTGTCGAACGGTCGGTCGCGGCGCTTGAACGTGCCGATCTCGTACTTGCCGTTTTCGACGGCAGCGAGCCGCTTGACGAAGAGGACAAGAATCTTATCGGTCTGCTCGGCGAAAGAAACAAAAAATGCCCCAAAATCGCGCTCGTAAACAAATCGGATCTCGATCCGGCGGGTATCGAAGATGAACTCGACCGGAATCTGTTCTGCGAAAGTGTCGTCTTGTCGGCGGCGAGCGGAGAGGGATTCGACAGGCTGACCGACACGGTCGAAAGGCTGTTCGAAGTCGGCAAAGTAGACTATGACAGCAGCGCGGTCATAGCGAACGCAAGGCAGAATGCGGCGGTAAGCAGAGCGCTCGCGGCGGTGAGAAACGCCGAATCGGCGCTCGATGCCGGATTTACCCCCGATGTTGCGGGAATCGATCTTGAAGAGGCAATGCAGGCGCTCGGAGAGACAGACGGCAGAGCGGTATCCGCCGACATAGTAGACGCGATTTTCCACAGATTCTGCGTCGGCAAATAAAAATCGCAAAAAATCGAAAACGGAAAGGCACGGAAAATGCTTGATCTTTTAACCACCGAAAAAGAGTTTATCTCAAAACATATAGAGGTCGGCGGAACCGCCGTCGATTTCACAATGGGCAACGGACACGACACTCTCTGGCTCGCGAAAGCGGTCGGGGAGAGCGGCCGCGTCTATGCATTCGACATTCAGCAGCAGGCGCTCGATTCGACCGCAAAACTGCTCGAATCCGAAAATATTCACAATGTCACCCTTATAAAGTCATCGCACCATCTTGTCAAAGATTATGTGGAGGGGCCGATCTGCGTCGGAATGTTCAATCTCGGCTGGCTGCCGGGCGGCGACAAGTCGGTTACAACCCTGCACGAAACCACTCTCCCCGCGATCGCCGCGGCGACCGAGCTGCTCGCGCACGGCGGCGGACTGCTCATCGCGGTCTATCCCGGACATCCCGAAGGAGAGGTTGAAGGGAAGATGGTTACCGAAATGCTGTCGGGCTATTCGCGCTTTCAGTATACGGTAAGCTGTCTGAAAATAATCAACTCGCCGTCATCCCCCTTCTTTTTCCTTGTCGAAAAAAAATAAACGAGCAACGATGTGAGGTCGAGGGCAAGAAAATGAAATTTCCCGAAGAATTTGAAAAGCGGATGCAAAATCTGCTTGCCGATGAGTATGATGCTTTCGCCGCCGCCTATGAAAATCCGCCGATACGCGGGCTTCATGTGAATCTGCACAAGATTTCGGCGGAAGAATTCGAAAAGGCCGCCGATTTCCCGACCGAAAAGCTCGGCTTTTCGTCAAATGCGTACGGATTCAATTTTGAAAAAATCGGCAGTCATCCGCTTCACCATGCCGGAGCCTTTTATGTGCAGGAGCCGTCGGCGATGCTGCCTGCGGCGATGCTCGAAGAGACAAATCTCGCCGACAGAAAGAATATCCGCGTGCTTGATATGTGCGCCGCCCCCGGCGGCAAGAGTTCGCAGGCGGCAAATCTTTTCGCGGGGCGTGAGGGATTTCTGCTTGCCAATGAGTATGTGCCGAACCGCGCGCTCACCCTTGCCGAAAACATCGAACGTCTCGGAATCGCCGCCGCGGCGGTGACAAATCTCCCGTCAGACGAACTCGCCGCCGCGCTCGGGCATCTTTTCGACCTGACGATAGTCGATGCGCCCTGTTCGGGCGAGGGAATGTTCAGAAAAAATCCCGATGCCATCACGAACTGGTCGGTCGAAAATGTAAAAATGTGTGCCGAAAGACAGCGCGCGATTCTGTCTGCCGCCGCCGAAACGGTAGCCGACGGAGGATATTTGCTCTATTCGACCTGCACCTTTTCGGTCGAGGAAAACGAGGAAAATGTCCTGTATTTTCTCGAAAAATATCCCGATTTCGAGCCTGTTTTGCCGCCCGAAAAAATCGTCGCCGCAACCGCCTGCGGAATTTCGGTCGGCGGACGCGATATGTCATTCTGCAGGAGAGCCTATCCGCATATTTTCGGCGGCGAGGGGCAGTTTGCCGCTCTTTTCAGACGGTGCGGCGAAGCGTCCGAATCTCGCGCGGCTATGCCGCCGAAATTCGAACGTCCCGACAAGGCCGAAGAAAAAATCATTCTCGATTTTCTCGGTTCGGTGCTGACCTGCGGCGAAAAAAGTCTGTCGGGCGCCGGAATCATAAAAAAGAAAGACGGATTCTACGCGGTAAGCCGTCTCGCGGCTCTGCCCGAAAAGGGCGTGCTTTCGCCCGGAGTGAAGCTCGGCGAAATCAGAAAGGGAAGATTTATACCGCATCACAGATTTTTCATGGCGTACGGACAGCTCTTCAAAAACAGATTCGAGCTTACAAAAGCGGAAGCCGCCGATTATATCAGGGGGCTTGCGATTCCGTGTCGGCATTTTGAGGGATACGGCGCTGCCGCATACTGCGGATGCACTCTCGGCGGCGTCAAGGTGAGCGAGGGCATCGCGAAAAATCACTATCCGAAAGGGCTTCGCGCAAACTGATCTGTTAAATCTATCGAAAAAAACATCCGCTGTCGGTGTCCGGACAGCGGATGTTTGTATATTGTGCCGTATTTTTTGTATGATACGCCGAATTTTCGGAAGTCAGCCGTTTTCAATCCGTCCGTACATATCGTTTATGTAGCGCCATCTGCCGCGGTCGATTGATGCAAGCTGATTTTCGGTCAGTCTGAATCCCCAGTTTTTGTCGGCGATACCCGGCGTGTTCATGCGTGTGTCGGCACCGTAGCCGAGAATGTCCTGAATCGGCATTATGACACGCGAGGCGGGCGAGCGAAGCAGAGTCTTTATTATTTCGGGGCAGGCATCCTCCCATTTTTCGTAGGGGTATCCGATATAATCGGTTATAAGATGCTTGTCCGGATCGGACGATTCCCAGAGATAGCCGAGCAGGGTGTTGTTGTCGTGTGTTCCCGAATATGCCACGCAGTTTTCGGGATAGTTGTGCGGCATGTGAATCGAATTTTGCGAGAGAAAGGCGAACTGAAAGACGCGCATACCCGGCAGTTTCGACTTTTTCAGCAGTTTGCGGACTTTTTCGTCAATATCACCGAGGTCTTCGGCAATCAGCAGCTTTTTGCCGGCCTCCGATTTCAGCGCGTTTACAAGATCTGTTCCGGGGCCGGGCATCCATTTGCCCTCTTTTGCGGTTTTTGCCGATGCGGGTATCGCGAAATATTCGGAAAAGGCACGGAAATGATCTATTCTCACCCCGTCGAAAAGGGTGAGCTGCCACGCGATGCGCTCGCGCCACCAGCGGTAGCCGTCTTTTTTCATCTCGTCCCAGTTATAAAGCGGATTTCCCCAAAGCTGTCCGTCGGGTGAGAAATAGTCGGGCGGCACGCCCGCGACCGCCTCGGGGCGCAGATTTTCATCGAGCAGGAACAGATTCGGATTGCCGCAGACATCGGCGCTGTCGAGGTCGGGATAGATCGGCAGGTCGCCGATCAGCTCGATGCCGCGCTCGGCGGCATACGATTTGACAAGCATCCACTGACCGAAAAACTTGTACTGTATGAATTTGTGCATAAACAGAATGTCGCCGCGCGGCTGTATATTCCCGTCAAACTCCCACCATGCCTTGCCGCCGTTTGCCTCTTTTTTTGCCATAAAGTCGCAGAAATCGGCGATATGGGGGTGATTTCCGATAAAATCGTCAACTTCCGCGCGGATTTTCCCGTCGGCGTATGCTCTCACCGATGCCTTATACAGAAGGGGCAGACGCTCTTTCGCGAGTCTTGAAAATTCGCAGAGATAGGGAGTTTTCTGATATGACGACGCAAGCTCTTCTTCGGTAATCAGTCCCTCGTGGGCGAGGGTGGGAATGTCGATGAAATAGGGATTGCCGGCGAAAACCGAAATCGCCTTGTAGGGCGAGCCGTGCTCATCCGGCCAGCCGAACGGGAGAGTCTGCCAGACCGAAAATCCGCAGTCGGCGAGCAGATCTATGAATTTATATGCCGGTATGCCGAACGAGCCGCAGCCGCATTCGCCGGGGAGAGAGGAAATATGCATCAGAACGCCTGATTTTCTCATTTGCGTGCCTCCTGTAAAATGTGTCGGGCGCCCCGATTACGGGACGCCCTTTTTTTATCGCTTTATCGGCAGATTTTCATCTTTCCGGATGCTTCGAGAAGCTTGATGAACAGACCGCCCTGAACCGATCTGTGTCTGAATCCTCTCTGGAGACCGGTCGATGTCCAGTACCAGTCGGTCATCGGGCAGCGTGATTCGGTGAAGTTGTATGCCTTCCACAGCGGCTCGATCATTTCTTCGAAATATGCTCTGTCGTCCGAAAGGGTTGCCGTCCAGACGAGCCAGTCGGATTTTGTATATGTCATGCGGTTGTCAAGCGGCAGACCGTAGGGCAGAGTCTTTTCCCTGTAAGATTCGAGCTCCGATTTTATGACATTCCTGTCCATGAGATTTGTTCCGAACAGCTTATCCCAGACGATGTTGTATTTCATCGAGAATGTGCCGGGACGGTCGTATGCGAGACGGTAGGATCCGTCGCCGTTTGCGGCGCGTACGGCCCAGTCGGCGCAGAGTGCCTTAGCATCGGCAAGTTCTTTTTCGCACTTGTCGTTATCGCCGAGCATTTTATAGATAAGTCCGAGACCGATGATGCCCGAAATCGCTTTGAGCGAGAGGTTGGTGTTGTGAGCGAAGTGGCCCGCAAAATCGTCGGTGCAGAGCTGATTTGCGGGATCGGCGCCGTACTTCTTTAAGTAGGTCGCCCACATTTCGAGCAGATCGAGATTGTCTTTCGCGAAGCCGACATCGCCGGAGGCGATTGCGGCTGCCGCTGCCATGACGATCATGTTTCCGCATTCCTCTACCGGCATCTGACCGTTGATGTTGTTGCCCGCGTAAACCTGTCCGTTTACAAACGGATAACGGCCGGCGTCATGCGGAGCGAAGTCGAATTTCAGCTTCTTCGACCATTCGTCCGAACGCGAATATTTCATAATCGGGCGCATCATGCCGAGAACGAGTTCGGGATTGTAAAGTAAGAACATCGGAATCGACGGATAGGATACGTCGACGGTTGCGGCGCAGCCGTTCGAATGACACTCCTTCGAGATGTAGAGAATGTTGCCCTCTTTGTCGAGTACGAGTTTGTGAGCGGCGCAGACCTGACGGTATGCGAGCTCGAGCAGTTCGGCATAGTGCGCGCCGCCTGCCGCTTCGGCATCGGCGTAAAGTTTCGCGCCGAACGCGTCCGCTTTTTCTTTGACTTCTTTATAGTCGCCGAATGCCTTTACGATTTCATCGGTAATCTTCTGTCCGTCTTTGTTCCAGTAGCTTTTCAGGTGATCGCCGAAATAAATTATCGATTCGATGTCGTCATACGCGAAGGTAAAGAGCGCGCCGCATTTGGGACAGCCGATTTCTTTCTCCGCTGTTACGAATGTCATGAAAATCGAGCTGCCGTGGCGTTCTCTTTCACGGAATACGAGCGGAATTTCCTCAACGCCGACCTTGCCGCCTTTTACCGACAGGTAGAAGTAGCCCCAGTCAATACGGATGTCGTCGCCGTCGCGTCCGAGAACGTTCTGCACACGGTTGCCGATTCTGGCGGTCTGTATGCCGTCTTCTTCGAATGTTTCGGTTTCAACCGACCCGAATCCGCGGAAATCAAGGCAGATTTCTTCGGAAACGGCGATTTTCACGCTGACTTTATGCTCGGCTCCGTCAAGCGACTCGTATCCGATTTTGAGATAGCTTATCGGACGGGTGAGGTAGTAGTAATCGTCGGGCAGAAGCGGAGTTGTGAATGCGGCCGTCATTTCGATGCCGCCCGCTCTGAACTTGTACTCACTGGTGAGAGCCGATACATGAAGGGATACCTGCTCCATTTTGGGGAGAGGTCTGTTGTGAACGCCCATGAAAATATATTCGGTGCCGTCGATGCAGGCGGTTCCGAGAATGGTGTTCGGCTTGCCTGTCCAGTGTTCGGTGGTTGTGTCGTTAAGTCGGTCGGCAGGCGACCAGACCGAAAAATAAGGATCGACCGTGATAAGCGGTACTGACGGAGGTCTTAATCTCATAGCATAATTTCCTTTCAAAAATAAGAAATTCAAAAAAATCTTACAGCTAACTATAACATAAAAAAGCACCGATGTCAAGCAGAACGACCAAACTTGCAGACAAAAACATCCGGAAATTTGTAAATTATGGAAGAGGCGGCCGTTCTGACGGTATGGCGATATTGACAAAATCGCGCGTATGAGTTAAAATATGAAAAAGAAATGAAACGGCGGAGGGAGTATGGCGGACAAACTCGGAAAAAAGGCAAGGGTGCTCTATGTTTTGAGATATCTGTCCGAACTGACCGACGATTCGGTCGGTCTTTCGGAAAAAGAAATCAGCGCGAAACTTCTCGATGATTACGGGATAGACGGCGACCGCAGACAGCTTTACGACGATATCGCGACTCTCGAACTCTGCGGATATAACATAGAGAGAAGCGGCAAACCGCAGAAATACAGGCTTGTGGAGCGTGAATTCAGTCTGCCCGAACTGAAGCTGCTGGTTGACGCCGTTCAGTCATCGAGATTTATCACGGTCGAAAAATCAAGCGAACTTATCGGGAAGCTCGAAACGCTCTGCTCGAGACGCGAGGGCAGGGAGCTTTCGAGATCGGTTCACGTGCAGAACCGTATCAAGGCGATGAACGAGTCGATTTACAGCAATGTTGACGTTATCGAGTCGGCAATCACTCTCGGCAGGCAGATCGAATTCCGATATTTCAAGTGGAACGCGAAACACGAAAAAGAGCTTCGCCACGGCGGAAAATTCTATACCGTAAGTCCGCTTGCGCTGACATGGACAGACGAAAACTACTATATGATAGCGTGGGACGACAATGCCGGAAGTCAGAAAATGCGGCACTACCGTGTCGACAGGATGCTTGACATCGGGTTGACAAATCTGCCGAGGCTCGGCACCGACAGTTTCAACCGCGCCGACATGGGAATATACACGAACAGACATTTCGGAATGTACGGCGGAGAGGACACCGCGGTAAGACTCGAATGTGACGACTCGCTTGCCGGAGTCATCATCGACAGATTCGGATTTGAGCCGAACTTTTTCAGGGCGGGCGATCATTCGTTTTACGTCACGGTAAATCTTACCGTTTCCGAGCAGTTTTTCGGATGGCTTGCGGGACTCGGAAATCTCGTGAAAATAATCTCACCCGAATCTATCGCGGACAAATATGCCGCGTACCTGACCGGAATCGCGAAAATGTACGAAAAATAAAGCCGAAAAAACAGACGGACAGATTCTCTGTCCGTCTGTTTTATGTTTAAGTGTTTTCTCCGGAACCGGAGTCATCTTCTTCTTCATCTTCATCGGGGAGAACGGTCAGCGCGTGAGACGCCCGTCTGCCCGATTCGATATAATATATGAGAAAGGCGTGATAGACGAGATTGAGCATCGGCGAGAACAGATCGGCAAGAGTCTTGCCGCCCGCCGCGAATACAATCGCGATCCCGAACAGGATGTCGACACCGACAAGCAGATCCGCCGTTACAAACCAGCCCTCTCCCTCCTTCATCATGAAAAAGAGAAATACGGCTGCGGCAAGCGACGCCGCCGCGACTATGATGAGTATAACCGCAGCTGCCGTTTTACCGTCGGCTTTTGCCGAGCTTATGCCGAAAGTAAGCGAAAAGCAGGGAATCGTGAGATAAAACGGAAGGGTGATTTTCGAGCTTACCGCGATAAGAAGGCAGTTCAGCGCAGACAGAATCGATGCGGCGAGCATATTTACGCGCGAAACCGCGATTCTGGCCCTGAGTTCGGCGCGGCGTTTGATTATTCGTTCATCGGCGATAGGTCATCACCTCCGACGGCTTTCTTTTTCGGCCGGAAAAAGCATACATAGAGCATCGCGATAAATACGGGAATCGAAATATAGGCGACCGCCTCATATACGATATTGTAAACCGCGTTTTCCGAAAGCGACTGTCCGTATATCTCTACAAGATAAGAGGGAAGGCTCATCAGATTGAATCCGAAGTGGCAGAGTACCGACGCGTAAAGCGAGTTGTATCTTACGAATACCGCGCCGAGCATGAATCCGAGAATGCTTGCGTAAATCGCCTGAAAGAGATTTCCGTGGAAAACGCCGAATATTATTCCGACAAATATGACCGACAGCCATGCGGGAATGGCGTGTCTCATACGGGTGACCATAAATCCTCTGAAAACGAGTTCCTCGATTATCGGCGCGAGAATGATTCCGCCGAGGATATATGGAATTATGCCGCCTGCCGTGTAGACGGTCGTTGTCTGGCTGTAATTTTCGAGCAGGCTGTTCGGGATGACGCCGATCTGCGAGAGCAGGTTGATGGCTATCGTCAGCACGCCGTTTGCGCAGAGTCCCATGAAAAAGCAGGTGAAAACCGAGCCGAGCGATATTTTGTTGAACAGTCCTCTGTTGTCCTCTCGTGCGGGAGAGCGTTTGGTAAGCAGGATAAAGAGCGCGAATACGGCGGCGACAAAAATATCCGAGATGATCGTTATCGTCATCGCGTTCGAATAAATCCTGTCGATGACATAATTCATAAGGCCGTCGATGTCGAGTTCGCCGCTGTTTATAACATAGCCGAGTGCGATGACAAATTCGGCGGCGAAATTGACCGCGAGAGTTATTCCGAAGTAGATGCCGAAATATCCGAATGCTTTTAATGCCCATACGACTTTGCGGGTTTTCTTTTTCGGTTTTGCATCGTCTGTCGGGCATTCGGCGGCATTATTTACGGCCGCGGGCTGTTCGGGAGTGTTTTCTTCGGGCTTGTTCTGAAGATTTGTGTCCTGATTTGTTTCAAATTCGCTGTCGGGCATAAAAAAGCCTCCTTTGTTGTCTGTTAATCTTTAATCGGTGTTTTCTTGTTTTCCGAATTAAATCTCGAATAGGCGATTTTGCGCATAAAGCAGATTATCGTGACAGCAGACGCGAGTCCGGATACGGCCTCGAATGCGACTGCCGCCTTAATCGCTTTTTTGGTAAAGAGAATCTTTGACGGATCGGTCAGATCGGCGAAAATAAAGCAGAGAATCGCGACTGCGGCGATTATCGCGAGAGTGGGGAATATCGAGAGCGCATATCTGCCGTCGCAGATGAATTTGACGAGTATTATCGAACATTCGAAAATGATAATCCACGAGAAAACGGTCATAAGCGATTTTGTCATCTCATGGTCGATAAACGCCATTGTCGGGTTGAATCTGTCGGTTATGTAGAATGTCAGCATGGTGAGTGAAATCGCGACAAGAAAATGAGCGAGTGTATAATAAATTCCGCGAAAAAATTTCATTGCAGATGCAAATTTACGGCTCTTTCCGCCGCAAACCGCTCCCCTTTCTTTAAGATTGTCAGTCGGTAGTTCCGACAATTTCGCCGATGCAGATTATATCGCTGATATGGCGTTCGGAGCCGTTGGCGTTCGCGACCTTTACAAGCAGGTCGCCGCGGTACCAGCCGTAGGTAGACGCGCCGCCGTCAAGGTTGTACGCCGATTGGCAGCCCGCCTCCTCCATAATCTGCGCGAGGACATCGAGATTGACTCCGACGCCGTGCGACGCTTTTTCACCGTTGTTTCGGTATCCGTTGACGACCGCGAGCACATAGTGGCCGGGCTCCACACAGCCGATTGCGGCACGCGGATTCCATCGCCAGAGGCTTGAATCTATATCGGTGAGCGCGTTGCCGTTCCCGTCCATCAGCGCGGGGCCGAAGCTCCAGATCTGATACGGGCCCTTGGCGGCAATCTCATCCCAGTCGTAGTTTTTCGGCGATACCGTTTCCATACTGCCGTCCCAGTAGAGAACACAGATGTCCTCGGTGATATAACTTGATTTTCTGATGATGTTTCCGTTGCGGACGATGACCTTTTTCGATTTGTCGTAACCGTAGTAGAGGTCGCCGCTTATCGCCGCGATCGTGTTGACGATTTTGTTTCCTGCGGTATCGATGTCGACAAGGTCTTCGATGTCGAGATAGCCTTTTGTATAAGATGTGTAGAAATTCTCCACATTTCTCACATAAACGTCGATAACATAGTAAACGACATGTTCGCTTGAAACCGCGCCGCCCTGATAGTATGCCTGTCTGAGCGTTCCGTCAAACGAGGTCAGCTTCATATATATATCATGGCTCTTGTAGCTGTCATCGGTAACCGTTATGCTGTCGTCGGATGAAAACAGCATGCCGAATTTTTCGCCGAAATCGCCCGATGTGTCATAAGAGGGCGTTATCGGCTTTTCGGCTGTCGTTATGTCGGCGGAGCCTGTTGACGGCGTGCCTGTTATCGGCGCCGTCGATGTTGACGGCGTTTTCGTCGTCGTTTTTATCGGTTTGGTGAAGTCCTGATTGACGCTGTCGGTGTCGGTTGTCGGGCGGTCAAGTCCCCACAGCTTTTTCACGTGATGAAAATAGCAGAACGGGAGCAGCAGAGATGCGGTCAGCAGAAGATCTATCGCGATTATAACCGCGGCATGAAGCGGTTTTTTCGTTTTTCGGTTCATTGTTATCCGCTCCTTTGATTAAATATCGGTGTCGCTGTCCGTATCGGCTTCTTTCTGCTTTTTCTTGCCGAAAACAAGCGCTTTCTGGAAGAAATATGTCAGAATGAACATAATCGTTTCGGCAAGCGGACTTGCGATTTCGGTCGGGATATGTACGAGTCTGACGAGAATTTCGAGAAGTCCGAGATTTTTTATGAGAAACACCGGAATCGCCACGGTGTAGTATTTCGCGTATTCGGGCCCGATTTTGCCGTTGTCGTTGAAAACGAATCTGCGGTTTACGAAGAAGTTCATATTTGACGATACGATCCAGCCTGCGGTGGCGGCGATTTCGAGGTTCGCGGGCAGATCTTCAAGCAGATGTTCGAGCAGAAGCAGAATTATATAGTTTACCGCGAATGCGGCGAGAGATGACAGCCCGTATCTGATAAAGGTAATCGACAAAAGTTTTTTTACCGAGTTTGTAAGCTTTTTCAAAACTGATCTGATCCTTTCGGAAAACATAGCGCGGAAAGCATTTTCGGAAAAATGTCCGACGCCGCTTTTAACCTAAACATTTTACACCTCCCTTGTGAATATTCTGTGAATATCGCAAAACTCTTTTCTTAATATTTCGCGACATCGGCGGGAAAAAGAGTGATTTTACGCCGAATTTACATAAAACGGGCAAAAATGACGGGGTGTTATTGACAAACGGGCAAAACTGCGGTATAATACCCGCGAAACCGAGCCGTACCGTCGCGCGATATGTTGCCGTAAGGTATTATCGTGAGGAAAGTCCGGGCTTCAAAGGGTCGGGATAACGGATAACGTCCGCCGGGAGTGATCCCCGGGAAAGTGCAACAGAAAATAACCGCCGCGGTCTTTTCGCCGCGGTAAGGATGAAAAGGCGAGGTAAGAGCTCACCGGCGATGCAGTAATGTATCGCAAGTGTAAACCCTATCCGAAGCAACGCCCCGAAATCGGCTCTGCCGACGTTTGACCCGACGGAATTTTCGGGGGGGCAAAGACTTTTGCGGCAACGCAAAAGCAAGATAGATGACGGTGCAAGACAGAACCCGGCTTACAGACTCGGTTTCAAAATTTTTTTGTCGGATTTTGTCCGAAATTTCTGATTTTTCGGAGGTTATGCCGATTTGAACGGTTCGCATAACGAAATAAAAAGATTATTCTCCGAAAAATCGGAGGACAAAGGCGGTATTCCGCTCATTCTTGCGCCTATGGCGGGGATAACCGATCACGCGTTCCGCGTAATCTGTCATCGCTTCGGCGCCTCTTTTTCTTTTACCGAAATGATTTCGGCAAAGGCGATACACTACGGCGACAGAAAGACGGCATCTCTCGCTCTGCTCGGCGGAGAGGGCAGAGTCGGCATACAGATTTTCGGCAGCGATCCCGAAATAATGGCGGAGGCGGCGGCAAGGCTTGCGTCCGGCGATTATGTCGGTGCCGACACGTCCGCAAAATGCGCGCCCGATATGATCGATATAAACATGGGCTGTCCCGTGAAGAAGATTGCGGGCAGCGGCGACGGATCGGCGCTGATGAAAAATCCCGACAGAATTTACGAAATCGTGTCGGCGGTAAAAAAGAGCTGTCCTCTGCCGATAGGCGTGAAAATGCGCACGGGCTGGGACAGCGGACATATAAACGCGCTCGAATGTGCGGCCGCCGCCGCAGAGGGCGGCGTTTCGGTGATAACAGTTCACGGAAGAACGAGAGAACAGTTCTACTCTCCGCCGATTGATTACGAAACGATAGCCGCCGTGAAAGGCGCGGTAGAAAAAACCGGAAAAAGCATATTCGTGATAGGCAACGGCGGAATCTCTGATGCCGAAAGCGCGAAAAAGATGATTGACACGGGTGTCGACGGGCTGATGATAGGTCAGGGCGCGATAGGCAGACCGTGGATTTTCGATGAGCTTGCGGCAGCTCTCGCGGGTGAGAGGTACACGCTCCCCGATGTCGGAGAGCGCATATCGATTGCCGCCGAACATATAAGGCTGCTCGCCGCCGAAAAGGGCGAGTATACCGCCGTTCACGAGGGAAGAAAACATCTTATGTGGTATGTGAGGGGAATGAGGGGAGCCGCCGAATTCCGTGACAGAGTCTGCCGCATAGAGTCGCTCCCGGCTCTCGAAGATGCCCTTTCCGAACTCGAAACCGAAAATCGCGGAACCGTATTAAAATAACCGAAAAACTCCGTCGCAGACATTTCGTCAACGACGGAGTTTTTATATTATATGTGATTGTTCGCTGTGATTACTCGCGGCGATTACTCGCGGCGATTATTCGCGGCGATTACTCGCGGCGATTACTCGCTGCGCAGTGCGATTACCGGATCTTTGCGCGCGGCGATTCTTGCCGGAATAAGTCCCGCGATGAGGGTGAGCCCGACGCTTATCGCGATGAGTATCGCCGCTCCGACGGGAGGCAGGGAGGCGATGTTGTTGACTCCCGACAGCGAGCCTATTATGAGATTTACGGGCAGGCATAAGAGCAGGCTCACGCCGATTCCGATTACGCCGGCGGCAAGTCCGACTATAAATGTTTCGGCGTTGAATACGCGTGAAATATCACGCTTTGACGCGCCTATCGCACGCAGTATGCCGATTTCTTTGGTGCGTTCGAGCACCGAGATATAGGTGATGATTCCGATCATTATCGAGGATACGACAAGCGAAATCGATACGAAGGCTATGAGCGCGTATGAGACGAAATTTATAATCGTCGATACCGACGACATGAGGATTGCGACATAGTCGGTATAGGTTATGCGGTCGTTTTCCCCGACCGAGTCGTTGTAATCCGAAATCAGTTCTTTGATTTCGTCTTTCGATTTGAAATCGGTGGGGTAGATGCTTATCGTCGACGGGCTGTCGAGGTCGCAGACTCCGAACGCCGACATATTCGCGTCGTATGTCGAGCTTGAGATAACCGCAGGCATATAGCTGTCGTAGAGAGATGCCATGCCGTCATCATCGAGGGTTGACAGATAGTTTTCGAAATATGCCGCAAGCTGGTCCGCCGACAGCTGTGAGAGAGCGGCGGTCGTCGATTCGGTTACGCTGTCCTTTATTTTTTCGGAGATGATTGCGGCAACGCTCGATTTTATCTCATCGTCGGTCATCGATGCGAGATAGCCCGCGGCGGTCGTTTCATCAACTCCCATGCTTTCGGCAACCGCCTTTGCGGCGGCGGCTCTCAGCTCCTCGGGGCTCATCGACGAAATTTGCTCGTTTGCCGCTTTTTCGATTTCGGCGGCTGTCAGAATTTTATAAATTATCGGCGTTTTGTCGGCGTTCGACAGACTGCCGAAATATTCCTTTATCGATGCGGCTTTTTCGGGGGCGGTCGGCTCGATATAGCTGTCATCGGCAAATTTCAGGCCGCTTAACACATCGGTATCGGGTGTCGATTTCTGTTCGAGCACGATTTCGCTCTTGTTTGTTTCGTTTATGATATATTCGGTCAGTGCGGCGGTATAGCCTATCGAGCCTGTTATCGAGGAGGCGACCGCGTCTTCGTTCGGGCGGATTATTCCGACGATACGGAGGTCGGTGCCGCCGTCGATTATGCTCTTCATCGCGGTCTCGTCATCGCCGACATATTTCCAATTTCCGTCGCTTTCTTTGCTGTAAAGACTGCTCTGCAATACGAGTTTGAAGCTCGTGTCAAGCAGTTCCCCGTAACCGAACACCGTTCTCTTTGTTTCGAATGTCTCGCCTTTCAGCGCCGCCTCCATTATGTCGGCAAGTTCGCTTCTGTCTTTGAGACCGAGCGCGTAGAGCGCCATATCCGAGATTTCGTTGTTCTTGTCGAGAACAAGCACAACTTCGTTGTAGGCGGTCGGCATTCTGCCCGCGACCACGTCATACTGCGAGGAAATCAGCTCGCTGTTGTCGATAATCTGCGAGAAGAGCGAGAATGACGAGCCGCCGAGCGATGACATATTCTTCATCTGCTCATAGGTGCTTTTGCCGTAGATTGTTTCGTAAAAGACATCCATTCCGAGCTTTGTCACGCCGTTTTCGGTATCCGCCGAATAGATGTTCAGATTTATATCGTAGCTGTACTGAATGTCCGAGATTTTGCCGTCGGCTCTCAGCGCGTCCTCTTTCGAGTCGAGATATTTTTTGAAATCGGTGAGGTTGTTTGTCTGCACCTCCGAAATCATGACATTCATCATCTCGAACATTACCGAATTCGAATATACCGCGTCAAGCTCGTGATCGGCATTCTCGGCATTGCTTCCCATCATCGATTCGACCATCGACGTATAGTCGACCGTCTGTGCCGTAATCGAAATCGGATAATTTGAGAGGGTATCCTCCTGTACTTTGTCGATATAAAGCTGTATGCCGTTAGAGAGGGCGAGGATAAGCGCGATTCCGATTATTCCGATTGAGCCTGCGAAGGATGTCAGGAACGTTCTGCCTTTCTTTGTCATAAGGTTGTTTGTCGAAAGTGCGAGCGCGGTGAAAAAAGACATCGATGTTCTGCGCTTTTCTTTCGGTTTTTCGGCTTTTCTGCCGATTTTCTTCGCTTTTTTCGGATTTTCGCTCTCCGATTCGGCGGCGGCTGCCGCAAGCTCTTCTTCGGTGAGCGGATTGCTGTCGCCGACGACATTGCCGTCTGACAGTTTTATTATTCTCGTCGAATATTTTTCGGCGAGTTCGGGGTTGTGGGTGACCATTATTATCAGGCGGTCTTCGGAAATCGATTTGAGAATTTCCATGACCTGAATCGATGTCGCGCTGTCGAGCGCGCCTGTCGGCTCATCGGCAAGCAGAATTTCGGGATCGTTCACGAGAGCGCGGGCAATCGCGACACGCTGCATCTGTCCGCCCGACAGCTGGCTCGGCTTCTTTTTGAGCTGATCGCCGAGTCCGACTTTTTCGAGCGCCTCGGCGGCGCGTTTTCTGCGTTCGGATTTCGGAACGCCCGACAGGGTGAGCGCGAGTTCGACATTCGAAAGCACGCTCTGGTGCGGAATCAGATTGTACGACTGGAAAACGAAGCCTATCGAGTGATTTCGGTAGCTGTCCCAATCGGCATCGCCGTAATATTTTGTCGATCTGCCCTTGATGGCAAGGTCGCCGTCGTCATAGCGGTCGAGCCCTCCGATTATATTCAGAAGGGTTGTTTTTCCGCATCCGGACGGTCCGAGAACGGAAACAAATTCGCTCTTGCGGAATTCAAGGCTCACACCTTTGAGCGCCTCTACGGTGCTGTCGCCGGCGGTATACCTTTTTACGATCTTTTTCAGTGATAGCATTTTTCGGAAGATCCTTTCGTAACTGTTGATGAAAATCGGAAAATAAAATAAAAGTTATAAGAATATTTGTAATATTGACGGTTAATTGTTGACTTTTTCACACCTGTGTATTATAATAGACAGGGTTTGCGAATTCTATGATTAAAATGTAAAAATAAAATGAAATTAAATCGAATGTCCGCATATTGCTTTTCTCGGATATGCGGTCATTTTTTCACGGTTCGCAGTGCCGATAACATAAATGTTCGGAAACGGAGATAGTTTATGAAAAAATATGACAGCGAAACAAAATGGACAGTGAGCAAGACGGGAAAGAGAAGAAGAGTCGACCGCCGCACGATACGCACCAAACGCGCAATTCTCACCGCTCTTTTCGGAGCGATGGAGAACAAGGACATCGAAAAGGTTACCATAACCGAGATTGCCGAAGCGGCCGACATCGACCGCAAAACATTCTATCTGCACTATAACGGCATTCAGGATGTTATAAAAGAGTTCGAGGACAATCTCGTAGCCACAACGATGGCATTCGTACACGAGCCGGAGAGCAAGGGAACCGCGGATGCGTTTTTCGACGGTCTTAACCGCACGATTTCGGCAAATCTCGAATTTGTCCGTTATTTCGTAAAATCGGGCGCATACACCTATTTTATGAACAAGGTGAGCGATGCGTTCAGAGAATATGTTTACGAGAATGTCGAAAACAGCAATCGCATTTCAAGCGAGCACGACAGACAGCTTCTGTCGGAAATACTGACAAATCTCGCGACCGGAACTTCGTCTATGTATATCGCATGGCTTCAGTCGGACGGAGCGGTTGATATTGACGAGCTCGGAAAGACCGCGCGCGGCATGGCCGCCGCCGCCGTATTATCGGTTAAAGACAGAATCGGCACAGGCATGCCCGAACTTTACAGATTCTTCGGCTGCTGACCTGCCGTAAAAATCAAATAAACGCGTGAAAATCACCCGTTGCCGCAGAGCGGCAGCGGGTGATTTTCTTTTCAGTCGACGTCGGCAACGACTTTTGCCGGGGGATTGTCGAGCAGATCGGGATGTTTGACATAGAACATCATCGACTTGAAGGTCGACGCGTAGTAGAATCCGTCGCAGATACGCTCATCGGTTACCACCTTGAAATCGACCATACGGCGTGTTTCAACCGTTCCGTCGTTTTTAAGATAATTTTCCTTGTATTTTGTGCCGATTGAGGTAAATACCGGAACATTTCCGAAATTATAGATATGGTGATAAATCGGCTTTATTCCGAGCGAGCCCATCGATGTTATGAAATAGCTTCCGTGGAAGGGAGAGAGCTTTGTGAGCGACCTCGGCAGCAGTCTGTAATAGTCGAGCAGGGTGAGAATGCTTATCGTTGTTCTGAGTATGCCGGTCGGCAGTTTGACGAGGAAGTTCATAAGTCCCTCGAAATCGCTGTCATCGGTCGCACGGCTCGCCTCAATCGCCGAGTTGACCTCGTTGTATATGTCAATCGCGGTTGCGTCGGCCTTCGGGAAAAATTTGACAACGACATCGGGCGAGTTCGCACTCATCTCTTTCTTTATGGTGAGGCAGATTTCGATATTGTTGCGCGCATAAATGCGCTGGCCGCGGATAAAGCGGTTGATTCCCGGCTTTTCGGCTACCGTGCGGACGTATGCCGCGAGGAAAACATGCATAAGTCCGAATCCCGTGTATCCTTCGGCACGCTTTTTCGCGATATACGCCTCTGCGGCATCTATCTGAATCGAGTCGGAATAATAGTTAAGCGCGTCATTGCGCTTTTTCATTATAAAAGGCGTGAGAACGGTAAGCGGAGGCAGTGATTTGATCCGTCTGCCTTCTTTGAACTTTTTCTCTTTCGCTTTTTTTTCGGGCTTATTTTCGGCAGGCGCTGCGGTATCTTCAATCGGCTGTGTTTCCTCTGCCGGATTTACCGACAGTTCGCGGTTTTCTTCGCTCATATTGTTAAATTCCTTTCGATGTGCGGTCACGGCTGTCTGCCGTCCGCTTTTTTCTTTATTTTTGACCAGTATTCATCGGCTGCCTGCTCATTTTTGTTGCTGCCGGGAACATAATATTTTTTGCCGACAAGATCGTCGGGCAGATACTGCTGCTTTACATAGTGATCGGGAAAATTATGCGGATAGACATAACCGTCGTAATTTGTGTATGCTCTGAGATGCTTCGGTATGTTCTGTCCGAGCCCTGCCTTGAAATCGGCGGCGGCACGGTCATATCCGATGCAGGCACTGTTTGATTTCGGAGATGTCGCGAGCAGAACGGCCGCGTTTGACAGCGGCAGAGTCGCCTCGGGCATACCCACCGCGAGCGCCGACTGAACACAGGATTCGGTAACGGCGGCGGCGAGCGGATAGGCAAGCGCCACGTCTTCGGAGGCGATTACACGCAGACGGCGGCAGGCACCGAGCAGATCGCCGCCCTCGAGTATGCGGGCGAGATAAAAGAGAGTGGCATCCGGATCGCTTCCGCGAATCGATTTTTGCAGGCAGGAGAGCAGGTCGTAGTGGACCGTACCGTCCTTGTCGAAATTTCCGACATTGTTTTCGCAGAGGCGTTCGACCGATTCTTTCGTGATTTCACCGTCTGACGATATATAGCAGTTTTCGAGCAGTCCGAGCGCGCGGCGTACATCGCCCGACGCAAGTCCCGCGATTTCCTTTAATATATCGTCGGACGCTTTTTTATCCGAGCCGCTTTCCCGGTTAAGAATATCGAGTCCGCGTACAAGCACGGGCATCATTTCATCGGCGCTTACCGCCTTGAAGGTAAACACCGCCGAACGCGAAACAATCGCGCTGTAAACATACATATAGGGATTTTCGGTTGTCGACGCGATGAGGGTTATTCTTCCGTCTTCGATAAAGGAGAGCAGCGACTGCTGCTGTTTCTTGTTGAAATACTGTATTTCGTCAAGATAGAGAACGATTCCGCCCGAGCCCATTACGGTCGATGTTTCGGCGCAGACCTCTTTCACGTCGGCAAGCGATGCGGTTGTCGCATTCAGCGAATGTATGGTCATTCCCGAATTTTCGGCGAGAATTTTTGCGGCGGTTGTCTTGCCGGTACCCGGAGGGCCGGCGAAAATCATATTCGGGAGGTAATTTTGTTCTGTCATACGCCGAATTACCCCGTTTTTGCCGAAAAGGTGTGTCTGTCCGACCATTTCGTCAAGATTTTTCGGGCGCATAATATCGGCAAGCGGCTGTCTGTTCACGGCGGCTCCTTTGTCGGGATTTTGTCTTTATACTGTTTTATCCGCAGTCTGCTGCGGCAGGGTTATATCTATTATTTATTATATCACGATATTTCGTTTTGTCAACAATTTATTGATGTTCGGTGTAAGAACGCGGCGGAAAATAAAACAAAAAAGTTTTTGACTCCGTACGCTTTGCAACTGTTGTTGCAGTCGGCGGCTGTTATAATGCGCTTGCGATCCGAAAAAAGCCGAAAGGAGGAACGGAAAAACGGAAAAAATCAAAAATAACCGAAAAAACGGAGAAAACACCGAAAACACCGAAATCGAAGCAGACACCGGGACCGCCGCCGACGGCGACGCGGAGATGCTTTTCGCAAAAAGAGAATCGGACGGCAGATCGATAACATCCGAGGCTATGTTCAGGCGAAAGCTGAAAAGCTATATAAAGCACTGTTATGAAAACGAAAAGCAAAAGCGTCTGCCGAACGCCGCGGGATTTTGCAGATTCTGCCTGATTTCGAGAAAAGAATTTGCCTCTCTCGGCGAGAGCTATCCGCTGATGTTCGACATAGCGCAGTCGACCTTTATCGACGAGGCGCTCAACAACAAGTTCCCGAACAGCGCGGCGAATATGAACTATCTCGCGGGGCTGACAAATTCAATCTGCGGATTTGACGGCGGGACTCTGAAAATCGTCTGCGAGCATGATCCCGCGTCCGACGGTGAATAAGCGAAGCGGAAAAATCGGGGCGGGCGGAGAAATCAGGCTTTCGGGAGTTCCGAACGAAAAGCAGAAGCTCTTTTTCGAGTCGCGCACACGCTATACCGCCTACGGAGGCGCGCGCGGAGGCGGCAAATCATGGGCGCTGCGGCGCAAGCTGATACTTCTCGCTTTTCACTATCCCGGAATAAGGCTGCTTCTGATAAGGAGAAGCTATCCCGAACTTCGCGAAAATCATATCGGCCCGCTGCAGAAAGAACTCGGCGGCGCGGTCGTCTACCGCGAACTCGAAAAATGTTTCGTTTTCCCGAACACCTCCCGTCTGCAGCTCGGCTACATGGATGCGGAGCGTGATGTACTGCGCTATCAGGGGCAGGAGTTTGACATAATAGCACTCGACGAGGCAACGCAGCTGACCGAATATCAGTTTACAACACTTAAGGCCTGTCTGAGAGGTGCCAACAGCTTCCCCAAACGCATGTATCTCACCTGCAATCCCGGCGGTGTCGGACACGCATGGGTCAAGCGCCTTTTTATCGACCGCGTTTACAATGACGGCGAAAAACCGACCGATTATTGTTTCATTCCCGCACGCGTTTACGATAACAAGGCGCTGACCGAAAGCGACACCGAATATATCGATGCGCTGAAATCGCTGCCCGACGGTCTGCGGAGAGCGTGGCTCGACGGCGACTGGAATGTTTTCGAGGGACAGTATTTTACCGAATTTTGCAGAGGGCGGCATGTCTGTGATCCGTTTGAACCCGATCCCGACTGGGACAGATTCGCGGCGGTCGATTACGGATTCGATATGCTTGCCGTGCTATGGTTTGCCGTCGATTTTGACGGAAAAGTCTATGTTTACAGAGAATACTGCAAATCGGGACTTACTCTCTCTGCCGCCGCCGACGCAATCGTCAGAGAAAACCGCGGCGACCGTCTGCGCTACATTGCCGCCTCTCCCGATTTATGGAACAGGCGGCAGGACAGCGGAAAAAGCGGAGTGTCGATCATGAGCGAAAACAGAAATCTTCCGCCGCTTATAAGAGCCGACGACCGCAGAATAATCGGCTGGCGGAATCTGCGCGAATATCTTGCCGACGATGACACGGGAACGCCCGGTCTGCGGATCTTTTCGACCTGCGGAGAGCTTATAAGATGTCTGCCCGCCCTCTGCCATGACAAGGGGCGTCCCGAAGATGTTGCGGGAGAGCCGCACTCGATAACCCACGCACCCGAGGCATTAAGGTACGGGCTGATGTCCTGCATCGGCGCCTCCGAAAGAGCAGACGACCGTTTTTATCCGCTTATGCATTTCGGGGGTTCGGGCAGAGCGGCGGGGCGCGGCGGATACCTTAAATCAATCGCCGATTACGGATAAGGAAATGATGCCGCGAAATTCCGGATCGCAGCGCGGCAAATCGGCAAATCAAAGCGAAAGGAGAAAGAAAAAAGTTTGAACAGACAACAAAAAGAAGAGCTTGACGCCGCCAAAAGGTCATACGAATGCGGAAAAGAGTTCAAGAGCCGTATCGGACTTTACGAAAGAGCCGCCGAAAACGAACGGTTTTACAGAGGCGATCAGTGGAGTTCGGTCGACAGCGAGGGGCTGCCGACACCGGTATTCAATCTTATAAGGCGCATTTCGTCATATCTTGTAAGTTCGGTCATGAGTTACAGCATGTCGGTGGTCTATGATGATGCCCTGCTTGCCTGCCGTGACGACAGCGGCGCGAAACGCAGAGCCTACGCAAATCTCGATTCGCTCTCGAAGGCGGTTGCCGACAGATGGGAGCGGCTCGGAATGGAAAAAATCTTCAGGGACGCGCTCACCGATGCGGTCATAACCGGCGACGGAATAATCTACTGCTGGTTTGATTCGGACAGCGGAGCGGGCGCGGGAATATCGGCGGAGACAGTCGACAACACCGAATTTTTCGCCGCCGACATGAACAGCTCCGATATTCAGTCGCAGGACTACATCATGCTTGCGGGACGCAGCCCGGTATCGAAACTGCGCCGCGAGGCGGCATCACACGGACTCCCGGATGCCGAGATTTCGATGATAATCGCCGACGGCGACGGGGGGTACGGTCAGGACATTTGCGAAAACGGCGATGAGGAGGCCGACAAGGCGACCTATCTTATAAAATTCAGTCGTGACGAAAACGGATATGTCAGATTTATCAAATGCACCGAAAAGGTCATAATAGCCGACGAACGCACAAATCTCAGATATTATCCGGTGGCATTTTTCAACTGGGAGCCGACAAAACACTGTCTGCACGGCAGTTCGCCGATAAGCGAGATGATAGGCAATCAGAAATATGTCAACAAGGCTTTCGCGATGGAGATGAAACACATGGTTGACACCGCCTTCTCGAAGGTGATATACGACAAGCGGCTCATCCCGGAATGGAGCAACGAGGTCGGCGAGGCAATCGGTGTCATGTCGGGCGGAGATGTATCGGGGGCTGTCGCGACGGTCGGTACAGGTCAGATGCAGGACGGCTATATCGAGATTATCGACAGGGTGATAACCTATACAAAAGAGCTTGAGGGGGCGACCGAGGCGGCGCTCGGCGAGGTCGATCCGACAAACACATCGGCGATTCTCGCGCTCAGGGAATCGTCCGATCTTCCGCTCGAACGGGTAAGATCGAATTTTTATTCGGCGGTCGGCTCTCTCGCGCTGATTTTCGCCGATATGATGAAAGAATATCTGCCGGGCTCCGTCAGGTATCTGAGTTCGGGCGGCGAAATCGGGAATGTCGATCTCGGCTCTCTCGATATGCGAAGCCTCTCCGCAAAAGTCGAAACCGGTTCGAGCCGCAGATTTTCGTCATCGCTTATGCTTTCGACGCTCGGCTCTCTTCTCGAGGGCGGTCATATAACATTTGACGAATATCTCGAATTTCTCCCCGACGGGGTGATAAAAGGAAAGGAAAGACTGATGCGGAAAAGCGGCGGAAGGTCGGATACCGAAAGCAAACCGAAAGGAGAAATGACGAATGGATAACACATCCGAAGCCGCCGTACAATCGTCGGGCGGCAGCACACAAAATTCAATAAAGGAGGGCAGTGCGGATGAGCGTAAAGACAGGTCCGAAGCGCAAAATCGGGAAAATCAAGATCACGACGGGGATAAAACGGAGCTTGAGGCGTGCCGTGAGAAAATCAGGCAGCTTTCGGCCGTCATCGATGACATCAAACGGCAGACTCGGGAGAAGAAAATCTTCGGTGAACTCTACCCGAAAGTAGCGATTGACGAAATTCCCGATGCCGTGCTGAAAGAGGCGAAAGATGAGGGGATACCGCTCGCGGCCGCTTATGCTCTCTATGCCCGCCGTCTTGAAATCGAGAGCGAAAAGGCCGCCGAAAAGCTCATAAAGTCGGCTGTGCGGACAAGCGGAGCTGTCAGTCAGCCGCCGCCGGAGAGGCTCTTTTCAATCGATCAGATTCGGGCGATGAGCGCGAAAGAGGTCAAAAGGCAGTACAAGGCGGTTATGAAAAGTCTTGCAAAAGGCAAATTATAAAAACGAAAAAAATCAAATTTATGAAACGAAAAGGAGAAAAAAAGAATGGCAATTTCAAATTTTATACCCACGGTATGGAGCGAAACGCTCGCAAAAGAACTTGACAAACAGTATATAGCTGTCAGAAACTGCAATCGACTCTTCGAGGGCGAAATCAAAAATGCGGGCGATAGAGTGAAAATAAACTCGATAGGAACGGTAAAAGTTTTCGATTACACCAAAAACAGCGATATGAACTCGCCGCAGACGCTTGACGACAGTTCGGTTATGCTGACGATTGACCGCGCGAAAGCCTTTAATTTTCAGGTTGACGATGTCGACAAGACGCAGGCGAATGTCAATCTTCTGAGAGCGGCGATGTCGGAGGCGGCAAGCGCGATTGCCGATGAGGCAGACTCGTACATCTACGGGTTGTACGGCGATGTATCCTCCGACAACACGATAAAGATAACCGGCGCGACCTATGAAGATGTTGTCGATCTTCTGATATCGGCGCGTGAAAAGCTGCTTTTAAGCAATGTCAACAGCAACACGCCGACCGTTCTCGAGGTATCGCCCGCGGTTGCCGCGATTATACTGAAATCGAAAATTCTTCAGTCAACCGACAACTCGGAGTCGATGACCAACGGATATATCGGCTCGTTTGTGGGATTCGATATTTATGTGTCGAACAACATCAGAAAGGACGAGAGCGGCAGCTTCAAATGCTTCGCGCGTACGAGAAGAGCGATAGCTTATGCCGATCAGGTGAATTTTGTCGAGGCATACCGCCCCGAAAAGAGATTTGCCGATGCGCTCAAGGGACTTCATCTTTACGGAGCGAAAATCGTTTATCCGAAAGAAATAGTCCTTCTCGACATCGCGGTGGCGTAAGGGTAGGATATGAACCGAAAAAAATGCGGAGATGTCCTGAAAATATGCGATGGACTCGGATTGTTTGAGCCGACCGCCGATAAAGCGGACACAAATGCCGTCAAAATGAAATCCGCGGTGATGCTCGATGCGGCGGTGAAATCGCTTATGCCGCTTGCGCTCGAATACGCCTCCGACGAAACCGATGCCGATTACGAAAGTCCGCTGACTTTCGGCTCGGATTTTCCGCTGCCCGACCGATTCTCGGCCGCCGCAGCCGTGCTTGCTGCCTATTATATGACAGGTGATGCGGAGAAAAAGGAAATATTCGACGGTGAGCTTGAACGAATAAAATCCGAAATTCCCGCGAGTGTCGGGAAAATCGTCGAAAAGCACATAATATAATCTGTATCGCTCATATCGAAAAAGGCCTCGGGGTATCTCCCCGAGGCTTTCATATTTCGTGTAAGAAAATCACCAGTTTACCTTCCAGCGGCTGTTTGTGCTGCCGTCGGCTTCCGATTTCTGACTTTCGGATTCGCTTTTCCGCTTTTCCGCTGCCCTTTTCTTCGACTGCCCGACCTTTTCACCGTGCAGACGGTCGAAAAGTGCGTCGTCCATAGGCAAATCGACCGCTTTTTTCGTCCATGACGAGAGATAGGCGGCGTTCGCGAGGGTGAGCATATTTATCCCCTCGTCCCCCTCGGCAACAAGCGTTCCGCCGTGAAGAACGGCGTCGGCAAACGCCGACAGCACGGCGGCGTGTCCGTCGACCTGTACGCCGTCATAGCCGAAAACGGTTATTTCGGGCTTCTCTCCGCAGGAGGCGCGATCGCTCGAAAATCGGTATTCGCTCTCGGAAAAGCCGAGAGAATAAAGAGTCAGTTTGCCCGATTCTATAACGAGCTTTCCTCTGTCGCCGACAATTTCAAGGCGGTTTGTGCCGGGATATTCGCCTGTCGTGGTTATAAACTGCGCTTCGGCGCCGTTTTCGTAGTTCATTATGAGTGTCGCGCGGTCTTCGACCTCGATGTTATGGTAAAGTCCCTCGTCGCAGACGGCGTAAACTCTGTTCGGCATACCGAAAATCCACTGCATAATGTCGAGATTGTGGGGCGCCTGATTAAGAAGAACGCCGCCGCCCTCTCCCCAAAAACTGCCCCTCCACGAGCCGCTGTCATAATAGCTTTGCGTGCGGTACCAGTTTGTGATTATCCATGTCAGCCGCTTCGGGCTGCCGAGAACGCCGTCCGAAACAAGCTGTTTTGCGCGTATAAAGAGCGGATCGGTGCGCTGATTGAACATTATCCCGAATCGCTTTCCCGATTTTGCGGCAGCCTCGTTCATCCGAAGGACCGCGCTGCGGTTCACACCGGCAGGCTTTTCGGTCAGCACATGCAGACCGTGTTCGAATGCGTAAACCGCAATCGGAGGATGAAAATAATGCGGAGTGGCGATGACAACGGCATCGACACATCCAGAATTTATCAGCTCTTTATAATCCGAAAAGCGGCGGACATCCGGAAATTCACTCTCCGCCCACGAAAGGCGCTCCGCCGATATGTCGCAGACGGCGGCAAGACTTCCGTATTCTATTTTGCCGCGGTAAAGATTCGCGGCGTGCGCCGAACCCATATTTCCGATGCCTATGACACCGATTCTGACTTTTTCCATGCTACTCACTGTATTATCTCAAAATGAAAATCGTAAAGTTTATCTGTATTTTTCCACCGTTTCCGCAGCCCGCATACAGATTTCGGCGACCTTATCGAGCGAGTCGCTCATCATAAACGAGCCGGCGCAGGCGGCAACTCTCGGAAGCGAGAGGTAATCGGCAAGATTTGTCATATCGATGCCGCCCGACGGCATAAACGACATTGTCGGAAATACGGCGGACAGTGCCTTAAGGCTTCCGACACCGCCGAAATTTTCGGCGGGGAAAAAGTTTACGAGTTCGATTCCCCTTGACCTCGCGTTCATGATTTCGGTCGGGGTGACACATCCCGGAATGTACGGGATGCGGCAGTCCTCGCATATTTTCTCTATTTCGTCCGAAAATCCGGGGCTGACTATGAAGCGCGCGCCCGCGTCTGCCGCGGTTTTTGCGTCTTCCCCTGTCAGGATACCGCATGCGCCTATCATCATATCCGGAAATTTCATGCAGCCGATTTTAAGGCAGTCGGCTGCCGATTCGGCGTGAAAATCGATCTCCGCCGCCGACAGACCGCCGCTGAGCAGCGCTCCGAGAACGGGCAGAATTCTGTCGGTTTTAGCTGCCGAAACGGTCGGAACAAGCCCGCTTTGTCTGATTATGTCGATGGCTTCCATAAAAATCAGCCGATGATTTCGCCTTCGGCATTGAAGAGCGGCAGCTTTTCAAGATATGTTATGTCGGGGCGTTCCTGTGCGTCGCCTTCGGCGAGAATCGCCATGCGTCCGATGATGTTGCCGCCCGCTTTTTCAACCAGCTTCTCGATTGCGCTGAGCGACTGACCGGTCGAGATTACGTCGTCTATAATCAGCACGCGTTTGCCTTTCATCAGTTCGGCATCCTTGCCGTCAATGAAAAGATGCTGTGTTGCCATTGTGGTTATCGAGTGTACCTCTACGCCGAAAACATCGGTCATGTAGAGCTTCTTGCCCTTGCGCGCGACAATGTATTTTTCGTCGCCGTGCTGTCTTGCCATTTCATGAGCGAGCGGAATGCCTTTCGCTTCGGCTGTGATAAGCACATCGTATTCGGGGGCTTTTTCGAGAAGTGCCTTCGCGCAGGCAACGGTCAGTTCCTGATCGCCGAAGATGACAAATCCCGCGATGTAAAGATCGTCATTGACGGGGCAGAGCGGAAGCGCTCTCGTAAGTCCCGCAACCTTGATTTCATAGTATTTCATAACACTACCTCTTGTTTTTTGTATTTTTGCCGATTGCCCGGCTTTTTTCGTCGATTGCAGACATCTCATTATATCACAAATTTTGCCGATGGGTGCATATATTTTCGATTTCGGCTTAAAATAGTGTATTTTACCAATTTTCCGGTGATTTGTTTAGTTAAAAAGACAACAAACAAAAAAACAAATCCGCACGAGTGTGCGGATTTGTTTTTTATGAAGTCTCGTGAATTATTCCTCGAGAGCCGCAATCTCTTCCAGAACTGTCTGGAGACCGGTTGCGTATTTGTTGGATACACGTTTAAGCATCTGAGTTGCTTTTCTGCCTGTTACGTTGTTACGCAGGAAGCCGCCGAGATCGTTGAACTGCGAGCAGAACTGCCAGATGTATACGAAGTCGGAGTATACGTGGCTGTCCATAAGGTCGATCATTTCGGCTGCGCCTTCGTTACGGGAGTAGAGGTATTTAAGAGCCGAGTCGTAGTACTTCGGACGAACGTCAATGTAGCTGTAATATGCCATGAGTTCGAGAGTAGCCGCTGCTGCGGGGATCTTCGAAGATGCTACGTTGATACCGTAGAGCTGTACGCCGTCGTGAACCGATGCACGGTAATCTGCGGTTTCGCTGAGCTTCGGGCAGGGGATAATGCTGTAGCTTTCCATATCCTGCAGGTAGAGCTCTGCCTGGTTAAGACGAGCGGATGCGAATACCGCGTTGCTTGTGAAATCGGTAAGAGCCTGCTTGTAGTCGCCGACGTAGTTGTAAACATAACCGCTGCTGAGAAGGTTGTAGCATGCGCTCATGAAGTCAACAACAGTGGAGTTTGTTTCGTTGAATGTGCAGGTCATCGAGCCGTCGTCGTTTCTCTTGCAGTATTCAACGCCTGCGGCGATTGACATACCGTTGATGTTATCCCATACGGGGAGTGCGAGACCGAGCTGGTCTTCGGTCGAAACGATGCTTTCGTCGCCGTCGAGGTTCTGGAAGCCCTTTTCAACCATCTTGAGGAGGGTGTCGTATGTCCACTTGCCGTCTTTAACGACCTGATAAATCGGGCCGAATTCGGAAGCGAGAGTTTCCTCATAGAGTTCGTTGTTTACGAAGAAGCAGTAGAATCCGCCCGAGTAACGCAGGCAGATGTTACCTGTCAGCCAATAAACCGCGTTGCCGCACTTCATGGCGTCGATGTAGTAGGATGACCAGTAAGGCTGATCGAAATGCAGATAGTCGAGAGCGTTGCCTTCGTCGTCGTAAAGATTCGAGAGATCGGCGAGAACGTTATCGAGGCAGAGCTGGCAGTCGTCGTACTGGCGTCCGCCGATTACATCGTAGGTGTCGTCGTGAGCGAGAAGCGAGTCACGAACCGAGCTGTTGCGGATACCTTCGGTTGTGTAGGAGAGAAGAACGATTTCAACACCGAGTTCTTCCTCGATCTTCTTGTTACGTGTGTTGATTGCGGCGTCGACCGGGTCGTCGAGATCGGCCTCTTCGTCCTTTATCGAACGTTTGTGGAAGCCGTCGGAGTCGGTTTCGGCAATCGCGAAGTTAATCTCAACGAGATTGTCCTCGGTTCCGAATGAAGGCAGGGTGGGTTTTACAACCGTCGATCCTTCGTCTGTTGCCGGTGTGTCGGTACCGCCGGCGGCAGTGGTTGTCGCATTATTATTCGGCTTTTCACCGCATGCGGCGAGAGTTACCAGCGTGCTGACAAGCATGACAAGACAAAGAAGTCCCGCAAGTAAGCGTTTTTTCATGTTTTTTCCTCCGTTTTAGAAAAATAATCGATATGACCATCGTGAATTTTCACCGTTTAATCATATCATCTTCACATAAATTATATCACTCTTTTCGCAAATGTCAAAGAAAAATTCTTCGAAATCGGGTAAAAAAGAAAAAAACGGCAAAAGCAACAAGCGGAGAAAAATTTTTTTGTGCAAGATGATGCCAAAATGTGACACGAAGATTAAAAAAACAAATCCGCACGAGTGTGCGGATTTGTTTTTTTATGAAGTCTCGGGAATTATTCCTCGAGAGCCGCAATCTCTTCCAGAACTGTCTGGAGACCGGTTGCGTATTTGTTGGATACACGTTTAAGCATCTGAGTTGCTTTTCTGCCTGTTACGTTGTTACGCAGGAAGCCGCCGAGATCGTTGAACTGCGAGCAGAACTGCCAGATGTATACGAAGTCGGAGTATACGTGGCTGTCCATAAGGTCGATCATTTCGGCTGCGCCTTCGTTACGGGAGTAGAGGTATTTAAGAGCCGAGTCGTAGTACTTCGGACGAACGTCAATGTAGCTGTAATATGCCATGAGTTCGAGAGTAGCCGCTGCTGCGGGGATCTTCGAAGATGCTACGTTGATACCGTAGAGCTGTACGCCGTCGTGAACCGATGCACGGTAATCTGCGGTTTCGCTGAGCTTCGGGCAGGGGATAATGCTGTAGCTTTCCATATCCTGCAGGTAGAGCTCTGCCTGGTTAAGACGAGCGGATGCGAATACCGCGTTGCTTGTGAAATCGGTAAGAGCCTGCTTGTAGTCGCCGACGTAGTTGTAAACATAACCGCTGCTGAGAAGGTTGTAGCATGCGCTCATGAAGTCAACAACAGTGGAGTTTGTTTCGTTGAATGTGCAGGTCATCGAGCCGTCGTCGTTTCTCTTGCAGTATTCAACGCCTGCGGCGATTGACATACCGTTGATGTTATCCCATACGGGGAGTGCGAGACCGAGCTGGTCTTCGGTCGAAACGATGCTTTCGTCGCCGTCGAGGTTCTGGAAGCCCTTTTCAACCATCTTGAGGAGGGTGTCGTATGTCCACTTGCCGTCTTTAACGACCTGATAAATCGGGCCGAATTCGGAAGCGAGAGTTTCCTCATAGAGTTCGTTGTTTACGAAGAAGCAGTAGAATCCGCCCGAGTAACGCAGGCAGATGTTACCTGTCAGCCAATAAACCGCGTTGCCGCACTTCATGGCGTCGATGTAGTAGGATGACCAGTAAGGCTGATCGAAATGCAGATAGTCGAGAGCGTTGCCTTCGTCGTCGTAAAGATTCGAGAGATCGGCGAGAACGTTATCGAGGCAGAGCTGGCAGTCGTCGTACTGGCGTCCGCCGATTACATCGTAGGTGTCGTCGTGAGCGAGAAGCGAGTCACGAACCGAGCTGTTGCGGATACCTTCGGTTGTGTAGGAGAGAAGAACGATTTCAACACCGAGTTCTTCCTCGATCTTCTTGTTACGTGTGTTGATTGCGGCGTCGACCGGGTCGTCGAGATCGGCCTCTTCGTCCTTTATCGAACGTTTGTGGAAGCCGTCGGAGTCGGTTTCGGCAATCGCGAAGTTAATCTCAACGAGATTGTCCTCGGTTCCGAATGAAGGCAGGGTGGGTTTTACAACCGTCGATCCTTCGTCTGTTGCCGGTGTGTCGGTACCGCCGGCGGCAGTGGTTGTCGCATTATTATTCGGCTTTTCACCGCATGCGGCGAGAGTTACCAGCGTGCTGACAAGCATGACAAGACAAAGAAGTCCCGCAAGTAAGCGTTTTTTCATGTTTTTTCCTCCGTTTTAGAAAATATGCGGCAGACATCGGCCCTCCGTACGGAATATGCCGAACCGTCGGATTACAGATCAAAGACAGGTTATCCGATCGTCAAACCGCTGCGAATGTATTATATCACTCTTTTCGAAAATGTCAAAGAAAATTTCTTCGAAATCGGGCAAAAACGAAAAAAACGGCAAAAGCGACAAGCGGAGGGAGTTTTTTTTGTGAATAATGTCGAATGACGGCGGATAAGATTGACTTTACGGAGAATTTGTGGTAGTATGTCGGTAAGACGGCGATATGACCGATTCGGCGACATTCGAATCAAACGGAGGATTATACATGAATATATATATGGAAAAGAAAAACGGAGCCGGCATCATGAAGAAGCTGCTTTCGGCGGCTCTCGCGGCGGCGATGCTTATATCGTTTTCCGCATGTTCGGGAGGCGGAGACATCGGCAGGGTTACGACGGCAAAAACAGAGCGAACAACGGCGGGAGATCTTACAGGCGGGCCGGTTACCGATAATATAACCGTCGTTACAACCGCGAAAGAGGCGACTACCGCCGCGCCCGTTACAGAACCGACACCGAAAAAGCTGTCCGACATCTATCCGACATTTGAAGAAAAACCGAACGTCTACGATCTGTCGGCGATTCTTACCGAGCCTGCCGACACCGAAAAATACGGCAGAATCGACGCCGCCGTGCTTAACGGCAATCTTCTTATCGCGTCGACGATAAAATACACCTATTCCGACGAGGAGAGCGAATGTGCCGATTGTATCGAATACACATTTGAAAGAAAGATTTTCGCCGCGCGCATCGATCTCGGAAAAATCACGGCATCGGTCGATTTCGCCCACGAGTACATAAAATTCAGTCCGCTCGGAGACGGCATCACGGCGGTCGTCTGCGACGACGGAGCGGTCTGTCTGTTCGATGAAAATCTGAATATAACCGCAAGCTATCAATCGACCGACAGCGTGGCGTCGATTTCGGTTGACGAAAAGGGAAGAGTCTGGGAGGCCGATTACAGAGAGGACGAGCCCTATCTTCTGAGATGCATCGACATCGCGACCGGCAAAAAGAGCAATTATGCGCTTGACGGCTACACTTACGCCGAATACATCACATCCGACGGCGATATCCGTTATTTCGCGTTTATGGACGATTCTTACGAATATAAGGTGGGATACCTTGATGAAAAGAGCGGCGAAACCGGGGTTCTTAATCTTTTTTCGTCACTGTCGGTCTGCGGAAAGATGGCGGTAAAAAACGGCGGCGAAAAGTGGACACTCGGTGTTGTCGGAAAAGATATAAAGGTCGCGAGATTTTCCAAACATGACGAGTACGAATACGCGGACTGCCAGACAGGCGGCAGATTCGTATCATCCGCAAGCATTTCGAACGACAACTACGGCTGCGAGATTGTCATGAGAATCTATGATATATCAACCGGTGATGTGCTTGCAAAGCTCGGATCTCTGCAGATAGGCGCGGCTACGGCGGATCCCGTATATTTCGGCGACGACGGACGCATACTCATTATCTGCTATCAGGAGAATGATGACGGCGATTCGATGACATCGCTTGCCATGTGGGACAGCGCGGACGAGAGCGGCACTGCCGAAAAATGCACCGACTATTCGATAATGGGAGAAGATTCCGAAGAAATCCGCGCGGCGGCTTCGGCAATCGAAGAAAAATACGGCATATACGTTTACAGCGACGAGCTTTCGCTTGACGGCGCGTTTTCCGATTATGAGTGCAAACACATAGAGGACAAGCTGCAAATTCTCGACGGAATTGAACTGCTTGACGACTGTCTGTCGAAATATCCCGACGGATTTTTCTCGGATATATGCAGAGGTACGATATACGACCGAATCGAGATCTATCTCACATGCGGTTTTACACCGCTCGACACCTACGGCATAGATAAGGCAATCGCGCTGACGGCGACAAGAGGCAGCTCGATTATAATGGCGTTTGACATGGAATATTCGTATATGCTCGGTCAGAATCTCGCGCATGAGTTCATGCACACGATGGAATACAACATCGCCGATTATCTGCTGCGGCGCGGAACGAATATCGACGATTACTGGAACGCCGCAAATCCCGAAGGCTTCGAATATCTCTACTCCTATCACGACGAAAACGGCGAGGAGGCATCGGATACGACATACACAACGATTGACGATGAGACGACGGCTTATTTCTATGACGCGTACTCGAAAACATTTCCGTCGGAGGACAGAGCGAGAATTTTCGAATATCTCTACAAGGGCGAGCCCTACGTATACGAGAGCCCCTATCTTCGGGCGAAAGCCGACAGACTGACGGCGCTCATAAGGGCTACCTTTCCGAGCGTGTCGGCGGCGGAGGATCTCTGCTGGGAGAGCTTTACCGGCAAATGCAATATAAACGACTATATTGTCGTATCGGACGCGGTCGGATAAGACAGGCGCGCAGCCGTATGCCGTCTTTGGCGGCATACGGCTGTTGTTTTCTGCGGAGAGGATGACAAAAAGCGAAAAAAGTTTGAAAAAAACTATTGACAAAAAATAATATGTGTGATATGATAATCGGGCAATCGATTTGCGGGTGTTGTTCAATGGTAGAATTCCAGCCTTCCAAGCTGGCTGCGTGGGTTCGATTCCCATCACCCGCTCCATTATGCTTCCGTAGCTCAGTTGGATAGAGCACCTGCCTTCTAAGCAGGTGGTCGTGGGTTCGAATCCCCCCGGGGGCGCCATCGCTATCAGGCGTGATTTGCTTCCCATATATGGTGGGATTAGCTCAGTTGGTTAGAGCGCCAGGTTGTGGCCCTGGAGGTCATGGGTTCGAATCCCACATCTCACCCCAACAGCAAGTCGCGCTGTATAAATACAGCCTTCCCGTCTGTGTACCGTGTGTGACACTTGGGGGGGCGCTAATTTTTTTCGGCTTTCCGCGTCACTGCGGAAGGCTTTTTTTCGTAAGGAGGACGGCTTATGTCGGATACAGACCGATTTTGCGATATGAATTCCGATATGAAAAACTGCAGACTCTGTCCGCGCAGATGCGGTGCCGACAGAACCGTATCAACGGGCGTCTGCGGTGTCGGCGACAAAATCAGAATCGCGAGGGCGGCGCTTCACATGTGGGAGGAACCCTGCATATCGGGTACACGCGGCTCGGGCGCGGTCTTTTTCTCGGGATGCGCGATGAAATGCTCATTCTGCCAGAATCTGCCGATAAGCGGCGGATGCTTCGGCGCCGACATAACAAAATCGCGCTTTGAGGAAATTCTCTTTGAACTGAAGGACGCGGGCGCGCACAATATAAATCTCGTGACCGCCTCTCATCAGCTTCCGCTTATCACGGATGTGCTGAGAAAAGTCAAGAAGAGTCTCGGCATTCCGATTGTTTATAACTGCGGCGGCTACGAATCGCCCGAGCAGCTTTCTCTGCTTTGCGGCATTGTCGACGTCTATCTGCCCGATTTCAAATTTTTCGGCGAGGACATCGCCGAAAAATACGCATCGGCGCCCGATTACAGAGAGGTCGCCGAGCGCGCGATTGCCGAAATGGTAAGGCAGACCGGAAAATGCGTCATCGAGAACGGCCTGCTCGTAAAAGGAACGCTTGTCAGACATCTCATACTTCCCGGCCACAGAGATGATTCGAAAAAGATTATCGAAAGGCTCGCGGAGATCTTTCCGAACAGGGAAATCATGCTCTCGCTGATGTCGCAGTACACCCCGGTCAAAGGCGGCGGCGGGCCGTCAAGACGGCTGACAACTTTCGAATACCGCTCGGTTGCCGAACTTGTCGAAAAATACGGGTTTGACGGCTATTTTCAGGAGAGATGTTCGGCGAAAGAAGAATACACGCCGCCCTTCGATCTTTCGGGGGTTGTTTCGGACAAAAACGGGTGAAAACGAAATGCGGCGGCGATTTTGTGCATAACTCATTTAATTTTCCCCGACTTTTGCCGCCGATTTGTAACAAAATCAAAAATTCGGGATTAAAATACTTGATTTTGGGGTATGCCTGTTATATAATAAAACGATAAGATACCGAAAACTCGAAAATAAGAATGGGAGGGCAACCTGATGGCAGAAGAAAATATTGCGGAAGAGTCTCAATTCACACGCACCGAAAGAAGATCGAAAACAAATTATTATCTTGATATTGCCGAAACGGTGGCAAACAGATCGACCTGCCTGCGCAAAAAATACGGCGCGATAATCGTCAAAAACGATGCCATACTCTCGACCGGTTACAACGGAGCGCCCCGCGGCAGAGAAAACTGCTGCGATCTCGGATTCTGCATGCGCGACAAGCTCGGTATTCCGCGCGGAGAACGCTACGAAATGTGCAGATCGGTACACGCCGAGGCAAATGCCATTATCACCGCGTCACGCAGTCAGATGATCGATTCGACTCTCTATATCACCGGCATAGACAGCAAAACGGGCGAGCTTGTTCCCGACGTCGGCTCATGTATGATGTGCAAAAAAATGATAATCAACGCCGGAATCGAAACGGTTGTATTCAGAGTTTCGCATGATGAGTACAAAATCGTCAGGGTGTCCGAATGGATTAAGAACGACGACAGTCTGAGCGGAAAATACGGATACTGATAATCGGATACCCATATTATGAAGAAAAAGAAATTCAATTTCATACCTTATATAATAATTTTCGCGGTCATTGCGCTGATTGTCGGCGGCTGTTTCCTTTGGACCTATGTCATTGAGGACTGGATTGCGAAATCGAAAGAGCAGAAGCTCGTATACGATGCGTCAAGCGGCTGCTACTGCGATGAAAAGCTCGGCATAAACTATACGCCCGCCCCCGCCTACTATCAGGCGAGCGCGGTGATTACCGATCCCGTCTACGCGTCGTCGGATAAAAACAATCTTTACAGAGTCGGTGTTAAGATAACCGACGATGACGGAAAATCGAAAATAAAACTGCGCAGCGCGTCCGAATGGCTGTCTACCGACAAGGAGCACGGAATGAGGCTCTACTACAACAAGGAAAAAGTCAGCCCTCCGACGCTTTCCGAATTCGGCGCCGACATCGTCTATTTCTGCACGATGACCGAGGTTACGATAGGTCAGAGCAGTATGGAGGCAAAGCTCTTCTTCCCCGACGGCTTTTTCGGCGGGGAATGCGAAAATCTCTACGGGACCGATGCGCAGTCAAACTCGCAGCCTTTCCGTCAGATACGCGTAACCTCCGAAAAATACGAATGGCTGCAGCTTGTGCTTTATCTCTACAAAAACGACAGCGCGGATGAATATTACATCTATCTGCCGCAGGAGGAACTCTTCGTAAAAGCCGATTCGGAGATGCTTTCGGTATTTTTCGGTGAGATTTCGACATCCGACGGCGAATAAATCGGCATTAACTATTGTGCGGAGGTCAGCGGAAATGATAACGGTCAGAGAGGCGACACACGATGATCTCGCCGCAATCTGCGAAATCGAAAAACAATCTTTTTCAGATCCGTGGTCCGAAAAATCGTTCGCATTCTGCATAGACGACGGCGCGTTCAGGGTTTATGTTTCCGAAATCGACGGCATGACGGCGGGATACGCCGTCTGGTCTTATCTGCCGCCCGAGGCCGAACTCTGCGACATCGCGACCGCGCCGTGTTTCAGAAAAAAAGGCGCCGCCGACAGTCTGCTTGCCGCTTTTATCGGCGGCGAACATACGAAAGAAATCGGCAATATTTATCTTGAGGTAAGGCAGTCGAACACGGCGGCAATCTCTCTTTACGAAAAATACGGATTCGGAAAAATCGGAATCAGGAAAAACTATTATTCCGCACCGCGCGAGGATGCCCTGCTTATGCGGCTGTCGATGCCCGATGCGGCCTGCAATCGGTGAGATTTCCGATCTGTTCAACGCAAAATCACCCGGAAACGGAGGCTCTGTATATTATGGAAGAAGAAAAAAACGGCATACGCGCAAACGAAAATACCGAAACGGACGCGGGAATGAGCGTTCCGCATAAGAGAAGTTTCTTCGGCGGATTTTTCGGCGCGCTCGGACTGCTTGCGGTCGGAGATCTCGCGGCGGTGCTTCTGCGGTTCGTCTTTCTGCTCTTTTTCTCGGGACTTTTCGCCGAGCTTAAAGCCAATGCGCCGTCGGCGGCGAGAGTCGCCTATTTCGTGTCATATCTGCTCTGCTTCGCCGCCTTTGTTTTTACGGCGGTTTTCGCCACGCTGAAGAACGGATATGCGCGCAACAACTATCTTATATCGACATACGGCAAAAGTTACGGCATCGGGAGCGATGCGCTCTCTCTTCTTAAAAGCGCGCTTCCCGCATATCTTGCCGCGTCGGCAATCTTCGCCCTTCCGATACATATCATATTTGCAGCGTTCGGCGAGGTGAAATACATTACAACCGTTTTTATCCCGTTCTACTGTATGTATAAGATGACGGGCAGCCGCCTTGCGGCATCATATTCGCTGTCGGTACTGCTTCCGGCGGCGGCACTCTGGCTGTCGGTATTCTTCGCGCATATTATATGGGAAAAGAACCGTCTTCACAAATAAAATAACGAAAAAATAAAAAAACCGCGTATTTGCACACAGGCAGACGCGGCGGAGAAAAATCCGGATAATGAAAATACTCGCATTTGAGTCGTCCTGCGACGAAACTTCGGTAGCGGTTGCCGAATTTCTCGATGGCGGCGACATAAGAAAAATTCTTTCGAACAAAACCGCAACACAGATTGCGACGCACGCCCTTTACGGCGGCGTCGTTCCCGAAATCGCGGGACGCGCGCACACCGAGGCAATCTCGGGGCTCTGCTATGAGGCGCTTGACGCCGCAGGCGTTACAATGGACGATATAGATGCCGTTGCGGTGACGGCGACACCCGGTCTTATCGGCGCGCTTCTCGTAGGCGTGAATTTCGCGAAGGGGCTGGCGCTCGCAAACGGCAAGCCGCTGATTGCGGTAAACCATGTAAAAGGTCATGCGGCGGCGGCATATTATGAAAATCCCGAACTCAAAGCGCCATTTTTCGCGCTCGTCGTATCGGGCGGCCATACATCGCTGACCTATGCGAAAACACCGACCGAATTTATCCCGGTCGGACGGACAAGAGATGACGCCGCAGGCGAGGCGTTCGACAAATCCGCGCGCAGACTCGGTCTGCCCTATCCCGGAGGCGCCGAAATGGACAGGCTCGCATCGGCGGGCAATCCGGATGCGATAAAATTTCCGTCGGCATCGATTCACGGCAGCTGCGATTTCAGTTTCAGCGGACTCAAAACCGCCGTGATGAACTATCTTCACACCTGCGAGCAGAAGGGTGAGACCGTCTGCCGCGAGGACGTGGCGGCATCCTTTACGAAATCGGTCTGCGATTCGCTCACCGCGGGGCTTCTCGCCGCGTGGGAGGAACATCGGTTCGAACGTCTGGTGCTTGCGGGCGGTGTCGCCGCCAACTCGCATCTGCGGCTCGCGGTAAAGAAATTCTGCGACTCGCACGGCGTATCGCTTTATATGCCGTCCACGGCGCTGTGCGGCGACAACGGGGCGATGATTGCGGCGCAGGGCTATTTCGAATATGAGGCGGGACATCTCGCCGACAGTTCGCTCAACGCAAAGGCGACCGCGGGAAAATCGGTATTCTGATTTTTTTCGTGATTCTGAAAATTTCGTCGGTTTGACAAAAAAATAAAGGTGATTTTCGACACCGAATTTCAGGCGACGAAAAAAATTGCGGTTTTTCACAGATGTGCAAAACTGTGGAGAAGTCTGTGGAAAATGTGGAAAAGTCGGGAAAATCGGTATAATAACGGGGACAAAAAACCGTTCAGACCGAAATAAACGGCAAAATCGGCTGTGGAAAAGTGAAAACTACGGCAGGGCGCCGAAAAAATCAAGCTGAAATTATTTCGAAATTCGCCGCATTCGATATGTAAAAAAGCGTTGTCGGTTTGCACAATGCCGACGCGGCGGCGGTCGGGGCGTCATCCGATAAAAATATAAAGTAAGGGCGTATCAAAATGAATGAAAACAAAATCAAGGGCGAGCCGTCAAGCGCGGTTGTAAACCGTCTTCCGCGCTACTACCGTTTTCTCGGCAGACTGCTCTCCCGGAATGTACTGCGGATAAGTTCGGGAGAACTTGCACTCGAAATGGGCGTAACCGCCTCTCAGATAAGGCAGGATCTCAACTGCTTCGGCGGATTCGGACAGCAGGGATACGGTTACAATGTAAAATATCTGCACGGCAGGATAGCCGACATACTCGGAGTAAACGAGGCGTACAGCGCGATTATAATCGGCGCGGGAAATCTCGGACGCGCGCTTGCCGCGTCTTCGGTATTTTCGGACAGGGGAGTCTTTCTCAAAGCGCTGTTCGACAGCGACGATGCCGTTGTCGGCAGTGAGATTAACGGGCTTACGATACTCGCCGAGAGCGAGCTTGAAAAATATTTTTCGGAAAACAGAGTCGACATCGCGGTGCTTACCGTCCCCGAAAAATCGGCGGAAAGGGAATGTGCGAAACTGTGCAGGCTCGGAGCGCGCGGAATATGGAATTTTTCGGGTGTCGAGCTTCGTCCGCATCCGAACACGGTAATTCACAATATGCATACGGGTGATTTTCTTATGACACTCTGCTATGCGCTCAGAAAAGAGGACGAGATGAAGGCGAGCCGTCCGAAGAACGGACAAAACGGGGAAAATGGGGAAAATTAAATTCGAATTTCAATATAAAAACAGCGTGATAAACATACCCGGCTCGGCGGTCGGGCAGATGAAGGATGCGACTGCGGTCGACTTCAAAACGCTTTTTGCGCTTGCCGCATCGGGAGGGACCGCCGATACCGATGAACTCTGCGAACGCGTCGGGGCGGGCCCCGATGAAATCACCGAGGCGGTCAACTACTGGATATCGGCAGGTGTGCTGACCGTCGAAAACAAAACCGACGGCGCCGTCAGAACCGAACACATATCGTCAAACGGAAATCGGGTTGTCGTCGTGCAGGGCGGCGGACAGACTCACTATACGGGCGAGGAAATCGAGCGTATTTTCTCGGAAAACACAAATCTCAAAGAGTTTATCGACGAATGTCAGCGCATACTCGGCAAGATGCTGTCTGTTCCCGAAATCAACAGAATCGTTTCTCTTACCGATATTTACAGGCTGTCCTGCGAATTTCTGCTGCTGCTTGTCGGACGGTGCGCCGAAAAGGGACACGGCTCGGTTCCGTATATAGCCAAAACCGCGATTTCCCTTTATAATGACGGCGTAATCACCGTCGAAGGTCTGGAAGAGCGAATCAGAATCGAGGACGAGAACTGTCAGGTTGAGGCGATTGTCAAAAAGATGTTCGGCATCGAACGCGCGCTCACGGCAAAGGAAAAACGGTTTATCGGCGAATGGGCTGCGATGAAAATCTCGGAAGATATGCTGAAACTCGCCTACGACAAGACGGTCGACAATACCGGCGAGCCGTCGATGCCCTATATAAACAAGCTGCTCACAAACTGGAAAGAGGCGGGATACAAGAGCGCCGAAGATGTTGCCGCCGCCGATGAGCGCTATAAAGCCGAAAAGGCCGGAAAAGAGCAGAAAAAGGGCTCGTCATTCGATCAGGATAAATTTTTCGACGCGGCAATCCGTCACAGTATGGAATCGCACGGCAAACAGTGATGTGACGGAGAATCTGCGGGACTTTATTTACAAAGGAGTAAGGCTATGAGCTACAGCCGTGAGAATTTTGCGAAGGTAAGGCGGACATTCGAGGAAAAGCTGAACGCCGAACAAAATCAGGCGAAGGCTAATCTCAACGAAATTCACGAGAAAATACCCGAAATCGCGCAGATCGACGCCGAACTTGCCAATACGGGTATGCTTATAATGGAAGAAATCGCGCACGGGAAGGACGGGCTGGACGAGCGTCTGCAGAATATAAAGCTCGACAACGACGAGCTGATGAAAGAGAGAAAGCGTCTGCTCGTCAAGGCGGGCTATCCCGCAGATTATACCGATGTGCATTACGACTGCAAAAAATGCGGCGACAGCGGCTATGTCGGCACGGCGATGTGCTCGTGCATGAAGTTCGCGCTCGCGATGACATCGCTTGAAAGTTCGGGACTCGGCAAACTGTTCGAAAATCAGAATTTCGACACGTTCAATCTCAAATATTATGTCGGCGACAGGCAGATCTACGAAAGAATGTCGTCGAATCTCGAAATCTGCACCGAATACGCGGAGGGATTCGATGATTCGACACGCGAAAACCTGCTTCTCTGCGGAAAAACCGGGCTCGGAAAAACCCACATGTCGACAGCGATTGCGGGAACTGTCATAGAGCGCGGCTACGAGGTCGTTTACGAAAGCGCGCAGAATGTGTTCGACGATTTTACGGTCGAACGGTTCGGCCGTAAAATATCGGGGAGAAGCGGCGACACGTCAAGATATTTCGATGCCGATCTGCTGGTAATCGACGATCTCGGCGTGGAAACGTCAAACAGCTTTACGATGAGCTGTCTGTACTCGCTGATAAACAGCAGAGTCGTCGCGGGGCGGCCGATGATAATCAACACCAATCTCACATCGGATGAGATAAAGAGCAGATACGGCGACAGAATTTTCTCAAGGCTTTTCGGAGAGTTCACCGCGCTTCTCTTTATGGGTACCGATGTGCGCATGCAGCGGCTTACCGGACAGTAAGCTCACATAAAGGAGTTTCGATTTGTTTCTTAAAAAAACCGCCGAAAACGGTGTTTTGTATGAGTGTTCGGACAGATTTACCGCAAAACATCTCTTTTCGACAAGAATCGGCGGAGTCAGCCGCGCCGAATATCTCGCATCGATGAATCTCGGCGAAAACCGCGGAGATTTTCCCGAAAACGTCAAAACCAATTTCGACAGACTGCTTATGCCGATAGGCAGGTCTTTTTCCGACTGCGTGAGGGCGGGGCAGGTACATTCGGCGAATATCCGCACGGTAACCGAAGACGATCGCGGGAAATTTTTCCCGGACACAGACGGATTCGTAACCGACCGCGGCGGCGTTGTGCTTATCGTAAAAATCGCCGACTGCCTCCCGATACTGCTGTCGGATGCCGAAAATCATGTTGCGGCGGCGGTTCACGCGGGCTGGCGCGGATCGGCGGCGAAAATCGCGGCGGCGGCAGTCGAAAAGATGTGCGCGCTCGGCGCGAAACCCGAAAATATCACCGCCGCTCTCGGCGCGTGCATCCACAGCTGCTGCTTCGAGGTGAAAGACGATTTCGTCGATGCGCTCACATCGATGTGCGGCGCCGACCTTGCCGAAAAAACGGTAGCGGTGCGCGACGGGAAAATGTATGCCGACCTTGTCGGGCTTAATATCGCGGTGCTCTCCGAATGCGGAGTGAGTATCGAAAATATCGATGTGAATCCCGCCTGCACCTGCTGTGAGCCGAATCTCTATTTTTCGCACAGATACAGCGGCGGCAGACGCGGAACGATGGCGGCGGCGGTCACGACGGATCTGACAGACTGAAACGGAACAGCTCCCGGTGCTTTTTTCTTTTTCGGCACTTTTTGTTCAGATTTTGTTTATAAAGATATGCTAAAATTATCCGTCGGGGTTGAAAAAGCCGACGCGGATAAAACGGAAAATATAAAAATATAAAAATATAAAATACAGGTAACAGACCGCAGGAAAGGATGTAAATCCATGATAAGAGTAGAAAATCTCGGAAAGCGGTACGGCGACAAATGGGTTGTCGACCATATAAGCTTTACGGTAGAAGAGGGTGAAATCGTCGGATTTCTCGGGCCGAACGGCGCGGGAAAGACAACGACAATGTCGATGATAACAGGCTATCTGTCGTCAACCGAAGGAGTTGCCGAAATCGGCGGAATAAACGTGCTTGACGATCCGATAGGGGCGAAAAAGCAGATAGGCTATCTGCCCGAAGTTCCTCCGCTTTATATGGACATGACGGTACGCGAGTATCTTAATTTCATATACGAGCTTAAAGGGAGCAATCTGAAACGCGACGAGCATCTTAAGGAAATCGCCGAAACTGTCCGCATTGCCGATGTCTATGACAGAGTTATCCGCAATCTGTCGAAAGGCTACCGTCAGCGTGTCGGAATCGCGCAGGCGCTTGTCGGCAATCCGAAGGTTATTATATTCGACGAACCGACCGTCGGTCTCGATCCGAAGCAGATTATCGAAATACGAAATCTTATCAAAACGCTCGGACGGAGCCATACCGTAATTCTCTCGACGCATATTCTGCCCGAGGTTCAGGCGGTCTGCGACCGTATCATCATCATAAACAAGGGCAAAATCGTCGCCAACGAAAAGACAGAGGAAATTTCGAAGGCGTTCAGCGGCAACCGCCGTCTTTCGGTGAAAATCTGCGGCCCGCAGAAAGATGTTCTTTCCGCGATAAAATCGACGCCCGGCGTGATTTACGCCGAGGTGCTCGGCAATCACGATCTCGATTCGACATCATATCTTGTCGAATGCGCACCCGGAATAGATGTCAGAAAACCGCTTGCGAGAATGATTTCGGCAAACGGATGGGTAATGATAGGTCTTGAATCGATGGGCGCAAATCTCGAGGATATATTCCTTGCGGTTGTCGACACGCCCGAACCGGTCAAGAAGAAGCGCCGCAGAAACAGAGAGCCGCTAAAGACCGACGCTCCGGCCGAGAGTACCGAAAAAACCGATGATAAAAACAAGGAGGCAAACCCGTAATGCTCGCAGTTTATAAAAGGGAACTCCGTTCCTATTTCGTAACCCCCATCGGCTACATTTTCGTTGCCGTATTTCTTGTGGCTGCCGGCCTTGTCTTCTCGTTCTGCACCATTCAGAGCGGAACGAATTCGTCGGTATCGACATATTTCACCGCGCTTCTCGTAATCTACATAGTCGTGCTTCCGCTGCTTACCATGAAGCTCTTCGCCGAGGAAAAGAAAGGCCGCACCGAGCAGCTGCTGCTTAGCGCGCCGATCAGCCTTACCGCGATGGTTATGGCAAAATTCCTTGCCGCTTACACCGTGTTCGCGGGAACATATCTTATCTCATGCACCGGGTTTGTCGCGCTTTACAAATACGGCAGCCCCAACACCGCCGTTCTTCTCGGCTCGTCGCTCGCGATTCTGCTCGCGGGAGGCGCATGTATCGCAATCGGCGTGTTTATCTCATCGCTCACCGAAAATCAGCTGATTGCCGCACTTGTAACAATGGCGGTCATCGTATTCTTCGTGCTTACCTCTTCGTTCAACAGCTATATCGACAACTACGTGATTCGTACCGTACTCAGCTGGTTCTCGCTTATGGAAAGACTTGCCAATTTCACATACGGCTATTTCGATGTCAACGCGCTTGTCTACTATCTGTCGCTTTCGTTTGTTTTTCTCTTTTTGACGGTACGCGTATACGAAAAGCGCCGCTGGGCGTGATTTCTTATCCTGTGTGAAAGGCAGAGAAACCGATGAAAGAAAAAAACAGACTGATACACCGCTCCGCCGCATGGCTGATTACGGCGGGAGTGCTTGCGGCTGTCGTTCTGCTCAATCTTTTGCTCACCGTTTTCTGCGGCGACAAAATGATCGTGGATCTTACAACCGAAAAATTCAACGAAATATCAGAACAGTCGAAGGCGGAGCTTGACAAGATAGATCCGTCCGAAAACAACATCACGATATATTTTCTTGCCGACAGCGACGAGCTTCAGTCGGCATCATTCGGAAGCTCGGTATCGTCTACCGGAAGCTATACCAATCTCTGGGGAATGAAATATATCTGGGAGCTTGCGAAAATCTATGCCGAAAACTATGATTTTCTTTCGGTTCAGACGCTGAACATAAAGAAAGACGCCGACAAACTCGAGGAGTTCAGATCGACTGTCGGCACCGAATTCACAAAGCTCGATGTCATAATCGACAACTACACTTATGAAAAAGACGGCAGCGGCGAGATAATCAAAGACGAATCGGGCGAGCCGATTATGCATCACAACTTCCGCAAATACAAGAGAGACGCCTTCTTCGTTTTCGAAAGCGATTCGAGTTATGCCTACGGATTCAACGGCGATGAGGTCATAACATCGGCGATACTTTCGGTTGCGGGCAAAAATCCGACAGTTTATTTTGTAAGCGGACACGGCGAAAAGATCGGCGACGACACCACGCTTGACGCTTCGGCCGAATCGGATTACGGCAAGGCGCAGGCGCTTCGCGACCTCTTCTTCAGGGCGGGATTCGTAACCGAGAAAATCGACCTTTCAACCGAATACAAAACCCTTCTCTCGGACGACTCCGCGAGGATCATCGTAATATACGGTCCGGACAGCGATTATCTCGGCGCGTATGACGACGGAGTCGATGAAATCGCCGTTCTGAGAAAATTTCTCAACGGCATTGACCATAACGGAATGTTTTTCCTTGACGGCACGGCCGAAAGTCTGCCGAATCTCTCGGAATATGTCGAGGACTATTTCGGAGTGACACTCGAAAACGCGCTGGTCAAGGACGGCGGTCAGAACAGCCTGTCAAGTGACGGATATACTTTTATATCCGATTACGAAACCGATGAGTACGGTGTCGGAACAAACCTTACCGATGCCTTCGGGGATATGGAATCGAAACCGTCGGCGGCATTTGAGAATGCGCATCCGCTGAAAATTTCGGACGCATTCGGGCAGAACAACGGATTTTACGACAGCAGAGTCACGACAATGAGCGGTGCGGTGTTCCTTGCTCCGACAAGCTCGGCGGCATCGGCAGACGGCAAGACATCGGACGAATATACCGAGGAAACACAGCCGCCGCTTCTCGTCTTTTCGCTGCTCGACAAAATCAATTCGGCGAGCAGGACCGACGAAACATCCGAAAGCTATGCGCTTATATGCGGAACAACCGATTTCGCATCCGAAAAATATATAGAATCCGCCGCCTACTGCAACAGCGACATTCTCTATTACACCATGCGTATAATGGGCAAGGGAACATCGTCGCTTTCGGTCGATATGAAGAAAATCGAGGGACAGTCGCTGTCGGTGACCGGCAATGCCGCAAACGCATGGACGGTTGCACTCTGCACGGTGGTACCGGTACTGTCGCTTGCTCTCGGAACGGTTGTTTTCATCAAGAGACGCCGCAGCTGAGATTCGGCCACCCGAATCGGACGTTCGGTCTAACAAAGACAAAAGGGAGCTTTCGCTGCGCGGAAGCCAAGGTCATAAACAAACAATGAATTTTAGAAAACTGTTTAACAGGAGAAATTTCAAATACGGCAGCTTCGCCGTTATGCTTACCGCGGCGGTAATCGCGGTTGTCGTCGTGGTAAATGTAATCGTGTCGACACTCGCGCAGAAATACGGCTGGTATTTCGATATGACATCGGAGGGAATATACGGTCTTTCCGACGAATGTGCGGCGATTCTCGACAGAGTTGACGGCGGCTGCGACATCACGGTCTATTTTCTGACCGACCGCGATATGCTGAGTTCGGGCGTGAAATCGACAAACTATTACGGACAGTCGACCATGTGGGGAATGAAACCGATACATGAGGTCGCGCTCGAAATATCCGAAAAATATCCGTTCGTCAAGGTTGAATATGTAAATTACGCGAAAGATCCGCAGGTTCTCAGGGAGATTACCGGCGACAGCTATGACGGCATCACATTCCAAAGCACACAGATACTGGTTGATAATCATGTCAGCCTGAAAGACGGCGGCGGCAGTGTGTACGACAGCTATCACAGTTACAGAATTTTCAGCCGCGATGCATTCTATACCTTCGATTATTCGAGCGGTGTCGTCAAATCGTTCTGCGGAGATTACAGACTCGCGGCGGCGATAAGCTCGGTCGCAATCGCCGACGAATCGAAACCGGTCGCCTATTTCCTGACCGGACACGGCGAAACGGTCGGCGAATACGATATGACCGATAAAGCGGCAGCCGAATCGGACACCGACTATTCGTCTGCGCAGTCGCTTTGGCAGCTTCTGCGCGACTGCGGATACACCATCCGTAAAATCGACCTGCGGTATGAAGATTTCGGCGATGAGGAAGACGCTCTCGCGATAATCTTCGCGCCCTCCACCGACCTTCTCGCCCCCGAAAATTCGGACAGCTTCAACGAAACCGAAAAGCTCGAGGCTTTTCTGTCGAATAAAACACGCTCGCTCTTTGTTTTCGCAAATCCGAACGGCAGAGAGCTGACAAATCTCGGCGGTTTTCTCGAAAAGAACTGCGGTGTGAAGCTTGAAAACAAAAAAATCAAGGACAGCGGCGAAAATTCGATTTCGGTCGACGGACTTACAATCGTCGGCACGCCGTCATCGGATTCGGACATCATAAAACAGACCGAGAACGGATATGCCGCCGGACTTAAAGCGGTATTCTCTTCGGCGCAGTCGATTGCGATTGCCGAAGGTACATCGAAAACGGTCTCGCTCTATGACGTGCCGTCAAGCGTGTCCGACAAAACATATTCGGGACAGTCTCTGATGACATATACGACGCTCGACAGCGGCGCGCATCTGCTTGTCTGCGGAAGCCCGAAATTCGTTGCGGGCGAGGCGATAGACAGCGCGGTCTATTCAAACCGCGAAACGATGCTGTCGGCAATAGACGCCGTATCCGAAAAAGCGTCGGTTCCGTCGGGCGTATCCTTTAAGATAATCAGAAATGACGGTCTTGACATCACATCAAGACAGGCGCGTATAATCACGGTTGTCCTGTCGGCGGGCGTTCCGCTCATATTCGCGGTAATCGGCACGATTGTATACTTAAGGAGGAGACACTCTTGAACAGTCCGGAAACAAAGAAAAAAAGTTTTCTCGCAAAGAGACGTGGACTTATAATCGGGCTTGCCGTGGTATTTCTGACCTTGCTTGTCGGATATTTCGCGATAATTTATCCGCTTATGAAGGACAGCGGCAGCACGACTTCGTCAACGATAACCAAGCTGTGGACAGATGAACAGATTACGAGCGGCGGCAAGATACTGCTTTTTCCGTCGGTCGGTCAGGACGAAATTTCAAGAATAGAAATTCACAATCCGGATAACGGAGAGGAATACGCCGACTGGGGCTTCTTCTACAACGAGGAGGCAAACGACACTCTCGAGGCCGATACCTTCTATCTCATAAACTACGAGTACGCGACCTTCGATAAGCAGACACTTTCCTATGCGACAAACGCCGCGGGATCAATCACCTGCTCGGCGAGAATCGAGGATCACTGCACCGATTTCTCAAAATACGGTCTTGACACAACCGATATGTCGGCGGCGACCTATTTTAAGGTTACCGGGCGCGACGGAACGGTTCATACCGTGATTGTCGGCGACAAACTGCCCTCCGGCTCGGGATATTATATCCGCAGCTATGACGAATGCGGCATTGTCGATCCCGAAAGCGGAAGCGAGACGGGAGAGAGCGCTCTGCGCGATTCGGTTTATATCGTAGCCGATCTTTATCTGTCAGGCACAATTCTTTCGACACCGATGAATGTCACATCGGCACTTCTCGGATTCCCCGCCGATACGCAGAACAGACTTCAGGCGTTCGGCCTCTGGGTAAACGAGGACAAATATTATAAGGAAGAAATCGACGAGAACGGAAATGTCAAAACAACGCTGACTCCTCTTGTGTATGCCCGCCCGACCAACACATCGACAAAAGATCCTTTTTATGTGTTTTCCGGACTGTCGGTTTACAGTATGTCTGTTCCGAAGGGGTATTATTCGTCGGCGGTATTCGAGGATCTTATAGACGTGTTCGGCGAATTTGAGGGAACGGGAGTTCTCGAAATGGCTCACGAAATGACCGATGAGGAAGGCGAGAGCTATTACGGATTCGATAAGGAAACGCTGAAAAAGTATTATCTCGACAATCCCTATTACACCCTTTTCTATAAGTCGAACAATGTCGAAAACTGGGTTTATTTCAGCCCCGTGCAGGAGGGAAGCTATCTCTACGCCTACTCTCTCGTTTTCAACACGATATGCAGAGTCGAGCTTTCGGATGTCTATTTTCTCTCGTGGGATGTGAAAAACTTCATTTCGAGCAACGTTTTCTATCTGCAGATAGACAACTGCGAGTCAATCGAGATTGTCGGCAGCTATAACGATCTCGGAATCGAAAACGACAAGAGAGAGGGATTACAGAACGTCAACGCCCTCTTCTCGCTTGACACAAGCGGTGAAACACTCGCGGTTGTCGAGAAAAACAGCGGTGTAACCGTTGATACGCAGAATTTCAGAAAATATTACCGCATACTCGTCGGAATGAGCATACGCGAAGAGGTTGATTCGGATGCGGCGGCGTCGGCAATGAAAAACGATCCGACGGCTACCGTGAAAATAAAGACCATCGAGAAAAACATCTACAAAACCGATGAGGACGGCAACGATACCGACGAAATCGATTATGTACGCGGCAGCGTTACCAAAATTTACAGATTCTACAAGCTGACAAACGGAAGATCGCTGCTTACAATCGAGGATATTGACGTAAACGGAAAATCTTCGGGCGAGTCGGGCAGCTTCTATGTCGTAAACGGCTCGGTGGAAAAGATTCTTTCGGCGGCAATCGATGTGATAAACGGCATATCGGTCGACTATAATTCAAGAGGTTGATTTCTTTATGAAAATAAGCAAAATGAGGCTCGTAAAACCCGTTTGTGCAATCATCGCGGCAGTACTTTTTGTGCTGCCGCTTGTCGGCTGTTCGGGCGGCGGATCCGAAAAGGTGATGACAATCGGCGAACTTGATGTTTCTTACGATATGCTGCGCTATTTCGCACTGAACTATATGCAGGGATATTCGGACATCACCGCCGAAGATTTCAAAACCGATCCCGAACTTCAGTCGCAGCTTAGCGAAAACATCCTGTCAAGTCTGACCGAACTCGCGGCATATCTTTCGCTCGCGAAAGAATATAACATAAAGCTCGACTCGGACGACAACAAAACAATCGATGAGGAGATTGAGGATATAAAGAAAGAGTACGGCGGCGACGAGGAGGCCTACAAAGAGGGACTTGCCGATGCCAACGCGACCGAGGCGGTCGTACGCAGAATATACGAAATACAGCTTATCTGCGACAAACTCTACGATTATCTGACCGACAGCAAGACCGGCATATTCAAGTCGGACAACGCGACAATCGAACAGGATATTGCCGCCGGCAACTGGTTCTCGGCCGAATATCTGCTTATAACATACTCGTCCGACCGGAAAGAGAGCCGCAGGGAATACGCCGAAAAGCTGCTCACCGAATACGGCGAGGATATATCGCTTGCCGATATTTACGAGGATAAGCGCACCGTATACGGACTCGGAATACAGTACGGCAAATCGGACGCGTTCACCTATACTCAGCAGAAAGAGTATTTCGAAGAGGCGGTTGTCTCGCTCGAAATCGGACAGAGAAGCGGTGTTCTCGATACCGCCGACGGATTTCTGATAGTGAAAAGACTCGAACTTGACGAAGAGTATATAGACGATTATTTCATAACCACCTTCTGCAGCGGATATCTCGAAAGAGAATTTTTCGGTCTTGTCGAAAAAACGGCGGAGGGGCTCGAGGTCAGATATACCGACAAATACAAGGACATCAGATTCTCGGATATAAGCTGATCCGAAAACATATAAAATTTCGGACGTGTTCGGAAAGGAATTTACATATAATGAAAGCAGTAATCAGTGTAACCGGCAAGGACGGAGTCGGAATAGTCGCGAAGGTCAGCGGCATGTGCGCCGAATACGGCGTGAATATAGTCGACATATCGCAGAGCGTACTCGGCGGATATTTCGCGATGATAATGATTGCCGATATAGACTCGCTTACCGTCCCGTTTACCGATTTTGTCGATAAATCAAAGGAAATCGGCGAAAAAGAGGGACTTTCGATATCGGTAATGCACGAGGAAATCTTCAACACAATGCATCATATATGAGGGCGACCGACAATGCAGATGATAACAAGACAGGACATACTCGAAACGATAAACATGATTCGCTCGGAAAATCTCGATATACGCACGGTAACGATGGGTATATCGCTCTATGACTGCGTGTCCGACGATACCGCAAGACTGTGCGAAAATGTTTACGACAAAATAACGAAAAAAGCCGAAAATCTGGTAAAAGTCGGCGAGGAGATCGAGAAAAAGTACGGTATTCCGATAATCAACAAACGAGTGTCGCTGACTCCGATATCGCTTATCGGCGGAAAATGCGACAGCGACGGTTATGTGAGGCTCGCCAAAACTCTCGATTCGGCGGCGAAAACGCTCGGCATCAACTTTATCGGCGGATATACCGCGCTCGTGCAGAAGGGAATGTCCGAAAACGCCGGGGCGCTTCTCGACTCGATCCCCGAAGCGCTTGCCGAAACCGATTTTCTCTGCTCGTCGGTCAATGTTGCATCCACAAAAGCGGGAATCAACATGGACGCGATTATAAAATGCGGAGATATTATAAAAAAAGCCGCGGAGCTGACCGCCGAACGCGATTCGATAGGCTGCGCGAAATTCGTCGTCTTCGCAAACGCTCCCGAGGACAACCCGTTTATGGCGGGCGCATTCAACGGAATGGGTGAGCCCGAAACGGTTATAAATGTCGGCGTATCCGGCCCCGGCGTGGTCGCATCGGCAATAAGACGCGCGGGTGACTGCGATTTGTCGGCGCTTGCCGATACGGTAAAGCGTACCGCTTTCAAGATAACCCGTGTCGGACAGCTTGTCGCGGGCGAGGCCGCCGAAAAACTCGGCGTGCCTTTCGGCATAGTCGATCTCTCGCTCGCACCCACACCCGCAATCGGCGACAGCGTTGCCCGTGTGCTTGAGGAGATGGGACTCGAAAAATGCGGCGGATGGGGAACGACCGCCTGCCTTGCTCTGCTCAACGACGCCGTGAAAAAGGGCGGAGTTATGGCATCTTCACATGTCGGCGGACTTTCGGGCGCGTTTATCCCGGTGTCCGAGGACGAGGGCATGATTTCGGCGGCGTCCTGCGGCGCGCTCACGCTTAATAAACTCGAAGCGATGACGGCGGTATGCTCGGTCGGACTCGATATGATCGCGATCCCCGGCGATACATCCGCGGATGTGATATGCGGAATCATCGCCGATGAAATTTCAATCGGTGTCGTGAACACAAAGACAACCGCGGTAAGACTTATTCCCGCAATCGGCAAAAAGGTGGGAGAGAGCGTCAGCTTCGGAGGGCTTCTCGGAGAGGCACCCGTGATGCGGGTGTCGCCTTACAGCCCGTCAAAATTCATTCACCGCGGCGGCCGTATTCCCGCGCCCATTCAGTCGCTTAAAAACTGACAGACCGAAAAGATACCGATTTTGCGCAAATCATTTTCAAACCGTATTGACAAAAGACGGAGGTTAAGATAAAATAATGACAATAAGACGTATAATAGCCAAAAAAACCGAAAAGAGAGGACAGGGAATATATATGTCAAAAGCAAGTATACATGAATTTCTGTTCGGCAGAATGCCGGACGGCACCGCCGTAAAGGGATTTTGTCTGTCATCGGGCAAACTCGAATTTACCGTTACAACCTACGGCGCGAGAATCGAAAAGGCAATCTATGACGGAACGTCGGTTATCTGCGGATTCGACACTCTTGAGGGACAGCTTAAAGATACCTGCTATCAGGGCTCGACTGTGGGAAGATACGCAAACCGCATTTCCGACGGAAAATTCAAACTTAACGGCGCAGAATACACGCTCGCCTGCAACGAAAGCTCACGCGGAGAACATCTGCACGGCGGCAACGTCGGATTCTCGGCAAGAGTTTGGGATGTTGTCGGTACCGATGTTACCGAAAACGAGGCATCGGTTACACTTTCGCTTTTCTCGCCCGACGGCGAAGAGGGCTATCCCGGAGCGCTGACCGTATATGTTACATTCACGGCGGCAAATGACGCGATAAACATCGATTACAAGGCAAAGAGCGATAAAGACACGATTATCAATCTCACAAATCACAGCTATTTCAATCTTTCGGGAGTCGGAACAACGATTCTCGACCACAAGCTGACATCGGCTTGCGGAAAATACGTACCCGTAAACGAAAGACTTATCCCGTTCGGCGAAATCGCGGATGTTACCGGCACCCCCTTCGATTTCAGAGAGGGCAAGACCATCGGCCGCGATATTAACGCCGCCGATAAGCAGATTGAAACCGCAGGCGGATACGACCACTGCTTCGTACGCGGAAACGGCGAAGAGAAGAAAGAGCCCGAATGGATGTGTACGGTTGAATCGCCGGTTACCGGAATAAAGATGAATATCTTTACCACAGAGGGCGGAATCCAGATGTATACGGGCAACTTTATGACAGAGGACAATCCTTTCTTCGACGGAATCAAGCAGACAAAGAACGGCGCGGTCGCGCTTGAATGCAATCGCATGCCCGACTCGCCCAATCAGAAGAATTTCCCGTCACCCGTGCTTCGCGCAGGTGAGGAATACAGACAGATTACCGTATATAAGTTCACGAAATAAGTTCGGGAACAAAAAAATAAAAAAACGGAGGGCGGCACTATGACAAAGACAAGGAAAATTCTCGGCATCATTCTGTCGGCGGCGATTATGATTACCGCACTTATCGGCATATTCGCGGCGGGAACGGTATCGGCTGCCGAAGAGAGCCAGACGTTCACTTTAAGCAACGCGTATATCGGCGAATGGACCGGCGGAGTCAGCGCGTTCAGCTTCATCGGCAATGAGGTAAAAATCGGACTTGTCTACCACTACCTCAACGAGAGCGCTGAAGTTGCTTTTGCGATCAAAAACAACAGCGACACCGACTATAAAATCAAATCGGTATCCGACACAAACAATAACAGCTATGTTACGCTCGACACTTCCGGTGCGGTCGGCACTGTCGTAAAGGCAAACAGTGAGACCGATGTTGCGGTAAAACTCAAATACGAGAACGAGCTCGAAAATCAGAACGAGAGAAATCAGAGATTCAACGCCGACATCACTTTCGTGTTTGAAAAATACACGGAAACCGAACCCGTTCCCAGCCCCAAGACGGGAAGCGAATCGACGGGTTATATAATCGCCGCCGCGGTATGCGCGTTAATTGCCGTCTCGGCAGTTTTCTCGGGCAAGAATGGCAGAAAGTGCATCGGTATGTTTGCGCTCGTACTTGCGGTCATACTCGTAATGCCGATTTCGGCAGATGCCGCGGAGGAAGCGGGCGAGGGCGAAAATATCACCTATACGGTAAATGTAAGCGGCACTGTTACTCTCAGCAACAAGATCGCCGTAACCTATGATTACTACGGTGACGGAACGGTTACCGAGGTGATTATTATCGATTATCTCGGAAAGATAAAGACTCCCGAGGGCGGAGATCCCACAAGAGACGGATATACCTTCAAGGGCTGGTACGATTATGCCGATAACGAACCGAGCTTCTACTCGCAGCTCGGATACGATATCACATTCACCGCAAAATGGGAAGCGGTCGAATACCAAATCACCTATAATCTTGACGGCGGCGCGCTTGACAGCGGCTGCTCCAATCCCGGAACCTACAAAGCTACGGATGCCGACATAACGCTTAATAACCCGTCAAAGTCGGGCTTCTATTTCGTGGGCTGGGTTGAAGGAAACGGCACCGAAGCCGTACATGATGTCAAGATATCGAAAGGGAGCTTCGGAAATAAGACATATACCGCAAAATACGCCGAGTATCTCCCCGCAAAAATCAGAAAATACAGTGAGAGCGACAACAACGTCAGCTATGAGTACGTCGCCGATAAAAAGAGCTATTTAATCACACAGGCGGCAAATTCGAAAGGATGGGGCGCTACGGGCGCTGTCTGCGACGACTCGAATTTACAGACGGCATGGGGACAGACCTATCTGCTTGAATTCACGGCTGTTCTCAACAATGATGTTCTGCTCAAGATTGACGTGAACTGCGCGATTTCGGGCGTGTCGGACAACGACTGCTACGGCGACTGCCTGATTTATATTGACGGCACCGAATACGACGGCCATTCGGCCGGCATGTCGAGCGGTATAACGCTTGCTACGGGATATCACGAGATTAAAGTGTTTATTGTGAACAACAGTGAAAAGAATAACCCGAATCACAGCTATTTTGTCGGATATACCGCGTTCGGCCTCCAAACCGGCACCGAGGATGAAGCATACGAGATAAGAAATATCAGAGCCGCGGTTTTCGACTGATTAAAACTTAAACCGAAAAGCAGACCGACATTTTTGTCGGTCTGTTTTCGTTTTTTTTGAAAAAAACACTTTTTTTCATATTTATTTTGGCTGTCCGTCATAAAACAATCACATTTGACTTTTATAATGTAGTCACAAACCGAAAGGGAGGATGAATATTATGATCGACGAATACGAAAACAACAATATAAACAACGAAAACGGCGAAAACGGCGAAAACGAAGCGAATGTCGAAAGCGGCAGCTACTCGCTCGGCAAAGACGATGTTGTCGATGGCAGAGTCGAATTCACTCAGAGCGGCTCGGAGACAGGTGCGAATACATCCGCAAACACCGAAGCAAACGCGGGTGTAAACGCAAACACCGATACGGGCAGAGACGCAAATCCGAACGCGAATTATTACGGCGCGTCAAATGCGGGCGGATACGGCGCAAGACCGGAATACGAATACGGATATGACAGCAGAAGCGGCAGCTATTCCTATCAGAGCGCGCCTGCCGATAAGAAGCAGAAGAAAGAGAAAAAGCATCACGGCGGACTGATTGCCGCAATCTGCATCTGCCTTGTTCTTTCGTGCGGACTCGGCGGTGTTGCCGGATTCCTCGCCGCATCATACGCGAAGGGCGGCAGCGAGAGCGGCAGTACCGATAACGGACAGACAAATGTTCCGTCGGCATCAACAGTCGTCGAGAAATACACAACGACAATCGAAAACATGGCGCAGAATCAGTCTTCGTCAATAACCGCAGCGGTTGCCGCCGCGCATCCTTCGGTTGTTACGATTAACACATATTACAACGAGGAAAACGAAAAGGTCAACCAGTATTCATCGGCAGGCTCGGGCGTTATATGGACCGCCGACGGATATATCGTAACCTGCAACCACGTTATCGAAGGCGCCAATATTATCAAGGTAACACTCGAAGACGGTACAACCTATGCTGCCGATGTTGTCGGCACCGACTCAAAGACCGATGTTGCGGTTCTTAAAATCACACCTTCGGACGGAGCGGCGCTTACACCCGCAGTTACAAGAGGAACCGAACTTGTACTCGGCGAAACGGTAATCGCAATCGGCAACCCGCTCGGCGTTCTCGGCGGAACGGTAACAACAGGTATTCTGTCGGCACTCGAACGCAACATCACGGTTGAAGGTCAGTCGATGACTCTTCTCCAGACAGACGCGGCAATTAACTCGGGCAACTCGGGCGGCGGTCTGTTCGATATCAACGGCTCGCTCATCGGTATCGTAAACGCGAAATCGACAGGCACAAGCGTTGAGGGCATCGGATTCGCAATTCCGATTTCAACCGTAAAGCAGGTCGCAGACGAACTTGTCGCAAACGGCTATGTAACAGGCCGTCCTCAGCTCGGTCTGTCGCTCGTAACCGTTACAAGTGATAACTATAACTATATTTTCAGCGCAGGCTATTATCCCGAACTCGAACAGTACGCGACAAAGACAAAACGCGACAGCTGGGGCTTCTCGCGCAAGACAGTCGTTACCGGTGTATATGTAATCGATGCATCTTCTGTCGCAAAATATGCCGACGGCTCGGAAGAATTTAAGTACGGCGACAAGATTCTCTATGTCGGCGACACCGAAGTAACCGAATTTGCCGATGTCAAGAGCGTTCTGTCGAATTACAGCGCGGGCGACACGATTTCGGTAACCGTGCTCCGTGAGCAGTCGACGACGATTATCATCAAGGTAATTCTCGGACAGTCGGGCGCAAGCAAAAACTGATAAAATCAGGACGGGGACTGCGGATTGCCGCAGCCCCCGAACGGGATTTTCGCTTTTTTATCCGCATAAAATAAACATCTGCGATTTTGCCGAAAACTATCGGCGTAAATCCGAAACGGAGATTGTTATGAAGCATCTTTTGGTAGTTGACGATGAGGAAAAAATCAGATCGCTGATCCGCAAATATGCCGAATTTGAGGGGTATACGGTAGATGAGGCGGCAAACGGAATGGACGCGCTCGACCTTTTTTCGAAAGGCGGTTACGATCTTGTTGTTATGGACATAATGATGCCCGGACTCGACGGGCTGTCGGCAAGCAGAGAAATACGGAAAAAATCCGATGTGCCGATAATTATGCTGTCGGCGCGCGGCGAGGAATATGACCGCATCGGCGGATTTCAGCTCGGTGTCGACGATTATGTCGTGAAACCTTTTTCGCCGAAAGAGCTGATGCTCCGCATCGAGGCAATACTCAAACGCACCGGAGCGCAGACCGAAAAGAAAAACGCGGACGGCGGCGTATTGCCGGGGAATGCGGTCAACAGAGAAATTTTCACTCTCGATGGGCTTGAAATCGATTTTACCGCGCGAATCGTGAAGGTTGACGGCAAGGTTGCCGACCTCTCGCCGAAAGAATACGAACTGCTTTTCTATCTCGTGAGAAACCGCAACATCGCGCTCTCGCGTGAAAAGCTGATTTGCGAGGTCTGGGGATACGATTTCTTCGGTGATGACCGCACGCTTGATACTCACATCAAGCTCCTGCGCCAGTCGCTCGGGCAGTACAGCAAGTTTATCGTAACTCTGAGAGGAGTCGGATACCGTTTTGAAAGCAGTAAATAATCAAACCGGAAGAAAAAGCGGCAAGGGAATGAGCGCGAAATCGACGATTTTCGTCTGTTTTGTCTTTTTTACCGCGGTTGCGGTTGCTCTGCTCGCCCTGCTTCAGGTCTTTTTTCTGAAATACATTTATCGTGCCGTAAAAATCGGTGAACTTGAGGATGCCTGTCGGAAAATCGTCGAAGAATGTGACAGCGTCGGCGTATACAAGACCGCCGCCTCTCTTGCCGATGATTACGACATCTGCGTTCAGATATATAATCCGAAAACCGCGAGCCGCACCAAACTCACGAGGTATTCGCCCGGCGGATGCCTTCTTTATGAACTTTCGGGCAACGACTGCATGAAAATCTATCTTTCGATGACAAAATCGGGAGAGAGCCGCAAAGTATTCGGTGTAAGGCTTGCCGAATCTTCATACAGCGGATTTGACGGTACGCGCACAATATCGGCCGAAACCGAAGATTTTTCGATTTGGTCTGCCGACGATCAGGGAAATGTCGTTCTCTGCGCGATTGCCGAAAATTCAGACGGCGATGATATTCTCGTGATGGTGAACAGCTTTCTGACACCTGTCAGCGCGCTGACACGCACAATCGGGATTATCCTTGCGGTTGTCGCGGTCTTTCTGATTTTTCTGTCGGTGATAATTGCCGGACATCTGTCGGGCAAAATCGCGAAACCGCTCAGACGGATGAACAATCGCGCGAAACTGCTCGGTGAAGGAAACTACGGCGTAAGATTCGATGAAAACGCGGGATATACCGAGGCAAGCGAGCTTGCGGCGACGCTCAATCAGGCGGCATCCGATCTTTCGAAGGTCGATAAACTCCGAAATGAGCTTATCGCCAACATCTCGCACGATCTGCGCACGCCGCTTACTCTCATATCGGGATACAGCGAAATCATGCGCGATTTTCCGAGCGAGGTAACCGCCGCAAATCTTCAGACGATAATCGACGAGAGCGCACGGCTCAGCTCGCTTGTAAACGATCTGCTCGAATTTTCGAAGATACAGAGCGGAAACATACGGATAAAACCCGAAAAATTCGATCTTTCGGAAGAGCTTGACAAAACTCTCGAAACATACAAAACGCTCGCCGGGAAGATGGGTTACAACATAACGCTCGAAAAAGAGGGCGACGGAATCATCTGCGCGGACAGGGCGCTCGTTATTCGTGCGGTCAATAATCTTGTCAACAACGCAATGACATATACCGGCGCCGACAAGAAAATCGCGCTGCGTATGACAGGCTCGGACAACAGCGTCAGAATCGAGGTCAGCGACAGCGGTATCGGCATTCCCGCCGACAAGCTGAATCTCATCTGGGACAGATATTATAAGGTGGATGCCGAACATAAGCGCGCGGCGCAGGGAAGCGGTCTCGGTCTTTCGATCGTAAGATCGATAATGCTGATGCACAGCGGCAAATACGGTGTGAGAAGCCGCGAAGGCAGCGGCTCCGCATTCTGGATAGAATTTCCGCGGGAATACGCGGGAAGCGCCGATAACGACGAGAATCGATAAACGAACACACAGATACCCCCGACGATATGCGCCTGCATATCGTCGGGGGTATCTGTTATGTATAAAGCAGACCTTTCGGTGACGGCTTATCGGCCGTTCCAGGCGTTAATCTGCCTTCTCAGCCAATCGGCCCAGTTTTCGATTCCTTCGCCTGTCTTTGCGCTGATAAAGTAAATCTCGCAGTTCGGATTCAATTTTTTGATGCGTTCCACAACCGCTTTGTCGTCAAAATCAAATACGCATTTGGTGTCTATCTTGTTGATAAGCACGCAGTCGCTGACGGTGAACATAAGCGGATATTTGAGCGGCTTGTCGTCTCCCTCGGGAACAGACAAAATCATTGCGTTTTTGCTTGCTCCCGTGTCAAACTCTGCGGGGCAGACAAGATTGCCGACATTTTCGAGTACGACAAAATCAAATTCGTCTGCGCCGAAGCTGTCAAGTCCCTGCTTTGTCATACCTGCGTCAAGATGGCACATACCGCCTGTGTGGAGCTGGATTGATTTGGCGCCCGTCTCGGCTATCGCTTTTGCGTCAACCTCGCCGTCAATATCGGCCTCCATAACGCCGATTTTATATTCGTCTTTCAATGCGGCAATCGTCCGCTTCAATGTGGTGGTCTTGCCGCTTCCGGGTGCGGACATAAGGTTTAGGAGAAATGTTCTGTCTTTTTTCAGCTGCTCTCTGACCTTGTCTGCCTCTCTGTCGTTGTTCTCGAATACAGAGTGCTTGATTTCAATTACTTTATAATCGTTCATAATACCTCGCTTATGTGAAATGTTTGTTTCTGCGGCGGCTTTTCATCGGGGAGACGATATATAAAGGCTCCCGGATCGGCGATTGCGCGAGTAGACTATGACACAGCCCCCCGAATATGCCGGAATTTGCCGTCCGAACTTATAATATCACCAAAAAAAGCAATAGTCAATAAATAAATGTAAAAAATTGATTGACTTTTGTCGGAAAAGATTATAGAATATACATATATGACATTTTAAGGAGAATTATACTATGCCCGAAAGATACGAATATGTTACTCCGCCGAGTTTGGGCGTTGCCAATCCGCGTCCGAAGGTTGCGGCAGTCGGAAAAAAAATAACCGATGTTATCGCCCATAAGCTGAAAGGCGTCAGCTCAAATGACGCGGAATATTGGGGACTTGCCGAAATACTGACCGACGATATGTGTGATATTGTGCTGTCTATGGATTTGCGCAAGCCTATGACCTTTGAGGAGATCGCCGCAAAAAACACTCAGTTCACGAAAGAAAAGGTTAAAGAGCTGCTTGACGACCTCAGTTATGTCGGAATACTGGAGTATGATTACGGTTATCATTACGACCACAACGGCAGGACCGCTCCGCAGAGCGAGAGAAGATATATTCTGCCGATGTTTGTACCCGGTTCGGCAGAGCTGTTAAACATTCACGAACTTCCCCCCGACGGTATAAATCAAAGAGTTGTCGATCACCCCGAAATCGCCTCTTTCTTTGAAAGAATGACATTTGTTCCGCTTGCGGGTATTACTCACATGGTCCCTCCCGGCGGCTCGGGTGTGGGTATGCATGTTATCCCCGTTGAAAAGGCGATTTCAATGGAAAACGGGGTTATGGATATTGAACAGCTTTCCTATTGGCTCAAAAAATACGAGGGCCATATAGGCGTTGCCCGCTGCTCATGCCGTGCTTCCCGTGCGGCTCTTGACGAGGGCTGCGCAGACGACGATTACGGCTGGTGTATCGGTGTCGGCGACTTCGCCGATTATTGCCGCGAAACTCACAAGGGCCACGACATTACATACGACGAGGCTATGGAAATTCTCCGCAATGCCGAGAAAAACGGTTTTGTTCATCAGATTACGAACATCGACGGCGATAACAAGATTTTCGGTATCTGTAACTGCAATGTAAATATCTGCAACGCGTTGAGAACATCACAGCTTTTCAATACGCCCAATCTTTCGCGTTCGGCATATACCGCAAAAGTCGAAGCCGAAAAGTGCGTTGCCTGCGGCAAATGCGTTGAATATTGCCCTGCAGGCGCGGTAAGACTCGGACAGAAGCTCTGCACAAAGCAGGGCGAGGTCGTTTATCCGAGAAGAACTCTCCCCGAGCAGTCGTCCCTGAAAGAGTATCTTAACTGGAAAGAGGACAAGTGGGACGAAAATTACAGAGACAACAACAGAATCAACTGTTATGATACCGGTACGGCACCCTGCAAGACGGCTTGCCCCGCTCATATAGCCGTTCAGGGATACCTGAAAATGGCGGCACAGGGCAGATACAGGGACGCTCTTGCGCTTATTAAAAAGGACAACCCGTTCCCGGCAATCTGCGGCAGAGTATGCAATCACAAATGCGAGGATGCCTGCACAAGAGGCACAATCGACAGAGCGGTTTCAATCGATGCCGTTAAGAAATTCATCGCGGAGCAGGATTTGAGGGCGGAGACAAGATATGTTCCCGAGGTTGTAATCGCTTCAAACAGATATGCCGGATGGAATCAGAAAATCGCGATTATCGGAGCGGGCCCCGCAGGTCTTTCGTGCGCTTATTATCTTGCGACAAAGGGATATAAACCGACCGTATTCGAAAAGAGCGAAAAGCCCGGCGGTATGATGAGATACGGTATCCCGTCATATAAACTCGAAAAGGATGTTATCGATGCCGAAATCGATATTATAAAAGAACTCGGCGTCGAGATTAAATGCGGCGTTGAAGTCGGCAGGGACATCACGCTTGACGAACTGCGCGGACAGGGCTTTGAGGCGTTTTATATCGCCATCGGCTGCCAGGGCGGCAAAACGGCGGGTGTTGACGGCGAGGACGCAAACGGCATTGAAATCGCGGTCGATTTCCTGCATTCCGCAGCCGAAGATCAGACTCGTAAGATAGACGGCGATGTTGTCGTCATAGGCGGCGGTAATGTTGCGGTTGACTGCGCGAGAACCGCTCACCGATTCGGCGCAGGCAAGGTTTCTATGGTATGTCTTGAATCGAGAGACAGTATGCCCGCCTCAAACGAGGAGGTTGCCGAAACGCTTGAAGAAGATATCGAAATCTGCAACTGCTGGGGACCGAAAGAAATCAGGAAAGACGAAAACGGCAATGTCAAAGCGGTCGTTTTCAAAAAATGTACGCGTACAATCGATCCGGTTACAAAGAAATTCTCGCCCGAATATGATGAAAGCGAGACTATGGAAATCGCTGCCGACAGAGTTATATACGCAATCGGTCAGTCAATCGAATGGGGCAAGATGCTCGAGGGCGAAAAGGTAGAATTTTGGCACGGGGTTTATCCGGTCGCCGACGGTCTTACCTTCCAGACCGCTCAGCCCGATATTTTCGTCGGCGGTGATGTTTATACCGGCCCGAAATTTGTAATCGACGCCATCGAAGCGGGCAAATGCGCCGCCGAATCTCTCCACAGATATGTTCACCCGCACGCGAGCCTTACAATAGGCAGAAACCGCAGAGATTTCATTGAACTTGACAAGGACAATATCGTCATCGACAGTTACGACAATTCCTCGCGCCAGGAGGCGGGAACCGATGAGAGCATTGACCGCAGGATGTCGTTCAGAGACGCTCACAGGACTCTCAGCGAGGAGCAGGTGAAGATTGAAACGGCACGCTGCCTCGGCTGCGGCGCATCGGTCGTTGATCCGAACAGATGTCTCGGCTGCGGCGTATGTACCACAAAGTGCGAATTTGACGCAATAAAGCTCCACAGAGATCGTCCCGAGGCATCAAAGATGGTTGTCGCGGAGGATAAGATGAAGCACATCCTGCCCTATTTTGCGGGTAATGTCGCGAAGCTCGCGATTAAGAAAATACCGAAAGAGGTCAAGGAGTACGAGAAGAAATACACCGAATTCCGCGAGGCTGTCGGCAAGGATACCGGCAAGCACTGAGAGGTAGAGTATGCACGAACTCGGCGTGGTTTTCTATGTTATAGATGACGTAAAAAAGGTTGCCGCCGAAAATGATGTCGGGCATGTTCACAGCGTTACGCTTGAGGTCGGCGAGGTCTCTACCGTCATTCCCGAATATCTTATCGATTGCTGGAATTGGGCGGTTAAAAAGCACGAGATACTCACCGACTGCGAGCTGCGTGTCGAACGAATCGATGCGGTAACCTATTGCGAGGGCTGTCAAGGGACATATTCCACCGTTCGGTACGGAAAAAAATGCCCTTACTGCGGCAGTGAAAGCACATACCTCATTAAGGGCAATGAATTTAATATAAAAGAGATAGAGGTAACATAGCCGATTTGCGGTTTGCGGTCCGAACGGGCGGCAATTATATGCGCTCTGCTTCTTATCTCATTCAAGAACGGTTATTTCGATTTTATCGTGCCCGGTGTCGGTGCAGACCGACAGCATACAGCCGTTAAACTCGGTGTGAAAAAAACGGTGCGGTCTGTCGGGATAAACTATCGGAACGCCGCATGACAGCCATTTTCCTCTGCTCTCAAGCTCTGTCCACAGCCTGATGCGCTCATTCGCGTCATCGGGGAAAGTGTCGCCGAAAAATCGGCGCATGACGCGGTCGGATATTTTTCTTATGTCGGTGCGCTGAATATCAACTCCGACTTCGCTGTCCGACAGAGCAACCGCAATCGCGCCGTCTGTGTGCGATATGTTGAACTTTATCGGCAAGCCTTCGATGTAGGGCTTGCCGAATTTATTTTTCTTTATCTCGCCGTCAATCCCAAAATTTTTGAGTATCATCCATGCCGCCGCCGACTGCTCTTCGGCGGAAAGTCCTTTTTCGGTCTTTTTGAGATAGAGTTTTATTGTTCCGTCAATCTTCATTTTCTGCGGATTTTTCGGCTTTTTCGCTTTTTTGGTTGTCGGCTGCCGAATTTTTCTTCGTATTTTTGCGGCGGCGGTAGCCTCCGAACGGGGAGGTCGCCGTAAAGCGGTCAATCAGCGGTGTGAACGGGGAGAGCAGTGCGACGGCGGGATATATGCCGTCAATGTCGCCGTTTAGCCTTATGACCATCGCGAGAACTCCGATAAGCGCCCCGTAAATCAGCCGTCCGTACATCGATACGGGCTGACGGCGTTTGTCGGACGCGATGAAAACCGCTCCGAACAGCAGTCCGCCGCAGAGAATTTCGGAAATCGCGAACAGATAGTATTCGACCGAATCGGGCGCAAATTCGAATGCCACAAGAAATGCGGCGCCAACTGCGGCGACGGGCGTTTCCCACCTGATGTGCCCTCTGACGAGAAGATAGACCATGCAGAGCAGAATGAGCAGGGCAGAGATTTCGCCCGTCATTCCGTCCGAGCGGCCGAGAAACATATCGGTCAGCGAATCATCGGGAAGCTCGCTCTTCGAAAGAATCGACAGCGGAGTTGTCATGCGGTATGAATCCGAATAGAAAAACGAAGCGCCGAAATTGGCGGTAATCGGTATCATGACCGTTCGTGCGGCGGCAAGCGGCGAAATTATCCCGTCCGCGAGATATTTCAGGGCAATCGCGAGCAGATCGAAGATTATCAGCGCCGCGGCGGAAACATTATACGGGAGCATGCAGACGGCACAGAGTCCGATGAAAATCGGGTAGATGTCAAATCGAACGGCAGAATCGCTTTTCGATTTGACGGCGAACTTTATTATGAGCCGTGCCGCAAGATCGGCGGCTGTCGAAACGGCGGCCGAAATGATGCAGAGGAGAAAAACGCGGGATGAATATTTGACCGCCGCCCAGATAATCAGCGGAATCAGCGATGCCGTCTGCTCGATCGATATTGCGGCGCTGCCGTTTCCCGATAAGATAAAGGGCGGTGTCTGCGATGATTTGCGTTTTGCCGAACCCGTGAATTTATTCATCATCTCCGCCTCCTTCGGTTTTGCCGCGCTCATTGCGCTCGGTCGAAATTCCGCCGAGCTTTATGTTTGACGGGCAGACATAGCCGCAGCATCCGCAGCCGATGCAGATGCCCTCGGTGCGCGAGAGATAGTCGGAGAAGAGCAGGCGGTCGAATTTCGAGCGCAGACCGCCGCGGCTTAGCTCGTAACTTTTGCGTACAAGCAGATACATCGGGCAGACATCGTCACATTCGCCGCAGCCGATGCAGTCGGCGGGATGCAGTCTTATCGGTTTTGTAACGGTCAGACTGCGTGTGAAACTGTCGGTGCAGTCGTCTGCACGGCATCTTCTTCCGTTCATCAGTCCGTTTTCGACAGTTATACCGCCGTTTGCCGAGCATATATCGGTAAGATCGGATATTTTTGTGTAGAGCGGCACCGAAAGACAGCCGCCGTCTTCGACAAGCGGCCCGCCGACATAGACAAGCGAACGGATATACGGTCTGCCGAAAACGAATCCGTCATAGACGGCGGCGGCGATATCGGCGGGAATGATGAGCATACCGTGCTCTTCGGGCAGCTTTGCCGCGCCGAGTTCTCTGCCGATTATAAGATTGAAGAGCAGTTTGCCGTTGTCGGACGGATATATCGGACAGATTTCGGTTGTGTCGATGAAGTTGCGGTCGGATGCGAGCATCCCGTCTATCATGCCGCAGAGATCGCGGTCATTCGACGGCAGTATTATTTTGCAGTCTTTTATGCCCATTGCCGACATGATGAGTTTTGCCGCGCCGATGATTTTTTCGGGATAGACCGCCGCCGCGCGCCGTCTTAAATCGGTGTACGGCTGACAGTCAAACGCGGATATTGCGAGTAAATATGATTTTCCGAGCGCGCGCGACAGTCTGTCGGCGAGCGCGCCGTCATCTCCGTCGGGAATTGCGAGCCGCCTTATTCTGTCGATAAATTCGTCGGCGGTGATTTCGGACGCCGATTTGCCGGTCAGTTTGTCATAGGAGATGCAGTCGGCGGCAGGCGTAGACTTGCCGTCGCTCTCGACACTTATGATATATTCGCCCGAATTTTCGAAATTTTCGCTTTTCTCAACCGCCGCTTTGCCCGAAATCGGGGAGAGCAGGGGAATCTTTTCGCCGTCGGCGACCGCCGTTCCCGCAAAAACGGTGTCCCCGTCGCTTATAAGCGGACATTTTGAAAGAATTTTTATTTTTTCGGGGAGAGGATATTTTTCGGGCGCGAGAAAAGAGTCGGTCGGGACTCTGTCAAACAGGATGCCGCCCTTAATCGTTTTTTTCAGAATATCACCTCCGCCGTTTTGTCTTTATTCTGTATTATAACTCAATAAAAGGACAAAATCAAGGGCTAAACGGTAAACAAAACCGAAATATGACCGAAAAGGCTCAAAATAATTTCATAAAGCCGCAGATTTTCAAAAAAAACTATTGACAAAGCCGAAAGGCTGTGATATAATAATCAGGCGTTCGAACCGGAAGGCTCGAACTCAGGTAAATGATGGCGGAATAGCTCAGCTGGCTAGAGCAACCGGTTCATACCCGGTAGGTCATAGGTTCAAATCCGATTTCCGCTACCAGGCCCGTTGGTCAAGCGGTTAAGACACGGCCCTTTCACGGCTGTAACATGGGTTCGATTCCCGTACGGGTCACCAAAAAAATACGGATGATGTCGGCGACACATCCGCCAAAACAACCCGACGGGCGGAACTTCGGTTCCGCCCGTCGGGTTTTTCTAAACGGAAAATATTTTTTGCTTTTACTTGAATTTCGGCTCGATTTAGGCAATAATCATAACAGAAGGGTTAAACCTGAGCCGAATTTACGGCTTAATAAGATTTTATGAGGAAGGTACGGTTATTATGAAGCTGTCAAAAGAAAAATTCAAGGCGATGAGCAACGAGTACAAATGGTGTCTTATCAACGGGATAATAGCGGGCGAGATTGATCTGAGCAGTCTCGAGCCGGAGCCGATGGACGATTTTACATACGAGGGCGTGGCTTTTCTTCTTCCTCTTGATGACGGACCCGCGACAAGTGTCTGCGAATTAAGTGCGAGAGCCTATTATGCGGGACTTTTCACAGACGATGATGATGATAAGGGCGAGAGCTGATTTGCCGCATCGGGTTTGATTGCGCTTATATCGGTTTTCCGAATTTCACACCCATATTCGCATCTCGCTTTACATGCACATAACGAAAACAAGACGCAGCGAAGATTCTCCGCTGCGTCTTGTGCTTTTATTCTGTAATTTCCGGAACTGTTGTTTCGGGAATTGTTGTCTCGGGAATTGTTGTCTCGGGAACTGTTGTCTCGGCAACTGTTGTCTCGGGTATTG
>CAVGEY010000004.1:0-116561 GCA_963628435.1 bacterium
AGCAGGCATGATGCCTGCTCTGCTTTTTTGGGGAAGAATTATCATACTCGCCGGATTGCTTTTCGCTCACACATTTGTTTTGTGTGTGTATTTACAGTTTGCAGCAGAGATTTCGTTTATTTCGTCGGTATTTCCACGGTAAGTACGCCTGTGGAAAGTCCCGCGCTTTCGGCGAAAAGTGTAAACGAAACCGAGTCGACTTTTTCTCCGCTCTTTTGCCGCGGCGCACAGGGCAAAACGGCGACCGTGATTTTCCCCGCGCGCATTTTGCGATCCGGAGCTTCGGGAGGTATTCGATCGGAGATGTCGGAGCCTGTTCCTATGAGACGTGCGCCGCGTGAAACCGAGAATGAAACCATCGGGGAGGCATCCGGCACTTCATTCCCCGCCGCATCGACCGCGCAGCAGGTGAAAAGTGCGAGATCCCGACCGTTTGCAGTCAGGTCATCTGCATTTTCAAGACGCAGGCTCAGGGAGGCGGGCATTCCCGTTGTTTCTTTTTCATCGCTTGCTACCGATTGTCCGTCGGAATTGAATGCGACGACCGAGAGCTTTCCGGGACAATACGGCACAATCCATTCCGCGGGGGTAAAAGGCGATGCGGCAACCCTGCCGAGTGATTTGCCGTCGAGAAACAGTTCGCAGGATGCGGCATTGGTGTAGGCACGCACGGTGACGGGGCGTCCTTCTTCACCGCGGAAGTTCCAGTGCGGAAGCAGATGTACCGTAGGTTCATCGGAGAAAAAGGTTTTGTTTTGATAAAAAGCGTCCTTTTTTTGCAGAAAGAGGTCAATAGCTCCCGACTGCGAGCATATACGCGGATAAGCCGCCTCTCCGCGATATTCGATGCCCGTCCATTGGAAAGAGCCCGCAAGCCACGGGCGTTCGGCAAAAGTGCGGTAATTGAAAGCGCGGGAACGAAACCATGCGTTTGTATCTTTATCGTATGCCGCCAGATAGCCGCGTTCGGGGCTGTCGTCACGGTACCACCCGCGTGTGGTGCCGGTGGCACAACATTCGGAGGATAGCAGAGGCTTGTCGGGATACCGCTCATGAACGACATCAAGCAGCGGGAGATTGTAATTGATGCCGATTACATCCGATTCATCGTACACGGTACAGGCTTCGGGCTTTTTATCATTGGCAACGATTATCGGTCTGGTGGGATCAAGACGACGCAGCAGTCCCGCCATACGGGCGGCAATTCGTCTGCCTTCATCGGTGATGAAATAGGGTTCCTCGTTTCCGATTGACCAAAGAATTACCGACGGGCGGCTGCGATCACGCTTTACCAGCGTCGCAAGCTCTTCTGCCGCTTCGGAGGAAGAGGAAAAGTGACGCGTTTCCGCCATTACAAGGATTCCTTCACGTTCCAGAGCTTCCATAAAGGCATCATCCTGCATATAGTGACTGCACCGATAGGCGTTTACCCCCATCTCGTGCAGCAGTTTTGCCTTATAGCGGTGAATGTTGTCCGGAACGGCTCTGCCTGTCAGACCGAAATCCCCGTGTCCGCATACGCCGTAGAGCGTTACGCGTCTGCCGTTCAGAAAAAATCCGTTATTTGTAAATTCGGCTGTGCGATAGCCGTAAGTTTTGCGGTAGGTTTCGGTCACGCCGTTTGCCGTTATTATAAGCGCGGCAGTGTAACGATAAGGATCGGTAATATCCCAAAGATGAGGTGATTTTACCGACATACACATGGTTACGGGCTTCGTTTCATAAGCGCTTACCGAAAGGATGACATGAGCCGACGCGGCATCTTCCCCGTCGTCACCCGTAAGAGTGACCGAAACATCCGCTTCCGAAACGGTACCGCCGTAGTTCGCGAGCTCAAACGCCACCTCGGTATCCCAGCTGTCGCCGCTTTTTTCGGTCTGAACACCGAGTGTGTTCCACACGGGTGTTACCCGGTCGGTAACCGACAGGGTGACGCGCCTTGTAATTCCGCCGCCTTCGTACCACCAGCCCTCCGGCTCGGTGTTGTCGACACGGACGGCGAGGACATTTTCTTCGTCCGGGCGAACAACATCCGAAATATCAACTGAAAATGGCGTATAGGCGGAATGGTGGCGAGCCAAAAGCACGCCGTTCAGATATACCTCGCAATCCTTGGTGATCCCGTCAAAAATCAATTCGGTGTGTTTTCCGCGAATATTATTGAGAGTGAAATGCTTACGGTACCATGCCGCGTGCGGAGCGGCAAATCCCCTCGCCGGGTTGCCGTCTTTCGGCAGTTGTGCTCCTATCATATAGTCATGAGGGAGAGTCACGCGTTCCCATCGTTCGTGTGTCAGTTCGCGATTCAGGGCCCGCGTATCGGTGACGCCGTAATCGTCGGGAGCATCGCAATAATGAAAGGATGCGGGACCCCTCATTCTGCATTCGGTTTTTGTCTGCATATATACAGGTCCCTTCATTTCGGGGGGAGCGGTAATAATGTCGCCATCGTGAAAAAGCCAGTCATCACAAAAATCGTAAATCATTGTATTCTATCCTCCAATATAGGTAGGAAACCTATTGAAAATCGGCTTCCGGAACCGTTCGGAATCTAAAACAAACGCATCGCACTTAAAGTATATCATATAATCGAATGTTCCGCAATATCGAATTTTCGCAATTAAATTCAACATAATATCTTTCTCCGCGCAGTAAAAAATCGGCTCCCGGTTTAAGAAAAAATCTGTTTCCGCCTTTTTTTCGTTTTCTATTGTCTCATTGTCGAATTTGTGATATACTTGTGCGCGGCAGGCAGCACGCGGCGCCGCTCTTCCCTTTTCATTATCGCACAAATCGGATGCCGATCTGCCGTACAAATTTCAAAAAAGCCGGACTTGCGGCTCAAACAAAGGTATTCTTATGTATTCGTTACTTCTCGCGCTTATTTATCTTGCCTTTATAAGTCTCGGACTGCCCGATTCGCTTCTCGGTTCGGGATGGCCGTCCATGCATCTTGAACTCGGTGTTCCGGTATCCTGCATGGGCATTGTTTCTATGGTAATATCGGGAGGGACAATCGTTTCAAGTCTTTTATCGGACAGGCTTACAAGAAAGCTCGGCACGCCTGTCGTGACGGTTGTGAGCGTTTTTCTGACTGTTGCCGCCCTCTTCGGATTTTCGGTTTCAAACCGTTTTCCGATGCTGATTCTGTTTGCCGTTCCGTACGGGCTCGGCGCAGGTGCGATTGACGCCGCGCTCAACAATTATATCGCCCTTTATTACAAGGCAAAGCACATGAGCTGGCTGCACTGCTTTTGGGGTGTCGGGACAATCATCAGCCCGTTCATTATGAGCTATGCGCTGACAAATCTCACATGGAAAAGCGGATACAGAATTGTCGGTTTTCTGCAGCTCGCAATCGCGCTGCTTCTTCTCATCACTCTTCCGGTATGGAAGATCAACAAGTCAAAAACCGAAGAAAAAGGTAAAAGCATCGGTCTTGTCGGCGCTCTGAAAATAAAAGGCGTACCCACTCTTCTGATCGGATTTTTCGCATACTGCGCCATCGAGGCCACTACCATGCAGTGGGCAAGCACATATTTTGTCGAGGTAAAAGGAATCGGCGCCGAACGCGCCGCCGGGCTTGCCTCCCTCTTTTATATCGGAATCACGGTCGGTCGGTTTGTCAGCGGATTTATCACCGACAAAATCGGCGACCGAGGCATGATAAGAATCGGCACATCAATACTCATACTCGGCATTGCCGCTCTCTTTATCCCCACAAAGTCATTTGCGGTTGCGTTCGTATCATTTCTCGTCATCGGATTCGGATGCGGCCCTATTTATCCATGCATTATTCATTCGACTCCGTACAATTTCGGCGCCGAAAATTCGGGAGCGATAATCGGTATTCAAATGGCAAGCGCCTATGTCGGCTCGACTTTTATACCGCCGATATTCGGTCTTCTCGGCAATTCGGTTTCATTTTCGATTATGCCGCTGTATCTGCTCTCTTTCGTTGTTCTGATGATTATCATGGTTGAAATGACATTCCGCATTACGAAAAGCGGAAATTTATCCTAAACTTTTCAAAATCGGCTCGTTCAAAAGCGGGAGGCTCTGCCTTCCGCTTGATTTTTTTGAAAATTTCAAAAAAAATCGCAAAAAACTATTGACAAAAAGAAAAATGTAATTATAATAATGATAGTGATTATCGTTATTGATTAAGAAATTGACTTACGACCGAAAGAGAGGTATAGTTATGACAAACGCAGCTCCGCCGCTGAAACATTCAAAGCAGCGTGATGCGCTGCTCTCCCTGCTGAGAAGCGTAAAGTGTCATCCGTCCGCCGAATGGCTGTATGAAAATCTGAAAGCCGATCATCCCAAAATGAGTCTTGCGACCGTTTACCGCAATCTCGGTCAGCTTATTGAGCTCGGCGAAATTATTTCGATAGATGTCGGTGACAAGACGCTGCATTACGATGCGCAGACATTCGATCACAATCACTTTTTCTGCAGAGTCTGCGGAAGTCTGAGCGACATCGGAGAAAACGAAACAGACGGTATCGACGGTCTGCTCGAAGAAAAATACGGCGTAAAGATCGAGTCGCATTCATTTGTTTTCTACGGTATATGCCGCGACTGTCTGAAATAACACCGACAGTCGAAAAATATATAAACAATCAAACAACAGTTAAAGAAAAGGAGAAATTAGAGATGAAAAAATTTGTATGTCCTGTATGCGGTTATGTTCACGAAGGAGAAAATCCCCCCGAAAAATGTCCTCAGTGCGGTGTCCCCGGTTCGAAATTCACCGAAGTCGTCGGCGGCGGTCTTGAATACGCCTGCGAGCATGTAATCGGCATCGGCGCAAAAGACAAGGTCGAAAAGGATGTTTACGATAATCTGAAAGCCAATTTCGAAGGAGAATGTACCGAGGTCGGCATGTATATCGCGATGAGCCGTCAGGCAATACGCGAGGGATATCCCGAAATCGGGGCGTTCTATCTTCAGGCCGCCTATGAGGAAGCCGAGCATGCGGCTAAATTTGCCGAACTTCTCGGCGAGGTTGTAACCACATCGACCGAAAAGAATCTGAAACTGCGCAGCGAGGCCGAATGCGGTGCCACACTCGGCAAATTCGAGCTTGCAAAACGCGCGAAAGAGCTCGGTTATGACGCCATTCACGACACCGTTCACGAAATGGCGAAAGACGAAGCCCGTCACGGACGCGGATTCGAGGGACTTCTCAAAAGATATTTCGGAAAATAATTCACTCATAAAATCTGCCGTGTTCGACAGGAACACGGCAGATTTTTTCGGTTATAAAACCGATTACGGGTTATTGACATTATGAAGTCGGTATGATAAAATAAAACAGTTTTATATATATAAATGCAAGGAAATTGGTATGAAAGAAGTTAATTCGGAAATTCTCACCGGAGAGCGTTCGCTCTTCGGATCTTGTAATCTGCATATTGTGAACACTATTTTCGAGGACGGCGAGTCGCCTCTCAAAGAGTGTCACGATCTCGAGCTTGACGGATGTATGTTCAAATGGAAATATCCGCTTTGGTATTCGCACGGTGTAAAAGTAAAAAACACGACATGGTTCGAGATGGCGCGTGCCGGCGTCTGGTACACCACAGACATGACCGTGCTCGACTGTGCGATAGAAGCTCCCAAAAATTTCCGCCGCTGCAAAAATCTTTCGCTCCGAAATGTATCATTCTCAAACGCGGCCGAAACTCTCTGGAGCTGTGAGGATGTGGTGCTGTCAAACGCAGTCGCAAAAGGCGATTATTTCGCGATGAACAGCAAAAAAATGAAAATAGACAATCTTACTCTCTACGGCAATTATTCGTTCGACGGTGCCGAAAATGTCGAAATAAGCGACTCCCGTCTGCTCTCGAAAGACGCATTCTGGAACAGCGACAACATAACCGTCAGAAACAGTTTTATATCGGGCGAATACCTCGGCTGGAACGCGAAAAATCTTACGCTCATAGACTGCACGATTGAAAGTCTTCAGGGAATGTGCTACATAGACAATCTCGTGATGAAAAACTGCCGTCTGCTCAACACGACACTTGCGTTTGAATATTCGACCGTCACCGCCGATATAGACGGCAGAATCGAAAGCGTTATCAATCCGTCGGGAGGCAGAATTACAGCCGATGAAATCGGAACGCTTATCATCGAAAAAGACCGAATCGATCCTTCGAAAACCGTAATTATATGCAAAAAATGCGAAGAGGAGAAATCCAAAGCATGAAATACGATTTTGACAGTCTTATCGACAGAAAAAATACAAACTCGGTAAAATGGAATGTCGGAGAGGGTGAGCTTCCCATGTGGATTGCCGACATGGATTTCAAAACCGCTCCCGCTGTAGAAGAGGCAATCGTTAAAAGAGCCGCTCACGGAATATACGGATATGCCGATCTGCCCGATGAATGGTATGATGCCTATATAAGCTGGTGGAAAAGCCGCCACGGTCTTACCATCGAAAAAAATCAGCTGATATTCTGCACCGGCGTTGTGCCGGCGATTTCATCGGCAGTACGCAAGCTGACGACTCCCGCGGAAAAGGTTGTCGTGATTTCTCCCGTATATAATATTTTCTTCAATTCGATAGTGAACAACGGCAGAGTTCCGCTCGAATCGCGGCTCGTATTCGACGGAGAAAATTATAACATCGATTTCGAAGATCTCGAATCAAAGCTGTCCGATCCGCAGACATCCATGCTCATATTCTGCAATCCGCACAATCCGGTCGGAAGAATATGGAAAAAAGACGAAATTTGCAAGGTCGGCCTGCTCTGCAAGCAATACAATGTAACGGTAATCTCCGACGAAATTCACTGCGACCTGACAGATCCCGGTTGCGAATATGTTCCGTTTGCCTCGGCATCCGAAGTATGCCGCGACATCAGCATCACCTGCATAGCGCCGACAAAAACGTTCAATATCGCGGGTTTGCAGACAGCGGCGGTATTTGCTTCGAACGAATTGCTGCATCACAGGATTTGGCGCGCGCTCAACACCGATGAGGTCGCGGAGCCGAATGTATTTGCGGTTGACGCCGCCGTTGCCGCATTCACGAAATCCGCCGATTGGCTTGACGAGCTGAGAGTTTATATTGCCGAAAACAAAAAAGCCGTCCGCGATTTCATCGGGCGCGAAATTCCCGAAATAAAGGTTATGCCATCACAGGCGACCTATCTTCTCTGGCTCGACTGCCGAAAACTCGGAAGCTCCGAATATGTCGCCGACAGTATACGCAAAAAAACAGGTCTCTTTCTTTCGGCGGGCGGACATTACCGCGGAGACGGCGACTTTTTCCTGCGCATGAACATCGCATGTCCTCGCTCTGCCGTCAACGACGGTCTTGACCGTCTTAAACGCGCGGTCGATGAGATGACAAAGAACAATCGATAATACAAAAAATCGGAGGGGCTGCTGCCCCTCCGATTTTTTTCGGTTTCGCCGTTATTATTCGATTTCGACACGTTTTGCCTGAGGAATAACCTCTTTCTTCTTAGGAAGCGTCAGGCTCAGGACACCGCTGTCATACTTTGCCTTGATTTCGGCACAGTCGATTGCCGAAACATCGAAGCTTCTCACATATCTGCCGTAGGATCTTTCCATACGAACATATTTGTTCTTCTTCTCCTCGGTCTTGTTTTCGACATTGCGCTCTGCGGTAATGGTCATTGTATCGCCGTTTATTTCAAGATGAATATCTTTCTTGTCAAATCCGGGAAGATCTGCCTCAAGGAGGTAATGATCTCCCTCATCCGAAATATCGGTCTTGAATGCTTCAAGGTCACGGCTTCCGAAGAATCCGCCGAACGGATCGGCAAAAAGCGATCTTTCAAAATCGTCCATCTCTCTGAACGGGTTGTACTCTTTTACAGAATTGTTTCTACGATAAGGTCTAAGTTCAAACATAATAAATTCCTCCTTCTGTCATCCGGTCATATCTGACTTTTCATGACATTCTTTCTTTGTTTTTGATTTTACAGTCAGTCGGATACGCTTCTTATATTCATTTCTTACTTTTAACATTCGGAGCGTCTCTCTGCTGATTTGTTTTGTCTTTTTCCTTTCGACGCCTTTATTATAACCCTTATTTTTGCATTTTGTGTTACGATTTGATTAACTGTTTGTAAATGATTAGCACTCTTTTTATTTGAGTGCTAAATTTTATAAAAAAGAACAGCTCCGGTTTTTTCGGAGCTGTTTTTGATTTATTATTTGAGAAATCCGTTTATTATCTCGTTTTCGGCTTCTTTTTCGGTAAGTCCGAGAGTCATCAGTTTGATAAGCTGATCGCCCGCTATTCTGCCGATTGCAGCTTCATGCACAAGTGCGGCGTCGGGATTTGCCGCCACGATCCGCGGAATTGCGCTGACGGTGGCGTTATCCATTATAATGGCGTCGCATTCTGTTCTTCCGTTGCATCTTGCGTTTCCTACGACATGGGAATTATACTGCTGGCTCGAATTTTCTTTTGCGACCGAACGCGATATTACATGCGCGGCGCAATCATTTCCGTTGAGTTCGACTTCAAAATCGGTATTTGCGTGCTGTCTGCCGTGAGTCATTATCTTTTCGTGAATATCGAGAGTCGAATGCTCGCCGAGCACGGCCTTCGTGGAACGTTCTGTTGAGTCGATTCCGCCTATCTGCGCGGTTTCCATCTTCATACCCGCATTCTTTTCGAGATAGACGACGGTTGTCGGATTCATTACGCGTTCACCGTCTCCGCTTCCCTGTCCGTAATGCTTCTCTATATATTTTACATGCGCTCCCTCTTCGAGATAAAATGTATGTATACCGCTATGCTCGGATTTCGCGCTTCCGCAGTTATCTATTCCGCAGCCTGCCACAATTACGACATCGGCGTTCTTTCCGATATGGAAATCGTTATAAACAAGGTCGTTAAGTCCGGTTTTGTCGAGAATTACCGGGATATGCACCGATTCGTTTTTGGTATTCTCATCGATATAAATATCTATTCCCGATTTTCCGTCGGTCTTGGGAACGATATGTATATGCTCGCTGTCTCTTCTCCCGAACGCCTTGCCGTCAACGCGCAGATTATACGCGCCCTGCGGAACGCCTTCGAGATCGGCAACCTGTTTGAGCAGTTCAAGCTGTATTTTGTCAAGTTCCATATTCGTTCTCCCTTCAGTTCTTCTCGGCGGTGCCGGTTTTTGCCGGGTTTTCGGTCATGATGCATCCGACTGACGAAATTCCGATAAGTTCGGGCATGACCTCGTCTTTTGTTCCGACGCGGACAACCTCTCCGCCTTTCAGCAGAACGATTTTATCCGCAATATTCAGTATGCGTTCCTGATGAGATATAATCATTATCGATCCGCGGTTTTTTTCGTACATAGCCTCGAAAACGCGTATAAGGCTGTTGAACGACCACAAATCTATGCCGGCCTCCGGCTCATCGAAAACGGTGAGTTTTGTCGATCTTGCGAGTGCCGTCGCAATTTCGATACGTTTAAGCTCGCCGCCCGAAAGCGAAGCATTCACCTCGCGCTTCACATAATCTTTCGCGCAGAGCCCCACCTCGGACAGATATTCGCAGGCAGCTGCCACCGACAACTTTTTTCCGCTTGCGTAGGTTAAAAGGTCAAGCACGGTTATTCCCTTAAAACGAACAGGCTGCTGAAAAGCGAAAGTGATTCCCGAACGGGCGCGGTCGGTTATCGACATTTCGGTGATATCGGTTCCGTCAAGCAGGATTTTCCCTTCATCGGGTGTGATTATGCCGGCAATGAGTTTGGCAAGCGTCGACTTTCCCGAACCGTTGGGGCCTGTTATCGCGACAAATCGTTCATCGACCGACAGATTTATATTTTTAAGTATCCGAACTCCGCCTGCCGAATATGACAGATTCTTTATTTCAAGCATAGTTTAGACCATAGCCGCCGTTTGCGGCTCCTTTCAAATCAGCTGTTAAATTAAATCGGAAGTTCAGAACAGGCAAAAGCACCTGTTCAAAACCGTTTTATTTTATCATATAATCGATTAAAAATCAATATTTCTTTCTTGAAAAGCGCAGAAAAAACATACAAATTTTGTAGGTTTTTGCCGCCGCATTTTTATTTGCGTCCGCCGTACTTGACAAAGCCGCAAAATAATGATAATATCGGTAATGAAAAACGAAAAAACATCCGCATTATTATTCTTTTGAGCCGCTCTGCGGCGGGAGGTACCGAATGTCCGAAAAAAGAAAAAAGCAGAACATTGTCGATTACGGCAGTGAATTCCGAAAATTCATAAACAAAGGCGACATTTTCGATCTTGCCGCGGCAATCGTAATCGGCGCCGCTTTCAATGCGATTGTAACATCGCTTGCGAACAATATGATAACGCCTTTTATAAGCTATTTTATAAGCGATATAAATCTCTCCGATTTGAAACTCGTTCTGCGAAACGAGATTCTGAACGAGGCGGGCGAGGTCATTTCATCCGAAATCTCGGTAAACTACGGCAGTTTTCTGCAAGCCGTTGTCCAGTTTCTTATAACCGCGATTTTTGTATTTATCGTACTGAAAATCATCAAGGCGGCAAGAACGCATTTCGAAAAGATAGAAAACGCCGCAAAAGCGGGCGTAAAGCGCCGCAAGAGATTCTTATTCTGGAAAGTAAAGCAGGACGAACCCGAAGAGCCGAAAAAAGAAGAACCGAAAAAACCGACCGAAGCCGAACTGCTCGAAAAGATACTGAAAGAAATTCAGATACAGAACGGCACCTATGTTGAGGAAGAAGCCGACGACGATAAAGCCGGTGGCGGCGAGAACAAATCTTCGGACACCGCATCAAATTAAAAAGCATCCGCTCCGTATGATCCGAAAAGGCATACGGAGCGGATTTTTGCGGTTTTATTTTGTGAAAAGTTTTTCCATGCAGGTAAGCATACCCGATGAGCCTGTGGCGATAATATTTGTCACGATAAGGATATCGGAAATTCCCTTCTGTTCCACAAGTTCCGCGAAGCTGAGACCGTTATTGTATTTGGTCGACCATGTGTCATAGTAACGGAGGTCAACAACATAAACATACTCATAATGGTCGACAAGGAACGGAACAAACGCGTTGCCGAACGAGTTTTTGACAACAACGCAGGCGGACCCATCGCTCTTTGAGCTGTTGTGTATCTCGCTGTACGGGTTATCACCGCCTATGAAGGTATTGTATTTGGAGGCCGCATTCCAGCCCGACACATCGCGCACGACATTCCATTTTACCGGGCCTTCGCCTTTGGATGTCCAGAATGTCAATGTATTCGTACCGTTCGGGACATACGCGTAGACGGTATCGGGATTCGATTTCATCGCAGCGGGATTGTTGCAGGTGGAATACATTGTTCCGAGAAATCCGTTAAATTCTTTCACGGTATAAGATGACAGCGGAATCGGGGCTATGCCTTTGTGAGCGCAGAACATCTCATAGGTATAATATGCGCCGAGCGCGGTCCAGTGATGGTCGGTACGGAAATAGAGGTACTCGTTCTTATGTTTGACGAGGTTATTATACGCATAAACCTTTTTGACCTTGTCGTTCATATTCGAATACATATATACAAGTGCCTGATTTTCATCGGTAAGTCCGAGCTTTTTCTGTGTCGTTTCATCAAGCTGTATTCCGTATGCGAGCGGAGCGATTACCGAATATACGGTCGCCTTACCGTCCATTCTGTCGGCAAGTGCGTTCACGAGATTCACATATCTGTCGCTCGATTTTTTGCTGAAACCGTAAAGTTCATAGGCCGTATCTCCGAAAAGATAGACCGAATTGATTTTTTCGTAATTCGTTTCGCCATTAGCGGTTGTTTCGGGCGCTTTGGTAACCGGTGCGGTTGTCACGGGCTTTGATGTGGTTACCGGAGTCGCCGTCTGTGTCTGCGGGATACTGTCCGTTGTCTGTGCCGTTGTCTGCGCCGATGTCGACGGTTTATTTGCGGTTGTGGTATCTGCAGTCGGAATATCCGGATCTAACCAGCTGTGGTCGCTTGCCACCGTCGGAATCGAGTCGCCGCTTGTGGGAAGCGAACCGATCACCTGCTGCTCCTTTTTACCGAACAGCGATGTGAAAAGCGAGTTAATATCTATCCATGTCTGGCGAAGCGGGTATGTATCGGCATACCAAAGCTCAAGCTCGGAGAAGAAGCTGCCGTTCATTACCGATGCGATTGTCGGTGTCGGAAACTTGGTAAGCTCACGCTTTTCCTCTTCGGACACAGTCGGGCGAAGCGGAACAATCGCGCCGAGAACAAAGCAGACCGCAAGAAAGAGTGCGACGATTTGAATTTCAAGCACAATCGCGCGTCTTCTGCTCTTTGTCATTTTCTTTTTCTTTATCTTTTCGACCTTCGTATCGGCCGCAGATTCATATTTTTCGGCAGATTGGGCTTTATCGGCTCCCGTCTCCGAGCTCTTTTCGCTTTCGGCTGTGTCGGGTGTTGTTTCTTTTATCTCTTTTTCGTTTTTTTCGTTATTCTGTGAATCCATGAATTTATCCTTTCATTATCCGTCTTTCCGATATAAATCCGTTAAATCAGAAATTGAAATAAATAAACGGGTTATAGCTGTCACCTACGAGAGATGTGAACGAGAAAAATATAAATACAACGGGTGAAACGGTCAGCCATACATTATGCACCGCCGAAGGCAGAGCCGCCTTCGAAGCGGACATTTTTTCGTATATTTTTTTGTAAATCGGGGTACATGCGAAAACAGCGAACAGCAGGAAATAAACGTAGTTATTGAAGGTGATTCCGATTGCCGCGTCGGTAAGCGAATTCCCGTTCATAAGGAAGATTCCGCGCACAACCGCTCCGACCATGCCGAGATCGGTAAATCTGAAGAGCAGCCAGCTGAAGAAAATCACAGCGATAAGATATATTCTTCTCGGCAGCTGCATCAAAGCCGGGATTTTTTTATGCATATCGATTCTGAAAACAAATTTTTCGATGAGAAGGAAAACGAGGAAATAAAGTCCCCACAGAATATAGTTCCAGCTGGCACCATGCCACATTCCGGTGAGAAACCAGACGACAAGCAGGTTGAAAATATGCCGTCCCTTCGAAACGCGGCTTCCGCCGAGCGGAATATAGACATAATCTCTGAAAAACGAACTCAGCGACATGTGCCAGCGGCGCCAGAAATCGGTTACGCTTGTGGCGGCGTACGGATAATTGAAGTTTTCTTTATAATGGAATCCGGTCATAAGGCCCATTCCGATTGCCATATCCGAATATGCCGAAAAATCGAAATATATCTGAAGCATATAGGCGAATCCGCCGAGCAGAAGTGCCGCCGCCGAGCTTGATTCGAGTGCCGCCGTATCGTATGGCAGCAGATCGTCGGCGAGTTTTGCGCATGTATTCGCCAGAATCGCTTTTTTGGCAAATCCTATCGAGAAGCGCATTATGCCGTCGCTGATTTCGGGCAGAGTAACCTTTCTGTGCAGAAGCTCCTCGTTTACATCGGCATAGCGCACAATCGGCCCGGCTATACACTGATGGAAGGATGTTGTATACAGCAGCAGAAGAAAATAATTCTTCTGTGCGGGTACTTCTTTCCTGTAAACATCAACCGTATAGGATACAAGCTGAAATGTATAAAAAGATATACCGATAGGAAGGGCAATCTGCGGAATTTCCTCGGGAATACCGAAAAGCGCGTGCAGATTTTCGGCGAAGAAACCGGTATATTTGAAAAATGCGAGAAGCGCCAAATCGGCGGCAACCGTCATAATCATATATGCTTTCCGCGCGCCGTCGGCAGACGACCTGTCGGTAAGTATACTGCCGATATAGTTTATAAGTACCATTCCGCATATAAGCACAAGATATGCCGCCCCGCCCCACATATAGAAAATCAGCGAGGATATCAGAAGCACAATATTCTTTGCGCGCAGAGTCGGTGCGAGCATCATTGCCGCAAAATGAAGAACGAAAAAGCAAAAAACGAAGATAAGACTTGAAAATACCATTTTTTTACCCGATTATTTTAGTTTAGTTTGGTTTTTTTGTTATTGTTTTCGTTTGTTTATATACAGCCGTTCGGTCTTAACGGTCAAATCCGATATTTTTCATAAAACGATCCGCGAAATAAGACGAGCCGGCAAGCGTGATTGTGACGGCTTTTTTTGAAAATCTTTCGATTTTTTCAAAAAAATCGACATCGGCGACGCATCTTGCCGCTCCCGCAAGCGAACTGTTGCCAACCGAAATCATTTTCGGGGTGAGTATACTCGGAACAAGTCCGACTCTCGCCGCGCTGAATCGATTGATTGCCCCTCCGAGCCCGCCCGCGATATACAGCTTCGATATATCGGCCGCGTCTGTACCCGATTCATTCATAAGACATTCGATTCCGGCGCGTATCGCGGCTTTTGCAAGCATAAACGACTGCATATCGCCGTTATCCACCGATATTCCGTATTCGCCGTCAAGCGTGAAGATTCCCCCCGCTATTCTTCCGTCGGATGAGAGAACTCCTGTTTCGAGCAGAGCGGCAACAAGGTCGCATAATCCCGCGCCGCATATTCCGACGGGAGCTTTCCCATCTATTGTCTTGTATGACAGATTCTCGGAATTTTTCGGAGATGAGAATGACGGGCCGCGGCTTACCGAGCAGACGGCGCCGGGTATGCCTCCGACACCACAGGATATTCCGACACCTTCGAGTGCGGGGCCTGCCGCCGCCGACGCGGCGTAAATTCTGCCTCCGGCCGAAAGAAGAAGTTCGCTGTTTGTTCCTATATCGGCAAAAAGCACCGGCTCATCCGAATCATCCATATCGCACAGTGCGGCTCCCGCAAGGGCATCTCCGCCGATAAACGGCGATGAGAGAGGAAGCGTCGTCACTTTTATTGCGGTATCGCCGAGATTAAAGCGGCGACTTTCCGAAAAAGGAAGAGTGAACGGCGCAGTTCCTATTTCCACGGGCGAGATTCCGCAGAGAAGCGCGGTCATGGTCGGGTTTGCCGCAGCAACCATAATTTTCGGTATTTCCGCGGGCTTCAGTCTGTCGGCGAGCCGCTCTGTCATACTTGACAGAGCATCGGTTACAAGGCCGTGCATAATTTCGGTTTTTCCGTCATCGGCTGCGGTAATTCTGCTCATAACATCGGCACCGAATATATGCTGCGGATTTTCGGCATCGATTTCGGCGATTATTTTCCCGTCTTTGTCGACTGCCGCGACCGCGATCGTCGTTGTCCCGATATCGGCGGCAAATCCGACTATGCCGTTTTCGATATTCGGGCAGTTCTCACCGATGGCAGCGGCTTCCGCCCGATGCGGAAGCAACTCAATAATACTGTCGCTGTCGGTGCAGAGATATCTGCACGCCAAAACGGTTACCGGATGTTCGTCGGCGCAAACAATATTGCCCGAATAATCCGAAAGTCTGCCGTCTGCAAGCCGCACGCGGCACCCGCCGCACAAACCTTTTCCGCCGCACGGACTATGCCGCAGACTTCCGAGCTCTTTCAACGCATCAATCAGACGCACACCCGAAAATCTTTTCGGAACAGTCACAAGTTCGGGGCTGAATTTATTTTTATCGGTCATAAATCTCTCCGAACGGTAAATTTAATTGTCAACCTTCTGTAGTATATCACATCTTTGTATCCAAATCAAGAACAAGCTACAAAAAAACAATGTCGGAGCATACTTTTTATATGCTCCGACGGCAGTATTATCTTTCCCTTATTTTTATTCTTGCGAACTCGATTCGACCTTTTTTGCTGTCATCTCCTCTGTCTATTGTGTTTGAATAGTAGAGAGTCGTTCCGTCCTCCGAGAAGAAGAGAGACGCAGAATAGCCGAGTCCGTCTGTTGACGTTGTGTATTTGAGCGGATTTTCGACAATCTCGAATGTTTTGCCATAATCGAAGCTTACGAAAAATTCGTTGTTCGGTGCGCCGTATTTTGCCGAAACGATAAGCGTTCCGCATTCGCCGCCGACAGGTGTCCACGCGCACCAGGGTGCCGATCCGCAGGTTTCACCGCTTTTTGCCGTAAGTCTTGTTCCTTTATCCCCGGGATTCCAGTCATCAATCGAATCGGCAATCTTGAAATAAAGGCCCGCGCCCTTATCGGGAAGTGTGCTGCACACTTCATATACGCCGAAATATTTGCCGTTGCCCATTTTCGCGATAACCGCCATGCCGGGACGTTCGGTCTGATCTGCGAGTTTAACCATATCATATTTTTCCGACCAGTTCAGTCCGTCGGTCGATGTTTTATAAACGAGTTTCTGCGAATGAACATCGCTTTCCGATTCATCCGAATAGAAGCAGTAAAGCTTGCCGTTTTCATAGACCAGACACGGCTCATACAGTCCGTGAAGCGATCCGCCTGCGGTATCAACTACCGAATAATGCGTCCAGTGGCTTCCCTGATCTTCGCTTGTCCAGATATTTACGGCGGTTTTGACTTTCTGTTCGGGATCTATCGAGATTCCGGCAAGGATGATTGTGCCTTCGGCAAGATTGCCGACCTGTGTCGTGAGTTCGAAAAGATGCGGATTCCAGCAAGCCTCGATTGACTTGTCGAATTTTTCATACGCCTTTCCGCAGAATTCCCAGCTGCTTCCGCCGTCTGTGCTTTTCGCTATTCTTATGCTTGTGGAACGTCCGGTGAGTCCGCTGTCGCCTACCGAATAGGCTGTGAGCAATGTTCCGTTTTTATCTCCGTTATGTTCGAGCACTATCGTCGACGGGGTACCGATTCCCGTACCCCATGTATTGTCCGATGCTTTTGAAACAGTCGAGATAACCTCGGGAATCAGCTCGACCTTCGATGCCTTTGCGATATCGCCGTCAATCGAGCCGGTCTTTACGGTTCCGACCGCCATGTTCAGCGTTTTTTCGCCTGCCAGATCTTCTATCATATTATTCACCGCCTCAACAATCGCGTCACCGGAATTACCGACCACAGTTACACGGTTTTCGCTTACAGTAATGCTGTAATAGTGTTTTTTTTCAATCAGTTTCGACATGCCTTCAAGTTCGGTCTTGGCTGCAGTCGATTCGGCACGGTCTGTATTGCCGACAAGAATTTCCTTGCCGCCGTTATCGGCATACTTGCCGTCGGCGCCGGTATCGGCTTTTGCCTCCGTGCCGAGTGCTGCCGCGAGTTTTTTCGCGGCGTTCATTACATCGACACCGCCGAATCCGGGATAAACAACGGTAAATCCCGTAAGGTCAATGCTGTCGGCAGGTACGGCCTCGGTTGTAACCGCGGTTGTAACGCTGCCGTTATCGCCTTTTTGGCAAGCCGTGAACACTGTCGTGAAAGCGGAAATAATCAGCATAACCGCCACCGCTCTTATAAAAATTCTGTTCATTTTTCCTCCTAAAACACGCGTTAAAGCACAAATCTTTTCAGCTGATGCTTCCGCGAAAAGTTAACCGAGTTTTATTTTTGCGAATTCTATTTTTGCTTTTCCGCCGCCGTTATCGGTTGTATTGGCATAATAAAGCGTTCTGCCGTCAGCCGAGAAGAAAAGGGACGCGGAATAGCCGTATCCGTTATCAGACGGATATTCGAATATATTTTCGACAAGCTCGAAGCTCTCGCCGTAATCGTAGCTCACGAAAAATTCGTTGTTTTCGGTGCCGTATTTTGCCGAAACGATGAGCGTTCCGCATTCGCCGCCGACAGGCGACCACGCGCACCAGGGCGCCGATCCGCAGGTCTCGCCGCCTTTTGCGGTCAGCTGTTTTCCGAGACTTTTTTCGTCCCAGCTGTCAAGCGAATCGGTGATTTTATAATAAATCGGAACTCCGCCGACATCTTCATATCCGACCTCGTAGACCGCGAAATATTTGCCGTTGCCCATTTTCGCGATAACCGCCATGCCGGGGCGCCATTTGTAATCGTCGGGAGCGACCATATCGTAAGACTGCGACCAGTCCTTTCCGTCGGTTGATTTTTTATATACAAGCGATTGAGAATTGGTCTTCGGTGAATCGTCCGAATAGAAGCAATAGAGATATCCGTTTTCGTAAACAATAAAAGGCTCCCAGACACCCTCTCCGAGACCGCCGCCCTCGGCAATCACCGAATACTGCTCCCATCTTTTGCCCTGATCGAAGCTGCGCCAAATCGAAATCGTCGATTTTCTGCTCTGCCCCGCATCAATAGAGACGGCGGCGAGCAGAAGCGTTCCCTCCGGCATATCGCCGACATCACACGGGAGTTCGAAAAGATGCGGATTCCAGCAGGCCTCGATTGAGCTGTCAAAGCTCTCATACACCTTTGCCGCCGTTTTGAAGGTTTTTCCTCCGTCGAAGCTGCGCGCAATCCGAATGCTCGTCGGGCCGCCCGTAAGGCCGCTGTCGCCGACGCTGTATGCCGCCACGACAAGACCGTTTTTGTCGCCGCTGTGTTCAAGCACAATCACCGACGGAGTGCCTATCCCCGTTCCCCATGAACTGTCGGGGGCTTTGGCGATTACGCTTTTTACCTGCGGCTGAAGGACTCTCCCGCTCGGCGTGATTATCGGATCGCCCGCAATTTCGGGCAGAGTCGTGATCGGTGCCGCGGCGGTCGTAATCTTTTCGGTGTCTGTTTTCGCCGCTTTGCGTTCGGTTGTTATCGGTGCCGTATCGGTGCCGCCGATTTCGGTTTTCGGGGCGCTTACATCGGCAGATGTCATTTCATTCGAAGTCGACACGGCAGGCACCGTTTCGGCGATTTTCGATGTAACTGGTTCTTTTTCGGTCGTGGGAAAGGATGTAAGCGGCCGATTTTCCGCTGTATTCCCGGCTTCTTCGACTGTTTTCGGAGCAGTATCCGCCGTCGAAGCCGCGTTTGAAGTTCCCGCAGCCGTCTCGGAATCGGTTTTTCCGCATGATGAGCAGAGGGCAATCACAGCCATAGTCATGGCAAGCGGCGCGGCCGCTTTTTTGATATATGTCGAAAAACCGCCGTTTTTCATAAAGAGTTCCGCCTTTAACGATTTCATTCGATTTTTATTCTCGCGAACATAACCTTTCCGGTTTCACTTCCGAAATCGACCGTATTTCCGTAGAATAATGTTTTTCCGTCGGTCGAGAAGAAAACAGACGGCGAATATCCCTCATCTTCGTGAGGAAGCGGATTCGATACACTTTTGAACGACTCGCCGTAGTCAAGACTGTAAAAAATGCGTTTCTGGCTTCCGTTGCACGGTACAACGAAAAGGATTCCGTTCTCGCCGCCGGCAGAGGTCCAACCGCACCAGGGGGCGTTGCCGATATATTCGCCGTAATCGCCGACAATATCCGAGAATTTGTTTCCGAGACTGCTTACATCCCAGTCGCCGTCAAGACTGTCGACAATCTTATAATAGAGCGGTCCTCCCCAGCTGTTATCATCATAGTTGCATACTTCGTAGACCGCGAAATATTTGCCGTTGCCCATTTTCGTGACCGAAATCATTCCGGGACGCCACTTGAATTCATCTGCCGCACAGACATCGGTTTTGTCTACCCAGTTCACGCCGTCTTTCGAGCGCATATAAACGAGTTTCTGATCATGTTCGGGATCCGAATCATCAGAATAGAAGCAGTAGAGCCAGCCGTTGTCGTACATAAGATAAGGCTCCCACAGTCCTTCTTTGAGTCCTCCCGCACTGTCGACCACCGTGTATTCCTTCCAGTGTTTGCCGCAGTCATTGCTGCGCCATATCGCAACATGAGATTTACGTGACAGACCTCCGTCGATTGATGTGCCCGCAAGCAGAAGAGTTCCCTCGGGCATATCGCCGACCTGACACGGAAGCTCGTAAAGGTGCGGCTCCCACTGATTTACAAGAGTTGTGTCAAGCGTTTCCGCCGCAAACGAATATATTTTCCATGTTTCGCCGCCGTCTGTGCTTCTTCTGATTTTGAACGCGCCGTCAAACGATTCGAAGGAGGCAAGCAGTATTCCGTTCGAATCACCGTTATGCTGAAGTTCGATTATCGTCGGATACTGCGAGTTCGAGCTCGGCTGATCCGGCTTATATATCTGAGATATAACCTCGGTTTTCAGCTTTGTTCCGTTCGAGAGCTTCTGAATTTCGAAATCGTATCCGTCGATGACAGTCTGCCCGTCGGCAAGAACGACAGCATATCCGTCCGAACTTTCGGTTACATATTCGTCGATGAAAACATCGGCGGCTTCGGCAACCGCGTCCGAACTGCTTCCGACAATCGCGATTTTATTTCCGACTCTGCAAATCAAATAAGAATAGGCTCTGCCGGTATCGGCCGCTTCAAGGGCGGTCTTTGCTTCGGATGACAGGTCGCGCTCGGTCGCACCCACGAGAATTTCGCAGCCGTCAGAACTTTCAACATCTTTTTCGCTTTTTGCCTCGATTCCGAGCGCCGAAGCTATTTTATTTGCCGCCTTTGTCGCGGTAGCCGCTCCGAAAGACGGATATATTACCGTAAAGGCGGACGCCTTGCCGATGTCGGATGTCGGCTCGGATGTCGTGATACTCCCGGCTGCCGTAACATCGCCCTTTCCGCCGTTTGCACAGGATACTGCGGAAATAAGCACAGCCGCCGAAAGACATACCGCTGCCGCGGAGGCGGCAATTCTTTCAACACACTTTTTCTTCATAAAAAACCTCGTATTATTCTCGAAATATTACTGACTAAATAATACACTTTAGTGTAAATTTTGTCAATATTTTCGGCAATTTGTATGAAATGTTGTCCTGATTCTGCACAGATTGTCGGTCGAATCGAAAAGCGGCATAACGGTTTTGCCCGTTATGCCGCAATCAAAACTTTATTTTGCCGTGTAATTATTCGGATACGGCGTCTTTGAGTGCCTTACCTGCCTTGAAAGCGGGAACTTTTGCGGCCTCAACCTTGATTTTCTCGCCTGTTTGGGGATTTACCGCGGTACGTTCTGCGCGCTCGCGTACTTCAAATGTACCGAAGCCGATAACACTGACCTTTTCGCCGATTTTAAGTGTTTCGGTAATTGCCTCAAAAAGTGCGCCGACTGCCTTCTCGGAATCTTTTACCGTAAGATCCGTTTTGGCAGCAACGATTCTTGCGAGTTCGGATTTTGTCATATTCTTATCTCCTGACTGATTAGTAGTTATTAACGGCGTCTTTCGGTTATCGGCCGTTTTTTACATTATAACATATAAGTCAAAAAAAATCAACTCTTATTTTTGCGGGCTGCCGATTGCGGCGGAGTTTCACGGCAACCGCAAAATTTACATTTTGTATATAAAAAATTCGACACAAATTCATACAGATTAAAGTTCACATAATTGATTTTATTTGTGTATTATGCTAAAATATTTATTATAATATTCAACAACTTATGTTAAATCGACATTTTTTTATAATATTCGGAGGCAGACAAATGAGTGAAGCAAAAACGGGTGCCGAGCGTGCATCGGCAATTATTGACGAAGTCGAAAAAGCGGTGATAGGCAAGCGGAGCGAAATAACTCTGCTTATATGCGCTCTTCTTTCGGGCTCTCATGTTCTTATCGAAGATGTACCGGGCGTCGGCAAGACCACACTTGCATCGGCAATCGCAAAAGCCGCGGGGCTGACTTTCAAACGCGCACAGTTTACCCCGGATGTTATGGCATCCGATATTACCGGATTCAACATTTACAACCGTTCCGCCGAAAAATTCGAGTTTCGCGAAGGGCTCTGTATGTGCAACATACTGCTCGGCGATGAAATCAACCGTGCCTCCCCGAAGACGCAGTCGGCGCTGCTTGAAGCCATGGAAGAATCGCGCGTTACGGTCGACGGTGTAACATACCCCCTGCCCGATCCGTTTATGGTAATCGCAACGCAGAATCCGCAGGGATTTGTCGGCACATATCCGCTTCCCGAGGCGCAGCTTGACCGATTTGCGATGAAGCTGTCAATGGGCTATCCTAACGAGGAGCAGGAGCTGAACATTCTTATGGACCGCCGGGGCGTAAATCCTCTTGACAGCATAAAATCGGTTGCCGACGGCGAGACAATCGCCGCGATGCGTGCCGAGCTGCTGTCGGGAACGGTCGACAGCGAGGTCTGCAAATATATCGTCACCCTTATAAACGAAACAAGAAAGCATCCGATGATATCGCTCGGAGCATCTCCGCGTGCCTCTCTCGCACTTATGCGCATATCTCAGGCATGGGCATTTATACACGGACGGAACTATGTGACTCCCGAAGATGTCAAGGCGGTATTCCGTCCGGTTATCGCACACCGACTTATACTGACGCAGGAGGCAAAACTCGCGAAAAAGAGTGCGGAATCGCTCATTTCGGAAATACTCTTCCACACCGCGGCTCCCTTCCGCGGTGCAAGAGACGGCGGCCGGGTCAAAAGCGAAAACGCCTGACCGCAGACAGACGTGCAAATAAATCAGGACAACATTATTTATCGAATACAAATATATGAAAAAAATAAAAGATACAGTTAAAGGGCGGTTTGCCGCCGTCCGTGAGTTTGCGGCAGGTATTTACCGCAATATAAGCGAATATTTTGCCGGTCACGACGGCAGAGGGCGGAAATTCAGACCGACGAAGAATTTTGCGATTTATCTCTTTCTGCTTCTCTTTTCGATTCTGTTCACTCAGATTCTGCGGTCATCGGTTTCGGCGGTTATACTGATATTCATGATATTTCTGCCGATACTCGCTCTGCTCTATCTGCTGTCGGCGGTCTTTTCCATAAAAATTTACCTGAACTCGGACTATACCGAAGCGGAGAAGAACACGCCTGTCGATTTTTCGCTGTCGGTGAGCAACAGCTCCCCGATTCCCTATCCGTTTACCGATGCGATGATATCGGTGCCGACCGATGATGCGGTCCGCTGCACATCTTCTTTGACAAGGCTGTCGCTCATACCATTCGGAAGTTACGAGATAAAAAAGAAAATTTCGTTCGCATACCGCGGTGCATACGACATCGGGGTATCCGATGTCTATGTAAGCGATCCGATGAGACTGTTCTGCTATCGAATGGACGTCAATCTCTCCCGCGAGATATATGTCTATCCGCGCCGTCTTACCCTGCTGAAAAGAGAGGGTGACGAAATCGAAAGCGAGGTCACCGATGCGGTCAGCAGGATGTCGGGCAGCGACAACACCGAAATGAACGACATACGCTCTTACATTCCGGGCGACAGTCTGCGCTCGGTTCACTGGAAGCTGTCATCGAAAACCGAAGAACTTCAGATACGCCAGTATGCGCGCAACAGCGAGAAACAGACAATCATAATCTGCGACAATGCGGCGCGTTATCCGGAAGACCGCGAAAAATATGCCGACGACATCTGCGAATTCGCTGCCGACGGTATCATCGAAACCGCAATCGCCCTTGCTGCATCTGCTCTTTCGAGGTCGGGCGGTACGGTTACCCTCGTTTGGTTTGACAACCGCGGATCGGAGGAAATATACGCGGCGCATTTCGATTCGCAGGCGGCATTCGATGAAATATACCGTCTTTTCTCAACCGCTCCCGTCTTCAGAACCGACAAGACAGCCGGATTTGCGGCATCTCTCGCGATTGAGGGAATAGATCATGCGGCACTCTGCTTCATCAGCGGCTGCATAGACAGCGGATTTGCGGCATCGCTTTCCGATCTTCATATATCGGGCGGAACAACCGCCGAGCTCTACACCTACATTCCGACCGAAAAAATAGCCGATGGCGAGAAAAAAGCATATTTCGAGACGCTTGAAACAAATCTCGGCGAAATCGCCCGTCATGGGATAAAAATCTCGGATGCGCGCGACGGAAGAATAAGCGACGGTATCGGCATCTATGACGGCAAGGGGGCGGCAGTATGAAAAATTCCCCGAAAAAATCAAAAAAGAATCTGTCCGATCTCACGGCGTTTATAAATGACGACAGTCCCGCGGCAGAGCCGCAGGAAACGGGCGAAAAAGCAATTCAAGGTGATGCCGTATCGAAAATCGAAAACGGTCAGGCAAAATCGGCATCAAAAAGTGAAAAAGACACCCGAAAAGCCGATTTGAAGGCAAAAAGAGCCGAACTTAAAGCCGAAAAAGCGAAAAAACGCGCACGGCTTCGCAATGACGATGCCGTTGTATACAGCACCGAGAAGATGAACGGATTTCGGTTTTCGGTTCCGATCGGATATTTTCTCAGATTTTTCTCGATTGCGCTGTCGGTATTCGGCATCTGCGCTCTGCTTGCCGATTCATTCGAACTGGCAGGCGTAAATCTGTGGCTGCTTCTGCTCTTCTGCATCGGAGCGGTCAGCGCATTTTCGCTTATATTTATCGGCGGAAAGCCGATATTTGCGGGAATCGGAATCATAATCGCCTACAATGTCGCGATTTTCATTTTCATAGGCTCTCCGCTCACATTTCTGGTATCGGGATTCGAGTCGGTTTTCAACGGCGCGATGAAAACGCTGTCAGACTACGGATATGCGGCATTTTCGGAAATCTCGCTGCCGGCACTCGGACAAATACATTCGGAATCGGGAAATCTGCTGATTAACGGAGGGATGGAGGCGATTGCGCTCCTGCTCTCGCTGATTTTCTCGATTTTTTCGGCAAAACGCACGAGGCTTCTTCCGATGCTCATCTTCGGAGGCGCTGTCTGCGTACTCTGCTTCACCTACAATCTGACCGGCACGAACACCGGCATTATGTGCATTCTCGCCGGTCTCTGCTCGACTGTTGTGCTGTCGGCGTACGACAGGCTCTATGCGGCACATGAAAACAAGGCCGATTCGAGAAAATCACGCGCATATTCGGGATTTTCGTCGGCGCTGTCGGGGCTTCTCGTACTTGCCGTGCTTGCCGCGCCCGCCTCATCGATAAAAAATCCGTGGAGAGAAATCGGCGCAATCAGCTCACCGATTCAGTCGGCGCGCACGATAGTTATGACGATTCTGACAGGCGGCGATCCGAGGCTCAATGTGATGAACTCGCTTGTCGAAAGCCGTTCGGTAAAGCTCGACAAGATCGAGTTTACGGGTGCCGAACTCTTCGAGGTAAAAACCTATCTGCGAAACCAAAATGTCTATCTCCGAAGCTGGATCGGCGGGAGCTTCGACTCCGAAAACGATTCGTGGAATCTTCTTTCGGATGATGACTACAAAGAAATGCAGTCGCAGCTGCGTGCGAAATACGGAAGCATTACCGGCGATTCGGTTACATACATGCTTTATCGGAATTTCGACAAATGGCTCGGAACAGACTCATTCCCCGACGACAGTTTCTACGGCGATCCGTCATACGGATATTACGCGTCATTCGTGGATGTCGGCTCGATTAAGAGCAGCGGACTGCTCTACACTCTTCCGTCACTCTATGCATCGGGGCTCGGAATATATGAGTACGGCTCGCGGACATCACGCTATTCCGAAGCGGTTTCGCTGTATTCCGACGGCATATACAAATCGGGCTGGCTCAATCTGAAAAAGGAGTTTTCCGCTCCCGCGATTCTGCCCTGCTACACCGACAAAAAATATGCGAAAACCGCCGCGGCACAGGCGGAGTACACAAATCTGTTATACAGTTTTATAAAATCGATTTCGTCTGTCGGCTCATCGACCGACGATGATTCCGTTCGTGAAAGATTCGAGAAAATTCTCGCAGACGCCGGACTATCGAAATACGGCACCGCGGGACTTGACTCATATCTCGAATCGTCAAACAGACGCAAATGGATAACCGATCACATTTCGGCGTACGAAGATTACGGCAGCTATGTCAAGAGTTTTTACACAAACGTAACCGCGAGCGAAGGCGTATCCGAGATAACCGAAGAGATACGTCCGGATTTTGAGGCGGCGGAAACCGATTTTGACAAAATCATGACCGTCGTGAACTATCTCATCGCAAATTACGATTACACGACCGAACCCGACAAGCCGTCGGGGATCTATGCGTCGGATGTCGACTCTTTCCTGCTCGAAACGAAAAACGGCTACTGCGTTCAGTTCGCCACGGCGGCAACTCTGATTCTGCGAAATCTCGGCATCCCCGCGCGCTATGTTCAGGGATATGTGGCAGGTGATTTCGGATATGTTGACGGAAAGGTATACAAGTCAACCGTAACCGACGAAGATGCTCACGCGTGGGTTGAGGTCTGGATGGACGGGCTCGGCTGGCGCACCATAGAGGTTACGCCCGGATATTATTCATCGCTTTATTATATCGACAGCTCATCGAACTCCGAGATTTCCGAAAAAGTTACGCCGACAACCACGAAAGAGAGCGGAACCACCGCGGCAGAGACAGATGAAACCGAGGCGCCGGTGACAACCGATGACACAGGCGGCGAGGACAACGAGCCTCTGCTTGACACATCCGATATAATCGCAATCGTTATTGTACTTTCGATCGCAGTGATTGCCGCCGCCGCAATTATAATCATAATGAAGCGCTCGAAAAAGATAAGATCGGGAAGAAGCTATTATATCGAGCGAGCGATTTACGGCAGCTTCACAGACGGCGATGATCTTGCCGCCGCAGCGGGCGTACTGACCGATTTCATCTATCAAATGATATACATTTCGGTCGGCAAACCGAAAATCGGTGAAACGCCGGTCGAATTCGCCCGGCGAATCGACTGTCCGCCGAAGCCTGTCGACAAGAACGGCAAGGCCGCGGTCGAGCGCAGGCTCAAATGGCCGTACACATTCGGCAAGGTGACCGAAATCATCGAAAAACGCGAATTTTCGGGAAATGTCAGCCGCGATGAACTGATTGTACTCGGCGAATTTGCAGCGGCACTCGAAAAAATCGAATATCCGCATCTTTCGGCGGCGAAGAAAATAAAATACAGATACCTCTTTGCGGTTATCTGATTTTCGAAGCCATACAAAAGGCACTTTCTCATCAGAATGAGACGGTGCCTTTTTATATTTATGAAAAAAATCTTTACAATAGTAAAGATTTTTATTGACATATTATGCGCGTGGTGTTATAATACACGGCGGAACATGGAAAATTGTCTGACGGCTCGGCAGGCCGGTATTTCAAAGGAGGAATTACCGTGAAAGAAACATTTTCACAAAAAATGACACTTTCGTACGACAAACTGTGGAAGCTCTTGATTGACAAAAAAATGAAGAAAAAAGATCTTCAGAACATGACCAAACTCAGTTCGGCGGTGATTGCCAAACTCGGCAAGAACCAGCCTGTTCACATGAGCACCTTAATTAAGATATGCGAGGTACTCGGCTGCGGACTTTATGATATCATCGAGCTTACAATGCCGATGAAAGCCAAATAAAGCCGCACGGCAAAAAAACAGATTAAAGTTTAGTTTCACCGAGGAAAGGCGGAAAACCGATATGACAAATGTAAGCGGCAGAATGTATGCCGATATGCTTCGCGGCGGCTCAGGAAGGCTCGCCGAAAACAGACAGAGCGTAAACGATCTCAACGTCTTCCCTATTCCCGACGGGGATACGGGCGACAACATGCTTATGACACTCGACTCGGGCGCATCGGCGGCAAAGCACGCGGGAGAGCGGCTTTGCGATACCGCAAAAGCGGCATCCGACGGTATGCTTATGGGAGCGCGCGGCAATTCCGGCGTTATCCTGTCCCGTATCTTTTCGGGAATAACCGGAGGATTCGAAGGCCTTGAAAGCGCCGACATAACCGATTTCAAAAAATCGATGAACGAGGGTGTAAAGGCGGCGTACGGCGCCGTTCCGAAACCGGTAGAAGGCACGATTCTGACCGTCTTCAAAGACGCGGTAAACTACGCCAACGAAAATTCGGACGGCTCATCGGGTATCAAAGGATATTTCGACAATCTTCTCTGCGAAATGCGGCGCTCGCTTGAACGCACTCCCGACCTTCTTCCCGTACTTTCGGAGGCGGGGGTTGTGGACAGCGGCGGAGCGGGACTGCTCTGCATTTTCGAAGGAATGCGCGATGCGCTCGGCGGAATAATTGCCGAAAGCACCGCCGACACGGGTTCGGTCGGTCATACAAACGCGCCCGATTTTTCGCTGTTCACATCAGACAGTCTGCTCGAATTCGGCTACTGCACCGAATTTATCATGCGTCTGCAGAAATGCAAGACCGACATAGACAATTTCGATTCGGACTCGCTCATAAACTATCTTCAGTCGGTCGGCGATTCGGTTGTCGCATTCAAAGACGAGAGCATTGTCAAGGTTCATGTTCACACGATGCATCCCGGGCAGGTACTCGAGCACTGTCAGCAGTTCGGCGAATTTCTTACTCTGAAAATCGAGAACATGACGCTTCAGAACAAAAAAGCGGTTGCGACAGGCGGCAATGCTCAGGAAATTCTCGCAAAAAAGAAAAGAAAAAAAGTCGGAATCGTTACCGTGGCTACCGGTGAGGGATTGAAACAGACATTCAAATCGCTCGGCGTTGACGAGGTGGTTGACGGCGGACAAAGCATGAATCCGTCTGCCGCCGAACTCATCGACGCATTTGACAAGGCGAATGCAGATAAAATCTATGTTTTCCCGAACAACAAAAACATCATTATGACGGCGAAGCAGGCCGCCGAACTTTACAAAAAGTCAACTGTTGTCGTGGTTGAAACACGCACAATCGGAGAGGGCTACACCGCCGTTTCGATGATGGACACCGGGGCAGATACCGAGAGTGTTCTCGCGGAACTGAATGAAGTTATCGCGGGGGTTATGACGCTGACCGTTTCCCGTGCAAGCAAATGCAGCCAGATGAGCGGCATATCGGTCAAAGAAGGCGATTTCATCGGCTTTGAAAAGGACGAAATACTCTCCGACGGCACGAGCCGCGAGGAGGCACTTGAGCTGATGCTTGAAAAGCGCCCGATTGAAGACTACGGCGTCATGATGATTTTGGTCGGTCAGGACACCGACAAATCTGCCGCAAAAGAAATTTGCGACAAATTGCAGAAAAAATATAAAAGCACCGAAGTAATCAGTATTGACGGCGGTCAGCCGATTTATGACTACATCGCCGTTCTCACCTGACATAAATTCTGAAAGGACTTTTAATAATGTTAACATTTTTTACCGACACAGACTGTGATTTTACACCCGAAGAAGCAAAAAAATACGGCTGCAAGCTGATCAGCATGCCTTTCTCGATTGACGGCAAGACATTTTATCCCTATGAAGACAGCGAAACATTCGAAATGAAGCCCTTTTACGAAAAGCTTCGCGAAGGCGTGATTCCGACAACCGGCGGACTTACCGAAAAGAAATACGACAATTATTTCCGTCCCGAATTCGAGGCGGGAAACGACATTCTTTATGTTCATTTTTCATCGGCAATGACGGCCACGTTCGATTCGATGAAACCTGCGGTAGACGCTCTTTTGAAAGAATTTCCCGAACGCAAGTTCTATGAGATTGACACAAAGGGCATAACGATTGTCAGTTACAACATCCTGTGCGAAATCGGCGATATGCTTCTTGCGGGAAAAACCGCCGAGGAAATCGTCGAATGGGCTAATGTCGAGGTCGGCAAATTCTCGCAGTATTTCTTTGCCGACGATCTCAAATTCTTCAAACGCAGCGGCAGAGTAAGCGGAATTTCGGCGACAATGGGTACACTGCTCGGAATACGTCCGATAATCTATATGTCGCCGGACGGCAAAATGATAAGCATCGGCAAGGAACGCGGAAGAGACAAGGCCATGCAGCGTCTTGTGCAGTATGCCGCAGAACTCGGCGACAACATTGCCGATCACAGAATCATTATCGGACACACCGATGCTCCCGAAATCGCAGACGGTCTTGCATCTATGCTGAGAGAGCGCTTCGGCGACAATCTTGACATCAGAATTGTCTGCACAAATCCGACGGCGGGCAGCCACTGCGGTCCGAACGGTGCGGGCATAAGCTTCCATTCAAAACACAGATAAAAGACTGGAGAAGGTCAGTATGGTAGAAATCATCAGGGTCGCCTGTAAAAAAGACGAACGCGAATTTCTTGAGTTTCCGCTGCGGCTTTACCGCGGCAACCCCTATTTTGTACCGCCGCTCTGGGCAGATGAGAAAAAAATATTCGCGCCCGATTTCGTATACAACGAGAGCTGCGAAAGCGCATTTTTCCTTGCCAAAAGAAACGGAGAAACAGTCGGCAGAATATCGGCGATAATTCAGCGTGCCTCCAACGAAAAACACGGAGAACGGCGCGTCAGATTCACACGATTCGATTCAATCGACGATGTCGAGGTCTCCCGTGCGCTTTTCGGCGCTGTCGAAAAATTCGCCGTCGAGCGCGGAATGGACACGGTCTGCGGCCCGCTCGGATATTCGGATCTCGAACGCGAGGGACTTCTGATTGAAGGATTCGACAGGTTGTCGACCTTTGAGGAGCAGTACAATGCCGAATATTATCCGCGCCTTGTCGAGGACAGCGGATATGTGAAAGAAGTCGACTGGAACGAATCTATACTGCGCGCTCCGTCGCCCGAAGAGCGGGAAAAGATGGACAAGATGTCGGATTTTGTGATGAAGCGTTACGGTCTGAAATTCGGCGAAGCGAAAAACACATCCGATTTTCTTGACAAATATGCCGACGGGATGTATGCTCTTATCGACATTGCCTATGACGGACTTTACGGAACGGTTCCGTTCAACGACGGTATGAAGAAGATGATGATAGACAATTTCCGTCTTATTATCGACTTAAAACATGTCGCGGCAATTCTCGATTCAAACGGGAAAGTCATCTGCATGGGTGTATGCTTCCCCTCTCTCGCAAAGGCGGTACAGAAATCGGACGGTCATCTGACTCCCGCGGCACTTATCAGAGTTCTGTCGGCGATTAAACATCCGAAAACGATTGATCTCGGTCTTATCGCGGTTGATCCCGCCTATCTGAACAAGGGAATCACCGCAATAGTGACATCCGCGCTTATGCGGATGCTGTCCGAAGACGGTGTCGAATGTGCGGAGACCAATCTTAATCTCGAGGACAACTATTCGATACAGAATCTGTGGAAACGTTTTCCGCGTGAAATCCACAAGCGCCGCCGCTCTTATGTAAAAGAGCTTGACAAGACGAAAAACGAAGGAGAGAGTTCGGATGAGCATTGAAAATACATCTTCGGAAAAGACGGTTAAGATAGCGATTGACACGCTCGGCGGCGACAAAAGTCCGAATGCCAATATCGACGGCACGGTTGCCGCGCTGAAAAAGCATGACGATCTTGCGGTTATCATGTTCGGCGACAGCGAAACGATAGAGAAACGGATAGACGAACTCGGTCAGTCGGCTCTTAAAAGCAGAATCGAAATCGTACACTCGCCGAACGCCGTTGACGGCAACGACAAGCCGATTGACGCGATAAGGCTGAAGCGCGATTCGTCAATGATACAGGCAATAAAGCAGCTGAGGGAAAACGAAGAGCTGTCGGCACTTGTATCCACGGGTGCAACAGGCGTTCTCGTCGGCGGATGCATTCTCCGCATAGGACGCATTAAAGGGGTGCGCCGTCCGGCGTTCTGCCCGATTCTTCCGACCATGAACGGCTCGATTGTCGGTATCTGCGACAGCGGAGCGTCTGTCGAATGTTCAGCCGAACAGCTGCGGCAGAACGCGGTTATGGCAAGCGCGTATATTAAGGCGGTATACGGCATGGAATCGCCTCGCGTTGCTCTTCTCAATGTAGGAGTCGAAGAGGAAAAAGGCGACGATCTGCGCAGAGAAGCGTATGCGCTGCTGAAGTCCGAGCCGTCAATTAACTTTGTCGGAAATATGGAGAGCCGCGATTTGCTGTCGGGGAAATACGACATTGTGGTATGCGACGGATTTTCCGGAAACGTACTTGTAAAGAGTCACGAGGGTGCCTGCCTTGAAATGCTGAAAAAGCTGAAAAAAGATATTTCTTCGTCATTTATAAACAAAATCGGAGCGCTCTTTATGTATAAAATGTTCATGAAGGAAAAAGAATTCATGAACTATCAGAATTACGGCGGAAGTGTTCTTCTCGGTCTTGACAAGGTTGTTGTCAAAGGACACGGCAGCAGCGGAGCGCATGCGTTCGAAATATGCATTGATCAGGCTTATAAAATGGTAAAATCCGATTTCTGCGGCAAAATGGCCGCGCAAATCGGCGTGAGTGATAGCAACCTCAAAGAAAAAGACGAACAGTAAGGAGATAAAAATAATGTTTGAACAGGTTAAGAAATTGTTTGCCGATCAGCTCGGCATAGACGAATCGAAAATCACAATGCAGTCGACAATAAAGGGCGATCTCGGCGCAGATTCGGTTGATATTCTTCAGCTTCTGATGACAATCGAGGAAGAAAACGGAATCGTCATTCCCGATGAAAAGCTCGCGGGATTTTCAACCGTCGGCGACATCGTAAACTATCTCGAAGCGCTTTGATCTGACTCCGCAAAACGAAAAAAGGCAGGACCGTGACGGTCCTGCCTTTTTTAAGATTATCTTTTTTTCTTTTTCCCGTTTTTTTCTTTCTTGCCGATAAGCCTTTTGACAAATCGGTTTATTGCCGTTCTTGACGTCAGCCATGAAAAGCCGTCTCTCGCCGTGTATGCGCAAATCTCAACGATGTCGTCTTTTGAGCTCGCGGTAAGGAGTACGGGAGCGGCCATTTTGAAGCTGCACAGGCAGGCGGCGGATTCGTGATCCTGCTCAAGGTCAACCGCTCTGCCGATTGTTTTCATAAGCTCTGCGAGCTTTTCCTTACCGGCTTTACCCGCAAGACGGATTTTTCGGCTTTTTTTTGAAATTCCGAATATATGAAGCGATCCCCAGCCCGCCGAGAATCCTTGAATCACACGAATCTGTCCCGGCTCTCCCGCCGAAATTCTGCCGTCCTTCGAAATCGAATAGCGTCCGAGCAGAATCCGACGTATTTCTTTCATACGCGTGTCCATTTAATCACCTTATTTGCAGAGTGTTTCGACGATTTTTACGAAATCGGCTTTATCTGCGCTGTTATCAACCGCCGATGTTAAAAGGCAGCTGCGTCCGTCCGCATCTGTCCAGAAGATTATCTGTCCGTTTTCGGATGTGGTATAGTATGCCGCTTTTCCTTTTATGCTTATCTCTTCGGCACCTGATTCCGGCATATCTCCGCAGCAGATTTCCATGAGATTTTCAATAGTGTATTTTTTTGTGATGAAATATTTCCAGCCTGTTCCGTCGACTCTGATATCCAATTTCGCATAATCGTCTTCGTCTTCCCCGAACCAGCTTGCGGTTTCGCAGCGAACCGTCTTTACGCCGTCGGGAATATAAATATCTCCGACAAGAGCCGTCAGCAAGTCGATACCGGGTATGCTGTCTGCCGTAAGTTCAAAGCTGCCGGCTTCACTGCCGATTATGTTTACCGACAAATCGTCCGCGACCGAAAGTTTAAGGCGAAAGCCGTAATCAATTTCAAGATCGTAGATCAAAAGCTCGGTCTCTCCCGACGAAAGGCCGCTCAAACTGTAAGTGCATCCGATATCGCCGTATTCGGGGCCGTCTGTCGAAACAATCTTGCCGTCATAACCCGACAAAGTCCATTCGGCATCCGTATCGATGCCGCTGTTGTCGATATACAGTTCGCGTACCCCTTCGTCCGACACATACCATGTGCATACCGCCTTTCCGTCAGCGGAAATCTGCCCCGCGGCGGGATATTCGGTATAATTTGTCGACACTATCGAAAGCTTGCCTTTTTCGTCATTGGAAAAAGCAACATCGAGTCGGAAACTCGCATCATTCGGGAGGGCATCTCTTCGACAGACGAAATTTGCCGTGCCGCTGCCGATTCCCTGTCCGACAATTCTGAATGTGGCGTCTTTGCCTTTTCGGTTATCGGTGCGTTCGACTTCTATAAGTCCGTCGCCCGATCCTTCAAACTGCCATGACCAGCCCTCGTCGGGGGCGTTTTTTATTGTAAGACTTATGCTGTTATCGCTTTTTTCTTTCCAGCTGTACGGGTGAGCCGAATCGTCACCGCCGTGATTTGAACTGCAAGCCGTCAGAAGAACAGCCATTATCAGTATGGTGATTGCCGCAAACCGTTTTTTCAAAAGTTATCCACCTGCCTGTTTGTAATGATTACCGCAAAAAATATCTTGATTTACCCATATTCGCCGTTTGCCGAAATGCCGGTTAAGCCGCTTCAGACTTAACCGGCATCTGCCAATTATTTATTCGGTCAAAGGCAATTTATTCACCCTGTGCGGAAGACGCATATTTCGGCTCGACCACAAATTCGATTACGGCCACTGCCGTATCGACTTCACTGCTGTAAACGGTGAGTCTGTAATATGCCTCGCTTCCGCTTCCCGTTGTATACTCGTTGACCGCGCAGAATTTCAGTTTGCCTTCGTCAACCGTAACCGTTTCGGGCGCATTTGAAGTGAAGTTGTCTTTGAATTTTTCGACACGGTAGCTGTATCCCTCGCTTGAGCCTGTAACCGCCGGCAGAATCGCAACCGTCTGTCCGCTTTCGACAAGCAAACGTTTGGTTTCTCCGCTTCCGACATCGATTGTTTCCTCCGTGCCGGTCGACGGTCTTGTTGTCGTAGCGCCGAGGCTGACTTTAACCGAGTTGAAGAGGGATATCACTCCCTTGCCGGTATAATCGTCAAGGACTGCCGTATAGCTCTTTTCGGTTCCGTTTTGAACAAGCGAAACCTTGATTTCATCGATGGGGAGTTTCATCTCGTTTTCCGCTTCATCGGTCGGGCTGAGGCTTATCCAGCGGATTTCATCGACGCCCGATATGAGAATGGTTACCGTAAATACAGATCCCGGTGTAAAGCAGCTGACCTCTCCGCTCGCGTAATCGCAGACATTGTAAAGTGTAAGCTGTTTTATCACACCGTCGACATTTCTGTAGCTGAGTGTCATTCCCGCGGATTTACAGATTGATGCCGACTGCGGCAGACTGAACCCTATCGTCAATTCGGTGACGGTTCCGCTTTCGGATGCCGTATCGGTTCTCGACATAATACGGTTGCTCTGACCTTTCGTCAGCTTCACTCCGTTTGCAAAGCTGAAACTGCCGGTTTGGCTCTTGTTTCCGCCCGATGCGCTGATTTCATAAGAATCTATTACCGCAGCCGTTACTTCAACGCCGCTTCTTGTGCTTGCTCCCGTACCGCGGATTCTGATTCCGGTGATTTCCTTAATATAAGATTCGCCGAATGTAAGGGTAACCACCTTGCCGGCACCTATCTGCGTGATATTCTGGTCGGTAAGGAAAATGGTCGATGATTCGTATACCTTTTCCGACAAGTCATTTGTGGTGGTATAGAGAATCGAGATCGCAACATCGTCTGTTTCGGGTGTGAGTTTGATATTCGATGTACCCTCGCCGAACGAAATCGTTACCGTCTGCTCGAAACTGCTCTTCTTGGAAGCCGAATCTGTCGGTGAGCTGCTGATGCCTTTACTGTCGGCCGCCGCATCACCTCCCGCAAAGTCTACATAGAAGGTGTCAATAATTACTCCCGAGCGCACCTGCTGAATAACGGCATAATCGAGAAGTACCTGCCCCGTCGAATATTCGTCGTTGAAATATGCGAGTGCGTTCAGCTTACTCAGCGTATTGATACATGATACCGATACGCCGTTAGTATAGAACATAACTCTGCCGTTGCTTTCACCGCGCTTCAGATCCGACTCGGTTCTGCTGATACCGCCGTATACACGGCTGTACTGAACGCCCGCCGTCATCGATACATTCGACAGTGCATTCTCACCTGACGGCTCGGTTGTGTAGATATAGATATTAAGACTGTCATCTACGGAGCGCGGTTGACGCGATGTTACCGATGTAACAATATTATTTACCGATTCGCTCCATTTGACCTGGTTATTGCTGAATTCGATGCTTACCGACTGAACCTGATTTACCGGAAGAGCAACTGTATATGCCTTAGATCCCGAACTCGTACTGTAACAGAGCTGCTCGATTTTTTCACTGTCGTCATATACCCATTGATATTCGTTATCGATATTGATAATGCGTTTTCCGTTGTTTCTGCCGTAAGTTACATACATACAGTCGATATTCCATGTTGTCTGTACCCTGCTTCGCACTTCAAGAGTAACTCTGACAAGCTGGTTAATATCTTCGATTGCGAGCATAAATCTGTCGGTTTTGCCCGCTCTGAACATAAAGCTCGGATCGCTTTCGGTTCCGCCCGGCCATGCGTTCTGTCCGACGGTTCCCGCCGTTCCTACCTTCTTTTCCTGCCCGGCGTAATCGTACATTGCCTCAACAATATTATATGTCGAAGTTTTCAGCACGCCGTTGCTGTCGTAATACTCGACAAGTGCGTAAACCTGTCCGACAAACTGCGATTCGGTCTCGCCCGTATCCTTGGCGGTATTGTAGGCACCGGTTGTGATGGCAAATTCAAGATTTACCGCGTATGTGCTCGTTTCGACCTGATAGGTGTTTACAACCTCGGCCTCCGTGCGTCCGCTGTATCCGTCACTCGAACTGCTGACCGCTTCATCCTGATAGTTGATATCAATCCAGCCGACGTTATTTATAATCCACTGGCGTGATACCGCTTCATTTGTCTGTTTTTTGACGCATATCGACTTGATATTCAGTTTATCGAATATATCGCTGCTTTCCGAACTGTCCTCGGGCAGTATCTTAACCGCGGTAAGCTCACCCATATCACGGTTTGTGCTTATTGTGAATGTTTCGGTATATCCGGTTCTGAATCCGTCGGCGGCAAGCTGCTGGTTGACAAGAACATACGCGCTCTTGCCGTCCTCGAAAACGAGCTGGAAGAAAAACTGGTTCTTCGATCCGCAATCGCCGTCGCTTTCGCTTGTAACCTGATCGTCGCCTATCTCGACGGCAACCGTATAGTTACAGCGGCTCTTTGCGAATTTGGCAAGTGTCTGCGCCGTTTCGTAACTCATTGAATAGCGGTATTCCGACCAGTCGCCGGTATCTGTTTCGATTACCGCGGTACTGTCCGACTTGAATGTCGTGTTTACGGGAGTCTGTCCGCCCTCGACAAGCATTTTTTCGTTAAGACCGAGAAGTTTTTTACCCTGATAGCTTCTCGTATACGAGCGGTCGGTCTTTTCGGTGCCGTCGGTAAGGTTCGACCATTCTCCGACACGGCCACCGATTCCTTCAAGCTGGTAGATTTCCATGCACTTCATCTGCCAGTCATCGTTTCCTCTGAGTAAGAACTGTGCCCCGGTAAACTTGTCTACATCCTTAATCGAAACAACGAACGAGAGCGTTCCGCTCATCTTCGCGCCTATTCGATATGAAAATCCCGAGCTGACACCCGGCCAGTAGCCGTAGTATGTTGTCACCGCCTCCGACACATCGATAATATCGCTTGTAAGCTCTTTACCGCTGAGATCGGTATAGTTCAGTGTGAGTGTAAGCTCTCCCGTAGTTCCCGCAAGCTCAGAATCATCTGTATACAGAATCACGAGATAGCGTTCCGAACTTTCGCTCGGAAGCAGTTTCGCTCCGTTTTCGTATTTCTGCAGAGTGATTTCCACTCCGCTGTTTCCGGGTTTAATCGGTCTGATTGCGTTACCCGACACCGACGGCGCGCGGTAATAGCTTTCGGGGCTTCCGCTGATCGCGAATCTGAGCATCGTATCCATTACAACCAGCGCGATATCGTTCGTTTCGCTGTTATAGACCGAAACTCCGATTATGCTGAACAAATCGGCATCCGCTCCCGCCTCATCGGCAGGGACAACGGTGCGGTCCTGATTACCGTCAACCTGAACCTTATCGGTGTTCACCTTAAGTCCGATTGCCTGTTCTGCCGCAAGCGTACCGTAAATTATACGAATCGAGTCAACCGTCTGTGCGTCCGGGAGAGTTGCGGCAACCGCAAGAATTTCTCCGTCCTGCGCCAGTCCGGACACCATTTCGTTTATCGATACTCCGTTTTCGATTGCAAGTGCGATTACGGTTGTCATAAGCGGCAGGCTCGCCTCGCGAGTCGCTCCGTAAATATCTTTATAGCGTATTATAAGTGCGGCGCTCTCATCGAAATCGGATGTGAACAGCTGTTTCTTGGTATTATTGCCCATCGTGCCTATTCCGGCTCCGTATGTATCGGCAATATCTATTCTGATATATCTGTCGCTGTAATTTGTGGAATAATCCTCGTCCTTCTGAACAAGTCTGCCGTCATGCTTATTGTCCGACATTATCCTGAAAACGCGGTCGGCGTCCCAGTTGAATGTCCTTGCTCCTTCCATTGCGGCAATCAGCTTGCCCGAAAATGCGACAAAACGTTTCCCCGAAACATATCCGTACATCCCGACGCCGTAGATCTCGCTGACCTTATACACGCGAAGTCCCTGACAGCTCCAGCTTCCGTTCATGCTGTAGGTTTCCGAATCTTCTTTCTTATCGCACATCAGTATTTCGATGCTCTGAATGCTCTTTACTTTTTTCAGCGGTGTGAAAAAGAAGGTGTCGGTAGAGTATGCCTGAAATGCCTCATTATCTTCGGCCATAGACGCGCCGAGCTGCGAATAAATCGATTTTCTTTTGCTCGCGATACTGCCTATGGTGGTGGCGGAAACCGATGTTTCGTTTCCGCTTGTCTTTTTATTCGCGGCAATTTCGCTTGCCCGGTCAAATGACTCTTCAAGCGCGTTTTCGCCGGGGAAAATGCGGTGACTGCGGACATAATTGTCGGTATCCACATACACTATCTTGAAATAAAGAATTTCGTCGGCGAGTTTTCCGGTTGTGCTTACAACGCCTGTGCTGACCTGAAGCGCATAGGTGTTGTCATAAGCCGCGGCATCCGACGATGTCTCGGCGGCAGACAGCTTAAACGGAAACACCGCTCCCCCGGTCACAAGCATGGCAAGCGTCAGGAAAAACGCGGTCATACGGGCGCCCGTACGCAGACGAATGTCACGCGGCTTTATTCTGTTTTTATTGTTTTTCTCACGCATCATGCATCCTCCGCCTGCAATCGCAAGCATTACATCGGGCTGTTATTTTATGGTTAAAAGTCCGACAAAACCGGTCATTTCGAAAACTTCCATTACCATTTTCCGAACATTTGTCAGCGTAAGGCTTCCGCCTTTTTTGGTCATAGCCATATAAAGCAGTTTGATTATTCTGAGTCCCGCGCTTGACACATATTCCACACCGCCCATATTCAGCACAACGCTGCCGAATCTTTCGGCGGTCTGATTGAAAATTTTTTCAACCTCGGGAGAGGTAACCGAATCGAGTCTTCCCTCGAGCACAAGCTCGCCCTCTTCTCCGCGGTTTATGAGTTTAACCTTCATTGTTTGTGACCATTCCTTTTTCTGTTTTGAAAAGCTCTATGCAAACCGGTTTGAATATGACGGAAATCAATATCCTTTATTGCCGTGGCTGCGTTTTCTGCGGTTATAACGGACAAGATCGTCAAGTGTGACATCCACGACCTTCTCGTCGAATGTTTCCATTGTTTCAATCGGAGTCGGCAAATCGATTTCACCTGCCGCCGACTGGAGGAAGGACATAATGCTCATGCCGTCATCCGAATCGGTCGTTTCGGCATTCTCGCCGCTATCGTCATCTCCGACATCTTCTTCTTTTTCATCGGAAGTAATGCCGTCGGGCGATTCTGCACCGTTATCGGTCGGAGCATTCTCGGTTTTATCGTCGCCGGTTATTTCTTCGCCGTCTTTCCGAGAGTCGTCTGCGGATATTTCGTCTGTATTTTCAACACCCGACGCGGATTTTTCCGGAGCAATCGGCACTTCGACCGCTTTCATGTCCCTGATACGTTCGTCAACGGCATCCTCGACATTGCGTCTGATCTCACGAACAAGCGCATCATAGCTGAATTTGCTCAAAAGCTCGGTAAGAGCCTCATTTGCCGAATTATCGGCCTGTCTTCCGGTCGGCCGGATTTCATCGCGGGCAGCCGACGGTGATTTTTCTTCGGCTTTTGTCGTTTCGACGGTCGGAATTTCTTCGGTTTCCTCAAAGAAGCAGACGTCAGAATCGGTCTTCTTATTTTGCTCTTCCTCGTTGTATTTTTCTTCGCTTATCTCAACGAAGGATACAGACGAGCCGGACTGCGTGAATTTGACCTCGTCACGCTCGTCACCGCCGTCGGACTGTTTTCTGTTTTCGAGATTTTTTTCGCGGCTGTCGCCGACTATGCTTTCCCAAGTCGCGGCGCCGTCTTCGCCCGAAAAATATCTGCTTCTGAAATTCTTTTCCCTGAACATCGCCGCAACATCGGTCGGAACTTCCACCCTGAATGTCGTGCGGCTCATCGGGCTCATTACGGTAAATGCCTGTCCGCGCGGCGCGGTCGTTATCTGTTCCTGCTCGACCTCGTTTATTCCGCCCGCCTTTTCGTAAAGCTTACAGAGATCCTGTATGTCGTTCGGCGCAAGCGCGAAAATAAAGCTGTACTGGCAGGCGTTTATGATCGCGGTTGATTTTCTCGAAATTTCCTCGCTTCCGACGAAGTCTTTTATGTTCTGAGTGATGACAATCTGCATACCGTTGTATTTACGGATACGTTTTGCAAGCTGGAACATAAAATCGAGCGCGACCGGGAATTTGGTATCGATAAAGACGTGAGCCTCATCTATAACGACCACTATCTTGCGTTCAAGACCGTATTTTTTATTGTAGTCGCGATTTTTGATAATCTCGTTATCAATATATTTCAGTACGAGCAGCATCTGCGCATTTGCGATTGTGCTGTTTCTGTTTGAAATAAGACTCTGAAAATTGAATACCGTGAAGTTTTCATCGGTTGTAATGGTGGACGGGCCGTTCCAAATATTGGCATTGCGTCCGCCTGTTGAGAATTTCGCAACATAGTTCATCAATGTGCGGAGTATTGTGCGTATATATTCGTTATCGGTACGCTGAAATTCGGAGAGCACAGTATCATACAGATCATCGAAAACGGGATAATCTTCGGGGCGAAGTCTGCTGAGATCGGTTTCTCCGGTTATGCCGCGATTTGTATACATCCTGTCTATAAGGCTGTTGAGATACTCAAGCGCATCCTTATCGCAGTCGGGCAGTATCTGTCTGAAGAACTCTTCCAAAAACTGCAGATGTGTCGCGTAGCTTCCCGACACGGTTGAGCCGCCCGTTTCATCGTCGTCAAGTGCGGTAATAATCTGGAAGGGATTGAGTCGTCCGTATTGCGCATTGCCGACGTTAATGAATTTTCCGTGGAGATTTTCGGCAAGTTCGGTATACTCGTTTTCGGGGTCGAGAATGAAGATCTTGCAGTCCTCCGCCGCGAGATTGGTAAGCAGGCTCTTTGTGGCAAACGATTTACCCGAACCCGATTTACCGACGATAACCATATTCGAGTTGACTCTCTCGCTGTCGCGTTTGAAGAAATCGATAAACACCGGAACGCCCTGACTGCTTCCGAACTTTATGCCGCCGACATCGGATACGTGGGCGAAAACCCACGGGAAGCATGCCGCGAGCGAATTGCTCGGTATTCCTCTGCTCTGGCGGAGCATGGGATCGTAACCGCTGATCTGCGAGCCGATATAGGCCTGCATCTGATCGAATTCCATATTGTTAAGGCGGAATCCGTTTTCCTGATAACAGCGGCGCACCGTCTTTTTCATATTGGCATACGAGCTTCGGTCGGATTTCGGAGGCTGCTCGGCCGACTTATTTGCACGCGTTGCGGCAATATCGTATACCGACACATAGATGTTTACATCGAACAGCGATTCGTTATCCTGCTGAAGAGTGGAGAGAAGTTCGCCGAGAGTATCGATATGGCTTTGCAGTTCTATACGCTTCGAATCGACGCCTGTCGCCGCATACTGTCCGCGCAGTTCCTGAAGCGAGCGGTCTATGCCGCGCAGAGCCTTGCCGCGTTCCATCGGACGACATTTTACCACTACTTTTGTTCCCGGCATCGACATAACGGTTGCGAGCCACGCATCGCCGACGACAGTCGGATATGTTACGACACGCATATTGTGTGTGATTATATGGTTGACCTCAATCGTACGCGCCTTAATGTCAATCGACTGCGGCGTTGCCCAGCTGACATAGTCGGCAGGATCGACATCGTCGATTTCATGCTCATCGAAATCAAGTTCGTTTGTATATCTTAGAAATACCGCAAGTTCTTTGTCGCCGAGTCTTTTCGGAGACATTTCCGCGGCAAACAGCGTATTAACCGCCGTATCGATCATGTTGCGGAGCTGATTTTTATCGCTTTCGAAGAAAACAAGATAATAGAACGGCTCGATTACCTTATTGTCGCTGCAGAGCTTCTGAACATCGTTTATACGGTCATAAAGTATCTCGATACGCGATTTGTATTCGTCCTCGGTAAGCATTCCGTTTTCATAAGATGCCTTCAGGTTATCGAGTCTGTCGTATTCGAGCTGCAGATATTCGTCATAGATAATCGGACGCTCGATTTTTACGATATTCGCACAGTAGTCGGCATTGACCGAACGGAGAACACGTCCGAGTCCGCCCTCTATCGCGTTGTTTCTGCGGAGCTGTCCGAAGAAGCGGAATTCAACGGGCGGAATTTCCAGAACCGCGCCGTAATATTTTCCGTCGTATTCGATAAAGCCGTCTTTTATTCCGGTAAATGCCGTAATGCGGCTTGCGGGCGCAGATTTTGACGAATCGTTCTTCTTTTCGGATTTTTCCGATTTGACGCTTTCCGATTTATTTTCGGCATCGGCGGCGTTTTCGATATTCTCCGAATTTTCGGCATTTTCGGCTTGCCTGCCGACAGTCTTCTTATCGGACACGAATTTGCGCGTATATCCGAAATGACGCACGATATGGAGCAGATAGGTGTAATTCGCAACCGTATCCGTTCTGACTACAAGCCCAACCGTCAGAAGTCCGACCGCCAAAGCTATATACAGCTTTCCGGGCAGAGTTGACAGCAAGGCAAGCACAACCATTGACGCTCCGACGGCGCCGACAAGAATATCGGGCAGAGTGACACCCTTGAACAGCTCTATATCAACTTTTGTTTTACCCGGTATCAGTCTCATGTCGGGAGTTCACCGCCTTTTCTTTCAGTCTGTTTAATCATCCGCATATATCGCGAAATCACTGTCCTTGATTGTTTTGATTGTTTTGGCTCATCCGCGACAACGGATCCATTCCCGGAGCGACACGAACTATTCTTCTTTCGGGGCGCTGCGGAGGTATCTGTCTGTTCTGAGCGGGAGGAATGTTATTATTGTTATTATCGTTGTTATTGTTGATGTTATTGTTGTTTTCGACAGGAACATTCTGCCCGTTGTTATCGGCGGGAGCCTCTGCTCTGACCGGATTTTCGGCAGGCGCATTCTGCCCGTTGTTATCGGCGGGAGCCTCTGCTCTGACCGGATTTTCGACAGGCGCATTCTGCCCGTTGTTATCGGCGGGAGCATCTGCTCTGACCGGATCTTCGACAGGCGCATTCTGCCCGTTATTTTCGGCGGGCGGATTGTTCGCGCGGCCTCTTCCGGCAGGAGCAGCCGCCTTAACCGCGTCTTTCTTTGCCGCTGTCGGTCCTTTGTCTTTTGTTCCGCCCGATATTTTTCCGTTTCCTTTGCCGCCGTTTTTACCGCCGTCCGACGAGCCGCCCGACTGACCGCCGGACTGCCGTCCGCTCGGACCTAACAGACTGCGCAGACCGCCGTCGTTTCTTCTCATATTTCCCGTATCGCCGTAACCTGTGATGCGGTTGCGGATATGACCGAGTGTACCGCGAACGGTATCGCCCATTGCGCTGGCGCTGATTGCCTGAAATCCCGCATTATCCGCAAGGATACCCGTAATAACGCCGCTTGCGCGCTTTGCGGTTGCCATACCGCCGAGAATGAGAACAACTTTCGCAACCAAATTGAGTATACTGCTGTCAAACAGCACAAGATCACTGCTGAGAACAATCGGAATAAAAATCAGCAGCACGCGCATGGCGACAAGCGTTCCGAACACGCCGAAGCACTGTACGATGAACGCGGTCATCCACTGTTTGAATTTTCCGCCTTCATCGAGAGGCATTACGCCGATAAACGGCGGCGCGATCAGATAAAGGAAAATCATATTGAATATGCGCGCGACGCAGTCGAATATGATTACGGCAAGATCCCATATCAGCTTGAATGCAACAAGATAAAGCATGATAAAATCAATGCTGCTCACATCGAAGTCGCTTGAAATCTGCGAGTAATCGTAAATGCTCTTTTCGCCCATATAATAAGCACCGCGCAGCGAGTCGTCAATCGCCGGATTCTGGTTATAAACCGGATTCTTCGCGGCATGCATTGTACACATGAGGAATATCATACGGTCAAGCGGAACATTGCTGCCGTATCCCGTATACTGTCTTGTATAGGATTTCAGCGGTCCGAACGATGAATCGGTTTTCAGAAGATTCATACATTTGAGAATGGCATCGGATACCGATTTATGATAAATATCAAAGCTCAGATCTTTCGAAAGATCGGCGGCATTGACGATAGACTGAAGTGCCGACTGCCATGATTCGCCGCTGTCTTCGGTGATATAATAAAAATCGAAAACTCCCTGCTGTTCGAGATACTGCAGGTCGGCGCGTATATCGTTATAACAGCTGTTGAGATTATATCGGCTGTTATATGACGGAGTCAGCGAATAGTTCGCAATCGTATCGAGCACGCGCGCCATGGCGGCATACTGCTCATCGGTATACTCTATCGTATCTTCCTGTCCGAGATTTTCGGCATTGTTGAAAATATAGTTTATCTGAGTAAACAGCTTATTCGACAGCGAAAGCACGGCGTTGAAAATAAAAGTCATACTGACGATTATTATTATTCCCTTAAACATTCCGGTCAGAATGTCGCCGAGCGACTGTCTCATTTTATCACCGGAATCGGCCGCTTTTTTCGCAACGGCTATAATTGCGAAAACAAAGCAGAGCAGAATACCGATAGCCGCCATTGCCCAGTATATGTTTTCGACAACGCTGTTGCCGAAGAACACATCAATCAGCGACTGTGTCTTCCCTTCATAGCGGACCTTGCCGATACCGCTTATCACCGAGAAGCACTGATTCATTACGCCGATAATCCACGAAAGTCCGGCGCCGATCATATAGCAGATACGGTAGAAGACTCCGGTAATACCGCTTGTAAACCATTCGCCTACGCTGCTAAGTTTATCTCCGATTGTATCTAACAAACTCATAATTTTTAATCCTCTGTAAGAAGGTCAACGGGTGTTCATTGATACAAAAATCAGCGAACCCTCAATTTCTTTCTCGATACCGCGACATATATGACAACCGCGGCGGCTACGGCAACGGCAAGAGCAATAAAGAACCAGCTGTTGACATCGAAATAAATAAGAATCGTGAACGAGTAATGCGTTATGTTTCCCGCGCTGTCCATAAGAACAATCTGATATTCGCCGCTTTCGGTAAGTTCTTTCGAGTAACCTATCTTTTTTCCGTCAAGGGTGATTGTCATGCTTGCGCCCTCTTCGATATCCGCTATCGATACAGGTCCTCTTGCCTGATTTTTCGAATCGAGTTCGGCAAGCGCAAGTGTAGGCGCGGTCGTATCGACGGTAACGTCGAGTTTATAATTCAGCTTGTTTCGTGTGCATGAATATTTGATAACATAACGGCCTTCGTTAACCATGCTGACATAGCCGCTTTCGTACGAAATCTCCTCGCCGTCAAGCGTGGCTTCGGTTATCCTGAAGCCCGTCGGCATACTGTATCCGGTCAGTTTACACGTGATGCTTCCGACAATCGTAAATTCGATTGTCTGATATTTCTGTCCGCCTACCGTAACTTCAACCGTATAGCTGCCGGAATCCGAAATATGCGCCAGATCGGGATTTTCAACCGCATTTCCGTTGCGGTAAATCGTTATGTCCACTCCCTCGTCGGCGGAAATGCCGACCGCATTTTGGACTATCATTTTATCGGCAACCGAACTATACAGCAGAGTAGTCCCGGTGACATTATAAACATATACCGATTTTTCCCTGTCGTAATAAACTCCGTCCGAGATTGTCACGCGGCTGCCGTCGCTTTCGGATGAGCCGCTTATCGGTTCACCCGTTTCGGGATCGAGTTCACCGCTGTATCCGAAATCGGCATGAACCGGAACGGCAAGCGTTCCTATCAGCAAAACCGCGGCAAGCGTCTGAATGAAAAAAGTTTTTTTCATCTTACAGTCACGCTCCCTCCCCGAGTACCGTATTATTTCTTGTTTCCAAATCGTAATAGACTTTATCCGCACGGAATACGTGGCTTCGCATTTCTTCGGTATCCATCTGACCGCTTTCGTAATACGGGCATTTATAGCTCGGCGTATATTTCGTTTTAAGCGGATAGTTACCGAATGTTACAATAATGGCGTTTCCGGTAGATTCCTTGTTATTGAGCTTTTGAAGCTCGCTCGGATAGATAAGCGGACGTGTCTGAGTCTGAGAAGACACATTTATGTCTCCCTCTTTGCTTCCGAGAGAAGAAGATGTGGATGTCGTGCGTACCGTCATATTTCCGCACAGTTCGGAGAATTCCTTACAGGTTCCGATATCGTTTGATCCGATAAACATCTTCATGCCGCAGTTCGATTTGACGATGTCCGCGACCTTTTCGCCGTATACGTTGCTGAGCTGGGAATAGCTCTGAACGACCATATTAAACCAGATTTTACGCGATCTGCCGACCGTAATCATCTTATCGAATTTCTCGATTTTCGGCATATTGCCGAACTCATCGAGTATGAAATAGACATTACGCGGCAGGCTGAGATCCTCACGCGCGGTTGCGACTTTAATCAGCGCCTTATACATACAAAGCACGAACACAGACGCGAGTGCGTGACGCGTATCTTTTTCGTCGGGTATCTTCAAGAAGAGCGCCGTGGGACGCTTCGCGAAGTTTGCGGCATCGATATCGGTTGCCGATGTCAGTCCGCAGAGTCCGCGGTCGTTGAACATATTCATCTTATCGAAGGCTATCGACATATAGCTCGACATAGTCTGTTCGGCTGCCGAAAGTACCTGACGGGAGAGCGATACCGCCTGAGAAAGCGGATTTCTGCCATCGAAATACTCTTTGAGCGCCTTGAAATCGTTTTCGCTGTTTGACAGCGCCTTATTTATATTGAAGAAATTGTATTTTTCCTTGGTCATGCCGAGACGCGGATCCTCGCTGTCCTCAAGCATCGCAAGGCAGAGTGCCATAATGATCGAACGCGCGCCCTTTTCCCAAAGCGGATCCTTATCGTTTTCAATCGGGCACATAACCGAAACAAGATCGTTGAGATCTTCGAACATCTCATCGTATATTTTCTGTTTCGCAACCGTTATATCATCCTGACAGTGTGTGGCGTCGGCATACGCTCTGCCGTTCCATTCAATCCAAATATCGCCGTCATCCGCACTGCCGTCCGGCTGAGTGAGTTCGGGATAATCGGACATCGCGTCGCGGTGAGCCTTTATCCCGTCACCGACATGCAGATAGTCCTGATACATATTCCATATACTCTCGAGCGGATTCCAGCGGCTCGATGAATAGGTATCACGGAGGTCGAGCAACAGAACATCATATCCGCGCTCTTTGAGAAATTTCGAGTGAAGCGAAAAAAGCTCGCCCTTAGGGTCGGTCATTATCATCGAGCTGCCGCAGTTCGTAGCACCGATAAGCTGAATCATCGGGTTTATGAAAGTTGTCGTTTTACCCGAACCGGTAGAGCCGATAACAAGCGAGTGGGTACCCGACATTAAATTGATTTCGAGTTTGCCTTTTTTATCGAGAACCGCGCGTACGGGAACGCCGTCCTTCTTCACCTGCTGCAGATCTTCGTATGTCGCTGCGGGGAAATATTTATCGCGTTCGGCGTCGGTAAGAAAGCGGCTGTTTTCAAGCGCGCTGTCGCTTACCACATTATTCTTTTTGCCGCCGAGCAGACCGCTGCTTGCAAGTTTTCCGCCGAATACAAGCGGCCATATCCAGATTATTATCCAGAAAACAAAAATTGTGGCGTAGCCGATGAGCCATGTTCCCGGTTTGAAAAGGAGAAGCAGATCGAGTTCGAAGCCGTTGCCTCTCGCCGAGCTGAGCAGACCGTGTATAAGCTGTCTCTCGATATATCCCACAAGTATACCGCCGACTGCGATTACGGCGAGATAAATCAAAAGTTTTTTCGGCTCGAGCTTATCAATCCGCTCTTTTATTTTTTTCAGCATAAAGCCGTCTCCCTTCTCCGTCCGATTTTGACATCGGCTCCGATTTTATCAATAATTTGTAAGCAGCCGTATTTGAATCGGCTTCGGGAATCCGCAGTCATCAGACCGCGGTTTTGCTCCAACCTGTCGGATAAGGAAGCCATTCATATTTTTTTGCGGCTGCCTCCGCCCACGAATTTATGTAGATTTTACCCGAGCCGATCGCAGACACTCCCGATTTTTCGCTTGATTTTCCGGATGTCGACACAGGCAGCTCTACCGCCCACAGACCGAGATAAACAGTACCGTCGTTGCTGAGCAGAACATTTTTTCCGACATAAAGCAGTCTCGGATTGCTCACCACTCCGGTTGATTCGTTATATCCGGACAAATTGTTATAAACCGATGTCGAAGCCGCGGTTTTCGCATCAAGCAGACCTATCGCGCCGCGATAGCTCATTTTGGGCTTATAGCCGAAAAACATAGTACCCGACGATCTGTTGTCAAGCGTTGCGCCCGAGGCAACATAAGCATTGCTTCCGACCGCAAGAACACCGAAATTGGTGCATGTCGCGCCGTTTCTCATTACAAATCCGTTGCCGAATCCGGTCGTATAATCGGTATATGACTCGGTTTTGCCTGTTATGACACATCCTCCGCCGAGAATCACCAGATCACCGCCGTCACAGCAGATTGTCCCTCCCGGACTGTCGCCGAGGCAGAACTGCTCGATTGACGCGTTCTTCTGCACGACAATATCGCCGCTGTTCATAATGCTGCCGTTATTATACAGCTCTCCGCTGACGCTGAGCACGCCTCCGCTTTCGACCGTAATCGTTACGCCGGGCATGATATAAACACGACCGTTATAGTTCGCGACCTGTCCGCTTCCTATCTTGCTGTCGCTGCGTATTACCGAAATCCGTTCCTTATATCCGACATACATTACGAATTCCGCCATATCCCATGAGAAGGTGCGCTCGGGATAGACATTTCCGGTTTTGCTGTCAATACGTATCATGGCATCCTTGGCAGCCGAAATGTTGACGAACAATTTAACGCGGCCGCTGTTTACATGCGCTTTGCTTATCGTATTCGGAGTAAGCACCGTAATATTCGTATATTCTCCGGAACTTTTTTTGCTCTGAAAATAATAGTCTTCGCTCATATACAGATTCGATATCGCTCCGCTGTCATCCTGCAGGCTTTCGATTCTGAACCTGAACTGTTTGGCATTTCCGTTGCTCGAGTCGATACCGGCATATCTCATCGTCATGTGCGAAATATTGTCGACTGTTCGGAACGATTTTTCTCCGTAGGCAACTCCGTCCCAAAGTCCGCAGAGCTTAAATTTGAATTTACTGCCCGATGTGCGGTAATCGCCGTCGACCATATAATGATTTCCGTTGAATTCGTACAGCAAAAGTACCGGGTGGGCATATCTTTTCTCCTCCCCGTCTTCATCCCATTTGCCGCTGCTTGTCGGAAGATCGTCCTGACTGTCGACACGTTCCCAGCGCCATATATCCATTGTACCGTCAGTCCCGGTACCCGACGTTGCGGATGCGGGCATGACGGCGAGCTGTATGCAGGTCGCGAAAATCAGAAAAGCGGCTGCGGCGCGGCGAAATACACGCCCGGCATTTACCGCGTTAAGACTGTTTCTCATTTCCGTAGTTCTCCTTTGTTTTCGACCGATTTCTTCGGCTGACCGACATCTTTTTGTTCGGATTTTTCTCTGACGCCGACAGGTCCGCGCAGAAAAGCATCGCTTTCGACTGCCCGAAGCGCATCTTCGGGTGTTCCGTTCAGCCTGCTGCGGAGCTGAGGTGATTTTGAAAGCTGTCTTATCATTTCGGCGACATTCTGCCCTTCGGGGAGTTTTTTTCTCATTGCGGCATGTCCGAGGATTCCCGCTGCGGTCAGTTCGTAAACATCTTCCGCGGCAGCATCTTCACCGCTTTTGAGGCGGCGCTCCGCCTCCCGCCCCGCCGCAACCGCCTGACAGCGTTTTCTTACGCTTGCCATAAGTTCGGGGGGAACTCCCTCCGGCTCACCCGAGGCTGTACGGAGAGCATGTTGAATTTTGTAAAAATTGCTGTCCTGCATTTCCACTCTCCTTAGTCCTAAAGAGAATTAAATAGTTACTTTATATCTTAATTTGAATTATTTGCACAGTTAAGTTAAAGGGAAGCAAAGAGGCGATTTGCTGTCATTCATCGCTCTCAGCCCCCCTTTAACATCAGTCAGTGAATCCGGCTGCGATTCAGTTTCCGGCAGGAACATCGCTTACGTTTGTTCCCGCGTTGCTGTTAAGCCAGTCAACCATTACACCCATGCCGATCTTAAGCGCTGCGATAAGCACGAAGATAAGCACGAAACCGATGATTGCGTTTTTAAGATGTGTTTTTGCTTTTTCACGATCCTGAGGCTCTTCGGCTTTTGCGAATTTAACACCGAGAAGCACACAGTAAAGGGTTCCGACTGCGCCGACAAGTCCGAGAATCGGACCGAGCAGGTTGTTGAGCAAGGAGATAATGGGATTGACCACATCATCATAGCCTGCGGCGTATGCGGGTATTGCGAGAAGTACAGCCATAAGCATTACGGCGCCGACTCTTGAGCATACCAGCTTCTCTTTGATGTTGCTGAGTTTTTTCATGACTTCGATTCCTCCTGAAAATTTGATCTTTTCTTGATTTTCGGTTTTAACATTCTGTTTTCTCTTATTTGAGAAAGCCGCGAAGCTGTTCTCTCGCTCTGGACAGCTGAGTGCGTACCGTACTCTCGTTCCGTCCGAGCACCGATGCGATTTCGCCGGTTGACAGCTCCTGAAGGTAGAACAGGCATATTACCTCGCGGTATTCGGGGCGCATTTTTCTTAGCGCATCCTTAAGGTCGCTGCAGAGTTCCACCCGACCGAATGCGTCTTCATCCGCCGCCGTATTTTCATCCAGCTCGGCAATTTTCTTTTGTGCGCGGTAACTGTTGTGAGCGAAGTTTATAGTAACCCTTAACAGCCATGCCTTTCGGTGTTCCTCCGATTCGAATTCGGGCTTTTTCGAGTAGTAGCTCAAAAAAGTTTCGGTGAAAACATCCTCGGCGTCTGCGGGCGACTGCGTGTTGCGCAGTGCGACCTTATACACCATGTCGGCATAATTTCGCAATACAAAATCCTCGCTCTCAAGGAAAGCAGCAAAATCCACCCTTTATCCTCTTCCTCCGGAAATTTATATCCGGGCGAAATGGTCGGAAAACGCGAAAACACACGGTGTCTTTCGACTGCCGCGCAAAATCGCATAATTCAACTCGATATCATTATATAATAACATCGGATAAAAGTCAAGCATCAGCCGAAAAAAACTGATGTTTCGGTGTAATTTACAACCGTTTTCCGTCTTATATGTTGATTTTCGGGAAATTTGACCGCAGTGTCGGCGGCCGCATCCCGGCGACCGTCCGACATACCGAGACCGCCTGTCGGGCGTCTCTGTTATTTCGCCAAATTCATATTGTTTTCGATTTTCGGGGCATCTTTTTTATTTTCGTTTGCGGGTGCTTTTTTGTTCTTTTCTTTCTGCTCGTTCTGCTTTTCGGCAAGTGCGGCAACCGCACCCCTGAGCATTGTTATCGAGATTCTGCCGGGAGCCGAGCGTGCGATCTGATTTTCAAGTCCACCGGGCATTCCGACATCGAATACCTTTATGTTTTTGTCAAACTCATCGGTGGCCATGATCATTTCTATCGCATCCTTCATTCTGCCCGCGTTTACAACCGTTCTGAACGGCTTATTGAGGCCCATCTCCCGCTCACGTTTTATGAGCTCTCCGAGTGCCATTCCGGCGATTGTCTTTTCTCCCGCCGCGCGTCTTGTCTTTTCGTCTGTCGCATTAAGACATTCGGCCTTGTTTTTTTCGACAAAATCGGCAAGCTGTTTATCGGCTTCGGCATCGCTTATCGCGGGAGCGAGCTTTTCTCTGTCGGCGGTAAGTGCGTTTATCGCATCGCAGACTTTATTGCCTGCCGCCACAAGTGCCGCTTTTTCTTCCGCCTTCTGCCGTGCCGCGCGCTCTCTTTCGGCTCTCTGCTGTTCCTCTTTCATTCTCTGCTCTTCCGCGGCGATTCTGTCATCATCCTCTTTCACGGCGCGCTCGAAAGCGGTAAGCCCATCATTCGGCACTGCCGCGGGGTTTTTCGACTTTAAGACCTCTTCCTCGGCCTCATAGAATGCTTTCTGTCTCAAGGTTTCGCGATGTTCCCGGATAAGACCTATCCGCGCTATATTCCCGGTTGCGAATTCGTTGAGATCTTTTGCGAAATTATAGCGGAATCTTTCATAATCACTGCGAAGCGCATCCCTGTCCTTTCCGCCGAGATAGGTCTGAGCCGCCGCCTGAACCGCTCTGAACTTCTTTTCGAGTTCGCGAAGCTGCTTTTCGTTCGGATTATCGTCCACTCTTATGCCCTTGAGCTTCTTGAGTGCTTTCTTCATTGCGCGGTAATTCGCCGAGCTGTGTCCGAGTCTGTCATGTTCGGTGCTCATTCCGGTGAGTTTCTTCACGTCATCGTTAAGACCGATGCTCACGAGTCTGCCCGGAACATTGTCAATAATATTCACTTTGAATCCGCCGTATGTGCATACCGATTCGGTGTAAAGTATTACCGTGCGTCCGCGTCCGTTTGTATAAGCCTCCATCGGATGGGGAGCCGGTTCCGATTTGCATTTTTTCAGTCCGTACTGCGGCAGGATGTCGCTCTTGATATAATCGGCTTTCGCCTGCTTTATCATATATACGTCTTCGGTGAAGTCGTATTTATAAGGCGAAATCGTTTTCGGAAGAATTTTAATTGTTCTTCCGGAAATATCTTTAACGGGATCACCGTTTTCGAGTACGATCTCGTCGAGGTCGTTGTCGTCAATCTCTACCGGAACGGCCGTTCTGCGTTTCGGAAGCTCTCCGTTTTTGTCGAGTATAACATTACCCTTGTCATCGGTAAGCGGATTGCCGTTTGCATCGGTTATGATTTCCTCTTTCCATTTGAGGAACGGTTTGCCGTTTTCATCGGTTACCGTCACTCTTTTCGGAGGCATTCCGCCTGTTGCGTTCAGCATTTCGAGTTCGGCGGGATCGAGCAGCGAATAGAACGGGTTGGCAACCATATTCGCCATTGCCATCGGAACCGAGAACGACGATTTTTCCCAGTTTTTCTGCATGATGTCAAGCTCTTCCTCACGGCTTTCGAGCCCGAATAAGACAAGATTCGATTTTATATCGAGTGCATCGAACATCAGCTGATTTCCGGGCGAGCAGAAATGGTTATATGCCTCCTCGAGTGCGCCTTCTTTATCGGCGGCGCTTCCGTCGATAATCGAATTGGAAAGTGCAATCATCTCGGCTTCTCTGCCGTAATATTTGTTTACCTCTTCGAGTGCGAAATCGAGCAGTCGGGCCGCACCGTATTCGAGATCATGCTGTGCTCTGCTTTCGGCCTCTTCGGGAGAGAGATGATAATCATTAAGATAGGTGTTCAATCTGCGCTGTCTGAATGCGGCTTTCGGATCGGGCTGAGGGAGCCTCTCGACGAGAGCGGTAACCGCCACAACCTCCTCGTTATGAAGGCGGCGTTTGGTTTCATCGGGCTCTTCTTCGGGGAGCTGTATGAGATTTTCAATCCAGCGTTTCTGGTTCACGCCCGAATTCGGGCCGTACATCTCGGTCGCGAGTCTTTCGAATTCAACGATTCGCTGCGTCTGCCTGGCAATCGCCTTGAGCATCGCATCGCGGCATTTTCCGCAATATTCGATACGCTTTCTCATCTCATCGGGATTTGCGAGAACTTTCGGCTGAATGTTCTTCAGATGAGGATTGTTGAGAGTGAGCTGATTCCACAGTTCTCTCATCATTATTTCGGGATGTTCGGGATTGGGATCGGTTTTGTCCATTTCGGCTTTAACCGTCTCGATGGCCAGATCCATCGGCATACCGGGATTGCCGTTTTCGTCATACATTGTAAGATTATGCAGCTGGTCTTTGATTGATTTGTAAAGTCCCATATATTTTCTCCTTTTTCGGATAACCGTAAATTGCATCCTGAATATTTCCGCGTTATCGCCGTACAGGCACCGCCGCGTTTTCGTCTTTCATAACCAATACACCGCAGCACCGCATTTTGTCCCGATAAACTGCGAATTTTTTATTTTTTTCTTTGTCTGCCGCCTCTGTTAACATTTAAGACATTTTTTGAGAGTAAAATTCGATATATAGAGGCAGAAAATCAAAAAAGCGGACAATCATTTCAAAATTTGAGACAAAAACGCCCGCCGCTGTGTATTGATTATGAAAGCGGCAGACGGCAAATCCAAGCCGAACGACGATGCCGCGGTTTTTAATTTTGTTTATGCAAAGAGAGGAGACAAACTCATGAGCGCATACGTATCATACGCACGTCTTTATTCAAATATCAGAAGCGCAAACCCGAACATGACTCCGCAGGAAATCAGAGCGAAAACCGAACAATATATAAAAGAGTTTCTTGTTCCGTACATGTCACCCGATGATTTTCTCACATTGCTTGAGAAATATCCGAAGGACGGAATCAAAGAGCCGCGCAAATTCCCCCGTTTTACCGAAGAAGAAAGAACGGCACGCAGAGCGAAATCGGAGCTTCTCCGTTCCGCCGTTCTCGATCACATAGAATTCGATGAAAATCCGAAAACCAGCGGCTGCCTTTTCCTTTCAAATCACGCACGCACCCTGCTCCTGAAAATACCGACCGGCGGCACACCCGAAGAAATCGCCGAAATCGAAAATTACAACAGAGAAATTTACAGTTTGTTTGAGTTGAATCGAGACAATACGCCTCGAAACACCGAGCAGCTGCGCAGTGACTACATAGAGAAAAATCCCGGTGCGACCGTTGAGGATGCCGACCGCGCGATTGCGGAGCGCCGTGCGCAGATAGTACACGAACGCATACACGAGTTCGACGAAATCATCGGAAAGCTCGATGCGATGACCGACTCAAATCTTTCGCCCGAACAGCTTACCGAAAATTACAGGCAAATTTCGAGAGCATCGATTGTTTATTCCGAGCTTGCGAACTTTCTCGGCGACTCTCCCGCGCTCTATACTCTTTCGGAAGAGGATCGGAACTGGATTGACGCAAACAGAGAGCTTCAGCCGACATTTGAAGCGGCGCGCCAAAAGCTCCTCGATACAAAACTCGAAAACAATCCGAACTTTAATCTCAAAGATGTCCGTTTTGACGGACGTGAAGATTACAACGTAATTCTTTCGAGAAACGACCAGCGCCTTGTTCTTCGGGTTCCGAAGAATGCAACCGCCGAAGAACGCGCCAGAATCGAAAACTACAACACCGAAGTTTTCAGACTGTTCGATACTAACAAAAACAACTCTGTGCGCAACACAGAGGAACTGCGTCACGAGTATCTCGCAAAAAATCCCGGTGCTACCGTAGCCGACGCAGATCTCGCCATCTCGCGCCGCCGCGCCCGTATTGTATTCGAGCGTGTGCACGAGTTCGACGACATACTCGACAAACTCGACGAATTGACAGACGCAAATCTTCCCGCGGAAGAACTTGCCGAAAACTACACAACAATCGCAAGAGCCTGCCACATGTACGGCGAACTTATCAACTTCTTCCACGAAGTGCCCGCGCTCTTTACTCTTTCGAAGCAGGAACGTCAATGGATGACCGAGCACGAAGCATTTCAGTCGGATTTTTCGATTGCGCTCGAAAAGCTCCGTCTTATCGCCAACCCCGCATTTGAATATATCGACCTCGATGTTCTCGACAACTACGATACAACCAAAGCATTTAACTCCGAACGCGGAGACGGCACGATTGATGAAGAGTCGTACGAATACATCTCCGAGGACACCTTGGCGGAGTGGAAAAGCAATAACAGAGCAAAAGACGCGGAAAACTATGATAAATACACTTATACGGTACAGGACTGGTTCAGCGATATTCTTTCGGACAGAAGTTTCGCGGACGATAATATTGAGATAAACAAGATTGATAAGCTCGCGAAATCGCTGGGATTTTCGTCAAATGAGCTTCGCATAGTCGGTGAGGCAAGCGATCTTGCGGGAAATTTCGGCTGGAGCGATTCCAATCTGTCGCACGGAATAACCAACATGACGAGCGGACGCCCGGCGGCATTCAGCCAGAACGGCCGTGTAATGATGTTCAAACGTGTAAACGGAAGCTATGAGAAGTGCAACCCCGAAGAAATGTTCAACAGCCTTCTTGACAGAAAGAAAACAGGTCTCAGACGTCTGATGTCAAAAGCCGATCCGTGGTATCATCCGAGTTCGGACATCTTCAAGGAAATGCGCAAGGCATACGAGGATGCCGTCGGATACGGCAAGCTGAAAAGCGGTGCATCGCTCAACGATGCGTTCATGAAATACCGTGCGCTTCTTGAGGCAACCGAAGCTTATCTCAGGACAAAGCCCGAAAACAGCAGCAAAAAATGGGAAAAACGCCACATTGAGATGGGCAAAAGTCTGAAGAAATTCGCCGAAACAAAGTTGAACGAGCTTGAGACCATCGAAAAGGCAAGACTTACGGCGAAAAAATATGCGGGCAAAACCCCCGAGCAGATTCGGGAAGCCGCCGCCCGTGAGGACAGAATTGCCGAAGATGCCAAAAAGGCGCAAATCGAGAAAGCCGACATACGCGCTCATGAAGAAAATCCGCTTCAATGGATGCAGAACCGCTTCTCGGACAGATACGCAATCGACGAGATTACGAATAAGATTCATGACAATCTCGAATACAGCATTTCGAGTCTCGCGCGCTTGATGAAGATCGATAACTTCTACACCGCAGGACCGCAGGTAACTCACGAATTGGCAGCCCATGTTGCGGGAGCCATGATTGCCTCCGAATTTGTTATCAGAGAAAGAGAAATACTCAAATCGGATGTTGCGGGCCCCGTTGAGACTCATTTCGATGAAAATGACGGAAAAATCTTTATAAATCTCGGCAAAAAGGCAATCACCGCCGTAACCGGAAAAGAATACGACGATATCACGCCCGCCGATTTCGAAAAATTCGTAAAAACATTCGACCCCGAAAAACTCATGATCGGTATGACCGACAGTGTCTACGGCGAGCTGGGCACATCTGTGCTGGAACAGCAAATCAAAGGTCAGTATGTGAACACAATAAAGCCGATACGCGGAATTATGCCTGACGATTACGAACAGGCACTTGCCGATTTTACGAACTCGCAGATTGTCGAGCCGATAAACGAGCATATCGGACATCACGACAATGCTCCGCTTGACGGAGCCGACGCGCGCAACATTCTGAGGGACTGCGTAATCGCCGGTCTGATACAGACCGAACGCACTGCCGGCGGAGCACTTGCCCCCGGCAAATTCGAAAGCATGCTCGTCGACAATAACGATGCCGCATCGACACTCAAAGGAAGAATAACCGAATCGGACGATTTCAAAGAGATGATCGAAAAGGTCGCCGATGTCAACGGAAATATTCCCACCGACAAGCTCCTGAAACTTTTCGAACAGAAAGAGCCGCAGAAGCTCGCGTTCAAAATGATTAAGCAGCTGGCAAATGAAATTCCCGCTCAGAATCATCAGAAAGCCGCCGAAAATCCCGAGCTTCAGCGCGAACAGGCGCAGCCCGGCCCGGTTATAAACAAATAAGCAGACAATGCAAAAGCTCTCCCCGCCGTACCATTCGGGTAGGTGGGGAGAGCTTTTTCCGTTTTGCGGCAGACCGCAAAAATGATTTTCCGATTATCGGTTCGACCGTTCGGTTTTACCGTGTTATAGTTCCGCCGCCGAGAACGGTATCGCCGTCATAGAATACCGCCGCCTGACCGGGTGTAACCGCCCGTTCGGGCGCGTCAAACTCGACTTTTACGGTTTTATCATCGAGAACTGTAAGTTCCGCAGGCTGTTCGGGGCGTCTGTAACGGATTTTCACCCGACAGCGGATTTTCTTCGACTCCGGAATGCCCGCTATCCAGTTGACATCGGCGACAACGGCGCATTTTTCATACAGGCCGCTGTCTGTACATAGGGTGATAACCCTGTCATCGGGCGAGATTTTCGCCACATAGAGCGGCTCGTCGGACACGATTCCGAGCCCCTTATGCTGCCCCACGGTATAGTGGGATATTCCTTTATGTCTGCCGATTATTCTGCCGTCCTCCGACACGAAATCGCCGGGAAGTTCTTTCACTCCCGAAAGACGTTCGAGCGCCGCCGAATAGTTTTTATCGGGTACAAAGCAAATATCCTGACTGTCGTGTTTTGCCGCGTTGACAAACATATTTTCGGAAGCGATTTCTCTCGCCTGTGCCTTTGTCATAGAGCCGAGCGGGAAAAGTATATGCGCGAGTTTTTCCTGCGTCAGACTGTAAAGCATATAACTCTGATCTTTGGATGGATCTGCCGCCTTTTTCAGGCAGAACATGCCGTCTTTTTCCTCGATTCTCGCATAGTGACCCGTGACAATCTTTTCGCATCCGAGTTCGGCCGCCTTATCGAGCAATGCGCCGAATTTAAGATATCTGTTGCAGACAACGCACGGATTCGGAGTTGTCCCCGCACGGTAACATTCGACAAAGTCGCATATTACCTTCTCTTTGAATTTTTCGGTGTAATCGAAAACATAAAACGGCATCGACAGCCGCTCGGCGACAGAGCGTGCATCCCTCACATCATCACTCTCCGCATCGTGATTTTCGGATTTGTCATAAAGCCTCATTATGCAGCCGATGCAGTCATATCCCATATTTTTCGTGAGCAGTGCGGCGACGCTCGAATCGACTCCGCCGCTCATCGCAATCAAAGCCTTTTTTGTCATATCCACCGTTAAACCTTTCTGATATCCGCGCCATTTTTACCGGCGAGATCGGCAAGCGTTATCGACGAAAAATAGTCTTTTGTGATTTTGTAATAGTTTTCCCACATCGGAAGAGTTCTGCATTCGGGCGAGCGCGCGCATACCGCCGCATTCGCCTCAAGGCAGGCGACCGGGGCAAGATTCCCTTCGGCAAGCGAGAGAATTTCCCAGATGCTTATCTCTTCCGGCTTTTTCATCAGTTTATAGCCGCCGCGAAGTCCGGGTACGCCCTCGACAAGTCCGCCGTCTTTAAGCGGCGGCATTATGCGCTCGATATATTTAAGCGATATTCCCTGCCTTTTCGCAACCTCTTTTATCGGAATATAACGGTCTCCGCCGCCATCGGAAGCGAGATCGAGCAGGATTCTGACGGCATACCGTCCGCGCGTTGATATCATACTCTGACCATACCTTTCTCATATCGGTAAAACAACTTTACATATTATATACCGATCCGGTAGGAAAGTCAATAGAGAAAAGAAATTTTCATCCGTACGAAAGAAAACACCGCCGGAATTCGGCGGTGTTTTAAGCATTAAAATCAGAATGCGCGGTGACTCGGATCGAATCCGCAGGCATCGAGAAATTCGCGTGCCATAAGCGTTGCTCCCACCTGATTCGGATGCACCCTGTCCCATGCGATGAAAGCCGAGTGGCGGATTTTGCAGTAGTTCTCATACAGTTTCTGAAAATCGACAAGTCTGCAGCCGTATTCCTTCGCCAGCTCGCGGCATATTTCGGCATAGGTATCCATGCGCGCGCGCATCATATCCTCGCTGTTCGGCTCCATGTAGTAAGGCGTCAGGATGAATATTCCCTTTACACTGTCTTTCACCGATTCTATCATTTTGACGAGGTTGTCTCTGTAATCTTCGGGAGACACCGCGTAATCACCCATCGCGGGCGTATCAAACTGTCTCCAAACGTCGTTAATGCCGATGCATATCGCAACCCACTGCGGATGAAGATTTACAACGTCGCGTTCCCATCTTGCGAGCAAATCGCGGCTCGTATTGCCGGAGATGCCCGAATTCGTGACTCTGACACGAATTTCGGGATAATATGCCGCAAGCATATTATCGACGACGCGGACATAGCTGCGTCCCAGATTATCGGAAAGTCCCTCTCCGACAGGCTGCGCTCTTCCCATATCGGTAACCGAGTCGCCGGCAAAAACTATGCGGTCCATATCCGAGAAAATAAGTTTTCCGTCCATTTTAACTCTCCTGCTGTAATATCAAATCCGGGCATTTCGCCGATTTGCGGATTTTATCGGGATTATTCTTTTTCGAGTATGCGGCGGGCAACATAAACGCCCGATGCCGATGCGTGTGAGAGTGAGTGCGTGACTCCCGAGCAGTCGCCGATTACATAAAGTCCGGGATATTTCGTTTCGAGATTTTTGTCAAGCACGACTTCCATATTGTAGAATTTGACCTCGACGCCGTAAAGAAGTGTGTCGTCATTTGCCGTTCCGGGTGCGATTTTATCGAGCGCGTATATCATCTCGATGATTCCGTCGAGTATTCTCTTCGGAATTACGAGGCTGAGGTCGCCCGGTGTTGCCGAGAGTGTCGGCGTAACGAAGTTTTCGACTATACGCTGAGGCGTTGAACGGCGTCCGCGCACCAAATCACCGAAGCGCTGAACGATAACTCCTCCGCCGAGCATATTGGAAAGGCGGGCGATACTCTCGCCGTATCCGTTGCTGTCTCTGAAAGGCTCGGAAAAGTGCTTGCTGACAAGCAGTGCGAAGTTCGTGTTTTCGGTGTGAAGTTCGGGATTTTCATAGCTGTGTCCGTTTACGGTGACGATTCCGTTTGTGTTTTCGTTTACGACAACGCCGCGCGGATTCATACAGAATGTGCGGACAAGGTCTTCGAATTTTTCGGTACGGTAGACTATCTTGCTCTCGTAAAGCTCATCGGTCAGATGGGCGAATATCTCATACGGCAGTTCGACTCTCACGCCGATGTCCACTCTGTTCGACTGTGTCGGAATATCGAGTTCCCTCGAGACCTTTTCCATCCATTTACTGCCGCTTCTTCCGACCGAAATTATGCACTTGCGGCAGCTTATTTTTTCGTCTTTCGTTTCGATTTCATATCCGCCGTCGATGATGCGAATCGATGTTACCGGCGTATTGAACTTGAAATCGACCTTTTCGGAAAGCATATCGTAGAGATTTTGCAGAACGACATAGTTTATGTCGGTTCCGAGGTGACGTACCTGCGCGTCGAGCAGATGCAGACCGTTTTCAAGGCAGCGGCGTTTGATTTCGCTGTTCGCGGTCGAATAGAGTTTTGTACCCTCTCCGCCGTATTTCAGGTTGATTTTATCGACGTATTTCATAAGGTCGAGCGCCTCTTCCTTGCCGATATGCTCGTAAAGAGTGCCGCCGAACTGATTTGTTATATTGTATTTTCCGTCGGAGAATGCTCCCGCGCCGCCGAATCCGCTCATAATGGCACAGCTTTTGCATCCTATGCAGGATTTTACCTTTTTCCCGTCAATCGGGCATTTGCGCTTTTCAAGCGGATTTCCCATTTCGACAACCGCAACTTTTAGGGCGCTGTTATCCTTTGTCAGCTCATAAGCCGAAAATATTCCGCCGGGACCTGCTCCGACAATAACCACATCATACATCAAAATAATTTTTCCTCGCTTAGTGTATCATTTGACGCGGCAGATGCCGCATACACGGTTATTATACCATATATTGCGTTTTTGTCAAGTGTTCGGACTGCCAAAAAAGGCAAATGCCGTATGCGGAATCATCCGCATACGGCATTTTTTCTTATTTTTCGGTTACATCTATATGATTGAATATGACTGTTCCGCGATATACGTTTATACCGAGCGAACCGTAGCTGTGTGAGCTGTCGGTAAGCGTAAACGCCTCTTCGCCGTTATATTTCGCGGTTATCTTATTTCCGACCGCCTCAACGGTCAGATTATTGCTTTTCCCCGCTTCAACGACAACGCTCACCTCTTTTACGACTGCGGTATATCCGCGATCCTTCTTCCAGAGTTTGAGCACTCCCGCAGCGCGGTCAAGCGTCAGACAGTAGAAATTGTCACCGTCTGTCATTCTGAACACAAGCGCGCCCGCATTCGATCCGTCGGTTACGGTAACATCGGCGCTGTAAGTGAAATCGGACAGGATAATACTGCCTCTCGCGAATCCGTCACCCGATGTGCAGGTGAATTTATATCCGTCGGGCGTTGCCGCAAGACTTCCGCCCATTACGGTAAATGTCATATCCGAATCGGGTTTTGCGCTCTCGCCGACAGCCGTATACTTGATATTATCGAAAATCGCGCTTCCTATCCAGACATTGAGTCCGAACGAACCGTAGGTATGCGCGCTGTCCTTGACGGCAAACAGTTCTTTGCCGTCAAGCGATACCGTAAGGCTGCTGCCGACCGCTTTCACACTCAGATGATAGGTTGTTTCCAGCTTGACCTCGGTCGGATACCATTTGAGAACGTTTACAGCGCCGTTCTTCTTCATCCAGAGTTTGACTCCGCCGCTTCCGGCATCGACATTTACGCAGTAAAAATCGGAGAGTCCGTTCATTCTGAACAGCAGCGATCCGGCGGTATTTGCGGCGGTAAGCGTTATATCCGACTCAAATACGAAGTCGCCGCCCTCGCTGTCCGAAAAGGCGAATGCGTCTCCGCCGTTTGAAATCAGTTTTATGCCGTTTTCGGTTGTTTCGAGAGTGCCGCCCGAAACGGTAAAGTTGCCTATCATCGAGCTCGGCTCTTTTTCGTTGACGGTTACCGGTATTTTCACATAACGGTTTCCGACACGGACGGTGATTTCGGTACTTCCGACCTTCTTTGCGGTAATCACAAGTTTGTTTCCGCTTATCTTGGCATCGGCAATCTTGCCGTTTCCGGATTCGCAGTATATTTTCGCGCTTCCGCCGTAAGCCGCGACAACAAGAGAGGTCGACGGTTTTTCAAGGCTGAGAACCACTTTATCGGTCGAAACCTGAGGCGCGTTTACTTTTGACGCGTCGTCGAACCATATACTCGAAAGTTCGTCGACTTTCAGCGATACTACCGAAAGCGTTCCGTCGGTCGTGAGCGACATTCCTTTTGAAGATGCCTGCGGACGGATGAGCGCCGCGAAATATTCGCAGTTATCGATAAACATCTCGAATCCCGCGGTATCGACATAAACGGTTATTTCAAGCGTATTGCCGTCCGAACTGCGGTTTACTACCGACAGAGGATTGCGTGTCGAGATTGCGTCGCATCCGGCTATGCTTGCCGAACGGTCAAACACGAATCTGCTGTTTTCTTTATTGTATTTAAGAACGGTCGCGTCCCCGTCTCCGACCGCGAGTTTAAGGGTAAAATCGGTGGTTTTCGTAAGATCGACCTTCATGGTAAGTCTTACAAGCGATGCCTTTTTGCCCGCGAGGAGATCGTCGCCCGCTTTTATCGTCTTATTCGAAAGATTTACGAGAGTCTTTGAGACGATTTTATCATAGTCGTTTACGGGCGAGAACCCGACGCTGTATTCGCCGTTTTTCTTTGTGAGTTTCAGCTCGGAAACGATTGTCGCGTTCGATACCCATTCGGTTGCGGTTTCCTGAGCGTATTCCCAGCGGTTCATCCAGCCGACCATAAGTTTTCTGCCGTCCGGTGCATTCTCGAATATTATCGATGCGTACGAATCGGGGCCGACACTCGTGATTATAAGATCGGATTCGGGTGTGAATTTGCCGTTTTTATAGCTTCCGACATAGAATCCGCGTCCCGCGCATGAAAGTACCCATTTTTCTTTACCGTCCTCGTCTTTGAGGGTAAAGAAATCGGGACATTCGGTATAAATTTCGTTTTCGCTTGTCAGTGTCCAGTTTTTCAGATCGTCCGACTGATAGAATCTGACTTTTCCGCCTGCGACAAGAATTGTCCACTTGCCGTTCGATTCATCGTAAAACAGTTTCGGATCACGGAAATCGACTGTTCCGGGGCCGGGATTTTTAATTACGATACCGATTTTCGTAAAGGTCATGCCGTCCTCGCTGTAAGCGATGCCGACAGTCTGCTTTTCGGTCGAATAAGCGGCGATTATTCCGCCTTTGCTTGTTTTGAACAGTCCCGATTTATTTTCGGTATCCGCCCATGCCGTACCCGACCAAATCTGATTGCTGTCTGTCGGAATTGCGACTTTCTGTTCGGTCCAGTGAATGAGGTCGGTTGATGTTGCGTGTCCCCAGCAGATGCTGCTGTTCGACAGTATGCCGTAGCCGCACTGATAATACATGTGCCATACGCCGTTAAAATATACCGTTCCGTTGATATCGTTCATCCAGCTGTTTTTGCATGAATAATGATACTGCGGTCTGTACGCCTCGGCGTATGTGGGTGTTCCTTCAACATAGCTTACGGTAGTTGTCACGGGATTCTCCTTACCTTTATCGGTTACCGCCGTGCTTACGGGTTTGCTCGATGTTGTAACCGGATTTTCGGATGTTATTGCGCTTTGTTCGGTTGTTGTCTGCGTGTCGGTCGTCGGCTTTTGTGCGGTTGTAACGCTTCCCGTCTCACCGTCGGTCGTCGGCTTTGTCTGCGGTTTTTCCTCGGTTGTCGGAGATGCTGTTCTGCCGTCTGCCGAGGTCGTTGCCGCGGTTGTAACAGTCGATTCGCCGCCGCCGCACGCCGTCAAAAACGACGTTGCGCCGAGAATCACGGCTGCCGAAAGAAATGCCGCTTTAAGTAAAAATTTCTTATTCATTCGGATAGTCTGCCCTTTCTTTAATATTTTATTTTTTATTTTCCGTACAAATATTGTATACACACAAATAAATTATATACCCCCCCGAATTTTTGTCAATAGCAATTTGTGCAAATTCAGGGGGCATTTCTGTGCAAAACAGCCGCACACTCTGGGGTGTGCGGCTGATTTTCATATACAGCTCAGGCGGCTAAGATTTTTTCGCGAACTGCATAAGCTTTTTCCTGCAATGGAAAAATGCGGGAATAAGAAACAGGTCTGCAAACAGCCATGCCAGCGGGCTTGCGAAGCAGGCGGCGGTGAAACCGAAAATCGGCACGAACACCATACCGATGAGAGTACGCGCGATCATTTCGAGCACGCCCGCGATAACCGCGAAGCCGGGAAATCCCATTCCCTGAATAAGAAACCGCACGATATTCACGAGGGCAACGAGGAAATAGAAGGCGGCGTTGGTGAGCAGGAACTGTCTTGCGTGTTCGACAACCCAGGTGATATCACCCGAATCGGAGGAATCGATAAAAAGATTTATCGCGGGACGCGCGAGGAAGAAGAGCGCGGCGAAAACCAGAACGCAGTAGACGGCCGCGAGAGCGATCGCCGATCTCATACCCTTGCCGAGTCTGTCGTATTTGCCCGCGCCGACATTCTGTCCGCCGTAGGTTGCCATCGTCGAGCCGAGAGCGTCGAACGGCGACATTGTTATGCCGCTGATACGCGAGCTTGCCGTCATGGCGGCAACCGCACTCGATCCGAGAGTATTTACCGCCGACTGCAGAACGACGCTGCCGATTGCGGTAATCGAATACTGAAGCCCCATCGGGAGGCCCATCGAAAGCAGATTTTTAATATGATACGCGTCGGGCATGATGTCCGATTTGCGCAGGTGAAGTATATCATACTTCTTTATTATGACGATAAGGCAGAGAATTCCCGAAATCGCCTGCGAAAGCACGGTTGCGAAAGCCGCGCCGAAAACGCCCAAATGAAGGTTGATGATAAAGAAAAGGTCGAGTCCGATATTCAGAATCGCGGCGAGAACGAGGAAAATTACGGGGGTGGTCGAATCGCCGAGAGCGCGCAGATATGACGAAAGCACATTATACAGAATGGTTGCCGGTATACCCGCGAAAATCACCACGATATATTCGTAGGACATATCGATAATGTCGGACGGCGTTTTCATAAGTTCGAGAATCTGACGGCAGAAAGTAACGGTCAGCGCGGTCATGATGCCGGCAAAGACGACAGACAGCACGGCGGAATTGCCGACAAATTTGCGAACGCCGTCATAGTCGCGCGCGCCGAAACGCTGAGCGACCGGCAGACCGAAGCCCGTGCATATTCCGGAGCAGAATCCTATTATAAGAAAGTTTATGCTTCCGGTTGCGCCGACGGCGGCAAGCGGCAGCACGCCGAGATAGCGTCCGACGATAATCGTATCCATAAGGTTATAGAACTGCTGAAAAAGCAGTCCGAACAGAAGCGGCACCGCAAAGCCGAGAATCAGCTTCATCGGCGAGCCGTCGGTCAGTTCTTTTGTTTTGCTTCCCGCCATAATATACCTCCCGCGCCGACACCGGCACAGTCCGAATTCGTTTACACATTTAACCGCCGATTTATATCGAAGGTATTATAACATATTTGCCGTCTTTGTCAATCGGCAAATACGATTTTTACGAAAAAAATAAAATCGTTTTTTTTTGTGTTTTTTTGCTTTTTCTATTGAAAAAATGCAAAAAAAATGTTATTATTTATATGCAGCGGAAATTTTCCGGTCATTGTAAAAATCATTCTGCCGAACGGTCTGCCGCCGTCGGCTTTTTTTATGATGTCATTCCGCCGCAAATTTCGAAATCCGATCAGGATAAAAAAGGAGAGGTACAATATGAGCAGTTTTGAAAATCTGCGAATTGTAGACAATTTCTATCAGACATCACTCTTTTTCCCGATGCCGACGGTCATCATCAGCACACTTTGCGAGGACGGTACGACAACTCTCGGACCTTATTCCCTTGTTCAGCCCTACTATGTGGCAGGCAAGGACTTCTACGCAATGCTGCTCAGCTGCAGAAACTCGTCGAACACCGCCCAAAACATTCTGCGCAACGGCAAATGCGCCATCAACTTCATCGACGACAATCCCAAGACATTCAAGGAAGCCGTAAAGCTTTCATGGCCGGGCGACAAACCCTCCGACAAGATGCCAAACTGCAAATTCAGACTTGAAAAGAGCATTATCGAGGAAGAAACGGGTGAGAAGCGTCCGCTGGTGCTTACCGACGCAATCGAAGCCATCGAATGCACATGGGTACGCGAACTTGACGGTGCCGACAAAGACCTGCCGGGGCAGCTTACGGGCTACGAACCGCCCTATCACGATTTCAACGGTATCACGAGCAAATTCGGCGCGCACTTCATTCTCCGTGTAGACAAGATTCTTATGAAGAAAAAGTACAGTGACGCCATCATAAACGGTGTACGCGCAAAAGACTTCCCTCCGCTTCCCGTTGATTACGGCTACCGCGATTCCAAGAATTTCTGGTTCCACAGAAAAACGCGCATGAGAGCAGAACTGCTTCAGGTACGCAAAGCATCTCTTGAATCGGTAAGATATGCCGCAGACCGTGCCGACGACAAGGTCAAATTCACAGATGACGCTCTCGAAACGATTCTCGGCGTTCCGCGTGTATTCCTTCCGACGGTTCTCAGAGGATGCGTTCAGTGGGCAAAAGAAAACAATGTCGAGCTTGTCACAGCCGAACACATGAAGATAATCAACGACAAACGCTCAAAAGAAAAAGCGAAAAAATAAAAAATAAGGAGTTTTATATATGAAAGTGGTACTTGCAGGCGCTTTCGGAAATCTCGGCGCCGAAATACTAAAGGCTCTCTGCAAAGGCGATTATGAAATCGTTGCCGCAGACCTCAAAGAAAGAAATATCGAGGGAACAGACGGCAAATACAAGTTCGTATCGATTGACGCTACAAATCCCGAAACTCTCGCAGGGCTCTGCGACGGTGCGGATGTCGTAATCACGACAATGGGACTTACCGGCGCATCCACAAGATTCACATCTTATGATATCGACTACAAGGGAAATATGAATCTCTATGCCGAAGCAAAAAAAGCCGGCGTAAAGAAATTCAACTACATCTCGGTAATATCCTGCGACGAAAAGGGTGCCGAAGAAGTTCCGATGCTTCACGCGAAATATCTCGTTGAAGAGGAAATCAAGAAGCAGCCGATGGATTATGTCATCTTCCGTCCCACCGGATATTTCTACGACATCGCAAAGGTGTTCAAGCCTTATGTCGACAAGGGTGAGATGCAGCTTCTGAAGGGATACGGCAAGGTCAGCGCGAATGTTGTCGACTGCCCCGATTTTGCCGAATTCATCGTCGAACACATGAATGACAAAAACGTCGTATACAATGTCGGCGGAAAAGAAACATACACCTATGAAGAAATGGCGAAGATGTGCTTTGACGCAGCCGAAAAGCCGCTCAAAATCAAATGGGCGCCGATCTGGCTGTTCGGCATACTCGCAAATCTTCCGAAAATCAAAAAAGCGGGAAAACATGACATCATTCTTTTCTCAAAATGGACTCTGAGTCACGACCTTGTCGGAGACACAAAGGTCGGAAACGCAAGTTTTGCCGAATATATCAAGAATTATTTCGGAAAGGGGAACAACTGATATGCCGTGGGGACTTATCGCAATACTTTATCTTGTCTGCGCCCTGCTCTGCTCGGTCGGATTTTATAAATTCGTATACTTTCTCTCGATAGGCTACGGATTCGCCATTGCCGGAGGCGCAATCGCGGTATTCATTATGTATCTTTCGGATTCATACCTGGCTCCGCTTTTCGTCATCCTCCTGCAGCTTCTCCTGTTTATCGCATACGGAGCTCGTCTTTCGGGATTCCTGCTTTTCAGAGAACTGAAAAACGCGTCCTTCCGTAAAACCGATGTCGCAAAAAGCACACTCGCGACAAACGATGAAAAGAAAATGCCGATATTCGTTCTCGTCATCATCTGGCTCTGCGTATCGGCCCTCTATGTCGCACAGCTCAGCCCCATGCTCTTCAGAATCGTCAATGACTCCGACGATGTCGTTCTTCCGATAATCGGCATGATTATTTCGGTATGCGGAATCGTTCTCGAATCGGCTGCCGACTCTCAGAAATCGGCGCAGAAAAAGATCCGCCCCGACATGGTAGCCAAAGACGGTCTTTACCGCATAGTAAGATGCCCGAACTATCTCGGCGAAATCATATTCTGGACAGGCGTATTCATCGGCGGATTCTCGACTTATTCGGGATTCGGACAGTGGATTGTCGCGATTATCGCATACGTTGCAATAGTCTACATCATGTTCAACGGCGCGCAGCGTCTTGAAAAGCGTCAGATGGGACGCTACAAGGACAACGAAGAGTACAACAGCTACGCCGACAAAACTCCGATTATTCTGCCTTTTGTACCGATTTACCATCTCAACAAAAAAGAAGAAAAAGAAGAATCGAAAGACTGACAAAATCTTCACCGATTTGTCGGAAAGGAAATTTCAGCTGACAGTATGAAAGACTTTTCTATTCCGATGGCTCTCGCCGACTACATTCCGGTTATCCTGTTTGCCGCGGCGGCGGTCATCCTTATACGCGATATGTACAACAAAATGAGCAAAGGCGCGTTCGCGCTCTTTGCCGCAGGCACGATAGATGTAATTGCCGCGGGATTTCTCAAGGCAAGCTACAAACTGCTCTACGCGGCGGGAATCTGCGATTTCGAAGCGCTCAGCGACATCTTCTTCCCCATGCAGTCACTCGGATTTCTGCTTGCGGGAATCGGCGTTCTCGCGCTTGTCTGCCACAAGCAGACCGCATCGTTTGCGGCTGTTGCGGCACCTCCCGCATTCAGCGGCACATTTGTCTTTGTCGGGCTTATGGTTGCGGGGCTCGCTCTTATGGATGTCGGACTCTCGATTATGTCGGCAAAAATGAAAAAACCGGCGGTTATCGTTTTGTTTGTGATTTCGTTTATATGCTCGCTCGGCATGGGATATCTCTCCTCCCGCGATTTCACAAAGGCATCGATGAACTGGATTGCCGAAGGAGTCAACATCGCAGGTCAGGGCTGTCTCCTCATCGGCGCGATTTTGCTTCACAAATCGGGATTTGCCGATTTCAAGCTCCGCGGCGGCGAGGTTGCCTGACGGCTCTATAACGCGATAAATTCAAAATGCATGATAAACAGCGGACAGGCGGCGTCTGTCCGCTGTTTTCTTGCGGCAGGTCGATTATTCTCTGAAAAGCGCAGACGAATTTTTTTCATTTTTTCGGAAAATCGGCTCTTTTTTTCGGGAAACCAGCCGAAAAAGCAAATTTTGTGACATATTTGAAATAGCTGTTGAAAAAAAAGAAAATCTGTGCTATTATCGTACAGTCCGGTTATACACGGTCGAAAGGGAGATAACAGTTGAATCGCGAAATTACCGAAAAGAAAAAGGGCGGAGCCGTCGATATGGATATGACGACAGGCTCTATCCCGAAAAAAATAATAATATTCAGTCTGCCGCTGATGGCATCGCAGCTGCTTCAGGTACTCTTCAATATGGCGGATGTTGCGGTTGTAGGGCGGTTTTCAAGCTCGGAGGCACTCGGCTCGGTCGGCTCCACAACAATTCTCGTAACCCTTTTCACGGGGGTTCTGATAGGTCTCGGAAGTGCGGTCAACGCGATTGTCGCCAGGCAGATAGGCGCACGGCAGTCAAAAGATGTGAGTGAAACCGTACATACATCATTTATCATCTGCACGGTCGCGGGAATAATCATCACACTTGCCTGCCTGCTTTTGGCAAGTCCGATGCTCGAACTCATAAAAACGAAAGACGAGCTGATTGACGGCGCCGTTCTGTATTTTCGCATATACGCGCTCGGAATGCCCGCGCTTGCCGTATTCAACTTCGGCAATGCGGTGCTGAGTGCGCAGGGCGACACCGGGCGACCGCTCCTTTATCTGACGGTAGCTGGGATATTAAATGTCATTCTCAATCTTTTCTTCGTCATTGTCTGCAAAATGTCGGTCGACGGCGTATCGCTTGCGAGCATTATCACGCAATATCTGTCGGCGGCGCTGATTATAATAAGAATGATAAAAAACGGCGGCGACTGCGGATTTTATTTTTCGAAGCTCCGCATTACTCCAGACAAGGCAGCGAGAGTGCTTGAGCTCGGAATACCGGCGGCATTTCAGAACGCGATTTTCGCGATTGCAAATCTGTTCATACAGTCGGCGGTAAATTCGTTTGACCATATTATGGTCGAAGGAAATTCGGCGGCATCGAATGCCGATTCGATTATCTACAATGTTATGGCGGCATTTTATACCGCCTGCTCGACCTTTATGGGGCAGAATCTCGGTTCGGGAAAACGCGACCGTGTGCTGAAAAGCTATTTCGTTTCACTTGCCTATTCGTTCATTTCGGGTGCGGTGCTCGGTATTCTGCTTGTAGCATTCGGCGATCTGTTCCTCGCGCTTTTCACCAAAGATGCGGCGGTTGCCGATGCGGGAATGCAGCGAATCATGATTATGGGATTTTCATATATGTTCTCCGCCCCGATGGACTGCACGATTGCGGCATCGCGCGGACTCGGCAAGAGCCTTGTTCCGACAATAATCGTAATTATGGGCTCGTGCGTGTTCAGGGTGATATGGGTTTACACGATTTTCGCTTATTTTTCGACCATACCGTCGCTTTATCTGCTCTATGTATGCTCATGGCTTATCACGGCGGCTGCCGAAATCATCTACTTTATCCGCGAATACAAAAAATGCGGCATTTCGCTCTCTCGCGGCGATACCGCATCCTGAAAAGAAAAGAACAAATGCAAACGGCATCTCTTCTGTCGGCTTCGGACAAAAGAGATGCCGTTTATTTATTAAATTACGCGTCGCATCTTATGATAAGGTATCCGCCGCTTTTCTTTACGAAAAGGGTGAGATCGCTGCCGTCGAGTGTGTCGGCATCGATACCGTCGGCATGGCTGATTTTTTTTACGGTAAAACTGTAAACTCTGCCGCACATATCCGTAAATTCGATTTTATCACCGACATCTGTTTTATCGGCAAAATCGAAATTTCCGCTTTCGTATTTTCCGCCGACAACAAGAGTTCCGTCATAGACGCTTCCGCTGTATCTCGCCGGTCTGAAAGCGAATGCCGTTTTACTCCATTCGGCCGCAATCGGAAGTTTTACGCCGAGCCGCGGCAGTTCGAGCAGACCTATAAAATCGGTGCCGTCTATGTCATACGCGGGCATGGCGTTATCCGATCTCTCCTCAATCAGCCCGACACTGCGTTTTTCGCTGTCCGGCATTACCGCCTCAAGCTGCTTTGCCGCATCGGCAATATCAATCTTTTTCCCGCTGTCTTTGAGAAAAAGCAGAGCAGCGCCAACCGCCGCAAAAACAATCAGCAAAATTCCGACCGATATCAGCAACGTCGGCAGTTTTTTGTTTGACTTAGTCTTCATCTGCTTCGGCATACTTGCGGCGCACCAGACCGAATGTAACGAATGCCGCTCCGGATACCGCCATGATTATAAGATAAAGGCCGATATTCGAGCTGTCGCCGGTTTTGGGTGAGCCGCCGCCCGTATAGGCGTTCATCACATTGAATGTGTCGCCGTTTCTCTGTATTCCGACCTTATATCCGCTCGGAACTTCGGACTCGGTTACAGTCCACACGCTGCCGTCATCAACGGTTGTCCAGCTATACATCCAGCCGTTTTCGGCATTCAGTTCGGTCATACCCTGAAGGGCGCCGTCCTTATAGATTCCGACCTCGACCGACGTCGGGCGGCTGTTGTTTCCGTCGTCCTTCCATGTCTTTACGACCTTGTATTCTACCTCGCCTTTTGAAGGCTTATCCTCCGACATCTTCGGCTTTGCGGTAACATCGTAAATCCAGTTGTTATTCTCATCAACGCCCGGAAGCGAAATCATAAATGACTCGAACACATAGTATGTTCCGTCCGATTCGGTTCTGACCGAGCTTACGAGATAAAGACCGACCGAAAGATTCCCGAATTTCACCTTGCCGTCGGCATCGGTTGCCGCCTCATAATCGGGGGTTATCTTATCGGCGAGAATGTACGAATTGAGAGTGAGCGTCATCTCGTCCCACTCGGTCTGCGAGCTTGTACCCGTAACCTTGACACTGTAATCGGCAAAACTTCCGTGCAGGCTGTATTCGGCATTCTCGGAAATGTCGGCGACATGATAGAGCCTGATATTTTCTCCATCGAAGGTATGCCCGTCCGAGCTGTATTCTATTTCAATCGTGCAGTCCTCGCGCTGTTCAACCTTTCCTTTTACATCGGTGGTTGATGCCGCAAAAGCCGCCATTGCGGCCGACCAAAGCATAACAGCCGCCGAAAGCAGGCTGAAAACAGGCAGCAGTTTTTTCATTACCGTTTTTCTTTTCATATCAGTTCTCCATCATCATTTATAGGAAGTTTTTTCTTAACGGGCTTAAAGAAAACATAAACAATCAAAGCAAAAAGTATCGGCAGGGCGACTATCGGGGTGACAATCAGTCGGTCAACGATATATGCCTCGGACACGACTGTCAGCGAGCGGCTGCTCTCCGATTCTATACGGTGTCCGCGCACGAGAAGTCTGTGCGAATTTATTCCGTAGGGGGTGCAGGTAACGAGTGTGCATAAGTCCTCGCCCGGCTCGATTGCAAGATCTCCGACATCATTCGGAAGCACTACCTTAATCTGATCGACCTCGTAAACAAGGGTGCGGTCAAGCACGGTGATTCTGAAAATGTCCCCGACCTCCATTCTGTCGAGATCGGTGAAAAGTTTTGCCGACGGCAGACCTCTGTGAGCCGAAATCGCGCTGTGCGTACTTGCTCCGCCGACGGGGAGGCTTGTTCCCTCGATATGTCCGCAGGCGTGATTGAGAATCGACGCGTTCGTGCCGTGATATATCGGCAGTTTGACCTGAATCTTGTCGATATCGATATATCCGATTATTCCGTTGTCTGCGGCATTCAGACATTCGTCATAGCCGTCAAGCCCCGTATATTCGGTCATCGGGAAGCTCAGCGCCGCGAGCGCACCGTTATAGCTGTCTGCCGCATCGAACATATCGGTATAATCATTCGGGGTAAGACTTTGCAGAAGCGTATCGTAATCGACTATTGCCCTCGACTGAGTAACCGAGTTCCAGTAACTGCTGACCGACGGATACAAAAGCACCGAGAGACCGATGAAAAAGATTGTCAGAAGTATCAATGTTGTGATTTTTCTTTTTTTCATTTGAAACTCCCGTCAAATCATTTGTCAAAAGCAGGCAGATATACGGGTTGTTTCGGAAATATGCCCGAAACAGCGAATTGCCCCATATATCCGCATCTTTTGTATACAGACCGTCAGCGGGAGACGGAGACGAACTCCGCCTCCCGCCGGCGTATATCGGAAGATGCTCGAAAGGCTATTACAGCGATTCTTTGCTCATTCTCTTATTTGTTACAAGGAAGAGTCCCGCGCCGATAACTGCGAGCGAACCGAGCACTACGAAGATTGCCGTGCCGACGCTGCCTGTTTCGGGAAGAACTGTACCTGTGGAGTTTGCGATGCCGGATGCAACGCTGAGAGAATCTGCGGAAGGATTGGATGCGACGCCGTTAACGGTTGCGGTTGCCGCGCCGTCTTCGGAGATGGTGATGATGATGCTGACATCTGCGGGAAGCGGATTGTATCCTTCGGGAGCTTCGGTTTCCTCAACCTGATATGTGCCTGCGGCGATTCCGTCGAAAGAAGCCTTACCGTTTTCATCTGTGGTGATTTCGGTTGCTTCCGCTTTTGTATTTACCCAGCTTACCGTCTTTGTCGTGCTGTCGTACTTATAGTACTTTGTATCCTTCTTAAGCACGAACTTCGCGCCCGAGAGCTTTGTTGTTTCGGAACCTGTCTGATATTTGTCGATGTCGATGTTGAATGTGTAAACCTTAACTTCAACTTCGCTTGTGGATGTCTTTGTTCCGTCGGTAGGATCGTTGCTGTATTTAAGTGTTGCCTTGTTTGTCTCGGCATTTCTTTCGATTGCGGCATCATTGACTGTTGCGGTATACTCGATATTTACGAGCTTATCTACCTCGGTCTGATACTTTGTCATATCGATTGCAACCTTGAATCCGTTGCCGTCTGTTGTCACGGTAACTCCTTCACCTGCGGTTACATCGGTGCCGTCGATATAAACCTTAACGTCTTCGTTATAGGTAAGACCTTCGGACATTGTATCGGCTACATCGTATGTATAGCTGTTATAACCTGTTGTCGAGGGAACGCTGCCCTTGATGTTGTAGGTAAGAACCTGTCCGACATCAACCGACTTATTGGCAACGTCTACCGTCTTCTCGATTTCGGGAACGGCGTTCTTATCTTTGATGGTAACAGTCTTTGCGTTTGTGAGTTCGCATACGGCGCCTGTGCTGCTCGATACGAAGTAGTAGCCTCTCTCGAGGTTTGCGGCTGCAACTGTATCTCCGTCTGCGGTGAAGGTTGTGCCTTCTCCGAGCGCTCTCTCAAATGATGCGAAGTTGTCTTTGATGTACTTTGCGAGAGCTGCGGGAGAGAAGCTGCCGTCCTGAGATACGGTCCATGTTCCCTCGATGTTTTCTACGAAGCTGAGGCCGGCTACATTGCCGTCAAGCAGATCCTTTACGGCTTCTGTTGCGGTGTAGGAGTGGTTGTTGTTCTCGTCATAGCTTACCGAGAAAACTTTGTATGCCTTATAGGTTGTGTCTGCCTGGGGATTGGAGATGATGATTTTGCCGTCGGCTGCCGCCTCGGATGCGAATGCGCCGATTCCGGCAACAACTACCATTGCAAAAACAAGCAGCAGTGAAACGATTTTTCTTGTGGTCTTCATGATTTTTCCTTTCAAAAATTATTATTTTTTTTTTGACATTTATTTATCGGGGAATTATTCGCGGTGCGGTGTATCTTTCGCATCACGTTCGGAGGCTGATTTTATTCGACCTCCTTTTTATACCTGCGCCTCAGGATAATTCCCGCCACAATCGAGCCGACCATGAGAGTCAGTCCGATATATGTGAAGAAGTGAGTTCCGGTGCTTCCCGTTTCGGGCATTTCAACACCTGTTGTGTTGCGTACGGTGAGCGCCGTGTCGCCGTCCGCCGTGAATACATAGGCGGAAGCGCCGCTCTGGAGTGTGGCGCCGTCTTTTATAAACGCCACGGTAAATCCGTCCGAGTTAAGCTCTTTTACCGTTATCTCGGCGCCGACCGGAATGTCGGTTACCGTATGGCTTTCGCCGTTTGAGAGGCTGAATGTCCGTGTTTCGCCGCCATCCCACGAAATCTCGAAGTTAAACGGGCCGTAGGTGCCGTCTGTATCGGGTGCGACAACCTGCTTGGTTATCGTAACCGATGCCGCCGATTTTTCTTTGTTGGTTATCGTATATGACAGCGGTGCGACTTCGGACACGTCAAGTGTCGTTCCCGATGTAGCCGCGCCGAGTCTGTTTCCCGAAATCGAGATATAGCGCGTATTGTAGGCAGTTGCCGAAAGAGTGTTTCTGCCGAGTGTCCAGTTATATGAATAATATGTGCTTTCCGAACTGCTGCTGATTGATTCGGTTGAAATTATCGTATAACTGCTATTGCCCATGATGCTGCGTCTGCACCGCAGTCCGAGATAATATCCGCTCGAAACATTCTGCAGTCTGAAACTGCCGTCCGATTGTTTTATCGCTTTCCACTGAATCGTGGTATCGGTATAATCGCTCTGCACAGCCGACAGCGAGCCTTTGTCGGCTCTTATCGCGTAACCGTTCGCATTTTTGAAGATGTAAATCTTGCCGTCTTCGAGCGCGCTTACCGAAACCGTTCCGCCCGCTTTTTCGATGTTCTCTTTTTCGTATCCGTCGGGAACGGTGTTCTCATCGACCGACCAATAGATTTCGGAGCCGTCATCCCATTCGGTGGGAAGATTCGAGAATGTGTATGTCCAGCCGTTTGCCGAATTAAGCTCGGCTGTTGTATATGTGCGTCCGTCGGCTTTGGCGACCGCCGTTACCGATGACGGGAGTTTTGACGCATCGGTTATGATGTTGCCGTCTCCGTCTTTCCAGACCTTTGTTACGGTAAGCGAAGTTTTCGCGCTCGATTCATCCGGCTCTCTCGTATCAACCGCGAAAACGAGTTTGCCGTTATTGCCCATTACGATTGTCACCGTATCGTTGCCGTTCGCCGATGAAATCTCACGGTAGGTCGCGCGTGTTGCGGTCGTATTCGTGTCTTTATTGAAGCTCTCGCCCGTGTAGTTCTTATAATAGGGGTTGCTTGTTATATCGCCGCTTGCCTCGGTCGGATCGATTGTCGCGACCGCGTTGTCGCCGCCCGTATAGGTGTTCGTGTAGAATGTCAGGCTGCCCGAACTGTCGGTCATATCAAGCACCGATTTCTTCGACTCCTCTGTAAGTCCGACCTTATAAAGAAGTCTTACCGGAAGCATATCGTAATACCAGCTGTCCGATTTTGCGTGCGTATATTCGGGGAGAAGTGATGCCGGGATGTGCCATGTTACCCGCTGATTTCCGCCGTCGGTCTTATCGACCCTGACGGTTATCCCGGAAAGCGGTGTCGCCTCGGCATACTGATTTGCCTTTACCGTCGTGTTTCCGCTGTATCTGTATGTATCGACGCCGTTCAGGCTGTCGACAAGGCTGAGATTATAGTTCGTTCCGTCATAGCGGAGAACGAATCCCGAGCTTATTTCCATGCCGTCGCCGATTATATCGGTGATAACTATGTCATTGCTCGTCTTCTGGCTGCTCGAATAGATATATTCGCCCGCGTTCTCACGAACGAAGCTCTTAATCTTCGATGTAAGTTCGGGGTTGAATGTTTCGGTCGAGTATGTGCCGTCACAGAACTGAAATTCGGTACCGTACTGTCTTGTATAGGCCGACGGGAAGTTTGTTCCGTTTTGAAGATTGGTCTGTGCGGTACTGTATGTGCTGTCGAGATTTGCTATATTATCGGCTGTCGGGTTAAGCACGGTCTGAAGATCGCTGCCGCTCACCGCATCGTCGCCTATGCCGATTGTATACATCTTGGCATTATCGAAATATGCGTCCGAAATCTGTGATTTATAGTGATAAGCCGACAGAATGGTGTAAAACAGCTGATCATTTGACATTGAGTTTCCGCTGCCCGACGTTCTCGAGCTGTATTCGTATTTATTCGAACCGTTTGAGCTGTAAGTTACGTCGCCGTCGGTTATAAGAATTACAATCGGTATTCTCTGCACTTCTTTGCCGTTTTCTTTTACCGTTCTGCTCGATGCGTCTGTCGATGTCAGCATCTGCGCCGCCTCATAGAGACCGGCCGTTGTATATGTTCCGCCGTAAAAATTCGTTTCATTACTGCTCGATGTTCCGGAAACAGACGTATTGACTTTTACGGTAGCATCATAATAATCATTCCTCGATGTTCCCGCGGTGTATGTGAGAATGTTCGAATTCTTCGCATTACTATACGATCCTATCGGGAGAAGCTCGTTTGAGTCGAAATCATTTGCATACTGGCTGTCGTAAGTTGAAGAGAAGGTTGCCACGCCGAAGCGGTTATTCTCGTTAAGCTCCATTACATAGCTTGCGAGTTCGTTGAGGGTAGCTACCGCGTCCGAGCCTCTCGATTTACCATCGGTTATCATCGAGCCGGAGGTATCGAGAATAAACACCACATCAAGCGGTATGCGCACGATTGTCGTGCTCATATTCTCGTACTGCTGTCCGAGAGCGGACAGAACAACCGAGAAAGTGTAATTATCGTATGTCGTAAACGCGGCGTAGTCGTCTTTGCCGAAAACAACCGATTTATCGGTCAGCACCTTGCCGTCGGCGGTCATACTGCCGAGGAATTCGTCCTCGATATTCGAGGTCGATTTATCCGAGTAAGCCGACACGCCTATCTGCGCGCCGCTGTCGGATGTCATCGTTGATTTATCGGTTATCGCGTCCGACACGCTGCCGTCGGTTTTCGCACCCGGCTGTATTTCGTTCGATGCCGCAAGCGATGCCGCCATAATCGGATTTACAAAACATTCGTTCGTGTGCGTATGCTCTGTCCTGGTGCAGATAAGTCCCTGCGGTTTTGTCGCCGCGACCGTTTTCATGCAGTCGTCGGTATGCTGATGATATACCGCTTTCGTCTTTCCGCAGATGAGCTTTCCGTCCGAGTAGCAGTCATCGGTATGCGTATGTTCCGACTGTTCCTCGAGTGTGCAGATAAGTTCGCCGTCATCGTTAAAGCAGCCGCTTATATGCGTATGAACGATATAATCGGCAAGTCCGCAGGTAAGGCTGCCGTCATCGCCGTAACATTCATCGGTATGCGTATGCAGATTTTTCTGTACCTCGCAGTCGATAACCTTATGTTCGGGCACACCCGGAGTTTCATAGCACTCATCGGTATGAATGTGTGCTTCAAGTCCGCAATAGGTGGCATCTGTTGTTTCAAGGGTTATCGCCGGAAGTATCATCGCGTATGTCGTTACAAAAACCGCAATACAGACAAGAACCGACAGAATCCGATACCATACGCTTTTTCGCCTATGTATGCTGTTCAGCTGTTCGGCACGTGTCTGAATATCCTGATTCATAAGCCGTTATTTATCCCTTCGTTAAATCTTTGTTTGCAATATTTTCGGAGCTTCATTATTCTTCATTATTATATATGTATATGTTACTTTAAGCCGCCGAAGCTCTTAAGCGGCCAGACTCTGAAAACGATTTTTCCGACAATCTCGCTCTGCTCGACACATCCGATACGCGAGTCGCGCGAATCGACGCTTATATCGCGGTTATCGCCGAGCACGAAATATTCGTTTTCGGGCACGGTAAACGGAAAATCGATATCAGACGACGATCCGTAAGATTTATCCGAGATATAATCTTCTTTAAGCAGGCTGTTGTTGACATATACATTGCCGTCCTCATCGATTGTTATCACATCGCCGGGACATCCGACTATGCGCTTGACAAGAACGCTGTTGTTGAAATAAAAGGCGATAATATCGCCGCGTGAGAATGATCCCGACTTGACCGACACCACAATGTCGCCCTCGTAAAGAGTCGGGTTCATCGATTTGCCGTAAATCTGAAGCACCGGAAGGAGAAGCGTTGCGATAAGCACGCTCACCGCCGACACGATTATCAGCGCGTAAAGGCTGCTGCGGAAAACTTTTCTGTATCTTCCGCGGTATTTCTCGCGTCTGAGCTCGCCCGTAAGTTCTTCGATGGTGGGAATAGTCTGCTGCCCGCTCTTTTCGATGTCATCTGTCTGCCGCTTCATCCGACACCGTCCGATTCCGCCGATTTCGGGCTGTCCGCGTCATCGGCTTTGCCGTCTGCCTCCCCGACGCTCTCGGCACGCATGCGGAGAATATCGATATACTGTCTTGCGGCGGCATCGGCATCCTCAAACACACGGTTAAGCCGCAGGGCGGCCTCGGCAAGGCTGCCGGCGTTCGACACGGCGACATCACGGCGTGCAAGCTCTTTTTTTGCGCTGTCGAGTTCTTTTTCAACGCGATCGAGCTTTTTCGCGGTTGCGATCAGCATTTCGAGCAGTTCGGCACGGCTGAGCCTTTTCAGTTCTTTTTCGGTCATTATCCGCGCCTCCCCCTCGGCTTTTTCGCCAACTTTTATATTGTAGCTTGATTTTGTTAACAATCATCCGTGTTTACTGTAAAAAAAATATTACGGAATTTTTCGGGAAATTTGCCAAAAAATTCGGCAAAACCGAAAAAAGTTCTTGAAAAATCAAGGCAAAAAAAATTTGCCCGTTTCCCGCGCACATTACATGCGCGAAAGCACAAAATAACATTGCATAAACGAACAAAATAAAATCTGTGAGAGCAGCGCCCGACAAACCGTTTTATTATTAAATTGCATTTCGCTTTATAAGTTTTCGCCTGTCGGCCGCGTTCTGCCGAATCGCGGTCGCCGAACTTTAACACACTCACACAGCTTCAACCTTTATACCACAAAATCGCGGTTATGTCAATACTTTTATCCGATTTTCTACCCTTTAATCATATTTTTTTTTGAATTTTCCCGCATTTTGTGCATTTTTTCAAAAATCTATTGACATATTATATTTTATTTGCTATAATCGCGGAGGTGCGCCGCGGCGTGCCTTCATTTTTTTAAGCTATGGAGGAAACTCGTTAATATATGAATACCGAAGGAAAAGACATTATTCGTCTGTCCGACCATTTTACGACCGGAAGGCTTCTGCGTTTTGTAATGCCGTCGGTTATAATGATGGTGTTTACATCGATTTACGGTGTGGTTGACGGACTGTTTGTCTCGAATTTTGCGGGCAAAACCGCATTTGCGGCTATAAACCTCATTATGCCGTTCATCATGATTCTCGGTGCGGTCGGCTTTATGCTCGGAACGGGCGGAAGCGCACTTGTCGCCAAAACGCTCGGAGAGGGTGATACCGACAGAGCAAACAGATATTTCACCATGATTTTCATATCGACGCTTATCAGCGGCATTGTGATTTCGACTCTCGGCTTTATTTTCACGCCGCAGATTGCCGCTCTTCTCGGTGCCGACAGCGAAATGCTTCCGTCATGCGTTGCTTACGGCAGAGTTGTCATCGCATTCAACACGGCATTTATGCTGCAAAATCTGTTTCAGGGATTTTTCGTCACCGCGCAGAAGCCGAAACTCGGACTTTTCTTCACGGTGGCATCGGGTGTTACAAACATGATACTTGACGCCCTCTTTGTCGGGGCATTCGATTGGGGCGTAGTCGGTGCCGCCGCAGCGACCGGAATAAGTCAGGTTATCGGCGGTGTGATCCCTGTTTTCTACTTTATTAAGAAAAACGACAGTCTTTTAAGATTCGTTCCGACAAAACTCGAAGCGCGCGCCATTCTCGCGACCTGCGGAAACGGCTCTTCCGAAATGATGAACAATGTTTCGAGTTCGATTGTCAGCATTGTCTTTAATTTCGTTCTTATGAAATATGCGAGTCAGAACGGCGTTGCCGCCTACGGCGTCCTGATGTATGTCAACTTCATTTATGTTGCCGTTTTTATCGGATATTCGATAGGCAGTGCGCCGATTGTAAGCTATCACTACGGGGCGCAGAATCATTCGGAAATGAGAAATATGCTTAAAAAAGGTATTATTCTGATGCTTTCGACAGGTGTTGTCATGACGGTTCTGGCATATATTCTCGCTCCCGTGATTTCGAAAATATTTGTGGGCTATGACAGCGAGCTGTGCGAATTCACAATACGCGCGTTCAGAATTTATTCACCCGCATTTCTGCTCTGCGGTTTCAACATAATGACATCGTCATTCTTTACGGCGCTGAACAACGGCGCGATTTCGGCGCTTGTGTCTTTCCTGCGTACCCTCGTTTTTCAGCTCATCAATGTCCTGCTCTTCCCGCTCATTTTCGACTCGGACGGAATCTGGCTTGCCATGCTGTCCGCCGAAATTCTCTCGTTCATCGTTTCGGCAATCTTCCTTGCCGCGAAAAGAAAAAAATACGGCTATTGACAGCCGAAAATTCAAAAACCATCTCCCGCAAAACCTGCGGGGGATGGTTTCTTTTTATTTTGCGATTTCTTTTCAGAAGAGCGACATCTGATCGCCCGAACCGAATCCGCCGTCATCGCTCTGCCTCGGCTCTGCCGCGGCGGCGGCCGCATCGGTGATGCCGTCATCATCATCGGATGCCGACGGTTTATCGTAATGTCCGCCGTCAATGGCGCCGAGAAGCGACATCTGATTTGTATCATCGAGACCGCGCAGAACGCCCGCATCCTCAAGTACCTGCATTACGGCTTTTGAAAGTCCGGTTCTGAGCTGCAGATCCTCACGCGAGAGAAATTCGCCGTGTTCGCGCTCCTGCACGATTTTTTCGGCGGCGGAATCTCCGAGTCCCGACAGCGAGTTGAGCGGAACGCGAATCTTATTATGCACTCTGTCTTCGGGCAGAAATTCTCTCGATCCCGATTTATAAAGGTCTACCGGGAGATAGCCTATTCCTCTTGCCATACTCTCGTCGGCAATCTGCAGGTAGGTCATCGATTCTCCGTCCTTCGCGGTTGATGTCTTGTTCTTCGCGCGTTCGTTTATCGCCTGCATTTCGGCCTTAACGGAGGCTCTGCCTCCGGTTACAATCGCCGAATCGAAGCCCGACGGTGCAACCGTGAAATAGGCGGCGTAAAATTCGAGCGGATGATGAACTTTGAACCATCCGAGTCTGATTGCCGACATATTGTATGCGGCGGCGTGCGCCTTCGGGAACATGTACTTGATTTTTTTACACGAGCCGATATACCAGTCGGGGACATTGGCATCGCGCATTTCCTGCTCCCATTCGGGGGTGAGTCCCTTGCCCTTTCGCACGCTCTCCATTATCTTGAAGGCGTGCGAATTTTCGACACCGTAGCGGATAAGAGTCAGCATAATCGAGTCACGTGTTCCCACAACCTCCGAAATGCTGCATATTCCGTCGCGGATAAGATCCTGCGCGTTGCCCGTCCAGACGTCGGTACCGTGTGAAAGTCCGGATATCTGCAAAAGATCCGAGAATGTTCTCGGTTTCGCCTCCTCAAGCATCTTCTGCACAAAACGCGTTCCGAATTCGGGAAGTCCCCATGTTCCGACATTGCAGTCGATATCTCCCTGCTTGAGTCCGAGCGGTTTCAGCGACAGGAAAAGCTCATAGACCGCCGGATCGTTCATGGGAACGTCCATGACCGACAATCCCGTGTATTTTTCGAGCCACTTGTATTTTGTCGGCATATCGTGTCCGAGCTCGTCAAGTTTGAGAATCGTATCATGCATATAGGCAAACGCGAAGTGTGTGGTTATAATATCCGAGTTCGGATCGTCGGCAGGGTGCTGAACGGGGGTAAAATCGGTGACATCGTATTCACGCGGAATAACGACTATTCCGCCGGGATGCTGACCGGTTGTGCGCTTTACGCCGACACAGCCGTTGACAAGGCGGTTTACCTCGGCCTTATTGACTGTTATCCCTTTTTCATCGAGATATTTCATAACATATCCGAACGCCGTTTTTGAAGCGAGTGTGCCGAGCGTGCCGGCGCGGAAAACGTTTTCGTGTCCGAAAAGTTCCTCGGTATATTTATGAACCCTGCCCTGAACTTCACCCGAAAAGTTAAGGTCGATATCCGGCGATTTATCTCCGTAGAATCCGAGAAATGTCTCGAACGGTATATCGTGGCCGTCGGGTATCATACGGGTGCCGCAGTGCGGACAGTTTTTCTCGGGCAGGTCGAATCCCGAGCCGACCGAGCCGTCCTGTATAAATTCGCTGTATTTGCATTTCGGGCAGCGGTAATGCGGCGGAAGCGGGTTCACCTCGGAAATTCCCGCCATCGTCGCGACAAATGACGAGCCGACCGAGCCTCTCGAACCGACAAGATAGCCCTGCGATTCGGAATATCCGACAAGTTTTTGGGCGATAAGATAGAGCACGGCAAATCCGTTTTTGATAATCGAGCTGAGTTCTCTGTCAAGCCGTGCGGTCACGATTTCGGGGACTTCGCCGTTAAAGCCGTACCAGTCCATTGCCCTTTCGCGGCACATCTGCTGAAGTTCATCCTCCGCACCCTCGATTTTCGGCGTGAATGCGCCGTCGGGAATCGGCAGAATCTTTTCGCATCTGTCGGCAATCGCGCGGGTATTGGTTACAACGACCTCGTAGGCCTTTTCCTTTCCGAGATATGCAAATTCATCGAGCATTTCCTCGGTTGTGCGCAGATAGAGTCCGACATCACGGTCTGCGTCGGCGAATTTCTGACCTTTCAGCAGTATCTTTCTGTATATTTCGTCTTCTTTATTGAGAAAATGGCTATCGGTAGTGGCGCATACCGGTTTATGAAGTTTTTCACCGAGTGCGACAATCCTTCTGTTTATATTTCGAAGTGCCTCCTCATCGACAACAGCTCCGCTTGTGATAAGGAAGTTATTGTTGCAGAGCGGCTGAATTTCGAGATAGTCATAGAAAGAGGCTATTCTTTCGATATCGGCTTCGGGCTTGTTATCGAGTATCGCGCGGAAAAGTTCGCCCGCCTCGCAGGCGGATCCTATAATCAGACCGTCTCTGTATTCGCTGAGCACGGTACGCGGTATGCGCGGAAATCTTCTGAAATAATTCAGATAGCTTTTCGATATCAGCTTATACAGATTTTTGAGTCCGACCGCATTCTTCGCGATTATTATCATGTGATATGGTTTCAGCTTGAGCGGATCGGCTTTATCGGCCATGACGCTGTTCATCTCTGAGACGGTCGCGACACCCTCTCCGAGCAGCTTTTCGGTCATTTTGAAAAAGATAAGCGCGAGCATTTCGGCATCGTCGCAGGCGCGGTGATGATTGAAATCGCCGAGCCCGTAATATTCGGCAAGGCTGTCGAGCTTATGTTTTTTCAGTTCGGGCGAAAGATAGCGCGACAGCGCAACCGTATCGAGATAGGGGTTTGAAAAGACGATTTTATTGTCCTCGCAGACTTTTCTGATAAATGACGTATCAAATCCCGCGTTATGAGCAATGAGCAGACGGCCGCCCGCAAATTCGAGAAATTTTTTCACGGCCTCAAGCTGAGAGGGCGCGCCTTTCACCATTTCGTCGGTTATACCGGTGAGTTCGGTGATATTTGCCGGTATTTCACATTCGGGATCGACAAAAGTATCGAATCTGTCGATAACCTCGCCGCCCTTGACGAGTACGGCTCCGATTTCGGTTATTTTGCAGGTAAGCACCGAAAGTCCGGTAGTTTCTATATCGAACACGCAAAATTCGCCGTCCGAAAATCTCAGGTCACAGTCGCCGTAGAGCGCTCTCGCGGTATCGTCGACATAATATGCTTCCATTCCGTAGAGAATTTTTATATCGCGTTTTGATGTGCTGTCCTTCAGAATCGGGAAAGCCTGAACATTTCCGTGATCGGTAACCGCAAGCGCGTCCCATCCCCATGATTCGGCGGTTTCAACCGCGAATTCGGGGAATGTCAGCGCATCCATTGTGGACATATTCGTATGCATGTGCAGTTCGACGCGTTTTTCGGGTGCGTTGTCTTTTCTCGGAACAAACGCAACCTTCGCAATCGAATCGACCGAGAAAACATTTTCCCCGTCGTATTTATCGAATTTTATGCCGCCGCAGACGGCAATCCACAGGCTGTAAACGGTCACAACATCCGAAATTCCGCGTTTGATTGTTCTGCCCGCCTTCTTTATCAGCTTTTCAAGTGGGGTACCCTCCTCTACCGGGAGTGTCAGCTTCAGGTTTATCGATGCGTCGTTATCGGTAAGCCCGATTGTCATCATCAGCTTTTCGCCGCTTCTCGACACAGCCGACTCATACTGATTGACCTGACCGAGAATAACGGCCTTTTTCGGATGTGTGTCGAGTGCGCCTCTTATGGATATAGGCTCGATTTCGAACGGCTCGCCGTAAATAAATTCGGGAGAACTTACATCGAAGGTCATATATCCGCATTTGTAGACAAATTCATCTTTTTTTTCGAATTTATCGCCGTCGGCGGTAAGACTGTTTACCCGCACCATATCGGCGCGTGCGTCCTCTTTTTCGGCTTTGGCTTTTTCGGCTTCACGCTGTTTTACCGCGTCTCTCGCTCTCTCGGCAGCCTCGGCGTTCATCCGTTCGAGTTCCTGCTTTTTCCCTTCATCAAATGCGCGGAAATGTTCGGACGCTTTCCCCGATCCGACGATTTTTATTTTTTTTCGGATTCCGAATTCGGCTTCGATTATGCGGGACATTATATCCTCTGTTCCCGCTTTGCAGACAAGACCGACTCCTCCGTCGGGAAAATCTATCGCAATCTTTATGGTGTCGCCGTCCTCCGACAGAGCATAGCTGTCGAAAAAGCCGTTTGTGACATATCCGACACGGTGCGCCTCTGTCACAACCTCGTGCATATAGTCGAGAGTGAACAGATTTCCGGGATAGTGAGGCAGTATCCTCACAAGTCTGAGATTATATGCCGCCGCTATCGCCTTTTCTATCGAATATAGTGCGTTTTTGGGAGCGGCGGACGGCAAATCTATGCTGATTTCGAGTATTCTTTTTTCCCTGTCGGCTCTGAACGAATAACGCGAAATGCCCGCAAGAATCTTGCGGGCGTTTTCATCGGGTGTATATTTATTGAATTTTTCGAAAAATGTTTTTTCCATTTCGGTTTCCCCTTTGTTTTGGCGGCAATTTTTCCCTCTCGCCGCCGATGTCTGTATAAAAGACCGCTTTATTTACCGATTTTGCATATTTGCATATACATATGATTTTGATTTACATTCTGTTTATCTCGTCGACAAGAACATCGATTACGCTGCTTTCGGGATATTTGCCGATCGGCTTTCCGCTCTTGAAAAGCAGAGCCTCGCCCTGACCGCCCGCTATTCCGATGTCGGCGTCCGATGCCTCTCCGGGACCGTTGACCGCGCATCCCATGATCGCGACTTTCAGCGGGCGCGACGGATTAAGCTCATCCGCTCTCGACTCGAACTTTGAAACAAGCCCGATGAGGTCGATTTTCGTTCTGCCGCAGGTCGGACAAGACACAAGGCTGATTTTCCGTCTGCGGTCAAGTTCAAGGGCCTGAAGGATTGTTCTGCCCCGCTCGACTTCGAGAACAGGGTCGGCGGTCAGCGAAACACGGATGGTGTCGCCTATCCCCGACAAAAGAAGCGAGCCGATTCCTATTGCCGATTTTATGCTCCCGACTTTATCCGAGCCCGCCTCGGTAACGCCGAGATGAATCGGATAGCCGCAGGATACGGCGACAAGTCTGTTCGCTTCGGTCATTCTCGCAACATCAGACGATTTTATCGCCACTATGATATTGTCGAAATCAAAACGTTCGAGCGATTTTATATTATTAAATGCCGACTCGGCAAGAGCCTCGGCGGTCGGCGCGCCGTATTTTGCGAGCAGATCTTTTTCGAGAGAACCCGAATTTATGCCGAGTCTTATCGGTATATTTTTTCGGCGGCAGCAGTCGGCAACCGCTTTAATATGTTCCTCCGAGCCGATATTTCCCGGATTTATGCGTATTTTATCCGCACCCGCTTCGGCTGATGCGAGGGCGAGCCGATAATCGAAATGTATATCGGCGACAATCGGCATTTTCAGATCCGACAGTTTAAGCTTATAAAGAGTTTTTACCGCATCGTCATTCGGCACAGTCATGCGAACGATGTCGCATCCTGCCGCTTCAAGCGCCTTCATCTGTCTGTATGTTGCATCAAAATCGGACGAATCGGTATTTGTCATCGACTGCACGCTTACCGGGCTGTCTCCTCCGACCGATATTTTACCGACCGATATTTTTTTGGTTTTCCGCCTGATTTTATTATAGTCCATTTTCTTTTACCTTTTTCATTTTTTGAAAAGCGAAACAATATCCTTGCCCGAAACGGCAAGCATAAGTCCCATAAGCACGACTATGCCGACAAAATGGATTTTTGCCTCGATTTCGGTCGGAACTTTCTTACGGAAAATAAGTTCGATAAACATGAAAAAGAGTCTGCCGCCGTCAAGTGCGGGAAAAGGAAGCAGATTGACAACTCCGAGGTTGACGCTTATAAGTATCACCATCGAAAGAAGCGTTGTGGCACCCTGCTTTGCCGCGCTGCCTATCTGTTCGGTTACTCCGATCGGGCCCGAAACGCCGCTTACTCCGTAGCGGCCGGTTACGAGATCGTAAAGTCCCTCCCATACCTGACGCACATAAAGCACGCAGTATGAGTATGACTGTTTCATAACCTCGCCGAAATCTTTTTTCGCGCGGTAGAATTTGAAATCGACATCGCCGAATGCTATCCCCTCGGTCTCGGACTGCGGAAAAGTGACATCATTTACCGTTATCTTTTCTCGATCGCGGATTACGGTAATGTCAATCGGCTCGATGCCGAGTCTGCTTATTTCATATACGACATCCATGTGTGTACGGACACTCACGCCGTCGATTTCGACTATTCTGTCGTTTACTTTAAGATATGCGCTGCTGACCGCGCCGTCGTCAAACGAGGCGATTGTCGTCGAGCCGAGATTTGCCATAGTCATCACCATGACAAATGTGAGAATAAAGCCGACGATTATATTTACAAGACCGCCTGCCGCGGTTATGATTATCCTCTGCCATACCGGCTTTTTGTTCAGGGCGCGCGGATCGTCGACTTCCTCGTCCTCTCCCGCCATCATGACATATCCGCCGATGGGCAGGGCGCGCAATGAGTAGGCAATTCCTGTTTTTTTCGAGGTTTTACCGACGATTTTCGGTCCCATTCCGATTGAGAATTCATGAATATGCACATCAAAAATCCGTGCGGCAATATAATGCCCCATTTCATGAACGAAAATAAGTGCGCCGAACAACAATACGGCGATAATTACGGTTAAAACTACCGACAAGTTTATCCTTCCCTCCGACGGACAGGGGGTGTCCGCCATTTTTTCATCAGTTATCCGATTTCGGGAGTCGGGGCTTAAAATGTCAAAATCCGCAGAGCAAAAATGCCGTCATCTGCTGTTTGTGAGTTCTCCCACGAGTTCTCTGCCGATTTTTCCCGCGTCTACGATATCATCTACCGTGTTTGCGGGTCTGTTTTTGAAGTTATGCACGATTTCGCAGGCGAGGTCGCCTATGTCGAGAAAAGATATTTTTCGGTCGAGAAACAGTCTTACCGCCTCATCGTTGACTCCGTTAAGAAGTGCGGGGAGAACGCCGCCCTCATTCATCACATAGCGCGCCAGCGACAGCGGCTTGAATGTTTCGAAGTCGGGTTTATCGAAAGTCAGCGAAAGCGCTTTCGAAAAATCCATTTTCGGCGTAACCGCCTCGAATCTGTCGGGATATGACAGCGCATACTGTATGCACATTCTCATATCCGGCATCGCAAGCTGAGCGATTACCGCCCCATCGACATACTCGACCATAGAATGAACTATTGACTGCCTGTGTATGACAGGTTCGATTTTATCCATCGGTATATCGAAAAGGAAAGATGCCTCAATCATTTCGAAGCATTTATTCATAAGAGTCGCGCTGTCGACCGTGATCTTCGCGCCCATATTCCATGTCGGGTGGCAGAGTGTCTGCTCAACCGTCACATTTTTCAGCTCATCACGCTTTTTTCGGTAAAACGGGCCGCCCGATGCGGTTATGATCAGCTTTTCCACTTCGGAATGCGCACCCGACATCAGACATTCGAAAATCGCGCAATGTTCGGAATCGACGGGCATGAGAGTCACTCCCGTCTCTTTCACGGCGCGCATTACAAGTTCGCCCGCCGTTACAAGTGTTTCCTTGTTGGCGAGCGCAATATTTTTTTTCGATTTTATAGCCGCGAGAGTCGGCAAAAGTCCCGCGCCGCCGATTACCGAGTTAAGCACGGTGTCAGAGTCGCAGTCGGCAATCATCTCACAGATACCCGAATCTCCGGCGTAAATTTTCGTATCGGTATCGGCAACAAGGAGAGAAAGCTCCGAATAATATTTTTCATCGGCAACCGCGCACCGCTTTACATTCAGCCTCCGCACCTCATCGGCGAGAAGAGAAACATTGCTTTTCGCGCTGAGCGCACCGATCTTTATTCCGGATTTTTCGCAGACATCTATTGCCTGCTTTCCTATCGAGCCGGTAGAGCCGATAATCGCTATATTTTTATCCTGAAATTTCATTTTTCAAAATCTTAAATCAAGTTCTCCGAAAATCAGACAGCGCTGAAAATCGGAAGGAATTTGAGAAAGCGGCAAAATGCGAAAAGCGCGATTGAAACGGCAAGCACACTGTCGAATCTGTCAAGCAGACCGCCGTGTCCGGGAAGCAGGCTGCCGTAATCTTTTATCTTATAGCGCCGCTTTATATAAGAGGCGAGCAGATCGCCGAATACCGAGATAAGACTCAGCACGGCGCCCGCAATCAAAAGTGCGAAGATATTTGCCACTCTGTCGGTCGCGGCAAGAGTTACTATATCGCCGTAAACCAAAAACATCAGCATACAGCAGACAACGCCGCCGATAAGTCCCTCTACCGTTTTTTTCGGTGAGATATCGGGAATCAGTTTATGCTTGCCGAATTTGACGCCGATGAAATAGGCTCCGCTGTCCGAAAGCCATGCGGCAATGAAAATAAGCCAAAACAGATAAACTCCGTGTTCGAGATCGCGTACCAAAACAATAGAGCAGTATCCGAACACAAGATAGGCATTCCCGAAAATAATCGAGATTGCTTCTTCAAAAGTATAATGTCCCTTCGAGAACATCGCAACGCCGATTGCATAAAATGCGAAAAGCATGGTGGCAATCACATAAAATTCGCAGAAATTTTTCGCAAGCCGCACGGCAAGTGCGCAGGAAACCGCGTATATTTCGGCCGGAATGAAAATGTAAAGTTTTTTTCTCTGACGCATGCATCCGCACATTTCAAATGTGGATATTGCAACCGCCAAAACGGTAAATACGACAAGTGCAGGCGTTCCGGAAAAAATCAGGATCGGAAGAAATACCGCCAGTGCAATCACACCCGTAATTATTCTCGTTTTCATCTGTCAAGTTATCGGGCAGCCGCCCGACCTCCGTTCTATTGGGCTGATAAAATTTTCGCAGTAAAATCATATTCCGCCGAATCTGCGTGTACGGCGGTAAAATTCGGCGACGGCATCATCGACATCGGCCTCGGTCATATCAGGCCACAGTTTATCGGTAAAATACAGTTCGCTGTAAGCGGCCTGCCAAAGCAGAAAATTGGAAAGTCTCAGTTCCCCCGCCGTTCTGACAATCAGATCGGGTGGCGGCGACTGATTTGTATAAAGACATTCGTCTATATCCGCCGCGGTTATCGGCTTTTTCCCCGTTTCGACCGCACGGTTTACGGCATGCACTATTTCATCGCGTCCGCCGTAATTTATTGCAATATTCAATATTCTGCCGTTGTTTTCGGATATTTTCTCGAGATGGGCCATCTTTTTTTTGAGTTTTTCGGAAAGCGGGCCGCGGTCGCCGATAAAAATCACCCGAACATCATTTCCGGCGATTTTCGAGACCGCCTCTTCTATATATTCTTCAAGCAGGCTCATTATAGACGCAACTTCTTCGGGCGGGCGCGACCAGTTTTCGGTCGAGAAAGCATAAACCGTCATGCATTTGAGATTTATGACCTCCATATAATCGACCAGACGCCTGAACGTTTTGGCGCCGGCGCTGTGGCCTGCCGAGCGCGGCAGGCCTCTCGCCTTTGCCCATCTGCCGTTTCCGTCCATAATGAATGCGATATGTTTGAGTCTGTCATCGCAGACCGTTATTCTTTTTTCATTATTTTGATTTTCCGACATATCCGGCCTCTCGAAAAAACGTTCTTCTATCGGTTTTCTGTCAGATAGACATAATCTCGGTTTTTTTCTTTTCGGTTATCGAGTCAATCTCCTTGATGTATTTATCGGTGAGATCCTGCATCGACTTATCCGACGATTTAAGCTCATCCTCGGTCATTTCGCTGTTTTTCTTCATTTCTTTTGCTTTATCGTTTCCCTCGCGGCGGACATTGCGGATTGCAACCTTTGCCTCGTCGCCGAGCTTTGCAATCTGCTTTGTGAGATCTTTTCTGCGTTCCTCGGTGAGCTGCGGGAATGTAAGTCTGATTACACTGCCGTCATTTGCGGGAGTAATTCCGACATCGGATGCAAGAATTGCCTTTTCGATGAGTTTGAGCGTCGATTTGTCCCACGGGGTGATGACAAGTGTGCGCGCGTCCGATGTTTTTATCTGTGAAATATCTTTGATACGTGTGGGCGCGCCGTAATAATCGACCATAACGCGGTCGAGAACAGCGGCATTTGCCTTTCCCGCACGAATTGTCGCAAGATTTGCCTCATAGTTTGTGACCGTTTTCTTCATCTTTTCTTCGTAAATCTTTGTGTCGAGTTTCATGGTAAATACCGTTCCTTTCTTATTTATCTTTATATTGTATATTGTGTTTATTGTAAATCCGCAAAAATCATTCTCTTAAAATTTTGCTGCTGCCGCCGTGAATAATCGTTCCCTTGACCTCTCCGGTCATGGCACGCAGAATATTTTTCGGATCGTTCATTCCGAACACGGTTATTTTGAGATCGTTGGCAAGCGCGAATGCGGTTGCGGTGATGTCTATCGCCGATATTCCCTTTTCGAGAATCTCGTTGTAGCTTAAATATTCGTATTTATAAAGATCCTCACTGCTCTCCTTGTCATTCGGATCGCGGTTATAGATATAGCTTACCGCCTTGGCGAAAAGTATGATATCCGCCTCTATCTCGGCAGCGCGAAGCACAGCCGCGGTATCGGTTGAGAAGCAGGGATTTGACGAGCCGCCTCCGAAAACAACGACCTTTCCCTCATCAAGATATCTTAACGCCTTATCCTTCGTGTAGCTCTCGACAAATTCGGGTTCGGTTGCGATTGCCGAAAGTACAACGGCGGGAACACCCTCCTGTTCGAGAAAATCACACAGGCAGAGCGAGTTTATGATTGTGGCGAACATTCCCATGTGATCGGCGCGTATGCGGTCCATTTTCTTTTCGGCCTGTCTGCCTCTCCATATATTTCCCGCTCCGCAGACAATCGAAATCCGGAATCCCTCATCTCTGCATTCCTTGATTATTTTACAGATTTCTCTGACTTTTTCGAAATTGAATGTACCGTCGGATCCTTTTGAAAGAGCTTCGCCGGATATTTTCAGCAGCACGCGTTTGCCGCTTTTTTCATTATTGCAGTCGCTCATTTTATTTTCTCGCCTTTCAACTGTTTCTGGTAACAAATCGTTGTATTTTTTATAGTTACGCGTCTATTTTGTATTTTTCGGCATAAACATCGAAAATCTCGTCAAAACGTGAGTTGCCGTATTTTACGCCTGTAAGATAACGGTGGGTATCGAACGATCCGTCGGCAATCTCGATCATCGCCGCGGCTATATTCGAGCAGTGGTCGGAGATACGTTCGTAGTTTGTGAGCAGATCGGACAGGATAAATCCGAGCTCGATTGTGCAGTTGCCCGCCTGAAGTCTTTCTATGTGTCTGTTCTTGATGTTGAGTATCAGCGCATCGACAACCTGTTCGAGCGGTTCGACTTTGAACGCCTGTTCAACATTTCCGTGAGCATAAGAGTCGATTGTAAGGTCGATGATTTCTCCGACCGCATCCTGAAGCACGGCAAGATCGGTTTTTGCCTGATCCGAAAAGCTGATTTTTTTCCCGTTCAGCTCATCCGATGTTTTGAGAAGGTTGACGGCGTGGTCGCCGAGTCTTTCGAGATCGCCTATCACGTGAAGCATGGTCGATACTTTTTTGGAATCGGCTTCCGACAGTGCCTGAGACGACACTTTTACGAGAATCGTGCCGAGTTTGTCCTCGAAAACGTCCATTTTTTCTTCGCCTGCGAGTATCTTATCATGCAGTTCGCTGTTGTGTTTGTTTACGAGTTTCGTCGCGTCATGTATCATATTGCGCGCGATTTCGGCCATTTCGTTTGTGCGGTTGCCGCATTCGGAGATGGCGACCGAAGGAGTGGCAAGCAGACGATTGTCGATGAACACCTCATCGACAGGCTGCTCGTTCTTCTTGTTCGGAAGGATAACATAGGCAATCTTTTCAATCTGCTTCAGAAAAGGCATAAGCGTAACGGTAGTGAAAAGATTGAATATGGTATGAACCGCCGCAATACCGATGGCATCTATCGGCTTATCTGTAAATGTCAGTCCGACTATCGCGTCCACAATATAATATATTATCAGCACAACGACCGTTCCTACGGTTTTAATGCCGACATGCACAACGGCAACCCGTTTGGCGTTTCTGTTTACACCTATACTTGATATAAGTGCGGTTGCGCATGTGCCGATGTTCTGTCCCATTATTATCGGTATTGCCATACCGTAAGAAATATTTCCGGTAAGAGCGAGTGCCTGCAAAATTCCGATCGATGCTGCGGAACTCTGAATTATACCCGTAAACACCGTACCGACAAGCACACCGACAATCGGATTCTTGAATGCTACAAGCATCGAAGCAAACTCCGGCATATCGGCAAGCGGACTTACCGCATCGCTCATCAGCTTCATTCCGTACATAAGCACGGCAAAGCCGACAAATATTCCGCCTATATCTTTCCTCCTCTGCGTTTTTGCCATCATTATCATGGCAGCGCCGATAAACGCGAAAACAAGCGAGAAGTTTTCGGGCTTCATGAGTGAGATGAAAACATTATCCGACTCGATTCCGACCATTGAGAGCAGCCATGCGGTAAGTGTCGTACCGATGTTCGAGCCCATAATAACCGAGATGGTTTGACCGAGCTGCATAATTCCCGAGTTTACAAGTCCGACGAGCATGACTGTCATCGCCGACGACGACTGAATTATTATCGTTATTCCCGCGCCGAGCAGCAACCCCGAAAAAGGGTTTGCAGTCATTTTCTTCAGGGATTCCTCAAGCCTGCTGCCTGCGAGCTTCTCAAGCCCGGACGACATGACGTGCATACCGTAAAGGAAAAAGGCAAGACCGCCGAACAGCATAATAAATGAAAACAAATCCATAACGCAGACCTCTCGTATCAAGTTTTATCGGACAAACGCCCATACCGATTCATTCTATCATATTTTATTTCTTTTGTGAATAGTTTTTTTACAATTTTCTTTATAATTTTCTTTATATTTTTGTGAAGCGGCATCAATTATTACCGTTCAAATCCGACAGACTGACGGTTTACGTGTCATAACGGCGAAAAGAAAACCCGAAAAGCGATGCTTTTCGGGTTTATTCTTATTCGGCTTTCGATTTTATCAGCCCTGAACCATCTTCGCGATTTCGTCTGCGAAATTCTCTTCTCTCTTCTGAAGACCTTCGCCCTTTTCGAAAATAACGAAAGATACAATTTTGATGTCCTTGCCGAGTTCCTTGGCTGTCTGAGCGGTATACTGGCCGACTGTGAGTTTGTCGTCCTTTACATAAGCCTGTTCAACAAGGCAAACTCTCTCATAGAACTTGCCGAGTCTGCCGCCGACCATCTTTTCGAGAATGGCGTCGGGTTTGCTTGCGTTCTTGGGATCGTTCTTTGCCTGCTGAATGAGAATCGACTTTTCTTCATCGATTTCGGACTGCGGAACTTCGTCCTTATTTACATATTTGGGCGGGTTGCCTGCGGCAATCTGAAGTGCGATGTTCTTCGAATATTCTGCGAATTCGGGAGTGCCTTTCAGGCTGTCGTCAACATCGAATTTTACAACAACGCCTGCGGTGCCGTTTCCGTGAATGTATGTCGAAACGGTTCCCTCAACGATCTCGAAGCGGCGGATTGAAATCTTTTCGCCGATAACGGCAATCTGATTTACGAGTTCTGCTGATACGGTGTCGGCAGCGCCCGCGAATGTTGTGTTCAGGAATGCTTCCATATTTGCGGGCTTCGACTCTACGAGAGTTGTGAGAAGTCCCTTTACGAATTTGCGGAAAGACTCGTTCTTTGCAACGAAGTCTGTTTCGGTATTAACCTCGATAATCGCCGTAACGCCGTCCTTCGAGAAAATATCGACAAGACCTTCTGCGGCAATTCTGCCTTCCTTCTTTGCGGCGGTTGCGAGTCCCTTTTCACGGAGAATCTTTACCGCTTTATCCATATCACCGTCGGCTTCGACAAGTGCTTTTTTGCAGTCCATCATACCGAGTCCGGTTTTTCTGCGGAGCTCGGCTACCTGTGATGCGGAAATTGTAGCCATTTATATTTTCCTCCTGTTATTTATGATGTATATCCTGAAGATGTCCATACTGCCGGCTTCGGCAGCAGTCGTTTTCGATTATTCGGCTGCGGGAACTTCTGCGGGAGCCTCTGCGTCTTCTGCCTTTTCGCCTGCGTCTTCGGCAACGGCGTCAACGCCCTGTCTGCCTTCGATGATGGCGTCTGCAAGTGAAGATGCGATCAGCTTGATTGCGCGGATAGCGTCGTCGTTGCCGGGGATGATGTAATCGGCATCATCGGGATCGCAGTTTGTATCGACAATCGCGATTACCGGAATTCCGAGCTTCTTTGCTTCGAGAACGGCATTTGTTTCCTTATGCGGGTCAACGATGAAAATAGCATCGGGGAGCTTTTCCATAGTCTTGATACCGCCGTAGTTTCTCTCGAGAATGCCCATCTCTTTGACGAGAGCGGCAACTTCCTTCTTGGGAAGAAGATCGAATGTGCCGTCTTCCTTCATCTGTTCGAGTTTGACAAGACGTGCGATCGACTTTTTGATTGTCTTGAAGTTGGTGAGCATACCGCCCGGCCATCTTTCGTTTACATAATACATACCGCAGCGCTGAGCCTCTTCTTTGATGGCATCGGCAGCCTGCTTCTTGGTTCCGACGAAAAGAAGAACGCCGTTCTGCTCGGAAAGCTCACGGGTAAAGTTGTAAGCCTCCTCGAATTTCTTTACGGTCTTCTGAAGGTCGATGATGTAGATACCGTTTCTTTCGGTGAAGATGTAGGGAGCCATTTTAGGGTTCCATCTTCTGGTGTGATGTCCGAAATGGACGCCTGCTTCGAGCAGCTGTTTGATTGATACAACCGACATTTTAATATCCTCCTTCGGTTTCTTCCACCGTATCCGCGCCTTACGGAAAAAATCTCCGAACCGAAGCTCACAGCCGCCCCGGGAACGCGCAAAGCCGCAAACAATCCGCCGCATCGCGCGTATCGCATGCAGACGGCATACGGACACGTGTGAATTTGTCCCCTCAAAATAAAATTTTCGCACGCGGGAAACATTTCGTGCCGAAATATTATAGCGCAAGTGCCTGCACGCGGCAAGCACTTGCGCTATATGTTTACAAAATATTTACATTTTGTAAGAGCAGACCGAATTATTCGGCGTCGGTATTCTCTTCTTCGACTGCTTCTTCGGCGGGCTCTTCCTCGACCTCAGCCTCTGCCTCGGGCTCTTCGCCGTTCTCGTCGGTTTCGGGCTCTGCTACAAGCTCGCATCCGTCGCAGCACTCGTTTTCGCAGCACTCGCAGGGATCGGCTGTCTCTTCCTCATCCTTTTTGCCGAGCTTCTTGGCAAGAACCGCCTTAACCTTGTCGCTCTTAAGAATAATGTAAGTAACCGCAGCTGCGATTGCAGCAAGAAGTGCCGTAATAATCAAAAACTTTTTCATAGTTTACACATCCTTTTCTTTTTTCTTTATTATCGGTGTTTGACAATGAAAATTTACCGAAAAAAAGCCGTTTTCATAAAAAAAAACATCGAAAATATGCAAAAACTATTGACTGAAAGGCTTTATTATGCTATACTTACAAAGCAAGGTCTACAAGGCCGAAAGATGAAGGGAGAACTATCATGGGAAAATTCGTTGTAAAAGAAACAAAAAGCGGAATAAAATTCGATCTTAAAGCTACCAACGGACAGGTAATCGCTACTTCTGAAGTATACAGTTCAGAGGCTTCATGTCTCAACGGCGTTGAAAGCGTCCGTAAGAACGCGCCCATCGCAAATCTCGAGGACCAGACCGTTGAAGGTTTCGAGACCGTAAAGAATCCTAAATTCGAAGTTTACACAGACAAAGCCGGAGAATTCCGTTTCCGTCTTAAAGCAAGAAACGGCGAAGTTATCGCCGTATCCGAAGGCTATGTTCAGAAGCCGTCATGTCTCAACGGTGTAGAGAGCGTCCGCAAGAACGCGCCCGAAGCTCCCGTTGAAAAAGTCGAGAAAGACGCCTGATTTTAACCGACTATCCGAAAAACCGCTCCTCACGGAGCGGTTTTTTATATTGTTTCGTGAGGAACGGTACTTTGCGGTATTTCCGCTTTTACATTTTTTCGAGCATTTCGGCAAGCAGAGAGTATGTGCGCTCACAGCTTGACAGAGAGAGCGCCTCATCGGGCGTATGAATCGCCCTCATATCCGGCCCTATTGATATGGCATCGCAAGGTTCGCCGATTTTCGAGATTATCACGCCGCATTCAAGTCCGGCATGTATACCGGCGACAACCGCCTTTTTGCCCGGATTCTGTCTTTCGTATGTTTCGACATAGTCGGAGACGAGTTTCGAATCGGCGGCGGGTTCCCATCCGAAATAACGGTCGCAGACCCTTGCATCGGCGCCGACAAGTTTGGCTATTCTCGAGAATTTCAGAAGAAGCGCATCATGTTCGCTTTCGCATGACGAACGCGACATCGCATCCGCGCGAACACAGTTATCATCGGTGGTGACGATTCCCATATTGGATGATGTACGCACAAAATCTTTGATTGACGGCGACATCGCGACGACGCCGTTATCGGGAAGGAGAATCATATTGATCACGGCCGAAGTGGAGCGGTAGGTCATTGCCTTTTCGCATACTCTGCCCTTTCCTATATGCAGACGCATATTTGCGTCGGCGGGGCAAAGCTCGCCGAAAATTTTCTTTTCAGATTCGAGCAGACGCTCGGTCGCTTTCTTTTCGTCAAGAACGCATATTTCGGCATCGGCCTCGCGCGCGATTGCGTTTCTCTTGCTTCCGCCGTTGATTGAAACGAGTCTGAACGGTTCGTCGGCATAGAGTTCGGCAAGCAGACGGGCCATAACTCTGTTGGCGTTTGCTCTGCACATCGCGATATCCGAGCCCGAATGTCCGCCGGCAAGTCCTCTGATTGACAGCCTAATGCTTCTGCCCTCGTATGCCGTGCGTTCCACCGGAAGCTCAAACAGGGTATCTGCGCCGCCCGCGCATGAAATCGTAACTATTCCCTCTTCTTCCGAGTCGAGATTTATGATTTTTCTCGCCGAGATTTTCGAGAAATCGAAGGCATTTGCACCTACCATGCTCGTTTCCTCGCCCGTGGTAAAGAGACATTCGAGTGCGGGGTGACGAAGATTCTCATCGTCAAGCACCGAGAGCATCATGGCAACCGCGGCACCGTCGTCCCCGCCGAGAGTTGTGCCTTTTGCTCTCAGCCATCCGTCCTCGATATAAAGATCGAGCGGATCGCGTGTGAAATCATGCAGGGTATCGCTTGTTTTTTCGCAGACCATATCCATGTGGCCCTGAAGCATAACGGTATCGCCGTTCTCCGCCCCTTCGGACGCCTTTTTCTTTATAAGGACATTGTTCGCCTCATCGCGGAAGTATTCGAGTTTATGTTCGGCGGCAAAAGCGCAGACATAGTCGGCGATACCGCTTTCATTGCCCGATCCGTGCGGAATTCTGCAAATTTCTTCAAAATATTTGAACATTGATGCCGGTTTACGGTCTTTAACAATATATTCCATTGATTTTCTCCTTTTATTTTTGCTTTTGCAATAAATCAGAGCGATGCTATTCCGCATCCGAGTGCGCAGGCCGCAACGGCAGCCGTGAAAAGAACGGTTTTGACAATCGGCGACATTTTTTTCATCTTACCGTCGACCGCGAGCGCGCCGATAACCGATGTAAGTGCGGCGCCGAGCGAAACGAGCGACAATCCGCAAATCTGCTGAACACCCATATTCTCGCCGAAGATGCTGCTGCTTTCGACGGCGATTTCGCTGACCGAAATCGCGAGTCCCGCCGATATAATCTGAAGTGAAATCGGGAGAACGAGCGAATCGCTCATCTGTCTTATAACGAGAATCGCAAACTCAACCGCGACATAAGGCAGGATGATATACATATCGAGTCTGAATATGCCGGCGGCAACCGAAACCGCGAGAATCCGCAGAAAGATATTTTTTATTCCGCGGAGACGGGTATAAACATAACCCTCGAACAAAAAAGCGCAAGCGACGGCGGCTGTGATTACGGTCAGCAGAACAAGCCACCACTTGTCGGCAGCGGCATAATCGGTGAGTCTGAACGCCGCCGCGGCGAAGTTCGGGACAATGAGATGTCCGAGCAGAAAAATCGGAACAGCGGTAAGAATCGCCGCCGCATAAATGAGAGCGGCCGTGCTTCCCGTCTTAAAAGAAGGCTTTTCGAATCTGAATACAGCCGACGGCTTGATACGGCCGATTCTGACCGCCGCGGCGATGATGCAAATGTCAGCCGCAGCGCATATCAGCGGCGCCCACAATCCGATGGTTTTCATAAAAAGCGAGCAGACTATTCCGGTCTGCAGAAGGCAGAGAGTATAGACAATCGCCGCATCGGTAATTTTATATATGTCGTTTCTGTTCATAGATTTTTACACCAATCACACGAAAATCAAAACAAAATCGGGGCCGCGGTATTGCCGCAGCCCCGAATTACTTTTATCAGCCGAGCTTGGAATAGTTGACCTTAATGCCGGGGCCCATCGTAGATGCGAGAACGCAGCTCTTGATGTACTGTCCCTTTGCAGCTGCCGGCTTAGCCTTGATAACGGCGCCGAGCAGTGCGTCGAAGTTCTGCTGAAGCTTCTCGGCACCGAAAGATGCCTTTCCGATCGGGCAGTGAATGATGTTCGTCTTATCAAGACGGTATTCAATCTTACCTGCTTTCGCATCGGTAACGGCTTTCGCGATATCCATGGTAACAGTGCCTGCCTTAGGGTTAGGCATAAGTCCCTTAGGTCCGAGCACACGGCCCAGACGGCCTATCAGACCCATCATATTGGGAGTGGTAACGATTACGTCGAAATCGAACCAGTTTTCTTTCTGGATCTTTTCGATGTATTCCTCTGCTCCGACATAATCGGCACCTGCTGCTTTTGCGGCTGCTGCCTTGTCGTCTTTTACGAGAGCGAGGACTCTGATGTTTTTACCTGTACCGTTGGGAAGAACAACCGCACCGCGGACCTGCTGGTCTGCGTGACGGGAGTCAACGCCGAGACGGATATGAACTTCGATTGTTTCGTCAAACTTCGCCTTTGCGGTCTTGCATACAAGATCGAGTGCCTCGTTTGAATCGTAAAGTTTGCTCTTTTCAATCAGCTTTGTGCTGTCCTGATATTTCTTTCCCATTTCGATTTATCCCCCTCTCAGTCTGCGACTGTAACGCCCATGCTGCGGGCGGTACCCTTAACCATGCTGATTGCAGATTCGAGAGAAGCTGCGTTCAAGTCAGGCATCTTGGTCTGCGCGATCTCGGTTACCTGAGCCATTGTAAGCTGTGCAACCTTGGTCTTGTTAGGTGTTGCCGAACCGGACTCGATGCCGGCCGCCTTCTTGATAAGCACCGGAACGGGAGGAGTCTTTACGATAAATGTGAACGAGTGGTCTGCGTAAACGGTGATGATTACCGGCACGACAAGACCGATCTGAGCCTTGGTTCTTTCGTTGAATTCCTTAACGAAGTTAGGAATCGAAACACCGTGCTGGCCCAGTGCGGGACCGACGGGAGGACCGGGAAGTGCCTTGCCCGCTGCGATCTGAAGCTTGATATAACCTGTTATTTTCTTTGCCATACTAATTATACCTCCGAAGTGGTTGTATATACGGAAGAATCAGAAAATTTTCTTCCTCCCACTTATTTCACGCACGCCGCGGCGTGCGCCTTGCAGTCTTTTAATTTAGATTTCGAGAGGAGCTACGTTGTCCGCCTCAACTTCAAGGGGAGTTTCTCTGCCCATGATGTATGCGAGAATACGTACGCTCTTTTTGTCGGCGGATATTTCCTCGACCTTGCCGACGAATCCGCTGAATGCTCCGGACTTGATGGTAACGCTGTCTCCCACGTCGTATGCGAGCGGAGCAGGCACTGCCGCAACTTCCACTCCGAGCGATGCGACTTCCTCATCGGAAAGCGGCGTCGGATTGGATCCGGGGCCGACAAAACCGGTCACGCCCGTAATATTGCGGACAATGTGCCAGGTAAAGTCGTTCATAATCATTTTGATCATAACATAGCTCGGATAAATTTTAACCTCGACCTCTTTGGCCTTTTCTCCCTCGCCGCGCATTTCGGTCACGGTCGGAATCTTTATGTCGTATATAAGTTCCTGAAGGGAGCGGTTTTCAACTATTTTCTCGAGACTTGTTTTGACCTTGTTTTCGTATCCCGAATATGTGTGAACCACATACCAGTGGATACCGTCAATGTAATCGTTAGCACTCATATTCGTTATCTACCCTGCGTCTTTTCAGCTTATAATGGCGATAAGCGAGCTGAGTCCCCAGTTCACTCCGCCGATAAGAACGGTGAAAACGACAAGCGCGATAACTGTCCAAATGCTGCTGTGTATAGTGTCATGCGCACTGTACCAGGTGATCTTTTTAAGCTCGCTTTTCAGATCCTTGAAAAACTTGCCTATTTTGTGTTCTTTCTTCTGCTTCGGCTTTTTGGCGGGCTTTGCGGCTGCCTTTTCGGCCTTTTCGGTCTTTACAGTTTTCTCTGCCATAACAAATCCTCCTTACTTAGATTCCTTATGCAGAGTATGCTTTCTGCAAAAACGGCAATACTTCTTCATTTCAAGTCTGTCAGGATCGTTTTTCTTGTTCTTGTTGGTATTGTAGTTTCTCTGCTTGCATTCGCTGCAGACAAGTGTGATTTTAACTCTCAATTTCGGCACCTCCTGAAATATTCGAAGCAGCATCCGCACTCACGGATGTCTTCGTGTTTACCTCCCTCGGACAAAGAGGGGCATACGACGATTGAATGTGTGTTTTCGGGCACACAAACAAAACCCTCCTTGCAGAGGTAGGGTTAGTTTATCATATTTATTATCTTTTGTCAAGTGTTTTTCGAATAAAAATGCGACTTTTTCAAGGGTTTTCCTGCCTTTCAGCCGACAATCGATAGCGGCGGACGGTTAATGCGCTGTCGGTTTTACCGATTCGGGATTTCCGGAATATCACGGTAAACCGGCGTTCAAAAGTAAATTTTTTGTATAATCGGCACAAACGCTTGTTTTATTATGTTCTTTGTGCTACAATAGAATAAAGGCAGCGGCTCGGAGTACAAAACAATGCCGCCTTTTAATACGAATATGCGATACCGCGGCGCAGTCGGCGGTATCGGAAAGGGGTATGCAGATTGAAGGTACTCATTTTGTCAATAACCGCCGGTCAGGGACACAATTCCTGTGCCAAAACAATCGGCGAAGTTTTCGAATCAATGGGAGTGGAGAGCAGAACTCTCGACACATACGCCTACATCAGCAAGCTGATGGGCGAAGCGTTTTCCGAAGGCTATCTGCTCGCACTTAAAGCGAAATATCTCTACGCAAAAGGCTATGACATGCTCGAACGCCGTGAAGCATCCGAACATTCGGCAATGCGAACATCCAACAAGCCGATTGCGAAAAAACTGCTTAAATATATAGAAGACTACGCACCCGACGCGATTGTCTACACGCACGTTCTTGTCGGGCTTGTCCTCGACCTGCTTAAAGAAAGCGAAAATCTCAAATGCAAGACCTACGGAATAGTCACCGATTTCACGATGCACCCATATTGGGACGACTGTCTGAGAAGCGACTATGTCATTGTTCCGAACAGTCTGCTCGTGCAGAAATGCAAGGCAAAAGGATTTGCCGACAGTCAGATTCTCGACAGCGGCATCCCGATTTCGGAAAGATTTTCGGTACAGAACGACAAATCGACCGCGCGGAAAGCGCTCGGACTCGATGTCGGCAAAAAAACCGTTCTGCTTATGGCGGGAAGCATGGGATTCGGCAACATCGCCTCGCTTGTCAGCCAGCTTGACCTGGTGCCGCTCGATTTTCAGATTATATCGGTCTGCGGCAACAATGCCGACATGAAGGAATCGATCGACAGGCTTACGCTGACAAAAAAACTGCTGAGCCTCGGCTACTGTAATTGTGTTGACAAGCTCATGGACGCCGCCGACTGCATAATCACAAAGCCGGGCGGACTGACAACTTCGGAATCGCTTGCCAAACGGCTTCCGATGATTATCGCAAACCCGATTCCCGGTCAGGAAGAAAGAAACACCGAATTTCTGCTGAACTGCGGCGCGGCAATCCGCTCTTCCGAATTTCAGCCGCTTGATGAGATGCTTCATCTTCTTTTCACAAGCGAAACCAGACTCACGACAATGCTCTCCGCCATTGATGAAATCCGCCGTCCGCGCGCAACCCGCGATCTCTGCGAATTTGTCGTGAAAAACAGCTGATTATACGAAAATCGCCCTGCCCTCTGCGGCAGGACGATTTTTATGATTTATTGCTTTTCTCATGCGGCCGTGTTGTCGCCGGTCTTATTTTTCCTTTTCTTTTTTCCGAAAAGGCCGGTCGCAAAACCGATTGCCGCTGCCGCCGCGATGATGAGCAGAATCACGACTGCGGCAATAACAATCATCAAAGTGCCGCCGTCTTTTTCATCTCCGTCCCCGTCTCCGGTCATCATCGACTGACGGGAATAGTTGTTGATTTTCAGCTCGCCGTTATCCTCCACAATCTCATAAATCAGCGGAACCGACACATTGTCATCGATAAAATCGTTGCGGAAAGTGCCGTTATTGTCTTTTATGCAGTAGGACACAAGGAAATAGCTGACGGTTGTGCCTTTGTAATCTCCGCTTTCAACCTCCCGGCTTTTGAGAAGTTCCACATTTATATTGTATATTTTCTGCGGTGCTATGCTGCCGAAATCTCCGAATTTTTTCAGATATGCCGATGTATGCATCGATGTCAGACCGTCTTCTTCGCCCGCCTTCGCCAAATCGAAAAATTTATCCCAGAATACGCAGAGCGAGCCGTATTCGTCGGCATCGCCGTCTATCATAAAACTCTCGTTGCCGACGGTATAATGCATCTTGCAGTCAAGCCCGACATAATCGGCATCCGCGGTTATATCGGCATCGTAATCGGGAACATCGAACCATTCCGCGGGATATGTTTGCGCCGCAGCGGCGGTTACGTCCGCATCATCCGGGTTTTCGGTGCCGCCGACAGAGCCGGATGCGACCGCGTTCAGAAAAAGCAGAACGACAAGTGCCGCCGCCATCGAGCAAAGAAAAATTGCCGCTCCTTTTTTAGATCTGACTTTTTTCATTACCGTCGCCGATTTATCGGCCGCATTATTTTTTTCGTTTTCGGTCATGCCGCATCGCTCTCCCGTCTGTATTCAAAATATTTTACGCCATCGACTGATACTTTTCAATTTTATCATTGCGGTATGTTTTTTTCAAGTATCGACGGAAAAATTAAATGTAACTTTTTTATCTTTCGGAATCGGAGAACGAAAATTTACAACTATTGTTTTCCGTGCGATTGACAACACACCTTTTTTGCGGTATAATCAAATTGTAAGAGAGTCCTGCGGCGGGCAGTCGGCGCAGGCGGAAATTTATATTGTATTCTACCATATTATATATAAGGAAAGAGGTTTCGCGGCAGCGGACTTCGGATATGAAAATGAACGAGTCTTTACTGTACGGCATACTTTTCGCATCATCTGTATGCGTGATTTTTCTCGGTATATTCATAATCTGCGCTCTGCGCAAAAGAGCGCGGCTTTCGGCAATCTACGCCTCCCGCGTCAGAGACGAACGCTTTGCCAACTCGCTTCTGTCTTTCGTTTTCGGAAAGAAAATCATCAAAAATCCGTATATACTGTGCAGCAGTACGGACACGGCTCCCGGCGTATGCGCCGCCATGGTCTGCTCGGGCGGCATCGCGCTTATAAGCATTCAGCAGGGATCGGGTGAATTTATCGCACCCGACAGCGGAAGCTGGTCGGTCACCGAAAACGGAATAACATACTCTATTCCGAATCTGATTGAGCGCGGCCGGACATATATCGCCGAACTGTCAAAACTCATGATGCGCAAGAGTCTGAACTGTCCGTCAATCAGGCATTACATATTTCTGACCGATGACCATGCATCCTTCGATTTTCGCAGTTCGGACTTCGTTTTCACAGGTCCCGGACTGATCAAAGAGTTGAAGGTATTCGGCGAATTCGGCGCGCTGAATTCGAGAGAAGTCGCCGCGATAAGCGATTTAATCGTCAAAAACAGCGAAATGTGCAAGGCGGCCTATTCAAAAGCCGCATCCGAGAAATTTGCGGATGCCGATGTTAAACCGGCGCCGATAAGCATTTCCGACATTCTGCCGATTCCCGATGACACATTCGACTCATCGGACAGTAAAACCGTTGTGCTTCGGTCTGCCGATCCGGCTTTCGAAGCCGAGCCTGCCGAAAGCGATGACGAAGAGTCGGGCAAAACGGTTGTGCTTAACACGGTCGTGAAGCCGAACGCCGAAAAGAAAGACGAATTTGATGACGGCGATGATGACGGCGATGACGAGGAATTCAGCATCGGAACGCTGTTCGGAGTGAAAAAGCATTGAAACAAAAGACAAAACCGCGGAAATTTCCGCGGTTTTGTCTTTTTTATTGAAGTTCGAGTTTCATATAACCCGCTTTTACAAGTCCGATTTTTTCGAGGATAAAATTAAACAGCAGCGACAGTACCGCAGGCAGAATGATGCAGAGAAGCAGCACTCCGAGCCACGCTTCCCCGCTCCAGTTCATATCAAGCAGAATCTGCCACGGCGAAAGCAGTCCGCATGTACCCATTCCCGCGTTGACTCCGGAACAATGAAGTTTGAATACGGTCGTTGAGAGCGGCCCGCAGAAAGCGGAGGCAAGTGTCGGAGCAATCCATATCTGCGGATGTCGGCAGATATTGCCCATCTGGAGCATTGACGTGCCGAGTCCCTGTGCGACAAGTCCTCCCCATTTGTTTTCGCGGAATGATATAACCGCAAATCCGACCATCTGGCAGCAGCAGCCGACAGCCGCGGCGCCCGCCGCAAGCATAAGATTTTCGGAAAGTCCCGCTTCCCCGGCGGTGAAAATCATGGCGCAGAGCGCCGCCGATGAAATCGGAAGTGTCAAAACCATGCCCATTATCACGGCAAGCAGAATTCCCATGATCAGCGGGATTTCACCTGTTGCGTATTCGATAATTCCCCGCAGGGCGTAAATGAAGCGCGCGATAAACGGGCAGAGCGCCCATGTGGCGAGAAATCCCGCGCACATTGTCACGGCGGGAGTTACGAGTATGTCGACTTTGGTCGATTTCGATACGAGTTTGCCGATTTCACACGCCAAAAGCACCGCAAAGAAAGAGCCCGCGGGGCCCGCGCTGTACGAGGCGCCGTCAAAGACGGTTGCATACTGTCCCCCCATCGCACCGACGGCGGCGCATGAATAAAGGATAAGCGGATCGGCTTTCAGCTTGTTTGCGACCGCAACGCCGATTGCGGCTCCGTAAACATAGGGATTTTGCGCATAGGATGCGACAACATGAAAAATGTCGGTTGCCGAATCGGGAAAAACGGCATTTCCGATTGCTTTGAAAATCGTGCCGATGAGAAGTGATGCGAAAAGTCCGAGAGCCATCGCGCCCATTGCGTCGATAAAATAGACTTTAGGCGACAGCGTTATTCCCTTTTTTCCGAGAAATGCGAGAACTTTATTCTCTTTTTTTTCTTTTTTGCCGTTTTTGCTCTTTTCTTCCATGATAAAATACCTTTCTTTCGTTTCCGTGAGTTTACGCGATAAAATTTCCGCTTCGGCAAATCTTATCCGCGCAAAAAGCCACGGAGAATATAAAAATGTCACACACTATGATGAAAAAGCCTCGGGCGTGCCGTGACACTGGCATTTATCCCCGATGATGCCGCTTCTTCGATAAAAAAGATATTTCAGACCGTTCGGTCTGATCTATTATAATTTTTTTCGGCACGTTTGTCAAGTAGCGTGCGGTGAATTTGCAAACAGACATCTCTTCGGCAAATCTACGCATCTTCGGAAAGATAATGCCGAGAAAATACGCATTTGGGAATTATTTTTTCAAAAAAGCTTGACTTTTGATTTTATTTATGATAGAATAGCGAGCGTTTGAGGGAGTAGGTGACTTCGAAGAGGAGCGGCAAGTCAACAGACTGACGGTAAACGCCGTCTGGCTTGTCTTAAACAGCGAGACTCAAGCATGCGACAGGGCACACCGCCCGAAACGCCTGCTTTGGGCAATAGACGTCGGTGCGCGGTGCTGCTGCGTGCCTTATTTTTTTATTCGGAGGTTCTCACTATGGGACTTTTGGAACTCTTTCTTCTTGCTGTCGGGCTTTCCATGGATGCATTCGCAGTTGCGGTCTGCAAGGGACTGTCAACCGGGAAGCTCAAAAAATCGCATTTTCTCATCGTCGGAGCATGGTTCGGCGGATTTCAGGCTCTTATGCCCACAATCGGCTATTTTCTCGGCGGAACATTCAAGCAGTATATCGACTCGTTCGATCACTGGATCGCCGCGATTCTGCTTGCCTTGATCGGCGCGAATATGCTCAAAGAAGGTCTGTCAAAGGATACCGAAAAGGTCGACGCGTCATTCTCATTCAAATCGATGCTTCTGCTTGCGATTGCGACCAGCATCGACGCGCTCGCGGTCGGCGTTTCGTTCGCTTTCCTGTCGGACATCAACATTTATTTTGCGGCCGGACTTATAGGCGTAACAACATTCATCCTCTCGGCAATCGGACTGAAAATCGGAAATGTTTTCGGTCTGAAATACAAGAGCAAGGCCGAAATCGCTGGCGGTATCATCCTCATTTTAATCGGACTGAAGATACTGTTCGAGCATCTCGGCATCATCGATTGGTTCTTGAATCTTTTCAAATAAGAAACGGCAAAGCCGTGAGCGTATTAACGCTCACGGCTTTGTGTTTTCATCGGCAGTTCTCCGCGCCGACTTCAAACCGGCTTTGCGGATAATTGCAGGTCGGGCAGATTTCGGGAACATTCTTGCCGATGACTGTATTGCTTTCTTTACGCTTAAATAAGAGCATCGGTGATTTCTTTAAGCTGATTTTTGTCACGGTATCCGACAATGCTCTTTACAAGTTTGCCTTCCCTGAAGAAAAGCAGAGTCGGGATTGAGCTGATCCCGAATTTCAGCGCAAGCTCGCGCTCATCATCGACATTCACCTTGCCGAAGCGCAGCTTTTCGCCGTACTCATCCGCAAGCTCTTCGACAATCGGGGAGAGCATTTTGCAGGGGCCGCACCATGTTGCGAAAAAGTCGACGACAACGGGTACGGATGATGATAATACTTCTTTTTCGAAATTTTCGGATGTTATGTTAAGCATATTCAAGACTCTTCCCTTCTGCTTTTATTTTGATTTATAATAGAGCATACAGTGGCAGTATCCCTCGAAATTCGGATCTTTAATCTGATCTTTGAATTCCTTGCACATGCATTTGTATTCTTCCTTGCGTTCAAGACGGCAGGGGCAGTATCCGTCTTTCTGTTTTAAGCCCTCTTTTATTGTCCTGACGATTTCTTCGTCCGGATTAAGCGTTATTTTCATACCGATTTTGTACCTTTCTTTTGAAAATCAATTCATATTCACTGCTGTCCGACTGCTTTATCTTGCCGCCTCGTCATCATCAAGGCTGAAATGCGCCGCAAATTTCGGGAAAATCGGGCTGCTTTCAACCGTCTTATCAAGAATTTTCGAGAAAAATCCGATGAGCGTTCCGTTGACGGCAACCATAATAAGCGTACCGACGCCTATTCCCTCGAGTTTTCCGAAAAAGCAGAAGGTCATTATCAGCGCGGCGACAAGACAGCCGCAATCGAACACCGTTTTGCATACCGACAGTTTAAGACGGTATCTTGCCGTAACCGCCTTTACCGAAAAATCGTAAACCTGCGGATAAAGATATGTTTTGAAGCAGAGAGCGATTGAAAATGATGTCAATGTAACTCCGACGACGAACAGGACAACCCTCAGCGGGATACTCATACTGCCGGGCGCTGTAACATCGGGGTTAAAACACGGAATAAGCCGCCAGAGATCAAGCACGAAGCCGTAGATAAGGCATGTGAGAAAAGATGTCAGATATACGGCTTTTATTCTTCTCAGCAGAATGCAGAGAAGGATAAAAAGGACTGCCTGAATAACATATTCTGCCTGTCCGAATGTCAAGAATCCGAGTTTCAGGCTGAGAAGATAGGCGGGAGCGACTATCATCGATATTCCGAAATCGACCGATGTCAGAATCGCGACCGCGAGCGAGAGCAAAATTATGGAGATAAAATAGACGATTTCAGACGGAATTTTTATTTTTTTCATTAAGTAAACTGCCTCCCGGCATCAAATCAAACGGATACGACATAATTATCTTTACGTTTCGCCGCTTTGGGAAGTTCGCACGCGGGATAGCCGAGCGCAATCGAGCCGATGCCGCGCAGATTTTCGGGCAGTCCCCATTCGGCAAGCAGTCTTTTTCCGTCTTCGCTGTCGAAGATTTCACGCTCTCTGTGTACCCACACCGAGCCGAGTCCGAGCGATGCGGCGGCAAGCATCATATTTTCAAGCACACAGCTTCCGTCTTCCACCGCGGTAAAAGCATTTCTGTCGGCAAGAACAAGCAGCACAACCGGCGCTCCGTAATAAGGATCGCCGTCACGTCCCATCACCGCCGCGTTGAGCCTTGCGATTTCACTGCGGTATTTTTCGGATTTTACGGCGACGATTGTCGGCGACTGGCGTCCCATGCCGGTCGGCGCATAGGTTCCCGCTTCGGCAACCGCGTCGATAAGTTCATCCGGAACCGCTTTTTTAAGATAAGAGCGCACCGCTCTGCGTGATTTGATAAGCTCGATAAAATCGTTTGTCATTTTGAAATCCTCCCTTAGATTCAGCTGCGGGCTGATGTAAAATCGCCATACGCCTGTACGGCGTATGGCGAAAACGGATCATTCCGAAAAAATCCATACAGATTTTCTGGCTCCATTATAACAGCAACAGAACACTTTGTCAATACGATTTAACAAAAAAGCGAAAAGCAGTGTCTTGTCGATTTTCAGAATCCGACACGTCTTGTCTGATTTTCGTGAGCCGCCGTATGCGGAATTTCGATATCCTCTGCCTTTATTGTCTTTATGTCTTTTTCGGTAACAGAGTCATAATCCATCGAGAGAAGTCTGCCCGCCTGAGCCATTTTGGCTTTTTCAATCAGATTGCGCGCAAAGCGTCCGTTGCCGAAATCGGCTTGAAGTCTTGCGTCTTCGAAGATTCCGTTCAGCCTGGTCAGCGCGCCGTTCTCGAGGCTTATGCCCTGCTTCTTTGCGAGAAATTCGGCAATAGAGCAAAGCTCGTCTGCGGTATAGTCATCGAAATGAACATTAAAGGCAACTCTCGAACGAAGTCCCGGATTTTTTTCGAGAAATTTTTCCATTTTGTCGGGGTAGCCTGCGAAAATAACGACAACATCATTTCGGCGATTTTCCATTTCCTGTACGATTGTGTTTATCGCCTCATCACCGTAGGAGCCCTCGTGGCCGTCGACAAGAGAATATGCCTCATCGATAAAGAGCACGCTTCCTCTGGCTTTTTGGAATTTTTCCTTAATGATGGCCGCTGTCCATCCGACATATTTGCCGACGAGATCTGCGCGTCCCACTTCCACCAGATTGCCTATTGAAAGCAGTCCGTTGTCTCTCATTATTTTCGCGAAAAGCCTTGCGACCGTGGTTTTGGCCGTTCCCGGATTTCCGGTAAAAACCATGTGCATATTGACATTTTCGGCTTTCATGCCTTTATCGGCAAACAGCTTCTGCGCTTTATAGTATTCAAGTGCGCCGACGATGGTCTTTTTTGCCTCGCCGAGACCGATCATGCCCATAAGTTCGTCATACGCCGAGCCTTTAGGCTCCTCTTTGACTTTTATTCCGATTGATTCGAGCTGTTTATATTGCGGATAAATTTCGGATTTCAGCTCTTTGTCAAACCATGTGTTGAATATTTCTTTAAGTTCGGGTATAAGATATCCCCTGTCCTCTTCTATTTCGGACAAAAGCGTTTCTTTCGCTGACAGATTACTTTCTTTCGAGAGCTTTTCAAGATAAGCCTTCGACTGAGCCGCGTCCATAAAATCTTCCTTGATTTCGACAAGAGTCAGGTTGCAGAGATTTTCAAAGAACATCTTTTTGATGTTTGTGCATTCACGGGGCAGACAAATAAAAGTCAGTACCCGATTGCGGTATTTTTTTACCGTTTTGCAGATTTGTTCGATTACATCCATTCCGTATGTTGCGGTATCGCTTTCCTGAACCTCTTTATCAAAATAACGTATAATGACCGCGCCGCCGATACTGCTTTTGTAAAGAACATCGATCGAATAATCGTCGAACACATCGTCCGGTTCTATATCAATGAATTCATACCTTTGGATGGTCATGCGCCCGTTACCGTAAAGCGCGCTGAGCAAAAGGCGGCTGACCGACTTTCGGAGTTCTTCATCATCGGTTTCTATCATATAATGTGCGGGATGGCCGAGAATATTCGATTTTATTGTTTTCGGGGTATAAATACGGTCGAGTTCGGGAATAACATTATCTTTCATTGAGTATTTTTCGGCTTCCGAGTAGATAAAGGCTTTTTCTTTCGGCATAATTAAATTTTCGCCGTAAGAAAGTCTGCCGATTCTGCCTCTGGAAAGACTATGGATTCCGAGCGTTTCGTACAGGGAATCACTGTCTTCGCCGATAAAATCTTTATGCAGGGACATTCTTAATGCATGCTCAAAATTTTTGAAACAACATTCCTGCATGGAAAAGAAGTATTCGGGTGTTTTGCATTTTGAGTGGGATACGGTATACTTAAGAAGAGTGCAGGCAAGATTTTTGAGTACGGATTCCATGCTCGCGTATGACATATTCTTAAAAAATACTGCGCCGCCGATAATCCGCTTTTCCATGCAGTTGTTTTCATAGAAATTCGAAACAAAAGGATACAGATTGCATTGATTTTCCTCGTATACCTCTTGACAGTTTTCTCTGACAACCGCTTTTGTGGAATCGAAGCATTCACCGGTAGGAAGAGAAGAATCGGAGAAATCACCTTTCACACCGGCCGAAAATGTAAAATACTGCATATTAAAACCCCCTTCATTTTGTTTATCAATCTCATTTTAGCAATGTCACTGTGCAAATAAGCGTACAGTAACGGGTGGATGGAAAATTTTTCGGGAGCAAAAAGGGAAGCTGTGAAAAGCTTCCCTTTTTGTCTTCGGGTGTGTATTTTAGCAAATGAAAATTTTTTTGTCAAGGGTAAAATTACAGTCGTAAAAATTTTTTTCGGATATATCCGAATTGTTCGCAGATCCGAGCATAATTTCACCGCAAAAGCGGCGAAACAGTTCGTAAAGAATTAAAAAATCATACGCTTTCTTTCCGTTATGCAATACAATCATTTTTTCTTATATGTTAAATCGGGCTGAAATCATACGATTTCAGCCCGATGTTTATATAACAATCCGATCTTTTTCGTAAGCCCCGAACAAAACGGGCATACCGTAAAAGACAGCCGTTTTCCGTTAAAGCGGATCGCACTGTCCCCCGAAAATCAAACTCCGGGGGCAGAACATTCACTTATTTTTGATTTTTCTTTTTCTTCGATATGACGAAAATTACAATCGCCGCTACGACCGCAATCGCCGCTGCAGCCGCAACCACGGGAACTACCGGGAAATTTCCGCCTTCCTTCGGCTCATCGGCTTTTGTTTCATGTCCTTCGCACTTTTCGGCGCATACCGCATCGGTACAGCTCTTATCGGTGCATTTTCCGCATTGGTCGCAGACATGTTCGCACTTGTGCTCTGCCGCAGTCTTGTTATATTCAACGGTCACATCGTTCTGATCGGTGACGGTAAATATATATTCTCCGTCGGTTGCGGTCAGTTCGGTTCCGTTGAGCAAAACTCTTGCAACTTCATACCCTTCTTCCGGCTGAACAGTCACTTTAACCGTTGTTCCGGTGTAATACTTGACCATATAAGGGCTGCAAGACGCTTTTCCCATTGTCTTGTCATTTGTAATTTTGACAGCGTATTTCGCCATTTCCGCAAACGTAACGTTCAGTACCCAGTGTCCGGTAGCTTCGGACTTGTAAACGCCGTCCTTAATCTGATCCAGCACATCCTTTTTTTCGTTTGTGTCGCTGTTCACGAGTTCTGCGGAAGAAATATAATAATTCTCGTTCGGCGTCAGAATAATGTCAACCGAAGTTCCTTTCAAAATGGTCGAGGTAAAATTGCTCGTCCCTTTTCCCGATGTCATAACAACGATTTTGTCTTTGGCAGCCGTATCGAGCATTGTTTCGCCGACAGATTTACCGAGTGCCAGCATATCGTCGCCGTTGAAGTGGTAAAAATCGAAGCAGCCGGCTTTATAAGTACCGTTTTCGCAAATGGTGTAGGACTCAATCGCATATACATTTTGATCTGCCATGCGTTTTGCAACCGCATCCTGCTTATCACGAATCGTACCGACTCCCCCGCCGCCGTTATTGAAGGTCGATGAAATTTTACCGATTACAAACGGCGCTTTTTTTGCATTGTCAAGTTTCAACGAGCTATACACGCTGCGCATATCGCCGATCAGAGCTTCGAGATAGTTATCATAGACATTATATTCGGAGGCCGTTCCGCTCTCTGCCTCGCCCTGCATCCAGAAAGTTCCGCAAAGGCGAACCGTGTAACCGTCTTTCTGATATTTCTGCACGGTCGCAGTCAGTTGTTCCTGCCAGCCACGGAAAAGTTTTCCGGTGATTGCGGCATTGAATCCGCTGTCGCCCTCCTTGCACATGGACGGAGGACACCAGTTGCCGTTGTTTGTGCTGAAAGAATTGGTGGTATTATTGACAAGATAAGTTCCGCCGACGGCGTACTTGAAAATCACGCTCGTGTTTCCGCTGTTAAATTCGGCGATTTTGTCCGCCATACCGATTTCGGCGCCGAAGCGGTCGCTTGCCATTCCCTGACCGTATGCGACCTTTGCACCCGAAAAAGTTGCGGCGTCGGCTCTGCCGTACATATAGATGTTGTCAAATCCGCTTCTATATACCGACAAATCGTTTCCGTCGGAGACGGTATTCACTTTGGAATAGCCGGATGCGTTTGACTGACCTGCAATCACGTACAAATCGAGGACTTTTTCATTTTCGGCGGAAGAAGCAAATGCCGTACCGACGAGCAGAAGAGCCACGCATAGCAATAAAATTCCGATTTTTTGAATGTTCTTTTTCATTAAGACACCTCATTTTTCAGATTGCAAATCATCGGTCATACCTCGCCGATAAATTTGCGGATAATTTTCACGATTGGTTGTAATGTCAAACAGATGCGACGCATAAAGGAGCCACACCATTGTCACGGGAACGGTCCAAAAGACCGCAAGCAAAATCAGTCCAACATAGCGTACAAGTGTCGGAGCAAATACCGTCACCGAAATGAACGGCAGAAAGGTCAGAAACAGGAGCAAAAGCGTTACGGGCAATGACCTGAGATAATGCAGAATTCCGTTCCGCAAGCCGCCCAAAAAATCGACTTTATAATACACGTTCTGCAAAATAAACCATGCGAATGACGGCAATACGATTGTCAGATACACTCCTTGCAAAAGGTAGGTCACAACCGAATCCGAAAGAGATTTTACCAGCGTATGCACAATGCCGACAAATACGCCGACAAGGGCAAAGCGGAAAGCATCGAACTTAAATCCGTTCCGATAATCTTCGCCGAAGAAAATCGGCTCTCGCCATGTGAGCTGCCGTAAAACTCTGATAACACCCGCATAAAAGAGGAAAAACAGTCCTATGGCAAGTGCAAACAACACGCCGTATTTTGTGTTGGCGGTTCTGTATGCATCCGCATACGCCACGCCCTCGGCCACCTGTGCGGACAGATAGCCGTCACGCATCAGCAGAACGACCACATACGGAAGAAATGCTCCGGCTGCCGCAAGTCCCGCGCGGAATATGACGG
>CAVGEY010000005.1:0-105396 GCA_963628435.1 bacterium
GCATAGTACCTACGGACGAAACCGAGTATGACTATAAATCACAGGTTACGGTGGCGGACAATCTGACTGCCACGCAAAATTATGCGGAGGTTAATGGGAAGCGCGTATCTGGTACTTGGACATTTGTCGTTTGGGATAAAGAGAGCGGCTTCCTGATTACATCAGACACGATAATTAGCGGTGCTTGGAGCTTTGCCCCTTCAGGTGACAACAAGGATGACAGCAAAGATGATAGCGTCAGCCCGACAAATCCACCCGAACCGATTAAGCCGCCCCGGACCGGTGATAATTCGAACATCGGCCTCTGGCTGTCATTGATGCTGATTTCTCTCGCAGCATTTTTCGGTACTTGTATTTATCGGCCAAAACATCGTTATGGCGAAAATCATGAAAAGTGAGGAGAATACCCTCGTAAGATAATGAACAGACACTGTAGATTGCAGTAACGCTTTCTACAGTGTCTGTTCATTTTTGCTTTTGCCTTGCCACATTGGTTTTTGAATTATATTCCTATGTGGCTGTCACATTCTGTGAGCACCGCTTTTTTTGCTTAGATTCTCCGATTTTATTCCAGCGTCAGCAGTACAACATCGTTTGTCTGCATGGAAAGTCGAATCGTTGTATTGCCGTTTTCCATGCCGAACGGATGCGGCTCGGAGACAAGTTTGGTTTTTTCTTTTATCATCGTCACCTGCGCGGGTGTGAGCAGATCCGGCTTTCCCAGCTTTATCCACTCGGCTTTGGGGTTGCAGTGTAAATCATCGATAACCTGCTTTGTTACCGATTGGGCAGACGTGTTTATCGTAATCTCTATTTCGGTTGTATCGCGCTTTTCGTAGTCGAAGTCCTGCGCGTACAGAAGAATTTGAGTTTTGTCTCCGTCCACAAAGACGGCATATTCCACATCATTGTTTGTTACGGGAAGGTCAAGACGCTGTGAAAACAGCCGACTCAGTATCTTAAAGCCCCAGAAATTCGGTTTGGGAATGCCGTCGTTGCTCACAATGCCGTAGCTTCCGTGAAAAGGCTTGCCCAGAATAAAAAGCTCTTCGAATACATCCGAACAGCACCAGAACATGTAGGCGTCCATGATGCCTTTAAGATCCATTATACTTTTCACGAGAAACGCTGCCGAGTATTTTTCGTCGTGAACCGGAGCACTGTATACGGCCATGGAGTTCCATTCGGTCATAAACAGCGGTGTGTCTCCGGCTTCCGCGCGGGCTTTTTCATCCAGCTGTCGGAGTATTCCTTTTGTCCATGTTTTGTATGTTTCCGGCTTAAAGAAATATTCGGTCAGAGTATCACCAAGATCCACGCCGTTTTTGGCGCTGTCATGGGTGATTTTCATCATCTTCAAGGCATCCTTTGCTCCGAATGAATTGCCGAATCCGTCGCCGGGATAATGATGGGTTGTCAAAAAGTCAAAGGGAAGATTGTTTTTTTCGCAATATGTTTTGAACTCACCTACCCATCGGCAGGCACTGGTGGAAGGGCCGCCTACCCGCAGAGCCGGGTCCGCTTTTTTTACTGTTTGCACCGTTGCCGCATACAATGCAAAATAGTCCTGCTGCTTTCCGTGAAAGAAAATCGGAAGATCCGGCTCGTTCCATATTTCAAAATACCAGCTTTCCACCTCCTCTTTTCCGTATCGATCCAGCAGAAAGAGGATGAATTTTTCAATCAGATCGCACCAGAGCTCCATATACTTCGGCATATCAATGTGATTTTTATAGCGGAGCCCGATTTTTTTTCCTTTCGCAATGGCAGATGGCATGAAGGACAGCTCCACAAAGGGTTTCATGCCGCATTTCAATACATTGTCGAATACGTTGGCAATTTGTCGGAAACTCAGCTCCCGAACCTTTCCCGCCCATGGCATGGCGGCAAAATTAAAATAGTCGGTCAGACGCTGGATTACCAGCAGATCGTCATCAAAAATTCCGTGAAAGCGAATGTAGCGGATTCCCAACTCATCGTGTACCAGCTTGACATGTTCGCAGACATCGGTGCGTAGCATCTGGCAGGCGTGGTCATTGCCGATGCCGAACTGCCAGGAAAAATCGGTGGGAATGGTTTTTATATTTCGATCAATAATGATTTTCATAGCTACTCCTTCAAATTTCTTCGCCGTTTGTTTCAATGATGTGCTTATAGTCAAAAGCCGAATCTTTCATGATTCGCTTTCCGTCGGAAAAGTCAACATAGATAAGCCCGAACCGCGGATCGTATCCCTCCGCCCACTCAAAATTATCCATGACAGACCAGTGCTGGTATCCGAGAAGCGGGATTCCTTCGACCGCAGCCCGTTTCAGCTGCCCCAAATACCGCTTCAAAAAGTCGGTGCGTTTGGGATCGTGAACTTTGCCGTCAAGACCGATCATGTCGTTTCCCGCCAGACCGTTTTCGGTGATCATAATGGGGAGCTTGTAGCGTTCATAAATAAAGCGCACATTCCAGTACATACAGCGTTCGTCAATGACCCAACCGAGCGAATTTCTGGGTGTGCCGGGCGCGGCTTTTTCACTTGAACCCCAGTCGGCGTAGTTATAGGATGTATATATGTTCAACCCGATAAAGTCAAGCGGTTGATATATCGCCGCCATGTCCTTTTTGCGGCTGGCATAAATTCCGTAGGCACGCACCGGTTTGCCAAGCAGCATGGGATCCATCCACCAGCGGTTGCCCATCAAGCCGTTGCCTGTTTCTGTGGTCCGGCGGCGGGCTTTTTCGATTTCTTCCGGCGTTTCGTTTTGCGGTACATACGCTCCCGTTGAAAACGCCGCGCCCACCTTTACCGGCTGCCTGGCATACTGCCGAAGGACTTTGACCGCCTCCGCGTGCGCCAGCATGCAGTTTCGGGACAGCTTGGAGAGCGCAAGATAATCTCGCTTGAACGGAGCGTGTACGCCCTGCAAATAGCCGTTCATAATGAAGCAGCCGGGCTCGTTGATTGTTATCCACCATTTGACACGGTCGGACAGTGCCTCAACCACTACCTTTGCATAGTCTCTGAATAACGGTACGATTGACTCCGAAAGCCAACCGCCTTTTTTGCAGACCCAAAGCGGCATATCCCAATGAAAAACGGTCACCAGCGGTTCTATGCCGGCTTCGAGCAGTGCGTCCACCAGGTCGGAATAGAATTTCAGCCCTTCCGGGTTTACCTTTCCTTCCTCCGGGATTACGCGGGACCAACTGATGGAAAATCGGTAGGATTTCAGCCCCATTTCGCGCATCAGCGCCACATCCTCTTTCCAATGGTGATAATGGTCGCAGGCTGTATGGCAGTTTTCTCCGTGTTTTATCTGCTTTTCTTTTGCCGCATCCCAAATGCTGGGTGTTCTGCCGCCCTCGTTCCAGCCGCCCTCGATTTGGGCGGAAGATGCCGCCGCACCCCAGAGAAAATTCTTCGGGAATCCCTTTGTTTCCATGTTATGCCTCCGAAAATGTGATTTCTTTCAAATTCAGTTTTCCGCTGCCGTGATATTCGACAGTCAGCGCGTAAACACCGTTCGGGAACGGCCCGTTGCATACAGCCTCCGTCCATTCATTGCATGGTGTAACCGGGATTTCTCCGATGCACCCGCCGACCTGAATTTTCACCTTTCCGACCCCGCTGCATCGGAATGTTATTCTCACCTTGCCCGTATTGAGAAAATTGAAATACTTGTAGCATAGCCGTGTCCCGTCTGCCATGTCCGCAACAATGACCTCCCCGCCGATTTCGGTGATTCTCGGCTGTGTCTGAGGCTTTCCAAGCCCCGGCTTTATCGGCTTTCCGACAGTCAGATTACAGCAGAAGGCCGCAGGGAAGCTGCCCGATGCGGGAATCGGAACATTCGCCATACCTTGTGTCGTAATCTCCACCTGCGGAATACTTCCGTCAGGTAAAATCGAAATGGGTTCCGCACAGGCCTGTCTGGAAAAATCTGTGTTGTTGGTACAGCGATGGTAGAATACATACCATCTTCCGTTGATTTCTTCTATTCCGCCATGGATTGTACCGGCAGCGGTTTTGGGTATTTTATTTCCTTTATAACCGAGATCACTGCCTGAAATAATCACCCCTCGATAGGTGAATCCGTGATCGGGGTAGGCACCGGTGGCATAAGCCAGCTCGTTGTTTTCCCCGGAGGAATAAATCAGATAATAAGTATCCCCGATCTTTCGGATGGAAGGTGCTTCATAAAAGGCATGATGATAGAGTTCGCTGTTTTTGGGCGCTGTGGTTTTGCTGTCCAGAACCGCTTTCGGCTCTGTTTTCACGGTGCGCATATCCTCCTCAAGCTCCACAACGGCGCAGGAGAGGATGCTCGGATTTGTCGCCTTAATTTCAGCGATGCTTCGTCCGAACAGCTTGCTCTGAACAAAATTGTATAGCGGCGCAAGCAACTTGCCTCGGAAGTCGCGGGCAAGTCCCCAACCGTAGTAAAGCCAAATTCGGCCGTTGTCGTTGAGTACGGCCGGATCGTTCGTCAAATATTTGAGCAGCGGTGTTCCGTCCGGATATTGTATATCTCCCAGATATTCAAACGGACCGCTCGGCTCATCGGATACCGCTACCGACATGGGACCGAAATTTTCAGTGTTGGGACCCATGGCACAGTAGTACAGATAGTATCTGCCGTCGTTTCCGCGAACGCAGTCCGGAGCATAGAAGTCCACTTCCTTTCCGGGCGTTGACCGTGGATCCTGACGCTTTCGATAGGTCACACCGTGACACTTCCAAGCCGAAAGATCATCGATCGGTGCAGACCAGACCGTATAATCACGTACACAGAATCGGTCGGAATTTGCTTTGTCATGGGAACCGTAAAGATACACACGATCGCCGAATACATGCGGTTCCCCGTCGGGGATGTATTCTGTCAGCGGTAAAAAAGGATTCACTTTGATTCCTCCCCAAATTTTTTGCAGGTCTCACTCTTGAAAATCAGTTCCAGCACCCGACCTGCGGATATGTTCAGAGCCTCCCGACTGAGTTTGCCGTCTTTCAGCGCCTCATTCAGCTTTTTTGCTACGGCAGAAGTCCCCGGCATAATCAGATCATTTCCGGCGTGAATGGCCTCGACATAGGAGCATTGCTCGGTGGCGTTCCAGTCACTCATAACCACGCCGTCAAAGCCCCATTCCCGCCGAAGCACCCCGGTGCATAAATCATAGGTGTTGCATACATGTTTCCGGTTGACACGGTTATAACCGGACATTACCGCCCACGGCTTCCCCTGCGTAACGGCAATTTGAAATGCCCTGAGGTAAATTTCACGAAGCGCACGCTGCGACAGGTTGGCGGAAACCCCGGTACGGTTGTCCTCCTGATTGTTGCAGCAGAAATGTTTTTGACATACGCCGACTCCGCCCATGCTCTGGACGCCTCTTGTAATGGCGGCCGCCATTGTCCCGGCCACTATCGGATCCTCGGAATAATACTCGAAGTTTCTGCCGCACAGAGGATTGCGGTGAATGTTCAGCCCGGGAGCCAGCCATACGGAAACGCCGATCTCACGCATTTCTCTGCCTACGGCTTTCCCGATTTCTTCCAAAAGTTCCGTATTCCATGTCTGTGCCTGTACGGTCTCGCCGGGCCAGGCGGTCATGTATCTGTAATAGGTTGTACCCTTGCCCGGAAGATGTTTTATGAGCGGCTCCGCTTTTTTCAGCCATCCCCAATTCCAGTCGGTCGGAAGCCCTTCCGGATACTTTGGCGTGCCCCACGTCGTGGTCGTTGTCACGGGAATGACATTGATTCCGGCAGGGCCGTCGGCCATGACAATATTCGGAATGCCTTTTTTCAAAAGTTTTGTGCAGGTACGTCCTGCGGCTCCCATAACATTGTTGTAGCATCGGATAGAGTATCCGCCGCCTACCACCAGCTGTATCTTTTCGTAGTCGCCGAGTTTTTTCAGAATATTTGCCACCTTCGGAGAAAAGACCGTTGCATACGGCTTTCCGTTTTCTCTGCCAATCGGTGACAGCTTTGCGGATACCCTCTCTGTGTCCCGAACGAAGCTGCCCACAGGCGTATCATTGACAAAAACGATGTATTCTCCGGCCTCCAGCACGAAGGCACCGCGGCTTTCGTCAAAAGAGGCAATCAGGTCGGAATCGATCGGAATTGTGATTGTTTGACTTTCGCCGGGCTGTAAAGACTTTGTCTTTGCGAATCCCGCCAGGGAACGGATCTCGTGATCGATCTTTCCGATCGGTTTGGAAACAAATATTTGCAGTACATCCTTTCCGACAGAGCTTCCGCTGTTTGTCACCGAAACAGTGACGCCGTTTTCCTCAATGTGCGTGACTGTCCTTTGAAATGTTGTATAGCTCAAACCGTATCCGAAGGGATAACGGGGCCGGATCGCTTTTTTCTCAAACCGGCGGTAGCCCACATAAATATCCTCGGAATAATTCTCGTTTTCCAAATCTCCGTTAAGGTAACCGAATGTATCGGCACATGGATAATCCGCATAACGGACAGCCCATGTGTCGGTCAGTTTTCCGCTTGGACAGACCGCACCGATAAGAACGTCGGCTAAAGCGTTGCCGCCTTCGGCACCGCCCTGGCCGAAGAAAAGCACCGCGTCTATTGAAATCTCGTCAAGAATACTCAAATCAATAACGCTGCCGCAGTTGAGTATCAGAATCAGTTTTTTGTAATGTTTCCGCAGTGTCCGCAGACTTTCGGCCTCCACATCCGAAAGAAGATAATCGCCCTTTTCCACTTTGCGATCCTTTCCTTCGCCCGCCTGTCGGGAGAGAACATAAATTGCCGTGTCTGTCTCCTCGGTCAGTTCGTCCGAATGCACCTCGGTACAGGCGGGGAAGGGCATGGGATAATTCCCGATGAGGCAGAACATCTGCATGGTCTGAAACACATTGAACCCCCGGATTTTGTCCTCCACGTCTGCACGCCATTCGGCAATATCACGGTCATATTTCTCACGAAAGCGATCCATCCAAAGCGTCGTCGGGAAGGTAAATCCGGCATTTTTCAGCCCTTCTTCAATGGTTACGCTGTAGCGTTCTCTCACATCGCCGCTGCCGCTTCCGCCTTTGACGGTCATGCGGCTGCCGGGGCCGTAGAGTGCGATTTTCTGCGGCTTCAACGGCAGCACGCCGTTGTTTTCAAGCAGCACGATTCCCTCTGCCGCCGCAGCTCTCGCCAAGGCCCTGTGTTCCCGCTCCCGCAGAGATTCTTCCGGGACGGTTGCTCCAAATGCTTGAAATTTCATGCTATTACTCCTTTTCAAACGGCTCTTTGATACAGTGGACACCGCTGCGAAGTTCAAAATTTTTACCGCTCGGCAGTACCAGCCGACAGATTGTTGAAACAGGGACGTTTAGGGTGACGGAGAAAATGTCGTCTTGAATTTCCCAACGCACCCGTATTTTTCCGTATGGTGTTCCCGTAAATCCCTCTGCCCATGTCAGCCCGCCTCCCGGCATCGGCTTTACCGTGAAAATCCGGTATCCGCCCTCCGATGGTTCAAGTCCCAGTACACGGCGGTACAGGAAATCTCCCACTGCGCCATAGGCATAGTGGTTCATGGAGGGATCGCGCGGTTTTCCGTCCTGCGTGATCGTGTTCCATTGCTCCCAAATGGTGGTGGCACCCATTTTCACGCAGTATAGCCATGACGGACAAGTGTCCTGCATCAGCACACGATAGGCCGTGTCCGCATAGCCGTTATCCGCCAGCGCAAACAGCAGATAGGGCGTCCCGGTAAAACCGGTATTCAGATGATAATCATTTTCGATGATCAGTCGGTTAAGATTTGCCGCCATTGCCTTTGCGTTTTCTCCCTGTTCCATACCGAAGTACAGCGGAAGAACGTAGCCGGTCTGAAAACTCTTCCGAAGATTACCCTTTCCGTCGGTCAGCAGATTGCGGTACGCCCGACAGACTTTTTCACGAAGACCGGCGTAAAATACCGCGTCGTTTTTTTCTCCGAGTACATCCGCAATCTTTGCCATAAGACCGCAGGAATTGGCAAAGTAGGCCGTGGCGACCCACTTTCCCTTTGCCATCCAATCTCTGATATATCCTTCGGGTGCGCACCAGTCACCGAACTGAAAGAGCCATTTCCAAATATATTTTCGGTCGCCGAAGCCCGAGAGAGATGCCCAAAAGCGAACCGCTTTCATGTATCGCTTCATACACGGATACTGCCGCCTCAGAAGCTCCGAATTTCCGCCTGCCAGATATTCCGCCCACGGAACAAGAATGCAGCTGTCGCCCCAGCAGGCTGTGGCGACCACCGGAGTGGAGCATCCGTGTAATGGAATCACCGTCGGGATACCGCCGCCGCGGCCCTGCTCAAGACGCATATCTTTGAGCCACTTTTCATAAAATCGGCTCAAACTGAAGTTATAGCAGGCGGTAGATGCGAAAACCGCAATGTCGCCCGTCCATCCCTGCCGTTCATCCCGCTGCGGACAGTCGGTGGGAATATCCACAAAATTGGAAATCGCGCTCCATCTGATGTTGCTTTGCAGTCGGTTCAGAAGTGCATCCGAACAGGAAAAGTTTCCGGACTCCTCAAAATCGGAGGAGAGAACCAGAGCTTTCACCTCCAAAGCGTCCGAGGCGATTCCGCTCACCGCAATATAGCGAAAGCCCATATAGGTCAGACGGGGCGAATAAGTTTGTACCCCTTCTTTGCAAATATAACGGATTTCCGCTTTTGCTGTGCGAAGCGATGCGGTATACAGCCGGTCGCCATCCAAAATCTCGGCATGACGGACGGTAATGACCTGTCCGGCCTTTCCGCAGATGCGAAACTCCGCAACCCCGGCAAAATTCTGCCCGAAGTCGTAGATTGTTTCCCCGATGCTGTTTTCAAAATGGGAAACAGGATGCAATATCTCCCGACAGACAACACGGCTGTTTTCCAATGTCATTTTCGGACCGAACGGAAGCCGCATCATATCGGCGGGTTTCCATATTGCCTGTTCCGAATTTACGGTTGCATCGTAGCTTTCTCCGTCATAAAAACAGGCTTTGCGGTAATTGCCCTGAAGAGTAACCTCCCAGCTGCCGTCGGTAACGATTCTTTCCGCAGTGTCGTCGGTATACTCTGTAAACAGCTCCAGCAGAAGTGCCTGTCGGGGCGCTGTAATCTTGTTTTTGTTCTCGTATGTAAAACGCCCTACGGCCCAACCGCCCGCAACAACGGCAATGAGAGTGTTGGAGCGGGTAAGCTGCTTTGTAACATCATAAAATTGATATTGCAGATTCTTTTTGTAGTCGGTAAAGCCGGGGGCAAAATAGCTGTCCCCGACTTTTTCGCCGTTCAGCGTCAACTCATAAATACCGATTGCGGAGGCGGTGATATAAGCTCGGCGAATCGGCTTTTGCGTGACAAATCTTCTGCGGAAGGTCATGGGAACGGGAGACTGCTTTTTCCCGAAGGAGTAGTCCTTGTCGGTAATCCATGATGCCATCCACGGAAGCGTCAGGCGCCCGGTTCGGAAGGAAGCCGCCGCGGCGGCTTCCTGTCCGTGGTTGTCCCGGACTCGAATCTCTATCGGATATTCGGTAAACGGCTGCAAATCAAGCCCCTTCAACGGAAAGCCGGTCCGATTGTTTCCGCAGTCGAATGTTCGACCGCAGACGGTTACCTCGGCATCTGTCAAATCGGTATCGGGAATATCACTTTCCGGCGTGAAAGCAAGCTCCGGCTCCGAATGATCTGTTCTGTTGTCGTTTTTTCCGTCTATTCTGATGTTCCGAATCTCGAGCATAACCGATTACTCCTTATTTTTTCTTTTTTGCCGCTTTCCTCGCCTGTTTTTCCAGATATTTTGCATTTTCGGCGTCAAAGTCAAGTCCCTTTTTGGCACATTTGGCTTTGAGGTCCGAGATTCGGTTTTCTTCATGGATACGCTCCGCTTCCTCTGCGTCCAAACGCTCCTGCTCGGCGGGCTCAATCCAGGTTTCACCGCGGGCAAGGACCGCTTGTTTTTTCCGTTCGAGCAGCTCGGCGTTGATTTCCGGCAGATGCTTCTCTACATCGACAAAGGGCAGCAGAATTACAACGACCGCCGCGAGAGCGGCATCCAGGAGGTAGAAAGACGCATTCATAAACCGAATGACATCCGTGCCGGGGGTAATGCCCTGAGCATCAACAAATCCCAGCTTCAGAATGCCCGCTTCAAAGCCGCCGGCAAAGGGCGCATAGATCAGCCACTGAATCGCCGTGATAATGGCGACGCCCATCATGCCTTCCAGACGCATACGGGATTTGTATTCCACGCTGTCGTAGGCGTAGCACAGGAGGGTTGCGAAAATATAGGCATTGGGAAGCCAGCCGACATTTCGGATAAAGCCGCCGATCAGCACGGGAACCATTTGATCGGGGAATATGAAGCCGATGATGCTGCCGATCAGCACCAGAGCATAGCCTCCGACCGTCAGATTTTTAATTCCCACCTTTTTGGCAAGCGGATAGATTGCAAACGCGCCGATGCCGAGGGGGATGCCGGTTACCACCTGATAGATTGTGTACATCAGAGGATTGTCCGCGCCGCCCAAGAGAAATTTGATGTAAAAATACTGAACGTTGCCGCCTTTGTAGTTGTCCACAATGCCGCTGACCGTGGCAATGATGATTAGAATCAGATAATATTTGTTTGAGAATAATGCTTTGAGCTGCTGTTTCAGCGGGATTCGGGTTTCATCCTGCTGTTCGTATTCCACCGCCACATCTTCGGTTACTCTTTCACGGGTATAGAAGTATTCCAGCAGAAGAAGCGGTATTGCAAGAACCGAAATGACGATCATCAGAACAGGATAGCCGTTGATGTCATTCTCCAGCCACATGGGCAGAAGCACCATGTTGAATATCATGCCGATTACGATGCCGGACAGCAGTGTCCACGACATCTTGCGAATGAACTGAATTTTCGCTTTTTCCTTTGGATCACGGGAGGTCAGAGAGCAGATGGTGTCGCGGAATAAATAGAAATAAGACGAGCCTACCGTATGATAACAGATCAGAAGGAAGAAGAAGTAGTACCAGTAGCTCTTTCCCATGCTGTTGCCCGGAAACAGGAAAATCAGACAGCCGATGATAATTGAAACAAAACCGAAGATCAGATGCCACGGCCGCATTCTTCCCTGACGGGAATCGGTGTGCTGAATGAGCCAGCCGTTGAGCAGACCCGTACCCATGGCAAGAATTTTTGCCACGGTCATGACGACCTCATATACGCCGCCCATCTGCTGAATCATGGCGATGTTTTCGGCACCGTACATGGCGCCGGTCTGCTGGGTGAAGAATTTCTCCACCAATGCCGAAATGGTGTTGATCACAAATATCAGTCCGAGCGGACCGATTAAATGGCCGAGTACCCACTCTTTCGTGGATACGGTTTGCGTTTTTGCGCGGCTGTCCATAAAGGGCTTGTCAAACAACCCTCCGCTGAGCAGCGCTTTCTTTTTTTTGTCGGATGTCATTTATTTTACCTCCAAATATATCGTTACCGGTTCCACTCCGGTTGATTTTACGGTTATTGCGGCATCTCCGGGCTTGTCTCCCGCTTTCAGTACGGCTAAGGCCCTGCCGCGGTATGTTTCATGGGACTGTTGGTTGAATTTCTCGTTCGTCTTGTAAAGAGCGCTGCCGAGACCGATTAGGGTGACTGCACCGGTTGCTTCCACATGCACCCGCTGCTCTGCCGCGGGAAGGAGTTTGCCTTCCGCGTCCGCAAACTCGATGGGCAGATAGCACAGATCTGTGCCGCCTGCACGCAGTATATTCTTTTCCGGCAGAACGCTCAGCCGCATGTTTCCGGTTCCGCTTGACAGAGTGAAGGAGGAGAGCAGTGTTCCGTCGGCATTCAGCGCTTCCGCCGTCAGCGTCCCCGGCTGATATCGTGTGCGGAATATCGCTTTGAAATCTTTAAGCACCTTCGTTCCGATTTCTTTCCCGTTCAGCGACAGCCGTACCGAACTTCCGGGTGCATATACCTCAACGGTTGCTTTGGTGTTCTCATAACCCGGCCAGTTCCAGCTGTCTATGGAATCTGTAAACTGCCATGAGCCTTTCGTGGGAGATTCTTTTGCATGGTTCAGCGGACGTACGCCGATAAACGGCTCTTTTCGAAGCCCCCAGACCACTTGCAGAAAGGCCATCTCCGCCAAAGGTTTTCCGGTAATATCGATCATTCCCTGATTTGCGAGCAGCGGCAGACCTTTGTAGCTTTCATAGGTCCAGCCCATGCAGCTTTCGCCGAGATAGTCCCATGCCGCCCAAACGAAATCTCCGATAAGCTGAGGATATTTTTTCACCCGTTCCCAGTTGTAGGGAAGATCTGCCGCCATGGTTTCCGAGCCGACCATCATTCGGCTCGGATACTTTTTTGCATCGGGATCATATCGTGAGGAAGCATAATTCAGCCCCAGAATATCCAGACTTTCCGCAGCACCCCGACAGGCTTTGTCGCCTCGGCTCCCGGAGGCCATAAAGAACATCAGCTTTCCCAGTTTTTGCGTCATGGCATTGAAGAAGGCGGAACCCGTCTTTTTCTCACGATAGCCGTTTTTCGGGGGCAGGGGCTCGGGCTTGTAGTCGCCTTTGTCCCTGTATACACCCAAGCCCATATCGGCGTATACATTAAGCAGTACATTCACACCTGCCGTGACGGGACGGGTGTTATCCAGACTGTGAACAAATTCGGTCAACTCTTTGCAGACGGCCGCGCCTTTCGGCGTTGCCGTTTCGGATACCTCGTTGCCTATGGAATACATAATGACACAGGGATGGTTTCGTGATGATTCCACCATTGCCGTAAGATCCGATTTCCGGTCCGACGCAAATCGGCGGGAGTAATCGTGGTAGGTTTTCGGTATGTACCAGCCGTCAAATGCTTCGTTCAGCACATACATACCGAGCTTGTCGCAGACATCCAGCGTGATCTGCGATGCCGGATTGTGTGAGATGCGGACGGCATTAAACCCGTTCTCTTTCAGAATGCGGATTCTTCGTTCTTCCGCATCGGGATACTCACAGGCTCCCAAAACGCCGTGGTCATGGTGGATGCAGCCGCCGCGCAGAAGCAGATTCTCTCCGTTGACAGTCAGACCTGTCTTTGCACTCCAGCAGAGCTTTCGTATCCCGAAGAGCATCGCTTGTTCGTCTGTGTCTGTTTTAACCAGAACACGATATAAATAAGGATGCTCCGCAGTCCACAGCTTCGCGTTCGGAATCTCCAAAATTCCGGGAGCACCCGAAGCCACACGGGCATCACCGTCGTAAAACTCAACGGTCACATCGCAGGGGACTGTCGTTGTAACATCCACTTTCACTTTTGCGGGATGAATGTCCGCCGTTTCCAAATGCACATCGGAAATATGAATTTTGTCCCGAATAAGCATGGTTACCGCCCGATAGATACCGGAGCCGGAATACCAGCGGCAGTTCGGCTCCAAAGAATTGTCCACGGTAACGAGAAGCAGGTTCTCTCCCGCCCGAACAGCACCCGAAATGTCCACATCAAAGGCCGTGTAACCGTAATAATGCTCTCCGACTTCAAGATCGTTGAGATAGACCTTGCAATTCCGATAGACAGCTTCAAAATGCAGAATGATCGATTTGCCGATTACCTCTTCATCAAGAGTAAATCGCTTTTCGTACCGATATTTTCCGCCCGGAAAATATCCGGTGTTGACTCCGTTTCGACAGCTTCCGTCCCGGCTTTCTGTCAGCATGGCATCGTGCGGCAGATCCGTTTCCGATGATATGCCGTTTTCCTTGCAAAAGAGCCAGCCTTTGTTCAAATCAACGATCATTGAGTTCTTCCTTCCTTTTGAGCAATTCCACATAGAAATTCGGAGACAATCCGAAAATTTATATTTGTATTATACAAATTGACTCTTGCATTGTATTGCATTATAGTCTATAATATTATATATTTATCTACAATGACGAGGTTTTATGGAAAACTATCAAAATTTCTGCGAAATCTTCTATGCCGCACACTATCTTCCCATTGCCCTGTATGAGGGAGAACGCTTTGTCTGTGCTTCCGGATTCTATGAAGAAGGCGACCCATATCCGTTCGTCTTTTCCAGAATGACAGGGTGCAAAAGCCCTTCCGTCTATGTTTCCTCCGATACAGGCTACTATGGGCTTGTAAGGTGCGGCGATGGCATTCACGCTTTCGTCCTGGGACCGGCATACAGCACTCCGGTAACAGAAGAATTCATTCGCTCATATATTCGGAAAAACACACTCTCGGTCAGCCGCTACGAAGAAATCGCATCTTTTCTGGGCAGCATCCCCCAATATTCCTATAATCAGTTTTTGAATCTGCTTGTATTTCTGCATTACATGTTCACGGGGCAAAAGCTGGATATCGGACAAACCTTCGGAATCACGGATACGCAGATTCAGGAGGTGATCGGTCAGCGCCATATCAGACAGAGTTACGGGGAATGGGAAGAGCATCGACAGCACGGTACCTACCATTTTGAACAGCAGATGCTGGCTCTTATCCGCGACGGGAATGTAGAACAGCTTGATAAGTTTCTGCAGGCCGCCGCCAACTCTACACATATACAAGAGGGAAAACTCGCGGAAACTCCTCTGCGGCAGGCAAAAAATATATTTATCGGACTTGCAACTATGGTCGGAAAGGACGCAGCCATCCCCGGCGGACTTGATATTGAACAGACCTACCGGCTGATTGATACCTATATTCAGGAATGTGAAAAGCTCCAGTCCGAAGATGCCATCAAAAATCTGCAATACAATATGCCAATGGATTTTGCCCGCCGCGTAGCACAGCAAAAACTTCCCGCGAGTATTTCGCGGGAAGTCTATGCCTGTGTTCAGTTTATCGGATCTCACATCAATGAATCGGTTCGGGTAGAGGATGTGGTCGCATTTTCCGGGATGAGTCGGGCATACCTGTTCAAAAGATTTCATCGGGAACTGGGAATGGGAATCAGTGCCTATATTCTGCAATGCCGACTGCGAGAGGCAAAATTTCTTCTTCGTTATACAAACAAATCGCTCGTCGAAATCAGCAGCTATCTCTGTTTTTCCAGCCAGAGCCATTTTCAGACGCAGTTCAAAAAGAATGTCGGACAGACGCCCGCACAGTACCGTATGAGTCAGCGGAAAAGCGAGAAATGAAGCCGCCGGTTAATTAAATATACTACGAATAAACAATCGTTTTCAATACTATGTCCTGCGGATAGTCGCCGAAAAATGAGCCGAACAGATTTATTCCGCCCATGTGCGCCGCCGTGCTTTTGTTTCCGATTGTAACTTTTATGCCGTTTCCTTCGTTAATGCGGATGTTGTTTATATTTGCCCGCGACTGAACTTTTTCTCCGTTCAGATAAACGGCTCGGTCTTTTATCGTCAAAACAACAAGCTTCCCGTATTGCGTGTTTACCGTCGGCCACCAGTCGGGATTGAGCTTTCCGCTTCGGTCTCCGTAATCACCTTTTGATAAATATGTGGCGACTTCAACATCGTTGATCCAAAATGTAATGTCGGACAGATAATCGTTGTTGTAATAGGGAGCCTCCGAACACAGCTCCAGAGAAAGCGTTAATTCCTTGACTTGTTTTTGCTTTTCCGCCGAATTGCTGAACCGATATGTGAATGTTCCCTCGGCGAGCGCAACAAGACCCGCTCCGAAACGGTGCGGATTGAAAAAATCGTCCGACGGAGACGAAAAAGCCTCCTTGTCGGTTGCCAAAAGGAACCCTTTTCCGACAGCACTCGTGAAACAGCCCACACCGATAGACTGCAATCGCTCCACCTCGTTAATGCTGTGCTTCGGCTCGGCCTTGTATAAATTAACCGAAACGGCTCTTATGTAGCGCGTAACAAGTCTTGCCGTAGCGGAGCTCGAACTCTCATACCGAATATCAATGAGTCCGGCTTTTTCCAAAACGTTCAGGTGATGCAGTAATGTCGTTTTGGGAATTTTCAGAATCTGCGACAGAACGGGTACCGTAAAAGCGTGTGGGGAATTTTGCAGCTGACGCAAAATTTCCAGACGGCTTTTGTTTGACAGAGCCTCCGCGACATTGATGATTTTTTCCTCATCTTCGGGATTCAGCAGATCCAGATTCGGCGAACTGTTGAAAATAAACATATTATGACGGTACCTTTCTCATACATTTCGCTTGATTATATCATAGAACGCAAACTATTGCAATAGACTTATACTAAAATATTAACTAAATTATTAGTTCGATTTTTTCTTCTTATCCTATTGAAATTGCCGCTCAAAAAAATTATATTTATAGTATGAATATCGGTATAAGAATACCGATAAATTTCGAGAACACGGAGGGCTCATGAAAAAAATAAGGAATGTTGTCATCGGTGCATTGATACTCACAGCCGTAATCGGCAGCCATGCCGATTGCGCCTTTTCCGCAAACGGAGAAGAGAACAATATCGTGTATCCGAAAGAAAAGGGAAGCGCTTCGGTCGATTCACAGCCGTACACCCCTTTTGAACCGGAAATCATCGATTTGGACGAGGACAAAGCTGCCTATGACAGTAATTTTGACGACTCGAAAAAATACGACTACACCGATTTGTCACTTGAAAGAATATGCGGCGGCTTTGATGATACACTGCGTTCGACTGCGGCCAATTCGATAATGGCATCATCGAAAAACGCAAATCCGTTCAGATACGGTACGGTCAGCTGCACCGTAAAGGGCGCGACCAACACAACCGACAGCGGAATCGTATTTGCCTACGAGGGCAACACCTTTGAGGGAAGCAATACGAGCTATTACTTCTTCTTTATCGGACAGGGCGGATTTGCCCACCTCGGAATGGTAAATAACGGCAGCTGGAAAGACCTCGGCTCTGTTCAGGCATTCTCTTCGGTTGACAGCGAAAGCGAATACAGACTGAAAGTCGTATGGCGCGGAAGCAGAATTTCCTGCTATATAAACGATGTTCTTTATGTTGCGGTACACGAGTATTTCCCGCTTTCGGGCAGTCGTGTCGGCATAAGAGCGGGTACATCGGGAGTTTCTTTCGGCAACTTCACTGTTACAAATGACTATAATTATTGAGTTTGAACAAAAGAAAAGGATGAACATAAATTTATGAAAAAAGGAATTATTGCATTGCTGGTTGTAATTTTAATCGCAATATGCATAGGTCTTTTCATAGGCCTCTATTCATGTGAGAAAAACAATGATAATCCGATCGGTACAACCGTACCGGACGGAGCTGTTACCGATGTCCCCGATGTTACGACAACTTCGGATAAACCCGTAACCGAAGCACCTGTTACGACAACTTCGGATAAACCCGTAACCGAAGCGCCTGTTACGACAATAACCGATAAACCCGTAACCGAAGCGCCTGTTACGACAACTTCGGATAAACCCGTAACAGATGCGGCGCCTGCTACGACAACCACGAAAAAAGCCGTAACCGAAGCACCGACTACGACAGCCGTAAAGACGGTAACCTATACCGTCGATCTCGTTACCAATACAGATAAAGAATACGAGCAGACGATTGTCAAGAAAGGTCAGAAGGTCGCTCTTCCGCAGAATCTTTCCAAATACGGCTATAAATTCAAAGGCTGGTACGATAACAAGGCCTGCACGGGAACACCTGTTGCAAACGAATATAAGCCCACGAAAAACGTAACTCTCTACGCCGGCTTTGAAAAGGTCGTTTATCTGTATTTGTACTACGGTACGCTGACCGATAACTACCGCCTCGAATATGCACCCGGAACTACCGTATCGGTTGCCGATTTCCCGAAAATCGAGGCTGAAACCATCGACGGCTATTCCTGCCCGTTCTTAAAATGGGTTTACGAATTCAACGGAGCCGATGTACCGAGCAGAATCACTCTTAACAGCCACGTTTATATCAAAGCGGTATATGACGAAAGCGTGATTCCTCCCAAGGCATACATCACGGCAAACGAAGACGGCTCCTATACCACAACCGGCAATGTTGCCTATGTAATCTACGAAAAAGAAAGCTGCGAGGGCGTATATTCTGCCGATCTCGAATTCAGCAAGGGAAGCAGCGGCTCGGCAAATCTGGCGATCCGTATGATTCTGAGCGGCAACAACTACGCTTACGAGGACGCAGGCACATCTTATCTGTCTCTGGGTATAGTGCCTAAAACGGGCGCGGTACAGCTCGGCTCTGTAACAAACGGAAAATTCGCGCATTTCTATACGCAACTCGGACTTACATCTCTGCCTAAGTCCTGGCAGGATAAATTCAACAGCGCGAACGGCACGATTTCGGTTAATCTGACTGTTGTAAGCTATGCCGACGGTTATTCGTTCTACATAGACGGCGATTTGGTCGGCAGCTATACCGATGTGGCGAAGTTCGAGCCTTACGATGCCTGCGGATTCGGCGTCAGATGCTCGACCAAGGGAACGATTTATAAAAACTTCACATATAAGCCGCTTGTAAATGTATCGTTCAACACAAACGGCGGTACCGAGACGGCCTCGATTAAATGGGGAATGGGCAAGATTTCGCTGCCTACACCGACAAAAGACGGATTTGTCTTTGCCGGATGGTATTATGACGAAGGACTTTCAAATGCCGTAGACGCAAACAGCTTCAAGACATCCGGAGACATCACACTGTATGCAAAATGGGATAAGACGGTTAAGACCGTCAAATTCGTTACAAACGGCGGAAACGCGCTGGACGACATTTCGCTTGCGGACAGCGTAACACTGCCTGCACCGACCAGACAGAATTATATCTTCGACGGCTGGTATTACGACAGCGCATTTGCGAATGCCGTGGATGTCGATAATCTCGTTTGTGAAGGAACAACCGTAACAATATACGCAAAATGGAGATTCCCGAATACAACCGTAACCGCAAACGGCGACGGAAGCTATACTACAACCGCGGGTAAGCTCGTCGCAATACAGGGATCGGCACCGACCGAAGGATCTTATGTGATCGAGATGACCGCATCCTTTAAAAAGGGAACGAACGCGGGCGTCGGAATCGCTTTCCGCTTTTCGGGAATCAGCGGCGATAATCCCTGGCAGAACGCAGGCGATATGTATATTATGGCACAGGTTAACCCCAAGAACGGCTCACTGCAGATTGCGAAATCCACCACATTTGCGCATCTTCTCGGAACAAATGCCGTAGGCACAAACGCGAAGACATTGGCATCAATGCCGAAGAACTGGCAGGATAAATATAACGGAGTCGAGGCAGGCGGCACGATTTCGGCAAAATTAAAGGTGATCGATAAAGGCGACTCGTTTGAATTTTATATTGATGACGAATTTGCATATTCGTATACCTTCACCGATGCCGAAAAGACGACTTATAACGGACGCGAATACGGAGTCCGCATAGGCACGGCTTTTGTTCCCTGCACATATTCATTGACCTGTTCGGCATACCTCGGGGAGGGTTAATCAATGAAATTCGGAAAAATAAGGAAAGCAATAATCAGCCTTGTGCTTGTTGCGGCCGTAATATGTAATTTGAGGCTCACCTCTGCGGTTTCGGTTGCCGAAGCGAAAGGCACACAACCTAAGGAGTTCAGCTTGATAAATAATTATAATTACAGATTAAGCGATAAGTTAAACGCCTCTCCCGATACTTTCGAGTGTGTTATACAGCTTGAAGGCGGATTCGGCGGAACGATTGCCGGCAACTATTACAGTAATCTGCAAGGTTTTGACGGCATTACCAACTGGGAAGTGAACACAAGCGGTAACCCGACGGTCTATTGGAATAACGGTCAGGCCTCGCTTGTATTCAATGAAGTCAGTGTAAACGACGGTAAATGGCACCACTTGGCATTTGTCCGCAATCAGACCGAAAAGACCTTCTCCCTGTATCTTGACGGCAGCCTTGTGCAAACCGTAAATGTCGCCACATCGGACGCGGTCTGCAACCTTCATCTCAATATCGGGGTGGATTATAAAAACTGGAATTGCCCCAAAACTCCGTTTGACGGAAAAATCAGGCAGGTAACCATTTATAACGGAACCGTATCGGCGGAAAGAATCAAAAAAGATGCCGAAAACAGCAAAATCGATTCGGACGATACAAACGCAGAACTTATCGGAAACTGGTTCTTGGGTGAGAAATGGACCGAGAGATATGTTCAGAACGATAAGAAAGGCTCCGAGCTGAAGGCGCAAATCGTTACATACGAAAAGTATGTCGGCCTGTCCGATTCGGGTGATTACGATTACTCGATTATCGGAATACCGGATATCCAGACTATGGGCTATTACCGCCCCGAAAGACTGTTCTCGCTGTTCAGCAGTCTCGCAACCGCAAAAAGCTCGCTGAAATCGCAGTTCGCGATTCAGGTAGGCGACCTTGCCGACAGAGGAAACGAGGAGAATCTGTATAGATTGGCTCAAAAGGCCATTGCTCAGCTTGACGGCGTACTTCCGTACAGCTTCGTTCAGGGCAACCACGACTATGACGACAATGCCAAAACAAGATCAAGCGTTTATTTCGACAGATATTTCACCTATGAGAAATATTCGCAGACAGATACCTTCGGAGGAGCATACGAAGAAGGCACGATGGCGAACACCTATTCGCTGTTTGAAGTCGGCGACATAAAATATCTGGTTCTGAATCTCGAATTCGGTCCGAGAATGTCGGTACTGCGTTGGGCTTGCCGCGTCTGCGAAATGTATCCCGAACGCAGAATAATCGTCAATACTCATGCCTATGTCGATCCCGACGGAAGCATTATGGATGAAAACTCCCGCTTCTCCGCGACAAGATATTTCTCGTCCGATTATGAATCGACTACCGGACAGGAGATATACGATGCGCTGATTAAACGCTACTCGAATATTTTCCTTGTGCTCTGCGGACATAACGGAACCGACGATGTTGTTATGCGTACCGATTACGGAGTCAACGGCAATAAGATAACCTCCATTCTGATTGACGCTCAGGTATCGATATACAATAACGAAACCATCGGCGAAGATCCCGTTCTCATAATGAAATTCAATGAGTCGACAAAATCGGTCAGCTGCAGTTACTATTCGTTCGCTCATCAGGCGGTATATAATCTGCAGAATATGTTCAGCTTCTCGATTGCCGATGCCAACAATCCGACAATCGGAAAGTGATTTTCCGAATATAATTTCATAAAAAGACAGCCGTGCGGTAATGATAAATTGCCGCACGGCTGTCTCTTGTTATAAATAAAAATTTTGCTCAAAAGCAGTTGAAATAATAAAATAAAATTGTATAATATAAATACAGCAGTCGTAAATTACCGAAACGAACGAAAATTATAAAACGGAGGAATCGATAATGAAATATTTCGCAATGCTCGGAAAATGGCATGTCCATGCCGAAGGATATGCCGAAGAGCTGAACAGAGTTCCGAACTGTCGGGTAAAAAAAGTGTGGGATCCGAATACCGATGCCGCAAATGATTGGGCAAAAAGACTCGGCTGCACCGCAGCTTCGGCAGATGATATTCTGTCCGACCCCGAGATAGAGGGTGTGGTCGTCTGCAATGCCACAAACGAACATACCGACCTGATTGTCCGCGCCTGCCGTGCCGGTAAGTCGGTATTTACCGAAAAAGTGCTTGCTCTGACAAACGAGGATGCCGAAAAAGTTGCGGCCGCAGTAAAAGAAAATCACACTAAATTTGCGATTTCGTTCCCGCATTTCAGCGAATCGGGTACACAGCTCGCGCTTAAAATCGCACGCGACGGAAAACTCGGAAAGCTGAACTACGCCCGCGTCCGCAAGGCGCATAACGGCGCAACCGCAAACTGGCTGCCGAAGCATTTTTACGATCCGAATGCCTGCGGCGGCGGCGCGATGATAGATCTCGGCGCACATCCGATGTATCTGCTCTGCGCGCTTCTCGGTGAGCCGAAAAATGTTCAAAGTACATTTACTTATGTGACCGGGAAACCCGTAGAAGATAATGCCGTAAGCATTCTGAGCTTTGACGGCGGCGCAATCGGTGTCTCCGAAACCGGATTTGTCTCCGATCATTATCCGTTCACGATTGAGATCGGCGGAACCGACGGCGCGCTCCTTATGCGTGACGGAAAAGTCGAATACTGCTGCCCCGAAACGAACGGGTGCTGGATTACCGCCGATAATCTGCCGTCTGCCGTCGATTCTCCGCTGACGCAGTGGGCAAAAGCCGAAAAAGCCGAAGATATTTCGGACGAGTTCGGCATCGATGCTGCGCTGCGCCTGACAAGGGTTATGGTAGAGGCATATAAAAATCCGAAAAACTGATTTCGTTTTATCCCGTATACATAAAAATCCGACAGCTTCCGCTGTCGGATTTTTATGCCTATATATTCGGATTAGTCCGAATTCGTGCCGAAAAGCAGATTTCTGAACAGCTTTTCGGTCTTTTCGTCTCCGAGTCGTTTTTTCATTGCATCGGTCGACGGTCCGCCGTTTTTTAAGAGTCCCGAAACATAGTCCTCTGTTTTTTTCTTTTTTACCGAAATATCCGGACTGCCTGCGCAGACCGATTCGAGATAGGATACGAAATAATCTTCGACCAAACTGTCGATTTTTTCGCTTTCTTTGGATTTTACACTCTTGTAAACGCTTTGCGAAAATTTCAGATTGTCGTACCAATGCTCACCCGAATCGAAATCGGCAAGCGAAGCGTATTTTTTCTTAATATTGTCGATTTTTGACGGCTCGAACTCACCCGACAGCGTGTCGTAAAGCTCAAGATACAGCTTGTCGTTTCCCATGGCTTTTATGCGGTCATAAGAAAGAAGCGGAAGATCGATCTCGGTCGGTACGATTATGACCGTCTGCATCTTCATAAGTCCGAGAAATGCCGTCATATCCATTATTGAGATACGCCCGAAATCTTTTGCGTCGTAAACCCTGACCGTAAATTTCATAGGCCCGACATTGAATTTCGCAAACTCGCCCGCGTCTACTTCGGACAGACTGTATTTTTTTTCGGTGATATCGATAAAAGGGGTATTGTTTGTTTTCATTTCGTGCCGCTCCTTTTTTTATTTTATCATTTTTTCACGGATGGTGTCGTAGAAATTGTATTTGTCGGTGCGTATCAGCGGAAATTCTATGTCGGATATTTTTATGTCGATTTTGCACGGCTTTTTTAAGAAGAGATTGTCAACTCCGTCTGCCGATAAAAGCGGACGGATTTTTCTGCCGTCGATTATCGGGGTAAGCGTCAGTGTGTCGTCCTGCATCAAAACGATCGAACGCGAGAAAACCGTGTGTGAGCATATAGGCGTGAGAATAATATTTCTCGCAATCGGATTAACAATCGGCCCGCCTGCCGAGAAATTGTAGGCGGTGGAGCCTGTCGGCGTGCAGGCGATAATTCCGTCGGACGAATAGCTGTCCATGTATGTTGAATTTATGTTGATTTCGGTTGAAAGCAGACCGCCCGATGCTCCGCGGTGGATTGTAATGTCGTTAAAGGCGTTGAAAAACTTTTTTTCGCCGTCGGCAAAATTTACCGTGCAGTCGAGAACGGCTCTTTTCTCCACGGTGAAATCTCCCGAAAAATATTTGTCGAGAACACGCTCGAAATCGCCGAGTTCGGTCTGACAGAGATAGCCGAGCCTGCCGAAATTCACACCGAGAATCGGAATATCGGTTCCGGCGAATTCGTGTGCCGCCGCAAGAATGGTTCCGTCACCGCCGAAAACTATTATAAGATCATATTTTTTGTCGGCCGTATGACGTTTGATATTCGGTATGCCGAGCATTTTGCGCGCCGAATCGGCGGCATATATGTTAAGATTGTGCGAAAGCAGATAGGGAACTGCTTTTGATGCGGCGTTCATTGCCTCCGCTTTTCCCGTATTCGGCTTTATGTAAATTTTTTTCATCTGATAAACCGTGACCGCGGCTTTCTCACACGAGGAAGCGTCCTTTCGCATATTACTGTATCGCTCTGTCATCTATATGATAATCTTTTTTTACTCTTTTGTCAAGAGAAACGCCGATTTACTGCTTTTTTTCGGATTTGCCGAAAATTTGCCGAAATCGCAAAAAAATTCTCCCTTTTGTTGACAATCTGCGCATAAAACGGTATAATGTAGAAGGGTATGTATACATAAAATCCGCATGGATCGGATTCTCCCCGTAAATGTTGCTGTACGGATTGTAAACCGTGGAAAGGCTGTTATGAAAAAATCGGTAAAAACAATATCTGTTTTGCTTATTATATTAACTCTGCTCGCCATGTCGGCACCGTTGTCGTCTGCCACCGAAAGTGCGGATGACGCTTATCCCGAATATATGACATGGAGTCAGAGCGATTCAAGATGGGCGGATGAGATCATAACCGAAAAAAGCATGAAAGAGAGCGGGAGTCTTGTCGTGGCGCTTGCCAAACTGCTCGTTCATTCGGGACAGCGGGATCCGTCGCTTTTTTCTCCGTCGATTTGCCTTGAAGAACTTAAATCCTGCGGAATTTATAACCAAAGCGACTCGATGTATATCGGTCTGCTCGATGTAGACTATTTTCCGACTTACGCCCCCGAACTCTCTCAGGTCGTGAACTCGGGAATTATGTCAAAATCATGGTCGGAGAGCGAGGCGGTCGAAAAAATTTCCGAATTTATAAATGACGGCTGTTATGTAATTGTCATGACCGAGACTTCCGACGGCAGCGCACACTGGCTCTGCATTGATAATGTTTCGGACGGCAAAATATATGTAATGGATAACGGCTGCGTCTGCGATCTTTATGAAAACGCCGATTACAGCGGAGTGCGGCGCTATTTGCTTGTAAAATATACGGGTGGGAAATCATATCCCGCGTATGAAAACAAAACCGACGGTACGGAGCCGACATATAATCTTCCCGACAGAGCCGAGATATACAGCAGTCCGAGCGCATTGAGAGTAAGGCAGGAATACGGCCTTTCGGGCAAAACGCTCCGTTACCTCCCTCTTAATGAACAGATAACGATTGACAGCGCGGTAATTGCCGACGGCTATACCTGGGGACATCTTGCCGACGGCAGCGGCTGGTGCGCGATTTCAATATGCAAATATGTCGGCGGATCGCTTAATTTTATACTTTATGATGTCGGCTCAGCCGAATTTTCGGTAAACTATCAGGAAAATCCGTACGGACAGAGCGTTGCGCTGACCGATGAAAAACCGACTCTCGAAGGATATGAGTTTGTCGGCTGGTCAAAGACCGAACTTTCGGCAAAGACCGATTATCTGCCCGGCGACACCGTTTCGGCTGACGGCGATATTACTCTCTATCCCGTTTGGAAGAAATCGGAAACGGGCGGGAAAATAACGGTATTGCCCGAACGTGTCGAAAGCTATGTTACACCCGGCTCGCTCCGCGTGCGCAGTAAACCTTCGCTTTCTTCGGACAGTACAACGGTAAAATACTATTCGGAAGGAACGATTATCACCGTCGATGAGGCGGTGTCGGCAGACGGCTATATTTGGGGACATCTTACCGATGACAGCGGCTGGTGCGCGATTTCGATATGTTCATATCTGTCCGGCTCGCTCTATTATATACAGTACGATGTCGGAAACGCCGAATTTTCACTGTCTTATCAGTCTAATCCCGCGGGGCAGAGCGTAACGATTACCGAGGAAAAACCGCTGCTCGAAGGCAGAAAATTTCTCGGCTGGTCGACCGTAAAAGGCTCCGACAAGGCCGAATACAGTTCGGGGCAGACAGTCGATCTTGACGCGGATTTGATTCTTTATCCCGCATGGGAGGGCGGATGCGCACATAACTATGATAAAACGGTTGTCGATCCGACCGAGGCATCATGCGGTTATACATTGAGCGTATGCGGCGAATGCGGTAAAACCGTTTACGGCGATTATGTCGATTCGCTCGGAAAAGCCGAAATCAAAGACGGCAGTCTTTATGTTACCGAAATATTCGCCGGGAGCAATATCGGCAGTGCCGATGAACTGCAGATATCGGTTAACGGAAAATCGGTGTCGGTTGACGGTGATTTTGTGACGCTGAACGATAACGGCAGCACGACCGAGATTATCGTGCGTCTTTTCGGCGTCGGTGCGGTATCGGGAGAAAACTGTAATATCGTTGTTGAAATCGGAGATTTCAGTCGGGAATTCGACTTTACCGCCGATAAAAATCTTCTCGGATACAACAGTGCGTCGGCTGCCGTCTATAACGGTTACTGCTCAATAATACTATATACCGATTACGAATATAAAATAGGTACGGAGTTTACCGCCGTTACCGACGGCGGCGAAAGCCGTAAATTTACCCTGACCTATGCGTCGGGTAAAAAGAGAGTGCTGACCTGTACCGATTTCGGCTCGGATGTTTTAACTCTTACGCTGAGTCCGTCGAACTCCGAAATAAGCGGTGAATTTGCAATCTCGACAGCCGATGCCGAAAATAATGTGATAAAGCTCTCGTGTTCGGACAGTCAGGCGTTCCTGCCGTATTACCAGACAAAGTCAAATGATGCCGATGCCGCAAAAAAAGATCTCCGTTTCGTGTTTGTCGCGAATCGCGAAAAACTCGAGAATATCGGAAGCGCAAATGTGGAAATCACATTTTACAGCGGCGGAAATGCCGTTCGCTCGATCGGCGGAACGCTCGGAGGAACGGACGGAGATTATAAACTGTTTACCGCGCTGACGGCGGCGGGAGATATTTATGCCGCCGAAGCCAACAGCGCACTGTTCGGACAGGAGATAATCGGTATTCCCGACGGCGCATACGATAATTTTACCGTTAAAATAACCGACGGAACAAGCGGCGACACTCTTTTGAACGTTTCTCTTAAATAGAAACGGGAATCCGTAACCCGTAAACATGTAAATAAATCGAATCAGGAGGAATTTGCAGCAATATGAAAATCATTCATACGGCCGATTTGCATCTCGACAGCGCGATAAAAGGTCTGTCCGAGCAAAAATCGAAAGAAAGAAGACGCGAAATACTAAAAACCTTCGGTAGGATAATCGATACGGCAAAAAGCGTGAACGCGGATGCCGTGCTGATTGCGGGGGACTTGTTCGATAAAGAGCGTGTAACGCGGGATACGGGCGAATATGTTGTCTCGCATATCGAAAAAGCCGCTCCGATAAAATTCTATTATCTGAGGGGCAATCACGATGAATGTACGCCGTTTGACGAAAACGACATCCCGTCAAATCTCACGATTATGGGTGACGGCTGTGACTGTGTGCCTCTTTCCGATAATATTTCGCTTTATGCGTTTGACGGCGCCGAAAAATTCGATACGGCCGAGTTTGACCGAAGCAAAAAAAATATCGTTATGTATCACGGCGAAATCGTGCCGATTGTCGGTAAACTCGCGGGAAAATATATAGATTATCTCGCACTCGGACATTATCATAAGCATGATGAGGGAAAAATCGATAATCGCGGTATATGGCTCTATCCCGGCTGTCCGAACGGCAGGGGATATGACGAGTGCGGTGAAAAAGGCGTTGAAATCATAGAAACAGACGGCACGGCGCTGAAACATTCTTTCGAAGCGACAGCCGACAGAATTTATCATGAAATCGAAATCGAAACGAGCCGATTCGAAAAAACGGCAGACCTTGCCGATTCGGTAAGTGAAAAAACAAAAAATATTAAAGACGGCGATCTCGTAAAAATCGTCCTTACCGGAAGCAAAAAAGAAAACATAAGACACGATTCGGCCGATGTAACCGAAAAACTCGACAGATTTTTCGGGCATAAGATTGTCGATAATACCGAAATCGCAACCGATAATTTGGGCGGCAGTCTGTCGCTTGCGGGTAAATTTGCCGAGCTTGTCGAGGGCGATTCCTCTCTGACAGACGGTATGAAGCGGCTTGTCCTGCAGTGCGGTCTCGATGCGCTGAAAAACGGATGATGTTCGTAAGCGGATAAAAGCAAAGCCTTGATTTCGACAGCCGAAAACGGCAAATAATTCAAAAGAAAGGTATAGTCAAAGATGAGAATTATATCCTGCAATATCACCGGATTCGGAAAACTCGTAAATTACAAAAAAGAATTTGACCTGAATTTCAATTCGGAATGTCTTGAAAACGAGGGCGGAAAATCGACTTTCGCCGCCTTCGTCAAAGCCATGTTCTACGGCATGGAAAAGGCCGAAAAAGATAAATACAGGCCGTGGTCTCAGGCAAAGTTCGGCGGGCAGATAGAATATGAGGACGATGGCGGTATACGGCACAGACTTGAAAGAGAGTTCAAATCGAACAATAAAGGCGATAAAATCAGTCTTATAAAACTGCCGTCACTTGAAAAGGAAACAGTTTCCGCATCTGTCGGCGAAGAACTTTTCGGAGTTGATGAGAGCAGCTTCGAGCGCACGCTTTTGCTCGCGGGAACTCCTTATGTCGGCGTAAAAAGCGATAAGGAAAAGGATAAGGTAATCGGCCGTCTCGGCATGGTTCTCGGCAATGTCAACGATGCGGAGAAACTCGGAAAAGCACTGGAAGTTCTCGAGGGTAAAAGAATAACGCTGCTACACAAAAACAACAAAGGCGGTAAAATATACGGCTTGAAAAACGACCGGGACGAGTTTGAGCGTGAACTCGGAAATCTTGAACAAAGCCAGAGCAGAATGTCCTGTATTGAAACCGAAATCAAAAATAATGCCGAAGAAATCGAAAATATGAAAAATAAGCGTGATGCGCTGACAAAAGAGCTGCAAAATGCAACCGCATCAGCCGAAAAAGCGAAAAACAGAGAGGCATACGAAAAGGCAAAAGCCGAATATGAAAAAGCTCAAAACGACCTTGAGAATGCGAAAAAACCGTTTCCGAAAGATTCCCCGACCGATGACGAAATTGCCGAGATGCGTGCGTTGACCTTCAAAATCAATAATAGTATCGAAGATGAAAGAAAAAATAAATTTGCCGCGGATAAATCGGAGCGGCTTCGTACTCTTGGGCAAAGTATTGTTTCGGATGAGCTGATTAAGGAACTTAAAGACAAACGGATAACTGCCGAATCTCTCAGGATGTCTTGTAAAAGAGACGAATCTGATTCCGAATTTTTAAGCCTCAAAGCAATGTTTGAAGGTAAATCCGCCGATGAATGCCGCAAGCCGAATAAACTTCCGATTATCGCGGCGGCAGTCGGTATCGCAGCCGCAATTATCGCCGTTATTATGCTGCTGATAAAACTCGTTCCCGCAGCTGTCGTCTGCTTTGTAACTGCGGCGGCCGCCGTCGTTCTTGCCGTTTTGCTTTATAAAAAGGCAAAGACGGATAACGCAAATGTCGATGCCGCTTATAAAGATTATCTGAAAAAACTTGACACGATAAATAAAACAAAGTCTGATTTCGGCGAAATCGAGAAGAAAAATGCCGATTTGCTCGCCGAAAAAGGATGGAGCTCGATTGAAGAAGCCGAAAATGCTGCCGGCGAATACAAACGCCTTGCCGAAGAGAAAACGAACTCGGAAAAGAAAACGGCGGAAATCGCAGCCGAAAGGGAAGAACTTGTCCGCAGACTCGAAAATCTGCTCGAGGCCTGCCCGAATGTCGGCGGAAGTTATGATGAAAGAGTTAAAACCGTTGAAAAATACACGGGAAATCTCGAAACATCAAAGCTGAACGCCGAAAACGCACGGAATAATTTTGAAAGAGCAAAAGAACGTACACCCGATTTTTCGGAAAATATCGAAACATTTGAAAAACCCGAAGAAATCAACAGAAAGATTAACAACTGCAACTCTGAAATCGACAGGTTGACTGCGAAAGAATCGGATCTTCAAAGAGATAAAAAAGATATCGAAAAGGACCGCGACAGGATTATCGAGCTTCGGGAGCGAATCGACGGCTTAAACGAAGATATCACCGATGCCAAGCTGCAGCTTGATGCAATCTTTAAGGCAGCCGAGATGCTCAATCGTGCCGATGAAGAACTCAAAACCGCGTATCTGCCGATAATGCAGCAGTCGTTCGAAAAATATTACCGCGAATTTGCGCAAAATTCGGGACGCGACTTCACGATTGATCCGAAGCTGAACGTGCATGTGAACGATAACGGTGGGACCAGAGAAATGACCGAATACAGCAGCGGAAGACGCGATATAGTCGAGCTTTGCGTACGGCTGTCGCTGATTGACGCATTTTTCGACGGTAAGCAGACCTTCGTTCTGCTGGATGATCCGTTTGTCAATCTCGATGATGTCAATATCAAGTTCGCGATCGAAACGCTGAAAAAAATGACCGAAAACAGACAGATAATATATCTTACCTGCAGCAAATCGAGAATGCCCGATTAACACGGGGTAAGAGCAAAACAAACAAAATAAATATAAAAGATGCAAAGCATTTTCGCTTTGCATCTTTATATATTCACATTCGGTCTTGACAACAAGGTCGGTTTGTGCTACAATATGCCGCGGATAAAATCCTCATAATCGGACAGTTCGAAACCATCCTGTCCTAAAATAAAACTATGGGCTTGCCGGAAGGCTTTTTTGTTTGCCCGGAAAAGGTAAAATATGATAAATGAATTGCTGCTTGTCGCCTCACTGATTTTTATTTTCGGATCGGTGGTAATCTCTTACTGCCTGTTCGGAAAAGCGGGACTTTTCGGTATGACCGTAATATCAACCGTGCTTGCCAATATCGAAGTGCTTGTTTTGATAAACGCTTTCGGAATGGAGCAGACACTCGGCAATGTCTTTTTTGCCGCCACATTTTTGATAACCGATATTCTGAGCGAAAACGAAAGCAAAAAAGAGGCAGACCGTGCCGTAATGATAGGAATCTTCACGGCAATCTTTACACTTATAGCTACCGGCTTCTGGTTCTGGTTTCAGCCGTCGGAAAACGATTATATCTCGCCCGCACTCAGAACCGTCTTTTCGAATACCCCCCGTATGATGCTGTCAAGTCTTGCCGTGTATGCGCTTACACAGCGTTTTGATGTCTGGCTTTATCATAAGTGGTGGGATTTTACGACGAAGAAATGCGGCGACAGTCGTAAATTCCTCTGGGTAAGAAATAACGCTGCAACACTTGCATCACAGCTTCTCAATACGGTACTCTTCAATGTTCTCGCGTTCGCGGGAACGTATGATGTTAAGACTCTTGTATCGATTATAGTTTCAAGTTACGTGATATTTGTTTTCACATCGCTTCTCGACACCCCCGCTGTTTATATCGCACGTAAATTAAAAGAAAAGGGGCATGTAGCCGCCTGACGTGAAAACCGAATCGACTGAAATTATTTTTCGAATTAGCCGTAAATACTTGTAAAAATCGCAAATATGTGCTAAAATCAATGTCGAAAATGAAAGGCGGAGCGGTTTTGAACTTTTTCGCCGAATAAACAATATTTATTTATTTTTAAGGAGATAACCAAATGAAAATCCTCGTTATCAATGCGGGAAGTTCTTCGCTCAAATACCAGCTTTTCGATATGCCGAATGAAAAAGTTCTTGCAAAAGGCATGGCAGACTGCATAGGTATGGATGCCGCAGGCCTTGCAAAGGTCGGCAAACCCAATTTCAAACATACTCTTCCGGGACACGATTCTTATACCGAAACAATGCCTTTCGCAAATCACGCCGACGCAATCCGTAAGGTTGTCGACTGTCTCGTCGATAAAAAGCTGGGCGTTCTTTCCTCAATGAGTGAAATCGATGCCGTCGGACACAGAGTCCTTCACGGCGGTGAAAAGTTCACAAAATCGGTGCTTGTAGACGGAATGGACGGAGAGGTCGTAAAGGCGATAGTCGCATGTATTCCGCTCGGCCCGCTTCACAATCCTCATAACCTTACAGGTATCCGCGCCTGCGCCGAGATTATGGGTGAAAACATCCCTCAGGTAGCTGTTTTCGATACCGCATTCCATCAGACAATGCCCGATTACGCGTATACATACGCAATTCCGCATGAATATGCAGAGAAGTACGGCATCCGCCGCTACGGCTTCCACGGTACATCGCACCGTTATATCACACTTAAGGCCGCCGAGATGCTCGGCAAAAAGCCCGAAGAAATAAATCTCGTTACCTGTCATCTCGGAAACGGATCTTCCATCAGCGCAATAAAGAACGGTAAGTGCTTCGATACCACAATGGGACTTACTCCTCTTGAAGGAATAATGATGGGAACACGCTGCGGCTCAATCGATCCCGCAATCGTACCGCTTCTTATGAAAAACGAAAATCTCACCGCCGATGAAATCGATACGGTTATGAATAAGAAATCGGGAATACTCGGTGTTACCGGAATCACATCGGATAACCGCTGGATAGAACAGCACGCCAAAGAGGGCGATCCCAAAGCAGTGCTTGTTGAAAATATGCTTTGCCATCAGCTTACCAAGTATATCGGCGGATTTGCGGCCGCAATGGGCGGACTTGATGTTATCGCGTTCGCAGGCGGAATAGGAGAGAACAATCCCCAGTACCGCAGCCGTGTTGCCGAAAAGCTCGCATTTATGGGCGTAAAAATCGATGAGACTAAGAACCTTGCCGCAGTTCACGGCGGAGAAGGCGACATTTCGGCCGATGATGCAAAAGTTAAGATGCTCGTAGTTGCAACCGATGAGGAGCTCATGATTGCAAAAGATACATTCTCGATTGTAAGCAACCGCTGAACCGGTTATAGTCTGGGACCGCATCGGAATTTTATTCGGATGCGGTCTTGACTTTTGTAAGCATAAATACATTTGTGCAATTATTTACATTTATCTGCTTGCAATTTGAGGCTTTACAAGATATAATCAAAGACAGATGGGAAAATGTTTTTTATTTTCCGTCACAAAATGTTTTTTTGCCCGTCTTTATACATAACAGATAATTTGCGGCGATATTTTGTAATCCGCAATCGTTCGTTTGGAATTTCGGATGAAATACGGATGCCGCAGCTTTAAGAAAGGGGAGCTTTTGCATACGCAAAAGCCGTGGTCATAATATGAAAAAGAAACTGATATTCACGGTAGCGCTTTTGCTCTATGTTTTTGTGCTGATTGTGGCCGCATCGATGGTACTGTCAAAAGTCAAAGGACTTCTTGTAGAATATGAAGCCTCTCAGCCCGAAAAAACGGTTGAACTTGAGGTAAAGGCAATGGTTCGTGCCGCTCAAAACGGAAGCCTCGGCGATTTACTTACAATGCCCGAAGGCTATGCCGGAACATTTGATGAAAGCTCACCGCTCGTAAAACCTTATGTAGAGCTTGTTGCGGCAGGTAATCTCACCTATAAACAGCTTTCCGGACTCGGCGATGACGAGGCATCGGACGGAACAAGCGTCAGATATTACGGAATTTTTTCGGGCGATACCCAAATCGCGAAACTCAGAATAACAGGCTCAAACGAGCGCACAAAACTGCTTGTGTTTACATGCCTTGACTGGGTGTCGGACACAGTCGAGCCTACCGTTTATAACTGCTCGATGACACTTCCGAAAGGACTTACGGTAAGTGTCGGCGGAGAATCGGTCGAGGGTACGCCGACCGATGACGGAAAGCTTTCGTACAGCGTTTCATCGCTTATGAAAATAGAAAATATCACCGTCGCGGACGAATTCGGACATACTATGAATGTCGATGAGAGCAATATGGACAGTATCGCACTCAAAACATTCAAAATCACGATTCCGTCGTCTTACACTCTTACGGTAGGCGGAAGGACGATATCGCAGGACGGATATACAAAAACCGATATGCCCGGATTCGATATCCTTAAAAACTATATATCCGAAGTTCCGTATACGGTAAGTTACGAGGTATCCTGCCTTGTCGTAAGCGGCGAAGCTCCCGAGGTAAAGATAACCGATAATCTCGGCGGAAATGTCGAAATGGATTATGCGACGGGTTATCTTGAAATAACCGACCTTGTAAAATCAGATTCATTACCCGATGAAATCTCGGAAGAAATCGATGTGCTCAAATGCGTCGAAACATGGAGCCTTTTTATGACCGATGACCTGTCGGGTAAAAACCACGGATTCTCGAAATTCGCCAAATATCTGATTAAAGATACGACAATGTATAATTATTTCAGCGAGTGGGGCAAAAACGTCGATATTACATTTACATCGGCACATACTCTGCTTAATCCGACATTTGTCGATGAAAGCGTTTCGGGATATATAAGATACGGCGAAGACTGTTTTTCGTGCGATGTCAAACTTACCGAACGCATGAAGCTGACGCGTACCGGAGAAATAAAAGAAAGCACAATAAATGCCACACTTTACTTTGTCAAATATGACGATACCGATGACGGCAATGATAACCCCTGCTGGCTGCTCGCCACATATAAAGACAATACCGCATCATCTGCGAAAGGAGAATAAAAATGAACGCGAAGAGTAAACAAAGAAAAAGCGGATCGGTTGGAAAAAAGATTCTCGCGGTTTTGCTCGCGGTTCTTATCTTTCTCCTTGTTACCGTCGTTGCAATAGCCGCGACACTCTATTTCGCAATGCGGCTTATATGCAGCGATATATCTCCCGCGGCAAAATCAACATTCGTAACGACTATTCTCGAAACGGGACAGATGAAATTTCTCGTATCATGGTACCTGTCCTCCGATGAAATACAGGAAATCGTCAATAAAAACTCGATGAAGGAAATGACCGATGATGTCGATCCCGGCATTATCAAAATCGATGTCGATAAGACCGATACAAAGGATCCCGATAAAAAAGGGGATGAGCCCGAAAAAGATATCGAGATTATAACTATACCCGCAGACAACGGCAGACTGTTTGAAGCGCAGCTTATGATAGTCAAAGATCCTTCAAAGGTAAGCCTTGCCACAATAAAAGAATGGAGAGAGTACGGCGAAACGCTTGATAAAATCGTCGAGAGCGCAGGAGCCATCGGCGGTATAAACGGCGGAATTTACTACTCGTCGGGCAATAAGGGCGGCAGACCGCTCGGGGTTGTCGTAAGCGGCGGTGTAATCAAATACAATAAACCCGAAAGCTATAAAGGACTTGTGCTTATCGGACTTACGGAGGATAATATCCTTCAGATTATCGACATCGACGGCAAGAGCGCAAAAGAAGTCGAACAGATTATAAAAGAATATAAAATCAGAGATGCCACAACATTCCAGGAAGAGAGCAGCGATATAAACAACCATTTCGTAAAGCTGATAATAAACGGTCAGGCGAGGGAGCTTAACGGTGCGGGAAGCGGACTGAATCCGCGTACCGCAATCGGACAGAGAGCCGACGGCGCGCTCCTCCTGCTCGTAACCGACGGAAGAGGATCATCGGGACATCTCGGCGCATCGGCGTCCGACCTTATAAATATCATGAAGGAGTACGGCGCAGTCAATGCCGCAAATCTTGACGGCGGCAGCTCGTCATGTATGTATTATAAAGGCGAATATTTAAGACCGAGCGTAACTCTTTATTACAGCAGCACATCATGGCGCCTGCCTTTCGCATTTGTAGTGAAAGAATAAAATATCGGGCATAAAATAACCCGACGGAAAATCCGTCGGGTTATTTGTTGTTTATGTTTTGCACACAGTAGGTTTCGCGAAATTTTGACGGCGTAATGCCCTCGTGGTATCTGAAGTATTTGAGAAAATATCTGTAATCAGAAAATGAATTTTCAACCGCAATCGTTTTCAAATCCGATATACCCGAAATCAGCTCTTTTTTCAGTTTTTCCATCTTTTTGGCATCAATATATGCCTTTATCCCCGCAGGATAGTATCTTTTGAAAAGCCTGCCGAGATAATCTTCGTTGTATGAAAATTCGGCGGCAATATCGGATACCCGAAGCATGCGGTCGCTGTTTTTTCGGATAAAATCGCAGATTGAGCGGAAAACACGGCTGTCTTTTTCGGAATAACCGCGGCTTTGTACGCACAGCTCGGCCAGAAGCACCCGCATAAGCAGATCGCAGGTTTCACGCGGATATCCGTCGGCACGTTCGCAGTGAATTATCTGGCGGCAGATCAGCTCGGATTGATAGCTGTCGTCGGGGGTGAACATTTCGGGCGGAAACCCGTCATCGACATTCCCGTCGGTAATAAAATGAAGCCAGTAAAAAGATGTCTCGATTTCACTCGCTCTGTATCCGAAATGCCTGATTCCGGGATTTATCCTGAGTACATCACCCGGCAGAAGCGTTCGGTCAATACCGCCGACATTTATGTATGCGACACCCTTGATCATTATTATAATTTCAAAACTGTCAATAATGCGGTCGGATTGTGCCCAACTGCCTTTTGATATGAATTTACCCCCGTGAATATATCGAACGCCGTCAAACATAGTCGGATTTTTACCCCTTAGCTACACCATTTTGCAGTTGTAATTTGTACGTTTATGTAATATAATTATAGTGCAACTGTACAATTAAGTCAATACCTTATAACAGTTTTTTGATAAAGGAGTAAAATTATGGAACTTGTGACATTTGAACAAACCGAAATCACAGGCGGTTTTTGGAAACAAAAACAGGATATGGTAAGAAATACCACAATCCACAGTATTTATGACAGATTCTATGAAACAGGCAGATTTGAAGCTCTCAAATTCAACTGGAAAGAGGGTATGCCGAATAAGCCGCATATTTTCTGGGATTCCGATATGGCAAAATGGATTGAGGGAGTTGCCTATATCACCGAGAGAAAGCGTGAGCCCGAGCTTGAAAAGCTGGTTGACGATATTGTCGACCAAATAGTTGAAAAGCAGGAACCGTGCGGCTATTTCAACAGCTATTTCCAGCATATCGATCCCACAAAGCGCTTTACCAACCGCGACTGGCACGAACTTTACTGTGCGGGACATTTTATCGAGGCGGCTGTTGCTTATGACAGAGCGACCGGTAAGAGCAAACTCCTTAAGGCAATGTGCAAATATGCCGATTATATCGAAAGAAGATTCAAAATCGACCGCGACGCCGGATTCTTTACTCCCGGACATGAGGAAATCGAACTTGCGCTTGTAAAACTTTATAAGTATACCGGCGAAAAGCGCTATCTTGACCTTGCGACCTATTTCATTGACGAACGCGGAAAGATACCGGAACCGGGGGACAGCTATAACCAGTCGGACAGACCGGTAAGAGAGATTAACGAGGCTGTCGGACATTCGGTCAGAGCGACATATCTGTATTCGGCAATGGCAGATCTCGCGAAAATCAACGATGATAAAGAACTTGCCGATGCCTGCCGCCGCGTATTCGACGATATGTACTATAAGAAAATGTATGTCACGGGCGGAATAGGCTCAACATCCGCAGGTGAAGCATTTACAATCGATTACGACCTGCCGAATCTGCTCGCATATACCGAAACCTGCGCATCCTACGGTCTCGCGATTTTCGCTCATCGTATGCTCCTTATCGAAAATAAACGCAAATATGCCGATGCGGTAGAAAAGGAAATCTATAACGGATTCCTTTCGGGCGTATCTCTTGACGGAACGGCGTTCTTCTATGAAAATCCGCTTGAGGTTATTCCGCGTCTGCGCACACGCGACAGATATAACGGCGGAATCCATTTCCCGCTTTCACGCCGTCAGAAGGTATTCGGCTGCTCTTGCTGCCCGCCTAACATTTCAAGACTCATTCCCGTAGTTGACAGCTTTATGTATACCAAATCGGATGACGATAATCTCATTTACGTGCAGCAGTTTATGCAGTCGGAAGCCGAATTCGAGCTCGGCGGCAAAAAGGTAAAACTTTCGCAGAAGACCGACTATCCCGCAAACGGCAAAGTGGAGATTACCTATCACGGCGAGCCCGCAAGACTTGCGGTACGTGTGCCCGGATGGTGCGATAACTACAAGGGCGAAACGGTTGACGGATACGCATATTTCGATGTAACCGACGGTAAGACGGTTACGGTTGATTTCGATATGACACCGTATGCCGTTGAGGCAAATCCGAAGGCCGAGGCCGATTGCAACAGATACGCACTCATTCGCGGACCGATTGTATATTGCATGGAAGGTGTCGATAACGGAGATGACCTGCGCGATATAATCGTCGATACATCCGAAACCGCCGAAGAATTTGACAGCGAGCTCGGAGTTATCGCGGTTATGGCAAACGGTAAGCGCAGACTGCCGTTCGATGACGGTGAGCCCTACCGCAGAGCGCGCGATAAATATGAGGATGTAAAAGTCAAATTCATACCGTATTATGCTTTCGCAAACAGAGATGAATGCGAAATGCTTGTATGGTTCTCGAAAAAATAATATTAAGCATCAAGCCCGCCGCCATATTGCGACGGGCTTGCCGCATATAACGGCCGAGATATTTTTACGCTTGACAAAAAAATCAATGTGTATTATAATAGGAAAAATATTTACAGATAAGGAGATATATAGATGGACAGTTCAAAATTCGTGAAAGAAGGACTGACATTTGATGATGTCCTTTTGATTCCTCAAAAGAGCGAAGTGCTGCCGTCAACGGTAAGACTCGAAACACATCTTACAAAAAAGATTGTGCTGAACATTCCGCTGATGAGCGCGGCTATGGATACGGTAACAGAATCGAAACTCGCAATCGCAATAGCAAGAGAAGGCGGTGCGGGCGTTATTCATAAGAATATGACGATTGAAAAGCAGGCAGATGAGGTTGAACGTGTCAAACGTTCGGAAAACGGCGTCATAACCAACCCGTTCTGCCTCGGTCCGGAAAATTATGTCTATGAAGCAGACGCTCTTATGGGTAAATATAAGGTATCGGGTGTGCCGATCTGCGATGAAAACAAGAAACTCGTCGGTATCATCACCAACCGCGATATGCGTTTTCTGAAAGATTACTCCTGTAAAATAAAGGATGTAATGACTAAGGAAAATCTCGTAACTGCACCGGTCGGAACGACTCTCGAAGAGGCGGAGCTCATCCTCTCTAAACATAAAATCGAAAAACTCCCGCTTGTCGATGAAAATTTCGTACTTAAAGGTCTTATCACCATAAAAGATATCGAAAAAGCATCCAAATATCCGAATTCGGCAAAGGATGAAAAGGGAAGACTTATCTGCGGCGCTGCAATCGGCGTAACAAACGATGTTCTCGAACGCGCGGGCGCACTCCTTGCGGTCGGCGCCGATTTTCTTGTGCTTGACAGCGCACACGGACATTCAAAGGGAATTATAGACTGCGTAAAAAAGGTTAAGGCGGCATTCCCCGACTGCCAGCTGATTGCGGGCAATATAGCGACCGGCGAAGCCGCGCGCGATCTTATCGAAGCGGGTGCCGATGCGGTTAAAGCGGGAATAGGCCCGGGGTCAATCTGTACGACAAGAATTGTCGCCGGAATCGGAGTTCCGCAGCTTACTGCCGTTAACGATGTGTATGAAGTCGCAAAAGAATACGGTATTCCCGTAATTGCCGACGGCGGAATCAAATATTCGGGCGATATTACCAAAGCCATTGCCGCAGGCGGCGATGTTATTATGATCGGATCGCTTTTCGCGGGATGTGATGAAGCACCCGGCGAAATGGAAATCTATCAGGGGCGTTCCTTCAAGGTTTACCGCGGAATGGGATCGCTCGCCGCTATGGAAAAGGGAAGTAAAGACCGCTATTTCCAGTCCGGCTCTAAGAAACTCGTTCCCGAGGGAGTTGAGGGACGCGTACCTTATAAGGGAATGCTTTCCGAAACCGTGTTCCAGCTTATGGGCGGACTGCGCTCGGGTATGGGATATTGCGGAACGGCAACCATTGAGGAATTGAAGCAAAACGGTAAGTTCATCAGAATTACGGCAGGCGGACTGCGTGAATCGCATCCTCACGATATAAATATAACAAAAGAAGCGCCTAATTACAGCGTCAGGACCTGATCTAAACGAGACTGTTTCATTTTATCTTATGAAACAGTCTCTTTTTGTAAAAAAGTATGAAAGGAGGGAACTGTCTGTATGGAAGCTCGCGAATATCTGAAAAAGAATGTAAAAATGGCGTCAAAAAATCTTTTTACCAAGTTCAGACAGTATGCCTGCTTTTTCCTGCTGCTCTTTCTGCTGCAAAGTCTGCTATGCACAACTCTTTCGATACGCTATAATTATGAGCGCTCCCAAAAGGAAATTCTCGAGCGGCAGTTTACCAATAATAACGGAATTGTCTACCACGTAAAATTGCTCGGATTGAACTCCACGCAGTATGCCGCGCTGACTCAGTATGAGTCACGCCAGAGTGATGAGGATAGATTCTTTCAAATTGCCGGGGGCGAAATATCCGATGGAATGCTCGAAACAGGCACTGAATACAGCGTTTATGATGTTGAAATTGCTTTTATCGGTGATAATAAGGGAGCCTGCTATGACGAGTTCTGCACAAGATTTTATGAGAGCCTGAAAGAAGAAGGCGAATTTGACGAATATATAACTCCTCTTCTGAATTATGAGCTGAACGCCCTTCTTTACCGCTTTTTCACATTTCTTGCGATTACGGCGATTTTCGCACTTGCCGTCGCCGTGCTCAGAGTTCTTCACTATACCGTATCGTCATTTTACAGTTTTGCCTACGGTATATATATGTCATTCGGTGCCGATTTCGGAAAGCTTTTTTCTGCATCTTTTTGGGAAATGCTTATTCTCAATCTCATACTTATAGTCCCGTCCGCGATCCTGTCAAATATTATAAGCCTGATTATCGTAAAAAATTCCGGCCTCGGATTCGTGTTTTGCCCGTATGCGATCCCTTTGTCGTTTGTTCTGACACTTGCGGCGGCTCTTGCCGCGTCGTTTGCCACATTCGGAAAAATCGCGTCAAAACCGCCTGTTAAACTTATCGTGGCCGAGGATAATTCCGATCTTATATGCTCTCCGAGAACAAGCACCGATATCCGCAGCTTTTCATTTTCGGCAGGACTCGAAAAACTTTCGCTTTTCAGATTTCGTAATTATCTTCTGCGGCTCACCGCTTTTACCGTCGCGTTTACGCTTGTTTTTGCATCTGCCGCCTATATCGCGGATATATGCGAAGAGGCGGTCGAAATGCCGACCTTCGAGTATGAGCTTGAATTTGAGCCGACGATAACGGAGATTAAGGTCGATTCTGACGGTAATCCGGTACCCGAGGATGCCGAGGGAGAATTCGAAACGGTCAGGACGGTATCATACGAGTATACCTGCGACAGCAGTGTGTATGCCGATTTGCATTCGATTTCGGGCGTCGTCGGCGTTTGTAAAGAAAGTGCCGTCAACGCGTATGACTGCAACTCGCACATTTTTGTTGACAGTAAATCGGTAAAACGAAATATCGGATACCGCAGGGATGACGAAACGGGATTTTCGGATGTCGATTTTCTCGCGCTTGACGCAGATGTCGCCGAATGGATCGATTTTTGCGGTTATGCCGTAAGCGGAAGCCTTGATGATGTGATAAACGACAGCTCGATGATTGCCGTGTCCGATTCTGTCGGCGGAAAAAAGACATTCGGGATTAAAGTCGGAGATAAAATTCGCGTTGCCGTAGATTCTCGCCTTACCGGTGAGGAGGAAGAGCCGGCGTTCGGATCTGATAAAAACAACGCACTTTCGGGAAGACTTAAGAATTACGCCTATGTTTACCGGACATTTACAGTCGGCGCCGTTATATCCGGTGTTCCGTCGGATACGGCTGTCCTTGTGTATATGAATTCATCCGCATATAAGACGGTTACACATGAGGATGTGGCGTATGATGAGGTGAAACTCGTTGTTGACGATGATATAAGCGACAGCGACTTTGAACTGCTCGGCATAAATCTCAGAAATGCACGGGATTACTATTCTAATCTGAAACTCACAAACCTTGATTCACGTGTCGACAGAATAATCGAAAAAAATAAAAACCGGCCGAAACTTCTCGATTTTTTCGGAATTTGTGCGCTTGCCGCAGTTCCCGCCGTTGAAATACTGTCGCTTTCGATTTTCTACAGAAAAAGACAGGAAGAATTTGATTCGTATATCGCAATGGGCGCGGTAGGAGCCGATATCAAAAAAATATTTTTTGTTGACGGTCTTTTCGTTTCGGCATTGACGGCCTTTTCCCATTTGATTTCGGCAACTCTGATTTCGCGGCTTGTTTGGTCGCTTATGAATATACCGAATGTGTTCAGACTTGTTTGCGGAAGCGACGAAATCGTATGCTTTGAATATAATTATCCGTTCGGTGTGATTATCGCCGGCATGGCGGTTGCGGCAATCGGAGCCTTTGCGGGAGTATGGCTATCATGCCGAAGATATTTTCGTGAAAATGGATTGAATGACCGCAAAAATAAAATTCTGAGGAAAGGCAAGGATAAGCTCGAAAATGGGAATAATGCTTGAGGCACACGATCTTGTCAAACAGTATAAACAGTATGATCAGACAATAAACGCAGTCGATCATGTTTCGCTTAAGGTTGACGCAGGCGAATTTCTTGCGATAATGGGTGCATCGGGATCGGGCAAATCAACCTTGATAAATCTGCTCGCGGGACTTGATCGGCCGAATTTCGGGAGCATAACCATTCACGGCAATGAAATAACCTCTCTTTCGGCAGATAAACTCTCGAAATTCAGAGGAGAATTTGTCGGAATGATATTTCAAAAACATAATCTGATTCCGCAGTTCACGGCATTGGAAAACATCCTTGTTCCGACCGTAATGTGTAATAAAAGCGATGAGAGTTTTAACGAACATCTCAAAAAAACAGTAAGAATGCTCGGTATAGGCAATCGTCTCGGACATCTTCCGTCCGAACTTTCGGGTGGACAGCAGCAGCGTGTCGCAATCGCCAGAGCGCTTATAAACAGACCGCAGGTTCTCTTCGCCGATGAGCCCACCGGAAATCTTGACCGTAAAAATGCAGATGAGGTGGTAAATCTGCTTCTCGAAATTAAAGAGCAAATCGGACAGACGCTTATAATGGTAACGCATGATATGACAATCGCCGAACATGCAGATAAAATTTATATGATGGATAACGGCAGACTCTATCTCTATAAAGATAAGCAGGGAAGCTATGAAACCAGATGCAGACTTGAGATGGAGCGCGACCGTGCTCTCGAAAACGGCGGCGTATAATCGAATTTGATGCGCGTCGATACTTGACAATCACATGAATGCGTGCTATAATAGGCGTATCGCGTAATACGGTTAAATAAAAGTCAAGAGGTGCGTAAAATGAAATTCGCGGTTGAATCCGGACTCATTCCCGGAACGGTAAGAAAAAAAGACGAGATGGGAAATGTTACCGGAAGGGAATTTCTCGATAAGATTTTTTATATTTCGGACGGAATTATGCTCTCACAGATAAGGGATGTGTCGGGCGTAGACGGGTCCACTCTGCAAAACTGGGTGAAAAGAGGATGGATCGGAACAACGACCAATAAGAAATATACGAAAGATCAGCTTGCGAGAATCCTTATAATAAATATGCTGCGAAGCTGCATGCTTCTTGAACACATCGATTTTCTGCTTCACTATATAAACGGCGAAATCGATGATAAAAACGATGATATAGTCCCCGAATCGGTGCTTTATGATTATATTTGCCGCTCGTATGATGATTTTACCGAAAAAGAATACGAAACCGATGATGAACTTAAAACCGTTATATCAAATGTGATTAAAGATTATGTCGAACCCGTTGACGGCGCGAAGGAACGCCTTTCAAGCGCACTCGAGATTATTCTGATAGCCTATTTCTGCTCGACGGTCGGCAAGTATGCGAATACACTTTTTGATAAAGTCTGCGGATAATACAAAACATCCTCCGAAAACATAATCGGAGGATGTTTTGTATTATTTTTCTTTGCTGTCCGAAATTCTGCCCGAACTTTCGATGTCGGAAGCACGATCGGATATTTTTTTATGGAAGTTAACGATGTAATGAGTGTATTCGGTGTTCATGTAGGGAGATGTAATCATAAAATCGGCGGTTGCTCTGTTGTTGGCAATCGGAATGTCGTAAACCTGTGCTATACGCAGCAGAGCTTTTACATCGGGGTCATGCGGCTGTGCGGTCAGCGGATCCGAGAAGAAAATCATCATGTCAATGCGGCCTTCCACAATTCTTGCACCGACCTGCTGATCACCGCCGAGAGGGCCGCTGTTAAATCCCCTTACGGGAAGTCCTGTCATCTCCGAAATGATTTTTGCGGTTGTTCCCGTACCTACCAGAAAATGGCGTTCGAGAATCTGCTTGTTTTTTTGGCACCACTCGACAAGCTCCGCTTTTTTGAAGTCGTGCGCGATAAGTGCAATGTTTTTCTGCTTTTCGATAACTCTCGGTATGTAGTCTTCGTTTGTGTTGATTGGCATAGTCATGTTGTTTTCCTCTGTTTCTTTATTTGTCGTTTGAATTATATAAATCCGTTTTTTTGGCCGAAAGATAATATGTTTCTTCGCTTCCGAAGAAACCGATCATGCTGCAGCTGTCTATCGTAATGTAATTTTCATGATAAAGCGGGCTTCCGTAGGTAACTGCGAAATCGCATTTTGCTTCGTCAAGCCACATGTTTTGCGTTTTGTCCATTTCGGGCAGGTCGGCCATGTTCAGACGGCAGAAAAACTTGCAGTCGGGGATGATGTTCGCGGCGGTATAAAATCCCCCGTCAAGCCATCCGTAATTCAGAAGAGTCGCGTTTTCGCGCTCATTTATGATTTTCGCGAATCTGTACTGCGGGAGCGACTCCCTGTCTTTACCCATCATTTTCACATTCATGCTGCAACTTAGTGAAATGATTGCCGAGGCAGATAAAAACAGCAGCGCGCATAGAACCGATACGGCATTGACCGATCGACTCGAACACACGGTTTCGGCAGATTCGCCGCCCGTTTTTGCGGATATTATTTCGAAAAGCCTGATTATCGGGATGAAACCGAGCGGCAGATAGACCGCCTCAATCAGAAAGTAGTAGAAATAAGCCGTTCCGCCGATGTAGATGAAAATCGTCAGAAGCAGAAACGATAAAATGACCTCGAACTTTTCGGTAATGTCGAAGAAGAGCAGAACGTAGATAATTCCGATAATTATGAAAAGACTTACCGTACCGTTCGATAAAAAGTTCGCATACGCACCGCCGCAGGCGAAAGTTAATTTGTCAATAATCGTTCCGCCGCTGCCCGAATACAGAAAGATGTTGTTGTAAAAATAAACGGTAAACCAGTCGGATAGGGCATTGTTCACCGCAAAATATATGAAAAACGGAACCGTTATAATAAATACGCCGGATAAAACTCCGCCGATGAAAACAAGAAACTCCCTCGGATTTTTTCTTGTCGGTGCCGAAAACGGCAAAATCAAGGCCGCACCGATAAAAAAGCCGAGCATGGTGTATTTTACCCAGAGAACCGCACCCGAAAGCAGACCTATAATCAGCGCCTCCGAAAATTTCAGGGAGCGACGCTCTCTCATTGAACGAAGGAAAAGAAAAAGCGAAGCCGAAAGCAGCGGCAGACAAAGTTCTTCGGCACTGTCGCCGATTGAAAAGGAGTATGACGAATATGTCAGGGCAGCTATTATCGGCAGGAAAAAGACCGATGTTTTCCCGCAGTAAAGTCGCATCGCTTTGTATGAAAAGAAAAGAAAAAAGGTCGCCGAGATGACCTCGAGGAAAAACACTCCGATAAAACTGTCATTCGAGATAAGCGTGCAGATTCCGTGCAGAAAATAAAGCAGTATCCCTTTTTGCTCGTAAATGTCGCGATAGACGACTTTCCCGTTCATCATCGCTTTTCCGACCGTAAAAAAGCAGTTCGCGTCAACCCAGCTGTTTATCGGATAGAGAAAGGATGACTGCGAGCAAATCATGATTACGACAAATGCCGAAATAAATGATATAATGAGAGCAAATATATTGTCCGACCTGCCGTCTTTCCGATTTTCGGATGAATAATCGGGAAACGTCCCGATTGTTTTATGTAAACCGGGTATCTTATCTTTCATTTTCCGTTTTGCTGTCAAGATCATGTTCTATGTGATAGCGCGGACGGGCTTTGCTTTCGAGATAGATTTTCCCGATATATTCGCCGACTATTCCGATTGACAGGAGAATAAGTCCCCCGATTGCCCATATCGATACGATAAGACTCGGCCATCCGTCAACTGTCTGATCGCCGAAAAATCTGATAAGAGTGTAAATGAACATCACAATGCTGAGAAGAAAAACAGAAAAGCCGATCAATGTGATTATCCTTATCGGCTTTACGCTGAGAGAGGTAATGCCGTCGACTGCGAATGAGATCATTTTTCCGAGAGGATATTTGCTCTCGCCCGCAAATCGTTTTGCACGTTCGTAATATACAATATCCGACTTAAACCCGATCATCGGAATAAGACCGCGGAGAAACAGATTAACCTCTTTGTATTCGGCCAAGGCATCAAGCGCACGTCTGCTCATAAGACGGCAGTCTGCGTGATTGTAAATTGTTTCGGCTCCCATAAAATTCATCATTCTGTAAAAGGACTGCGCGGATGTTCGTTTGAAAAAGCTGTCTTTTTCTCTGCTGCTGCGGACTCCGTAGACGATTTCGCATCCGTCGTTGTACTTTTCCAGCATTTTGTCAATGACGTTTATGTCGTCCTGAAGATCGGCATCCATTGAAATAACGGCATCAGCCGATTCTTTTGCCGTCATAAGGCCGGCAATAAGCGCGTTTTGATGGCCGCGGTTGCGAGAAAGCGAAATTCCGGTAAAAATTCTGTCGGATTCGTGAAGCTCGCAAATGATATTCCATGTGTTGTCGCGCGAGCCGTCGTTGACAAACAGAATTCGGCTCTCGCCCGAAATTCTGCCGTCTGCGCAAAGCGCATAATACTTTTCTTTAAGCCTTGACGCCGTTTCGCGTATGACCGCCTCTTCGTTGTAGCACGGAATTACCGTATACAGAATCATTTTTGCTACCGCCTTTCTTTTGAATGTTCGCGGCTTTTTGCAAAATGTAAGACCGCAGTGAAAGATTATCTTTTCTTTCTGAATACAAAAAGTTTGCTGAAAACATAATTCAGAATTACAACCGCAATTCCCACAATTATTTTCATAAGCATGGAATTGTATCCGAGTTTGTCAACCGTAATCCAGATGATAAATGTTTCGAGAATGCCCGAAAGCAGACGACAGCCGTAAAATGACATAAATTCGGCGAAAAATTTTCCGAATGAGAAATCTTTGCTCTCGAACACGAAAATTTTGTTGGTTATAAACGCAAATGTTACCGAAATAATCCACGAAAAGACGTTTGAGGCAAAGCCGGATTTTGTTACCGCATAATAGAAAACGGCGTATGAAATATAGCTTACCGCGGTAGTCATAACGCCGAAAATCAAATAAAGAATAAGCTCTTTGTGTTCATTGTATATTTTTTTTATTTTACTGATTATTTCATTCATCGAATGATCCTTTGATTCTTTTCCGCACATTGTATGCGGCCGTATATAATTTTTGTTCATTATATCATCCGGGAGACCGAATGTCAATAATATAAATGTTAATTTAATACAGTACATTGCCGTGACAGATTTCAAAATGTTGAATTTGCTATTGACTGAGCGCCTCAGATATGTTATAATTTTCTTACTTGCAGAGTAGGGGCCACAGCGTTAAGTGTCGGGCGGACGGGGAGTTGCCGCACGGACGAAAACAGCAGACTGTTGCGGTTGCGGCCCCGCATCCCGCTGTTGCATAAGGATGCTCTTCCTCATGCGGCAATTTTTTGTTGCGGAATACTGTAGGAGGAGGTTTTATGTATAATAAGAGTAAAAAAAGAGATTTGCAGACCGTTTTCAAAAATCCGTTCTCGGCGGCATACTGGAAACTCGCGGCATCCGAATTTGCCGATCTTAAAATGTTGCTTATCGCGGCACTTGTCGCCGCCGTGCGTGTGGCACTTCGCCCGTGGTCGAATGCCCTTGCGATTGCACCCAATCTGACGATAAATCTGTCATTTTGGATAAGCGCGGCAGGCTCAATGATATACGGACCGCTTGTCGGACTGTTTTCGGGAGCGCTCAGCGATACGCTCAGCTGTATTTTGTTTCCGAGCGGACCTTATTTCTTCCCGTTTGTTTTCGTCGAGATGCTCGGATGCTTTGTTTTTGCGCTTTTTCTTTACCGCGCCAAAATCACGGCACTCAGGGTGGTTCTTTCGCGTGTTGCCGTTGTCATAAGCTGTAATTTTATTCTCAATCCGCTCATAATGATTTTGTATTACAGACTCTTTTATTCGGATAAGAGCTATACTTTTTACAGCGTAATGCTGACAGTGCTGAAAGCACTTATAACATTTCCTTTTGAGGCGTTGATTCTTGTCGTGTTTATCTCGGCGATTTCCCCTGCGCTGGCCAAAATGAAACTTGTGGCGGGGAGCCCGAAAAAGCTGAAAGTAAACACCCAAACATGGATCGTTATTGCCGTACTTTTTGTCCTTTCCGCGGCAGCCCTTTTCCTTGTCGTAAAATTCGGACTTTACGATACGCTGAAATCATATCTTAAAGAATGGCTTAAATAATTCAAACGATGAAAAAATATAATTGAGGTGTAAAATGTATAATTTTCCTATCGGAGCAATGCTCGACTCGTTCAGACTGCCGACTAAAGACGCAATCAAGGCCGCCGAGAAAATCGGTGCCAAGGGTGTTCAGATGTATGCCACATCGGGCGAACATTCGCCCGAAAATATGACCGATGACAAAATCAGAGAAATTCTTTCCATGATGAATGATTCCGGCCTTGTTTTTTCGGCAATATGCGGCGACCTCGGCAGAGGATTCGGCAATGCCGAACTTAATCCCGAACTCATAGAAAAATCGAAGAGAATACTCGATCTCGCAAAAAAACTCGGGAGCAATGTCGTTACAACGCACATAGGCGTTGTCCCTTCCGATATGTCGAATCCGAGATATGAGATTATGCATAACGCATGCCTTGAGCTTGCCGAATATGCCGACTCGGTCGATGCCCATTTCGCAATCGAAACAGGCCCCGAAACCGCCGCAACATTGCGCGGATTTCTTGACGGACTCGGCTCGCACGGAGTCGCAGTCAATCTCGATCCGGCAAATCTCGTAATGGTAACCGCCGACGATCCGGTAAAAGCCGTTCATACGCTCAAAGATTATATCGTGCATACCCATGCCAAAGACGGCGTCAGACATTTTGAAAAGGATCCCGAAATGATATACGGAGTAAAACCCGATACATGTACCGACCGCGGTCCGTCGTTTGACGAGCTTCCTCTCGGAAAGGGAAATGTCGATTTTCCGAAATATCTTGCGGCCCTTGATGAAATAGGCTACCGCGGATTTCTTACTATCGAGCGCGAATGCGGAGAAAATCCCGCTGAAGATATAAAAACAGCCGCCGATTTTCTGCGCGGTATAATCGCGGCTCACTGATTTCGGCTGACTGAAACAAAGCATCGGGGGTTCGGACTGCAAGCGCAGAACGCACCCCCGAAATCGGTTTATGAAAGGAGAACGGGAAAATGAACTTTGTAAAAAAAGTTTGGAACGCGATTAAGGATGCTGCCGTAAAGACAGCGAAAATTGTTGCCTCCCGCGATGCCGATAATAATCTCCGCTTTTTCGCGCATATCAGACTCTACCTTATCCTGTCGATTTTGCTTGAATTTACAATCGAATGTGTGAGCAGACACTCGGTAAAAAGCGGACTTGTGTTCGTGTTCGAATCATTTTACTTTTTCTCTCTGAACATTCTTATTATTTTCGTAACATTTGTTCCCGTCTTTTTTGTCCGAAAAAAACTTTTCGTTTCAACGCTTGTCACATTTGTCTGGCTCGGACTCGGCATCACCAACGGTATAGTTACTCTCTGCCGCGTCACACCTTTTTCGGTGATAGATATTCTCAATCTTCCGACTGTATTTCCGATAATAGAGATATATCTTGATAAATTTCAGATAGTCGCAATATGCGCCGCAATTCTTGTTGCAATAGGATTTGTGGTATTTCTTGCGGTAAAAGCTCCGAAAAGTAAAACAAATATCCGAAAATCGGCTGTTGCCGCGCTTTGCGCATTTGCCCTTATGCCTGCGGCGTGGATGTTCGGAAAAGCGGCAAATCTTCTGCCCGATAAATTCACAAATCTACCCGATGCCTATAATGCATACGGATTTCCGTACTGCTTCTGCACGAGCGTGGTCGATAGGGGAATAGAAACGCCTACCGATTATTCGGATAATAAGATAGATGAAATACTCGAGGCACTTAAAAAGCATGCCGATAAAGAGCCCGCCGAAAAGCCCAATATCATATTTGTGCAGCTCGAGTCGTTTTTCAATGTAAACGATCTGAAAAACGTTACTTTTTCGGAAAATCCGATACCGAATTTCACCGAATATTCGGAACGCGGGATAAGCGGCTACCTGACCGTTCCCGTGCTCGGCGCGGGTACGGTAAATACCGAATTTGAAATTCTTACCGGTATGAGCGTTAATATTTTCGGCGCGGGAGAACATCCTTATAAAACGGTGCTTACCGGTTATACATGCGAAAGCATAGCTTATAATCTTTCCGAAATAGGTTACTCGACTCACGCTGTTCATAACTACCGCGGAACCTTCTATCAGCGGCATAAAGTCTATCAGAATCTCGGATTTCAGAGCTTTACTCCTCTCGAATATATGTGCGATGCCGAGTATAACATAAGCGGAGCATGGCCGAAAGACAATGTATTGACATCCGAAATCTTCGATGCACTCCGTTCAACCGACGGAAGCGATTTTGTGATGACCGTAACCGTGCAGGGCCACGGAAAATATCCTCCGAATGCACTGCCCGAAGATTATACGTCGAAAATTACCGCAAGTTTCATTGACGGTAAAATCGAGGGCGGACTTTCGGATATAAACGGACTCGAATATTATGTCAATCAGCTTTCCGAAACAGACGAGTTTGTAAAGGAGCTGATGGACGCAGTTGACGCCTTCGATGAAAAAACGGTTGTTGTTCTGTACGGCGACCATCTCCCCAGTCTTTCGATAGACGATAATGAACTCGAAAGCGGCTCGATTTATAAAACCCCGTATATCATTTTGTCGAATTACGGACTTGAGGACAGCGGAAAAGAGATCGGCGACATATATTCGTATCAGCTCGGCTCAAATGTGCTTAAACTGCTCGGAATAAGCAACGGACTTATGACAAAACTTCACCAGTTTTACGCCGACGATCCGAATTATGCCGAATGGTTCAAGGACCTTGAATACGATATGATAGGATATAATATTCTCGGCGGAATATCACCGAGATATGTCTACGGAGGCAATACCGAGTATTATCCGAAGATTACCGATATGCGCCTCGGCGTCAAAGATATAGTAATAACCCGCTGTGAAATATCGGACGGAGTTCTCTCTGTTTACGGCGAAAACTTCACAGAATGGAGTAAACTTGTTGCCGACGGAACGGTAATCGATGATACGGAATTTGTGTCGGATGAGCTTGTTACGGTTAAAATCGATGATTCCGCATTACTGCCGTCGAAAATCGCGGTCGCACAGGTTGCGGACGGCGGTTATATTCTCGGTAAAACCGATGAAATGCTCACGATTCAGATAGATAACGGCCGTACGGACGAAAGCAAAACATACGGAACGGATGATGAATGATTTGACATAAACCGCAATCCGAAGGCAATCGGCGGATGCGTATGCGGATTGCTTTTGCAAATTTCAAGCTCGACCGCATTTAAGTATATCCGCAAAAAGAGCTTGTCTTGCCGAATATAAAAAATCCGAACCCACCTAATGGGTTCGGATTTTTTATCTGGTGCCGGTGACCGGGGTCGAACCGGTACGGTATCGCTACCATCGGATTTTGAGTCCGACAAGTCTGCCAATTCCATCACACCGGCAAAAGCGCAGTGCAGCCGAACTTCAATCTTTCCGCCGAAATCGACTACGCTCTGAATTATAACATACGTGATAAAAAAAATCAAGGCTTTTCGTAAAAAAAAGTCGCCTCTTATTGACATTAAAAGCTCTTCGTGATATAATACCGACTGTAAAAACCATCCTTAGCTCAGCCCGGATAGAGTACCGGATTCCGATTCCGTTGGTCGAGGGTTCGAATCCCTCAGGGTGGGCCATACGGGAGCTGAAAACCACAGCTCTTAAAGGTCCCGATAAAATCGGGACCTTTTTTGTTAACGGCGTAAAAACATATATCAGAGGTACCGATCGGGTGCCGCTTGATGCTTTCCGCTCAAGGAACGGTGAAAGACTTGATAAAACGCTTGATATGCTGGTTGACGTAAACCGCAACGCCGTGCGCTGCTGCGGAATGGGACTCGACAAATAAATCAGATTGAATTTGAATCTTCGGCTTAAATGCCGATTTGTAAATTATAATTTCAAAGGAGAAATTTGGGTATGTGGAAAACCAAACTGTGTATTTCGACAAATGAGCAATTCGGTATACCGACTGCCGACCAGATCAGATTGTTCGCCAAAACCGGATTTGACGGTTTCTTTACCGGATGGAGTAAGAACGAAGATATTTCCGAATACAGAAAAACGGCCGACGAATGCGGAATGTATTATCAGTCTATCCATGCGCCGTTCGGCAGAGCCGCCGATATGTGGGGAAAATCAAGCGCATCCGAAGCCGCCGTGGAAGAACTTATCGACTGTCTGCGCGACTGCGCGGAATATGATGTTCCCCTTATGATTGTGCATACATTCAAAGGATTTGAAGATCACAGTCCGAATGAAGCCGGAGTCGAAAATTTCAGGAGGGTTGCCGAAGAGGCCGAACTGCTCGGCGTTAAAGTCGCATTCGAAAATACCGAGGGAGAAGAATATCTTGCCGCGGTTATGAACGGACTTTCTGATTTTGACTGCGTCGGATTCTGTTGGGATACCGGCCACGAACTCTGCTATAACAGAGGTAAGGACATGATGCGGCTTTACGGCGACCGTATACTCGGTACTCACCTTGACGATAATCTCGGTGTCAGTGATTATAACGGAGTCATAACATGGACAGACGATCTGCACCTGCTTCCGTTTGACGGAATAGCCGATTGGGAAGATATAGCATCAAGACTTAATAAATACCATTTCGACGGGCCGCTTACCTTCGAGCTTAATACCAAGAGTAAGCCGAACAGACACGATAATGACGAATACGAAAAAATGCCGCTTGAGCTTTATATTGCCAAAGCCTATAACAGAGCATGTAGGGTAGCGGCACTTAAGAAAAATATGAGATAAGACATAATAAACAAAAAAGCAAAATCGTATCAAAGGAACTTTGTCTATCTTTTTGATTAAAAAAAGCTTGACAATCTTCCTTTGATGTGATAAAATCACAGAAAATGAAAACAGGGAAGGAAATACCGAGATGAAGATTATGGGATGCGCAAACAGCATAAATTTCAGCCGAGCCGCCGTCCTTTCACTTTTCACCTCTGTTTTTATCCCCGTTAATATTTTTCTCAAATAATCGACAGATTTTTCATCTGTCGAATTTTTTTTGGCAATTTATTCGCAGAACGCGGATTGATTGATAAAATCAAAAACAAAAAGGAGACCATGACAATGAAAAAAACAAAAGAAAAAGTCGTGATCGGTGACGAGGGTATTACCGACGCAAGAGCTCTCGGCGCACCGAAAATGATCGTGCTCGGATTCCAGCACATGTTCGCTATGTTCGGAGCAACAGTACTTGTACCGCTTCTCACAGGACTTAATGTAGCAACAACACTGCTCTGGGCAGGACTCGGAACGCTCTTCTTTCACCTTGTAACACGCGGAAAAGTTCCCGCATTCCTCGGCTCGTCATTCGCGTTCATCGGCGGATACGCCGCTATAACCGGACTTGCCGGAACAAAAGGTTATGAAAACATGACCGCAGCAGAGCTTCTCCCCTACGCGTGCCTCGGCGTTGCCGCAGCAGGTCTTGTATATCTTGTACTTGCCGCACTGATTAAGGCAATCGGCGTAAACAAGGTTATGAGATTCTTTCCTCCCGTTGTCACAGGTCCTATCATCATAGCAATCGGACTCGGACTCGCAGGCAGTGCAATCAGCAACTGCGAAAGCAACTGGCTCCTTGCGATTATCGCTCTCGCGCTTATCGTCATCTTTAACGTATGGGGCAAGGGAATGGTTAAAATCATCCCGCTTCTCCTCGGTGTGCTCGGCTCCTGCGCGGTTGCCGCCATACTCGCACTTGTATGCGGACAGACAACAGCAGACGGCGCATATATAGCAATCGCCGGCAAGGACAGCCTCAGACTCTTCTCTGTAGAGGCTCTTAACGCTCTTAAGAGCGCAGACTGGATCGGCCTCCCGATATTCTGGAAAAATACGGTATTCGGCGGCGTGGACTTCAAGAATACCTCGCTTGTGGTAAGCGCAATCGTCGCAATTATGCCTATCTCTCTCGCAACAATGATGGAACACATCGGCGACATCTCGGCAATCTCTTCCACAGTCGGCAAGAACTTCATTAAGGATCCCGGACTTCACAGAACACTTGTCGGCGACGGTGTCGCAACAACACTCGCCTCTCTCTTCGGCGCACCCGCAAATACAACATACGGTGAAAACACAGGCGTGCTTGCGCTCTCTAAGGTTTACGACCCCCGAGTAATTCGTCTTGCCGCAATCTTCGCAGCAATTCTCTCCTTCTGCCCTAAGTTCGAAGCACTTGTCAACCTCATTCCGACAGCGGTAATCGGCGGTATCTCGTTCATACTCTACGGTATGATTTCGGCAGTCGGCGTACGCAATGTCGTTGAAAACAAGGTGGACTTCTCCAAGAGCCGTAACCTGATTATCGCGGCAATCATCCTTGTATGCGGACTCGGCCTCAGCTCGGTAACATTCGCAATCGGAAACGTAACAATCTCGCTCTCCGCTCTCGCAGTTGCATCCATTGTCGGAATTGCCCTCAATGCAATTCTTCCCGGTAAGGATTACGACTTCGGCGGAGAAGAAGAAGCCGCAAAACTCGGCGAAAACGCAATCTTCGCAACCGCACTTGACAGCGACGGCGGCGTAGTTGAAAAAGCAGATACAACAGAAGAAAACAAATAATGAAAGGTACCAAAATGGATAACGTAATTATATTTGATCATCCGCTGATTCAGCACAAAATTTCAATCATGCGCAGCAAAGACACATCCTGCAAAGAGTTCCGTGAACTTGTAAAAGAGGTTACAATGTTTATGAGCTATGAATCGCTGCGCGATATGCCTCTCAAAGAAGTTGAGGTTGAAACTCCTCTTATGAAGTGCAAGACACAGATGCTTGCGGGCCCCGAGATGGCGGTTGTCCCGATTCTTCGCGCGGGACTCGGCATGGTTGAAGGTATTCTCGAGCTTGTTCCCACCGCTAAGGTCGGACATATCGGCCTTTACCGCGATGAGGTAACTATGAAACCCCACGAATACTACTGCAAACTGCCTCCCAATATCGGAGAAAGACAGATTATAGTTACCGACCCTATGCTCGCAACAGGCGGATCCGCAGTTGCCGCAATCAATTTCATAAAGGAACGCGGCGGAAAGAACATCAAGTTCATGTGTATGATTGCCGCTCCTCAGGGAATCGAAGCACTTACCAAGGCTCATCCCGATGTCACAATCTACTGCGCACATCTTGATGAAAAACTTAACGACCGCTGCTACATTCTTCCGGGTCTCGGAGATGCAGGCGACCGTATTTTCGGAACAAAATAATGTAAATCAAAAGCAGAACAAGGCGGGCTTGCAAAGCCCGCCTTGTTTTTTTACATTTTATATATCGGCCTCACGACCGGATCACCCGACAATCTTCTTTTGCCTTCTGCCGGATTTTATTTTTGATATAAATTCAAACAAAATGAAAACCGCACATACGGGAATTATTATATTGCCGATGTATGAGTAAACCGTACGCTCACCGATAAATACCACATCGGCGGTGACATATCCTTTTTCAAGTGCTCCAAGCTCGGCTTTCGTGCGCCCCAGCGGATCTATAACCGACGATATGCCCGTGTTTGCGGCACGAAGCATGTATTTTCCTGACTCCACGGCACGAAGTTTCGCATGGTCGTTGTGTATGTATACCGCGGGAGAGTCAAGATACCATGAGTCGTTGGTGGATAGAATCATCATTTCGGCACCGTCCGATACCGAATCTCGGGTAAGATAGTCGTAAATTGAGTCAAAACATATCAGCCGCCCGATTTTTCCTCCCGCAATTTCGGCAACCGCAGTGCCGACACCAGCAGTGAGCTGACTGTCAAACAAATTCATTTCGGTCAGAAACGGCAGACAGGTCTTGAGAACAGATTCCATCGGCACAAATTCCCCGAACGGTACCAAGCGACGCTTGTTGTATGGATTTTCTTCGTATGTTCCGTCGGGATAGAATATGACGACCGAGTTGTATGAGTTGCCGTCACCGTCTTTTGTGAATGTTCCGATAAGCATATAAACGGCGTGTTCTTTTGCAAAGTCCGAAATTTTTTCGCGCGTGTCGGTGTATTCCGCTTCGAGAAGATTGAAATTCAGAGCGGTTTCGGAAAATACTATGATTTCGGCATTGCTTTCGCTTATTGCCTGCCTGGAAAGTTCAAGATGTTTTTCCACTATCCCGCTTACCGTTTGTTCCGCCCACTTGTCGGTCGAACCGATATTTGCCTGTATAAGCGCCGCCTTGACCGTTCTGCCCGAGTCTTCGACGTAGGTTCCGATTCTTATAAGCCCGTATCCGATGTTTGCGGCAATCAGGGCAATCGCAATTATCGGATAAAACCTTGCCGAAAAATCTTTCGTTCCGTATTTCTTTATGCAGTAGAAAGATAAGCCGAAGCATGCCGATGTAAACGCCGGTATGAATGACAGAAACAGCGATCCGAAAATCGATGCCGACTGCATGGCGGGAATGAATGATGTCTGCGAAATCGCAAGACGAAGGAAGGGAACACCCGCCCATGTGAAATTTTGTATCCATTCGAGTATAACCCATACAGAGGCGAATAAAACGGGCGATAGCGCGGTGTGTTTTTCGAAAAGTCTGAATAATGGGGCGACTGCGGCTGTCGAAAGCGACTGCAAAAGCGAAAGCCCGATCTGGCAGAAAAGAACAATGAGAGCGGCCATCGGTTTGGTAACGCCCATGAATTCAAGCGGATACATCGCGAGAAAAAACGAATAGACCACCATGTAATAGGAAAATGACTGCAAAAATCCGTATAAATAAAGTTTCGGATAAGATTTCCGCTCATCGGTCATTTTGAGCAGAAAATAAAAATATGGCGCAAGCGACAGATAGGAAAGCGGATATAATATATCAACTTCAAGCGTCAGCGCGGTTAGAATGCCGCTCGCAATGATAACCGCCGCCGCTGTCAATCTTTTTTTCATCGATTGCCTCTCCTTTAACGGTTATCCTGTAACCGGAGATCGACATCCGGAAATAGACTCAGAAAATCTATTTTGTCGGGGCTCACATAATATTCTTTTCCGTTCAGATATGAAAGAGCGCCTCCGTCGTCCTCAAACTCAAAGCGGACACGGTATGAACAGAGCGCCTGATGATCAAATCCTCTTTTTCTGTCCTCTCTGTTTATGCCGTATTTTCCGTCGCCGAGAAGCGGATGACCGATTGATGCGAGATGAGCGCGTATCTGATGGGTTCGCCCCGTGATAAGCTCGACACAGAGCAGAGAAAGACCGTCTTTTTCCGCTATAACTCTGTAATCGGTAATCATCGTACGCGCATCGGGATTGTTCGGACGTTCTTTGTAAACTTTTACAATATTTTCCGAACTGTTTTTTATCATGTACCCGGTAAGTCTCGCGGCTTTCTTTATCGGATATCCGTGACAGACACACAGATAATATTTTTTTATTTCACGGTTTTTGATTTTTTCATTGAGTATGCGAAGCGATTCGGCATTTTTCGCGGCGATCACAATTCCCTCGGTATTTCTGTCGATTCGGTTGCATAGAGCGGGTGCAAATGAATTTTCGTCTGCGGGATTGTAGCAGCCCGATGCATAAAGATAAGCCTGAATATGCGCGATAAGAGTACCCGATTCGTCGCCGCTCTGATCGGCATGAACGACCATCCCCCTCGGCTTGTTGCAGAGAATTATGTTCTCGTCTTCATAAATAATGTCGAGCGATGCATCGGCATCTGCGGGTATGTTTTTTTTGTCGTCGGTAAAAAATTCTTCGCTTAAAAAGAGCTGAATTTTGTCACCCTCGCAGAGAATCGTCGATATTTCGGCACGCTTGCGGTTCAGCTTGATTTTTTTTGTTCGTATTGACTTGTACATCAGTGAAGTCGGAAGCGATTTAACGGCTTTTGACAGAAACTTGTCAAGCCGCTGCCCGGCATCATTTTTGCCTATTGTAATCTCTCTCATCCGATTTTCTTATCTCCCGTGTAAAATATTCGGCAGACGGACGCTGTCCGTCTGCCGATAAAACAGTATGTATGTCAGTTTGCGACATTAAACGCCTGATCCGGCGGAACTACCGTAATCTTGCGTATCTGCGCACCGAGTGCCGTCAGCTTGCCGACAAGATTGTCATAGCCGCGCTCAATCAAATGTATGTCGTCAATGTCGGTAGTGCCGTTCACTGCCAACGCCGCAACCACCATTGCCGCACCGCCGCGAAGATCGACGGCTCTGACCGATGCGCTTGTCATACGGTCGGGATTTCCTTTGATAACGGCTGTTTTTCCGGTAACCTCAATCTGCGCGCCCATGCGCTTGAGTTCGTCCACGTATTTGAAACGGTTGTCCCAAACACCCTCGTTAATCATGCTGACACCGTCGGCCTGACACATCAGAGCGCCGAGCTGCGGCTGCATATCGGTCGGAAATCCGGGATAGGGAAGCGTTTTCACATTGCACGATTTGATTTTTGTGTCGGGATCGCGGATAATGCGAATGCTGTCGTCATTTTCGATTACCGTAACACCCATTTCTTCGAGCTTTGCCGTAACCGATTCCATGTGCTTTGGAATTATGTTGCAGATTTCGACATTGCCGCCGGCAGCTGCGGCCGCGGTCATATATGTTCCCGCTTCTATCATATCCGGAATTATTGTGTAGCAGCATCCGTGCAGCTCCGACACACCCTTGATTTTTATGGTGTCTGTTCCCGCACCCTTAATATCCGCACCGCATGTGTTCAAAAAGTTTGCGAGATCGACTATGTGAGGCTCTCTCGCGGCATTTTCGATAACGGTTATACCGTCTGCAAGCACGGCGGCGAGCATAACGTTTATAGTACCGCCTACTGTTACGATATCGAAGAAGATGTTCGATCCGATAAGACCGTTGGGAGCGAACGCGTCAATGTAACCGCCCTCCACATTTACTTTCGCACCGAGTTTTTCGAATCCCTTTATGTGCTGGTCAATGGGACGGACGCCGAAATCGCATCCTCCGGGATATCCAACGAGCGCCCTTCCGAATCTGCCGAGCTCCGCGCCTATCAGATAATATGATGCACGCATTTTTCTCGATAAATCCGAAGGTACCGATCTGACTCGAACACCCGCGCTGTCGATTTCAACGCTGTGTTTGTCAAGTCTTTTCACAGATGCACCGAGATCCTCGATAAGTTCAAGAGATCTCGAAATATCGCTTACACACGGAAGATTTTTTATAAGGCATTTGCCGCGGACAAGCAAAGTCGCGAATACAATCGGAAGAGCGGCGTTTTTCATGCCGTCGATTTCCACCGATCCGTACAGCGGCTTGCCCCCTGTTATCAGTATTTTTTCCATAATCTATAAATAATTCATCCGATCGGATGAATATAATTCCTTTCGAAATGCTAAATCCGAACCTCAAAAGCGGCATGTTCGACCGATTTATATCGTTTTAGCGGATGTTCGGTAAAATCCAAACCTGCGTACATATAAAAATTCCGAATGGCTGCACCGTTCGGAATCTTTATTTCTTTTATTATAGCTTTTTTTTGACTTATAAATGTTAACAATTTGTAAATAATGTCGATTGCTATCTGCGTTGAACTCTCGCACGAAATAAATCAAAAATCGTTATTGTGTGTTCATACAGACGGTCATTCGGATATGCTTTTATGATATGCGACCATAAGATCGACCACAAGCCCGTATGATTTCGAGCCTTCTTTTACACCCTGCGTTTGCAGATATGTGTTGTTGATTGTCGAACTTATTTTAGATACCGTGCTGCTTTGATATTTCTCGTAAAAAGAGGCGTATGCATTGAATTCGCCTATCATTCTGTTGTCGAATTTGCTCCATACAGAGCTGTAAAGAATACTGCTGGCCGAGTGAAGAGCACTCAGCACATATTCGAGCATGTTCATGTATGCGCTGTATAAAATATAATCGTCATCCGACTCAATACATGCGAGAAAAGCAACAAAATTCGCTTCGTTTTCGCGCGCTGTTCCGCGCTGATGCGCAAGTTCATGCGCAGCGGTGTAGGGAATCGTGTAATCGGGGAATGCCACGTTTATATTTGCTTCACCCGTAAAATAGGTGTATACGCCCGTGATGTGAGTGTATGACATTGCGTCCGAAAGTATAACATATTTAAGATTTGATTTCAGTGGGGATATAAAGCCGTATTTCTTTGCCGCTTTTGCATAGGCGTCATTGAGCTTTGTGTTCATCTCGTCAAGATTGTATGGCATAACCGAAAATCCGTCGGGATCGAAATTTATTTTGTCGACGAGTTCATTTATCCTGTCGGTCAGGTATGATGCCGTGCTGTATAACTCTTCCGCCGTAACCTTGTCGTCGGTAAGGCCGAGTTTTTCGTCAAGAGTCGAGCCTTTGTATCCGGGCGCGAGCGTGAGAACAAACGATGAATATAAAAATGAGATTGCGGCAAGAATGGATGCCAGCATTCGGACATACTGCCTGTCGGTTCCTTTTCTCGAAACAACAATACCGACAGCAACCAGCGAAATAAAAATCAGCGGAATGAGAATGATGATCATTTCCGCAAATGAAAACGGAATCCACCCCGTGAGCTTTGCGTTTATAAAGCGTATCGCCGCGCATGGATATTTGATCAGAAAATCGGCAAAAGATTCCGAACAGCATGCGGCAATATGCAAAATGAGAGCAATCAGCGTTACAATATAAAATACAATGCAGATTTTAGGTGCGTTCTTGAAGAAAAACGAGATTTTCTCCGAGGCCCTTTTGAAAAATCTTGCTGAAAAGTTCGGTTTTTTTTCGGAATTTTCCCTGACCTCTTCTTTTTCCGTTTTTTCGTCTCCGTTCATCTTGTAAATTCCTTTCGATGATTATCTTAAACTCTGTTTAAGTGTTATAAGTTCGCGTGCGGCGTTCTTCATCCTGTCATAAATTCCGTCGTCGGAAATTCCAATCGAGCGCAGAAGACTCAGAATATCCTCCGGCAAGGGCGCATAAACCGACATTTCGGTAGACTCCTTCGATGATGGATGCGTAAATGTCAGCGAATATGCGTGAAGCGCCTGACGGTCGATTAAATCGGATGCACTGCCGTACATATCGTCTCCGATAATCGGATGACCGATGTGAGCAAAATGAAGCCGTAATTGATGAGTTCTTCCGGTAATCGGCATGGCGACTGCCGCACAGGCATTCTCTCCTTCTCCGATTACCTTGTAGAGCGTCTCCGAAAACGACGAGTCGTCTGTCGGAAAATCAAGCGCCTCGCGCGTGATTATGCTTTTTTCCTTTCGTCTGATATATGCGGTTATCCGACCGCTCTTTTCGGACGGGATGCCCGACAAAACGGCAAGATAACATTTGACCGTTTGCCTGTTTTCAACCTCGTTTGAAAGGCAGTAGGCGGCATGCCTGTTTTTTGCAATGAGAACAATTCCGCTTGTATCACGGTCAAGCCTGTTTGCCGCACGGAAAACAAAGGGTATATTTTTGCTTTCAAAATAATAACGGGCGGCATTCGCCAGCGTGTCGGTATAGTGACCGTGCGACGGATGAGTCGGCATGTGCGGATCTTTGTTTAACGCAATAATATCATCGTCCTCGTAAATTACGTCAATCGGAATGTTTGACGGAACAATGTTTTCCGCCGATTTTTCATCCTCGCACATGAGAGTAAGACTGTCGCCCGTATGAAGCAATGCCCGAACGGTTACGTGATTTCCGTTTAATAAGATACCCCGTTCAAGACGCTTCAGCCTCGAAATCGACCTTCCCGACAGCGAAAGCTCATGAGTCAAAAATGAAAGCAGCGGCAGATTGTCGTGTTTTTCGTCTATGATGATTTCCAAATTGCGAACGCCGCCTTTCCCCGATTTCTGCGGTTATTCTACTATATAAAAGAACCGATGCGGTTAATAATTTCTGAATTTTCTGTGAAATGGAGCCGAATCAGGTGAATCAGATTCCGAAAAATTCGATTGCGTTCTTTATTTCCCTGTCCCAGCTTAACCATTCATGCGCGCCGTGAGAACTGCTTGACGTGAATTCATATCCGCCGTCGTCGAGAATTTCGGATAGTTTCCGCGTATCCGAAAGGAGCGCATCCTCTGTTCCGCACCAGAGAAAGATCCGCGGTTTTACTCTCTCTGATTTTGAAAGCTTTTCGGCGAGTCGGTAGACATTGTTGACAGAATTTCCGAATTGTTCTTTCGGCCCGAAAATTGCCTCCATTCTGCGGTATTCGTCATCGCCGTATCCGTATCTTTTTTCAATGTCGTAAGCTCCGGAAAGCCCGGCACAGCCCGCGAACGATTCGGGATAAGTCAGTGCCGTCTTAACAGCACCGTAACCGCCCATGGACAGTCCCGCAATAAAGTTGTCCTCGCGCGCGGAACTCATCTGCCTGAACATACTGCGGCAGATTGACGGAATTTCTTTTGATATATATTCAAAATATCTGTCTCCGACAGCCATATCGGTGTACCAGCTCTTGTGCGCACAAGGCATAACAACGGCAAGATTTTTCCCGGCGACATATCGTTCGATTGATGTACGGCGCGACCATATCGTGTGGTCATCCGACAGCCCGTGTAAAAGATAAAGAGTTTTGCAGTCGCTGCAGTCGGAGGATGCAATGCCGATTGCACTTGTCGCCGCTTGCGGCAGAATCACATTCATCGTCATACCCATTCCGAGAACGTCCGAATGAAAATCAACAGTTAAAAATGCCATGTCAAAACCTCCCTTATATAACGAAATTATACCAAACTCGGCCGATATATTCAATAGTTTTCGAAAAAAATACAAAAATTGCAAAAAAAGCTTGAAATGGACATTTCACTGTGATATAATAAAATGTCAGTTTGTGCTGATGTGCAAATTGATTTTTTGTGTTAGTAGGCGGTCTTGAAGACCGCTTTTCAGTAAAGGATGTTAATATGCAAGAATTAAAAAAACAGCTGGCATCGGCTGTTGCCGATGCATTATGCGGCAGAGCCGGCAGCGATGTTTGCGATGCCGACGGAATATATCCGATTCTCGAATATCCTCCCGATGCTTCGATGGGAGATATAGCGCTTCCTTGCTTCCGCCTTTCAAAACTGCTGCGTAAAGCGCCGCCCGCAATAGCATCTGAACTTGCGGCCGATTTGAACGGAAATCTGCCGTCGGGAATTGCCAAAGCCGAAACGGCAGGCGGATACCTTAACTTCACGGTCTCCGACAGCTATTATGAAAAATCGGTTCTGCCCGAAATTCTTCAAAAGGGAGAAAATTACGGAAAGTCGGATGTCGGCGCGGGAAAAACAGTCGTTCTCGACTATTCGTCTCCGAATGTCGCAAAACCTTTTCATATAGGACATCTCGGCACAACGGTTATCGGACATTCGCTCAAAAAGCTGCACGAATTTTGCGGATATAAGTGCATCGGAATCAATTATCTCGGTGACTGGGGAACACAGTTCGGAAAGCTCATCGTCGCCTATCGTAAATGGGGAAGCGAAGAAGAAATTAAAAAAGAGGGAATCGACGGACTCGTTTCTCTTTATGTCCGTTTTCATGAAGAGGCGGATAAAGACGACTCGCTGAACGCTCTTGCGCGTGCCGAATTTGCCAAACTCGAGCATAACGATCCCGAAAATATAAAACTTTGGCGCAGATTTGTCGATTTGTCGCTTGTCGAATATAAAAAAACCTATGATCAGCTCGGCATCACCTTTGATTCGTATAACGGCGAATCGTTCTATACCGATAAGATGCCCGAACAGGTAGAGAAACTGCGCAGTATGGGACTTTTGAAACTCGATGACGGTGCGTCTGTCGTCGATTTGTCCGAATATAATATGCCTGTTTGCCTTATTCTCAAGCGCGACGGCTCCACTCTTTATCCTACGCGTGATATAGCGGCTGCGGTATATCGTAAACGTACCTATAATTTCGATAAATGTATATATGTCACCTCATCACAGCAGAGCCTGCACTTCGCACAGTGGTTTAAGGTTGTCGAACTTATGGGATATGACTGGTATAATGAGCTTGTTCATGTTCCGTACGGAACTGTCAGCATAGACGGTGTTAAACTCTCGACACGCCACGGCAATGTCGTACTTCTTCGCGATGTTTTTGCCGCCGCAATCGAAAAGGTAACAAAGGTTATAGACGAAAAGAATCCCGGACTTGAGAATAAGGCCGAAACGGCGGAAGCCGTCGGCGTCGGCGCGATTGTTTTCTATTACCTGATGAATAACCGCATAAAAGACATCAGCTTCAAAATGGATGACGCCCTTTCGTTTGACGGAAATACAGGGCCTTATGCACAGTATACCTATGCACGTACCTGCTCGCTGCTTGAAAAAGCCGACTCTGTCGATGCCGAAAAAATCAGGTTCACATCACCCTATGAGAGTGAACTTGCAAAGACGCTTTCGCAGTTTTCCGAATCGGTGTCCCGTGCGCTTGATGAGTATGAGCCGGCAGTAGTGACAAGATATATTTTGAGTGTCGCAACCGCGTTTAACCGATTCTATCACGAATGTCCCATTCTTTCCGCAGAAGATGAAACGGTAAAGAATACGAGAATCGCGCTTTCAAAAGCGACAAACAGTGTTCTTCGCAGCGCCCTTTCGCTGATTTGCCTTAAAACCCCCGAAAAAATATAATGACCGTAATAAAGGAGAAAATATAATATGTCAGGACACAGCAAATGGAAAAATATAATGCATAAAAAAGAAAAGACAGATGCTCAGAGAGCAAAGGTCTTTACAAAAGTCGGAAAAGAAATTTCGATTGCAGTCAGAGAGGGCGGTGCCGATCCCGCAGCGAATACCAAACTGCGTGATTTGATAGCGAAAGCCAAAGGACTTAACGTTCCGAACGATAATATCAAGAGAATTATCGATAAGGCCGGCGCCGACGGAATCGTGTATGAGGAATACACCTATGAGGGATACGGCCCCGCGGGAGTTGCCGTTATCGTTACAACCGCAACCGATAAAAAGACCAGAACAGCCGGTAATGTGCGTCATTATTTTGATAAATTCGGCGGCAACATGGGCTCGCAGGGATGCGTAAGTTTTATGTTTTCCGATAAAGGTCTTATCGTTATAAATAACGAGGACGGCGATTATGACGAGGATAAGGTTATGGAGGACGCGCTTGAAGCAGGCGCCGCAGACTTTATTTCGGACGGCGATCTCTTTGAGATTTATACCGAGCCCGATGACCTTTCCGCAGTGAAAGAAGCACTTGAGGCTAAATATACACTCGAATCGTCAGATCTTACAAAAGTTCCGTCATCCTATGTGACTCTTGAAAATGAGGATGACATAAAGAATATGGAAAATCTTATCGAATCGCTCGAAGATGACGACGATGTTCAGGATGTATATCATAACTGGGAAACAAACGACTGATAAAATCAAAAAAGAATAATATATGTAAAATCCCGACAGCAAGAAAGCTGTCGGGATTTTTACTTGTTTTGATAACAGATGCGGAATAAACCGATTTTATTTTCCGCAGTATCTGTTTATGCCGCCTCTCACCGCCTCGGCAAATTTTTTCAGCCATTCCTCGCTCATCATGCTCTCAAAATCAGCTTCATTTGTGATAAATCCGATTTCGATAAGACACGCCGGCATTTTTGTCGCAGTGACGGCATATAAATCGGCATTGTCATAGATTTTCGGCTCTTTTCCGAATATATCAATGAGCGATTTTGAAAAGTCGTCGGCAAGCATTTTGTTTTGACTGCCGTTGTTGCCTTTATTGTAATAGAGTCTGGTGCCGCTTACCGAACTGTCGGAAAACGAATTGCAGTGTATGCTGATGTAAAGGTCATATCCGTTTGCATTGGCATATTCAACACGCTTCGTTATCTTGCATTTTCCTTCGACGTCGTATCCCGCGGCGGGATCTTCGCCGTCGGCGGAGCGGGGAAGAATCACCTCGTAGCCGTCTGCTTCGAGCTTCTCTTTTATAATGAGTACGAGAGAATAGTTGATGTCTTTCTCGTATACCGTGTTCCCATCGGCATCGGTGAACGGCGATATCGCACCGACATCGCCGACACCGTGGCCTGCGTCAAGACAGACGGTAATTTTTTCTCCCTCCGCCTTTTTTATTGCTGCCGTCTCCGAACACGATAGTAAACACATCGGCTGCGACAGGATCAGAACTGCGATTATAATATATTTTGCCGCCGATTTAATGCTCATACCGCATTTCTTATTCGACAAATTCATATTCGGCTGTGTATCCCGCAAGCACGGCATATTTTTCCATCAGCTTTGAAAGTTCATCATAACCGGCATTTTTCAGGTTGAAAAGGAAGGTTGTTTCTTCGTAGTAATATCCCGCGTAGATGTCGGAGCTTCCGGCATAGCTGTCTTCATATTTGCATGATGATTGGACTGTGATAACGACATAGCTGTCGCCGATGCTCAGTCTGTCGGTGCTGATGTAATCTTTTATATCATCGGTGAGCAGTTTGGATGTTTCGCCGATATCTTCGTCGCCGTATAACACTTTTGTTGAAAAAGCGAAAGAACGAATCTCATAACTTTTCGTATACGGATTGTAGAGATGCGCCGTCAGCTGAATGTAATTGTTGTCAAAAGTTCCGGCTTGAATGTCATTTTCGTCTGTGCTCGATATAATCTTGTTTATTGCGTCGGACAGCTTGTTAAGATCGCCGCCGATTTTGTCCGACATATAGCCGAGAATTTTCGAATATGTGTTCGGCAGCATTTTTTCGCTTACCGGAACATATATATATACGTTGCCGTCATCCAAAATCGTGTTGAACGAAAAGGTTATTTCGTTCGTTCCGGCATTATCGTTAAGGAAATTGTACCATTCGTCAAAAGACAGAGCCGCTATTTCCTCTTTCATCGAATTGTATACCTGCAGTAATTCTTCATCGGTAAAATCGCAGTTGCTGATTCCCGATATGTTTAAGATGCCGTTTTGTTCGGGAAGAGTGTTGAATTCTTCTTTGAATTTGTCATTGAAAAGCAGCTTTTCGGTTATTTTCTGATAATCGCTGTTTTCGATTCTCAGGTTGCGGTAACGGCGGCCGCTCTTTGTCTGTATTATTACCGTCGCCGTTGTGTAATCCCGATAATCCGAACTGTTGTTGTTGTTCTTTATGTCATTTACATTTTTCGCAATCGAATCGGAAATTATCTTTCTTATCTCCGGATCGTCTGTCTTGACATCGCCGACCGCATCTGTCATGTATTCGATATATGAATACTCTCGATTCGTGAAATAAAATTCGTCTTCATTTTCAAACTGAACGGTTAAGATTTCGTCTGAGCTCGGGGTAAACGAAAGCGCCGCTGATCTCGCCATAATTCCGCAGCCGATAAAAGCGGCATTTAAGAGAACAACGATAAAGAGACAGGGAATTGCTTTGAGGAGATTTTTGAGCTTTCTTGTCGTAATAAGCTCGTATGCGAAATAGACGATTATCGCTATGATGTAAACCACGCCGCAAACTACAATTATGCCGCTGTCAATATTATCGGAATAGGATATAATCAGTGATATCGAAATAAGACAAACGACCATTGTAACCGCACAGCGGTAAACCGCCTGAAGAATGCGGCTGGGTGCCGAGAATGATGCCGCTTCGCTCTTTCTTTTGATAAAGAACAGTGCGGCAAGCGCAATATAGATCAGCGCAAGCAGCGATGTGTAAATAAGTCCGCTCTTATTGAAGAAAGCATGCATCACGGTTGACATGTTAAACGAAAAGATGCTGTCTATTGCATCAATAAGCATGTTGTATCCCGTCCCCGAAAGGGGCAGGACATGTCCGGTGCATAATATCCTGAGCGACTCTGCGATTGATTGGTCAATCGTTGTGTAGAAAAGCCTCGGCGCAAACAGGATAAGACATGACAGAACTATGTTTGTGAGTGTGGTTCCGGTAATTGTCATGGCAAATGAAACCGCACCGATTATAAGAATCGATATGACAAAACATCCTACCGAATATTTCGCGAGCGCCCCGTACATCGGAATGTAATATTTTCCGCATATAGTATATACCGCCGAACTGATGAGCGACGATGCCGCGATAATTCCCGCAATCCATGTAATTATCGACATGAGAAAAGAAATGAAAATGCAAAGACGGGTATGCGGAATCGAATGCCAGAAATCAGAGTTGTTTCGCTTGTTGAGAAATCCGAATAAAGTCAGAACCATTATCGGAGCTACCAGTATAAATACGAAAAAGAGTATAGGATTCATAGATAAACCGCTAACCGAGGACCTTATGATTTCGTCATTCTCGTAATTGTAAATATGCCTTTCCGCGGTTGTGATGATAACCGATGCAATCGGACCGACGACTGCGGCGAAGGTTATGACGATAAATGAAAGAATTCCTATAAGTCTTGTCTGACGAAGCCCCTCGAAATAGAGCCCCGGACTGAATATTTTTCTGTTTTTCATTTTTGACTGTACCTTTCTTTTGAAATAAATTTTGCCGCTTTATTCGAGATTGAATTTGTAGCCGAGAGCTTCCATTTCGTATGTGAATACCTCTTCGAGCGACAGCGGAAGAATATCGAGCAGAAGAGGATTCATTGCCGAAAGTTTTGCCGCCGTTTCCTCGCGGTTTCCTCTTACAATCATATTTGAAACCGAGCCGTGCTTCGTAAAGTGAAGAATGTCGATTCCGTCGAATTTGCTTCTGTCATAATCGCCCGAGAAAGCAATCTGAATCTTGAATTGAGCCGTTTTCAGATTCTGAATGTCGCTTTCGAGAACAAGTCCGCCCTTGTGCAGAAGTGCAAGCTGATCGCAGGTGTCCTCAAGTTCGCGAAGCGAATGTGATGTGATAATCGCCGATGCCTTGCGTTCGATGACATCGTCGCAGATGAGCTTTTTTACATAATTTCTCATAACGGGGTCGAGTCCGTCAAATGTTTCGTCGAAGAAAATGTAGTCGGGACGGCATGAAAGCGCAAGGGCGGTTGCCGCCTGACGCCGCATGCCTTTTGAAAATGCGCCGAGCTGTCTTTTCGGATCAAGACCGAATGTTCCGATAAGTTCGGACAACCGCTTTTTGTCAAAAGATTTGTAAACCGAACAGTATAATTCGGCCATTCTGTTTATCGTCGCTCCCGGGAGAAAGTAGAGTTCGTCGGGTACATACGCAATTCGCTTCTTTACATCGGGATTATCCCATATAGTACTGTTGTCAATGGTGGCTTTGCCCGAGTCCTGTCTGTATACTCCCGAAAGAATACGCAGAAATGTCGATTTTCCCGCACCGTTTGAACCTACCATGCCATAGATACAGCCGTCGTTTATTGAACAGCTGATATTTTCAAGTGCGGTAAAATCGTCGAATTTTTTTGTAAGATTTGTTACGCTGATCATTGTAAATTGTCTCCTTTCACTTTGTCTTTTGCTTTCATATCTTCGAATATGCTGTCTATAATGCCGTATAATTCGGATTTTGTAATGCCCGCCAATGCCATGTCATGAACATCACACCTGAACTTTTCAAGGTTGCCTCTGACTGCGTTTTTCAGAATGGCACAGGCATCCGAGCAGACAAAATATCCCTTTCCGGGAACCGATTTGATGATTCCTTTTGTGTCAAGTTCCGAATAGGCTTTGGTAACCGTGTTCGGGTTGACGAGCAGTTCGAGCGACATTTCCCGAATTGACGGAATCTGTTCTCCTTCCCTGATGATTTCGGATAAAATGAATTTTTCAAGCTGATTCTCTATTTGCTCATAAACCGGTGTCCGACTCATTGCATCTATCGAAAACATGACTCACTCTCCTCTCTGTTCTAACTGTACTGTGTCAAATAGTACAGTTGTATCGTATCATATTTTTTTTATCTTGTCAAGTCTTTTTTTATTTTTTTTGTATTGCGCCGAAACATACAGTCCGCTTGACATTTTTTCGGGCGAATGATATAATCTGATTAAAACAGATGAAAAAGATTGTCGGCGATGTTACGAAAGGATATTTTTTGACCGGAAGTATCCTGCCGACAACGGAACGGAGCTTACGAGAAAATGAAAATAATAGCATTCGGAGAGATAATCTGGGATGTTTATCCCGATGAAGCGTTACTCGGAGGCGCACCTCTGAATTTTTGCGCCGACTTAACCGCACTAAATCATAATGTCTGCCTTTATTCGGCGGTGTCCGAAAACGACAGCTACGGAAAAATGTCGCTTGACGCACTCGATCACTATCATATCGGAAGAAAATTTATTCAGAAAAATAAAGCACCCACCGGACGGTGCGATGTCACTCTCGATGAAAATAAGGTGCCATGCTATAATATCGTTACCGACTGCGCGTACGATAATCTTACCGTCGGTGACGAAATCGTAAATGCCGTAAAAGCCGAGAATGCCGATCTCTTCTATTTCGGAACGCTTGCCATGAGAAGCGAAACGTCGCGGCGCACTCTGAAAACACTTGTCGATAACTGCCGCTTTCCCGATATTTTCTGTGACATAAATCTGCGTAAAAATTGTTATGATCACGATTCGATTGCCTGTTGTCTCGAACACGCGAGCTTTTTCAAACTCAGTGACGGAGAGCTTGATGAACTTGTAAGAATGGGATTTCTGACCGACGGCAGAAACTACGATGATTCTCTGATCGAACTTTGCGAAAAATATCCCGGTATAAAATATGCGATTCTCACACTCGGCAAGGACGGCTCCGCGGTTTTTGACTCATTGAACGGCGCACTTTATCATTCGGGTAAACCCGATGACGTAAATGTTGTGTCTACCGTCGGCGCGGGCGACTGTTACGGCGCGTCTTTTTATCACGCCGTTTCATCGGGAATGAGTGTAAAAGAGGCGATTGAATTCGCAACCGAGCGGAGCAATATCGTTGTTTCGCATAAAGAGGCAATTCCGTTTTGGCTGTAAATTTCAAAATAATCCTCTGATAAAAAATCGGGTTTACGTTGTCAATAATAAATGTCATTTGTATCGGCTTACAGGATTTGATAACTATATTTTAAGGAGAACAGGTCTTGACGGCCTGAAAAAAGCCATGACCACTATGCTTTTCTTTGACGACCAGCGTCTTTTTGCCAGAAAAGGATTTGAGCGCAGATACGGAGAGCCGAACTTTATTCCGGATTCGGTCTATACCGATCCGAACCTCGCCGCCTCGGGAGGCACCTCGATATGGCAGGCTTCGGACGGCCGGTATCATCTCTTCTATCAGGGCTTTGACAGGAATGGTATTACCGAGACGCTTGCGGCGGTGTCGGACGACTGTATTCATTGGTTGCCGCGAAACGAGGCGGCCTCATACATCAGGTCGCCCAGATACCCGAACCAGCTGATTGATATCGGGGACGCAGAACTCGCAGGCGTTTATGTTGACAGACACGACATCCCCGAACGGCGGTTGAAGGCTATGACCGCACGCTATCAGCGTGAGGAGCTGTCGGTTGCGGATGAGATTTACGTCTCCGGGGACGGATACAGCTGGACTCTCTGGAATCACGAATGGTCAGATCGCCGCACCGAGCCGGGGGCAGGCTGCTTCTACAGTGATGTTCTCGGAAAGTATATCGTGGTTGCGCGCTCGGGTTGGGGACGCCGCCAGCTCTGTGTCCGTCCGACTGCGGACTGGTCGCTCTCTGAGCCATCTTATGAGGCAATTCAGATTGACTCGATTGATTCGCCCGATCTTGAGACATACGGAATGCCATCATTCCCATACAAAGGAATGTATATCGGATTTCTCTGGATGTACCATGTCCCGTACGAAAACGGCATTCATTACTTTAATGGCAAGATGACCGCCCAGCTTTGCTACAGTCTCAACGGACTGCACTGGCAGCGATCACTTCGCACTGACTTTATCGGCAACGATCTGCCCCTTACTGCCGGTATGGTCTTTCCAACCGCTGTCACAGAGACCGGGGACGGCTCGTTGCTTATCACCGCATCCTGCACTCCGAATGAACATGGGCATTTCAGTGAGGAGGGACACATCATCACTTTCCGTCTGCGCGAGGACGGCTTCATTCGGCTCTGCGCCGATGATGTGGGTTCGCTCTGCACAAGACAGCTGCTCGTGCAGGGACGTGTTTTCTGGAATCTTCAGGCAGAGCATGCTACCGTCGCCGTACTTGACTCCGGGAGCAGACCGATCGAGGGTATGGGACATGAGGACTGCGTCCCGTTTTCGGGTGATTCGGTATCGTGGGAGCCGACCTATCGCAACGGAAGAACGCTCGCCTCACTCGAAGGCAAAGTCGTCGTGCTCGAACTGCGGCTGCGAAATGGGTCGGTCTACTCTTATCACGGCGATTTCCGTCCGCTGATGAATACCGAGGCCATGCGCTATGAGAAATTCGGACACGTTTGATGACGCCCGACAGAAGATTCGCCGCAAAACACATAAAATTTATTCCGAACGGCAAATTATCGTATAACGATTCTGCGTCGAATTTTACGAAAACGATTTTACTGTCGCACCCCGACGACTCCGGCAATAAAGCGGCATAAGGAGTTTCGATGTTGGCGTTCTGTAATTTCGGCCGTGGACAGACAAAAAGCACAAAATACGAAAAAGCACCCGAAATTGAGCATTTTTTGCTCAATTTCGGGTGCTGATTGGTCGGAGTGGCGAGACTCAAACTCGCGGCCTCCGCATCCCAAATGCGGCGCGCTATCAACTGCGCTACACCCCGTTTTTTCACAAGCGATATTGTATCACGGCAAAACCGTTTTGTCAAGTTTTTTTGATATAAAACCGACAGCCTTTTGCCGCTGCCGATTTTGCATACGGATATGAAAAGTTGCCCGACCGCCACCGGACGGTCGGGCAATTTTTGCGTTTTTTACTTTCTCTTTTTAGATATTGCTTCAAGTGCCTTGCAGACGATATTTTCGGGAGTCAGACCGTAAAGCTCGAGGAGCGGCGGAACTTTGCCCGATCTTCCGAATTTGTCTTCGGTTCCGACACGCATAACCGGAGTCGGACAGCTTTCGCTGAGAACTTCGCAAACCGCCGAGCCGAGTCCGCCGATGATGTTGTGTTCCTCGGCTGTTACAACCGCACCCGTTTTTGATGCCGATTTGATGATAAGATCGCGGTCAATCGGCTTTATCGTGTGGATGTTTATAACTTCCGCGTTTATACCTTTTGTTTTGAGCAGATTTGCGGCGTTAAGAGCGGCATCGACCATGATTCCGGTTGCCACTATGGTCACATCACTGCCTTCGGTAAGCAGAACACCCTTGCCGATTTCGAATTTGTATGTCGCCCTGTCGAAAATTACCGGTACGGCAAAACGTCCGAAGCGCATGTAAACAGGCCCGTCCCAATCGGCTGCTGCGGCAACTGCCGCTCTCGCTTCGGTATCATCGGCGGGGTTGATTATCGTCATACCCGGAATCGTACGCATGATGCCGATATCTTCAAGACACTGATGAGTAGCTCCGTCCTCACCTACCGTGATGCCCGCGTGTGTAGCTCCGATTTTAACATTGAGATGCGGATATCCGACAGCGTTGCGTACCTGATCAAACGCACGTCCCGCCGCAAACATCGCAAATGATGAGCAGAATGGAATTTTGCCGCAAGCCGCGAGTCCGGCGGCCACCGCAACCATGTTTGCCTCGGCGATTCCGCAGTCGAAGAAACGATCGGGAAAACGCTTTTTGAAATATACCGTTTTGGTTGATTCGCAAAGATCGGCATCGAGGACAACCACATTCGGATTTTTTTCGCCGAGTTCGGCAAGCGCGTTGCCGTATGATTCTCTTGTAGCTATTTTATCGGACATTGCAGTCACCTCCGAGATCTTTCATTGCGATTTCAAACTGTTCGGCGTTCGGCGCACTGCCGTGCCATTTTGCGTTGTTTTCCATAAACGAAACGCCTTTGCCCTTAATCGTTTTGCAGATTATCACCGACGGCTTGCCTTTTACGGATTTCGCCGCGTCAAGAGCATTTCCGATGGCACTCATATCATGCCCGTCGATTACCTGCACATTCCAACCGAACGCCTCGAATTTTTTATCGAAAGGAGTCGGATTCATGACATCGGTGATTTTGCCGCCGATTTGCAGACCGTTGAAATCAACCATCGCCACAAGATTGTCGAGCTTGTAGTGAGCGGCAAACATAGCCGCCTCCCAAACTTCGCCCTCCTGACATTCTCCGTCACCGAGGATGGTGTATACTCTGTACTTGTCTCTTCCGTTGAGCGCCATTCCGCATGCGGCCGAAATGCCCATTCCGAGAGATCCGGTAGACATATCCACCCCGGGAATGTTTTTCATGTCCGGATGTCCCTGAAGTCTGCTGTCGATTGAGCGAAAACCTTTAAGCTCTTCCGCGTCAAAAAAGCCGCGTAGTGCAAGAGCGGAATAGTAGGCGGGAGAACAGTGTCCTTTTGAAAGTACAAATCTGTCGCGGTCGGCCATTTTCGGATTCTTCGGGTCGATGTTCATTTCCTCGAAAAAGAGGTAGGCAAGCATATCGGCAATCGAGAGAGATCCGCCGGGATGTCCGCTGTTTGCATAATAGACTGCCTTTACCGCGTTTATGCGAATGTCATTTGCCACTCGGCACAGATAGGCAAGTTTTTCGTCATTCATCTGTAATATTCCTTCCTTAAAAAATCTTTTGATTTTGAAATAAACTGTGTTAATTATAACTCTTGTCTGACTGAATGTCAACCGCAGTCCGAAAAAAGTTCGAATGTATTTTGTCTGTGATATCGGGTTACCGTGATATGCCGCTTTCTTCTTCGTTTTTACTTTCTTTTTTCTCTCGCATTTGCCTGAAAAAATTTGTAAGCATCGCCGCACATTCGTTGCGTAAAACATCGGATACTATCTCAAGGCGGCCGCTTTGCGGAAAATCGGTTATTTTCATGGCAGATTTGACAGCGCCCGAATTTGTGTCCGGCGCGCCGTAGACGACTCTTTTTATCCGCGAACTCACTATCGCACCCGTGCACATCGGACATGGTTCGAGCGTGACATATAAAGTCGCCCTGTGAAGCCGCCAACCGTGCATTTTTTCGCAGGCATTGCCTATGGCGACCAGCTCGGCGTGCATCAGGGCATTTTTGCCGCTCTCGCGGCAGTTGTAGCCCGCACCGATTATCCTGCCGTCATCCCACACAATAACCGCGCCGACAGGCACCTCACCGAGGCCCGATGCGATTTTCGCTTGCTCAATCGCAAGATACATGTAGTATTCGTCATTTTCCGTCATATTCCGAACTCCGCAGCTTGTCATTTCCGATTCCGATTTACAGTATATCATATTTCGGAACTTATGTCAATAAACCCGATTGAACGGATGCATAAATCTCTGTTGATTTTATCCGAATATTGTTATATAATATCTGCGGATAAGGGGGGATGTTATGACTTTCGGCAAAACCGCATCTGTAAAAAATACGGCAAAAAGAACATCGGCTCTTATTTTGATGCTCGTGTCATTGCTTTTTCCGCTTGTCTCGTGTAATAGTGATTCAAATTACAGAAATCGATTTGAAAACAACAATAAATTCAAAATCGTGTTTTCGGATGTCGGACAGGCTGACGGAGCCTTCGTTGTCGCACCGAACGGGAATGCCGTGGTAATAGACTGCGGCGATTTCACGTCATCCGAGAAATTTCTCTCCGACCTTTACGGTTACGGCGTAAAGAAAATAGAAAAGCTGATTATTACTCATCCGCACGATGATCATTTCGGAGGCGTGTTCGGACTTTTGTCGGCATTTGAACCGGAGAAAATCATTATGCCCGAATGTGATATCGAGGGATTGGCGGGCGAAAAATTCGTTAATCTGACCGAAAATATCGATATTGAATATGCATCCTGCGGAAAAAGCTACTTTTTCGAGGAGTGTCGACTTTCGGTGCTCTCGCCCGAAAATGCGGAAAACGGCGGCGATAATAACGACAGTATCGTGATACTTTTTGAAATAGGAGGCGTTCGCATTCTCTTTACGGGAGATGCCGAAGCCGAAACCGAAGAAAAACTTGTTCGGATTTTCGGCACAAAGCTGAAAGCCGATATACTGAAAGTCGGCCATCACGGCTCAAAAACATCCTCAACCGAAGATTTTATCACGGCCGTTTCTCCCGATTATGCGGTTATTTCGGTCGGAGAGGGAAACAGTTTCGGACTTCCGTCATCCGATGTGACAGCCCGACTTGAAGAGAAAAACATAAAAATATACCGAACCGATTACAACGGAAGCATTACGGTTGTAACCGACGGAAAAGATTTTGAGCTCGGCTCGGAAAAATAAAAAATTCAAAGAAAAATGCAGGGTAACACTTGCATTTTTTTTTGGTTTATTATATAATAGCAATAAAATGGGGTAAGATGGTAATTAAGTAATAATACCTCGGCGACAGCCGCGGGAACGGCAGTTCCGCGACGGGTATAATGTCGTTTCTGCCGAGAAGGAGTAACTTATGGAGTTGAAAAAAAAGAATCCGCCCGTTCGCAGCGGTGAAGCGTATGACGATATTTCGGCTTTGTTTGACGAGTCGACTTTTGTCGAACTCGGCGCTTATGCCGGAAGTGATTCTTATGCCGCGGTTGTCTGCGGATACGGCGCGATAAACGGAGCACTCACATTTGCATTTGTTCAGGACTATACACGCGATAAGGGTGCGCTCGGATGCATCGAAGCCGATAAAATCTGCTCGCTGTATGATATGGCAAAGAAAAGCGGGGCACCTGTAATCGGTGTATGGAACAGTGCCGGCGCAAGAGTCGGCGAAGGCGAAAAAGTTCTTTCGTCATTCGGAAAACTTCTTTCTAAAATCACCGAAATGTCGGGCGTAGTACCCCAGATTGCGGTTGTAAAGGGAATTTGCGGCGGCATGGCTGCAACAGCTGTTTCAATGTTTGATATCGTTGTTGCATCCGAGGGCGCAAGTCTCTATGTTAACCCGCCTTTTGTTCTTAAAAATCTCGGTCTTAAAGATGCCGGAAGCATCAAATCCGCGGCAGAAAACGGCCTTGTCGATATAGTATGCCCCGACGGTACAGCCGCACTTCTGAAGGCAAGAGAGCTTTCCGCAATGCTTCCTCAGAATAACGCGCAGGGACTTTCCTACTGCGATAACGGCGATGACGATAACCGCCTCACTCCCGAACTTGACGGCTGTGTTGATACACTGAAATTTGTCGAAACCGTAGTTGACGGAGGGCAGTATACCGAACTGAAGCACGACTGCGCTCCCGAGATAATAACGGCGCTTGCATCGGTAGGAAGCATGGTAACCGGCATTGTTGCGACCGTTCACGGTAAATCGCTGACGCCTAAGGCATCACGCAAGGCCGCCGGATTTATATCTTTCTGTGATAATTTCCAGATTCCCGTATTGACACTTGCAGACTGCGAAGGAATCGATATTTCGGTTGATTCCGAAAACGCCGCTTATGCTCCCGAACTTTCGAGACTTGCGGCTGCTTATGCGGTTTCGACAAATACCAAGATTACGGCGATTGTCGGAAACGCATTCGGCAGCGCATATACTCTTCTCGGATCAAAGGCAGTCGGCGCGGATGTCGTTCTCGCGACCGAAAATGCCGTTATTTCGGTTATGAAACCGGAAGCGGCAGTTCAGTTTATTTATTCGGATGAAATAAAGACTCCGGCAGACCGTGAGGAAAAGACAAACGAATGGATGCTTGACCACGCTTCGGCAGCCGCTGCCGCATCAACAGGCGATATAGATGACGTAGTTCCCGCAGAGGAACTTCGTGCAAGAATAATATCCGCACTCGGAATGCTTTGGTCGAAAGCATCTGGCAATGTTTCGGGCAAACATTCGAAGCTTCCTTTCTGATAAAAGGAGGAAAAAATGAAAACTGCTATGTTTTTTAATTTGACCGAAACAGTCAGCGAGGCCGCGCTCGGCGAACGGACACTTGAAGCTCTAAAAGATACATTTATCGGAATGTTGGTTGTTTTTGCCGCGCTCAGCATTCTTTGGCTCGTTATCGAAATATTCCACAGATGCGTTGTCGGATTCTCTAAAAAAGAGGACAGCACGGAAAATAAATCCGATAAACCTGCGGAAGAGATTATTAAGCCCGCCGAAATCACCGAAACCTCGTCGGATGATGACGGTGCGATAATCGCGGCGATTACCGCGGCAATATCGGCATATACCGATGCTCCCGCCGGATCGTTCAGAGTCGTTTCGTTCAGGAAAACACAAAATAACGCTCACTGGAATAAGAGATAAATAACATAAATTACGGGAAAGGATAAGATAAAGATTATGAAAAGATTTAATGTTACAGTAAACGGCGTCGCATACGATGTCGAAATCGAGGAAGTGACCGATAATTCCGCTCCTGCTGCTGCTCCCGCAGCCGCAGCCGTAGCCGCACCCGCTCCCAAAGCCGCACCCGCCGCTCCCAAGGCAGCTCCGGCCGCAGCGAAAACCGCTCCCGCAGGTGCAACCGAAGTAAAGGCGCCGATGCCCGGAACAATTCTTAAAGTAAATGTTGCCGTAGGTCAGGCAGTAAAGAAGGGCGATGTTGTCGCAATTCTCGAGGCACTGAAGATGGAAAACGAAATCTTCGCCCCGATAGACGGCACAGTCGCAACCGTCAACGTAAACAAGGGCAGCTCGGTTAAAACCGACGACCTTATTATCTCGGTTAAATAAGTCAAATGATTTCAATGTAACTGAAAGGATGGCATAAACCAATGCTTGATACCCTGAATACCTTCCTTCGGTCAACCGGAATTTATGAGCTTCTGTTCGGCGGAGATGTGGCTGTATGGAAATATCTGATTATGTATGCGATAGTGGGCGTGCTTGTTTATCTCGCTATCGTAAAACAGTTTGAACCGCTGCTGCTTCTTCCGATTGCCGTCGGAATGCTGCTGACCAACTTACCGGGAACCGAAATGTTCCACATGGAATATTTTATCAGTAATGATGCCGATTTTGAGTTCAATGTTCTTAAAGTGCTGAATCCGACAGGCGGATCGGAGGCGGGTCTGCTTGATCTTCTTTACCTCGGAGTCAAACTCGGTATATATCCTTCGCTGATATTTATCGGAATCGGAGCAATGACCGATTTTACCCCTCTTATTTCCAATCCTAAATCGCTGCTTATGGGTGCGGGCGCGCAGCTCGGAGTTTTCGTCGCATTTGCGGGCGCATACATCTCCGGTGTGTTCACACTTGCCGAAGCAGGCGCAATCGGTATTATCGGAGGAGCCGACGGCCCTACCGCAATACTTGTAACCAAAACACTTGCTCCTCATCTGCTCGGAGCTATTGCGATTGCCGCATATTCGTATATGGCCCTTATCCCTATGATACAGCCTCCGATTATGAAGCTGCTCACCACAGATAAGGAAAGACGCATAAAGATGACGTCGCTTCGCCCTGTCTCACAGCTTGAAAAGGTTATTTTCCCGATACTCGTTACCGCAGTTGTCTGCCTGATAGTTCCTACCGCAGGTCCGCTGATCGGTGCGCTTATGTTCGGTAACCTGCTTAATGTCTGCGGATGCACACAGCGTCTGTCGAATGTCGTTCAGAACGGACTCATGAACGCCGTAACCGTATTTCTCGGAATATCTGTCGGCGCTACGGCTACAGCCGAAAATTTCCTGTCGTTCCAGACACTTCTTATTATCGTACTCGGACTTCTTGCATTCTGCATTTCAACAGTCGGCGGACTGCTTACCGCAAAGATTATGAATGTAATTTCAGGCGGTAAGATTAACCCGCTTATCGGCTCCGCAGGCGTTTCCGCCGTTCCTATGGCGGCTCGTGTTTCTCAGAAAGAGGGACAGAAGGTAGATCCTACAAACTTCCTGCTCATGCACGCGATGGGCCCGAATGTCGCCGGTGTTATCGGATCCGCAGTCGCCGCGGGATTTCTGCTCGCGCTGATTCCCCATTGACCGATTTCATACCGTCAATAAATTTAATGAAAGTGAGATCATGATATAAATGGCAAAGGTAAAAATCTGTGAGACAGTCCTTCGTGACGCTCACCAATCGCTTATAGCAACGCGTATGACCACAGATGAAATGCTTCCGATTCTCGATGAAATGGATAAAATCGGCTACTATTCGCTTGAGGCATGGGGCGGTGCGACATTTGATTCCTGTATGCGTTTTCTTAATGAGGATCCGTGGGACAGACTTCGTAAAATCCGCGATCATGTAAAAAATACCAAGCTTCAGATGCTTTTCAGAGGTCAGAATATTCTCGGCTACCGTCATTATGCCGACGATGTAGTTGAATATTTCGTTCAGAAGTCGATTGCTAACGGAATCGATATAATCCGCATATTCGACGCACTTAACGACCCGCGCAATCTTAAAACGGCAATATCCGCGACAAATAAAGAGGGCGGTCATGTTCAGGCGGCAATATCTTATACGACAGGCCCCTGCTATGATACCGAGTATTTCGTAAATTATACGAAACAGCTTGTCGAGATGGGCGTCGGATCTATCTGCATAAAAGATATGGCGGGACTGCTTAAGCCGTATGACGCCGAAGTTCTTGTCAAAGCACTCAAATCCGAATTTCCCGATCTTCCGGTTGAGCTTCATACACATTATACCGCAGGCCTTGCCTCGATGACACTTCTTAAGGCAATCGAAGCCGGATGTGATATAGTAGATACGGCAATGTCTCCGCTCGCACTCGGAACATCCCAGCCCGCGACCGAGCCTATGGTTGCCGCACTTCAGGGAACGCCGTACGATACCGGACTCGATCTTCAGCAGCTCAAGAAAATCAGCGATTATTTTATGCCGCTGCGTGAGAAATATATCGCAAGCGGTCTGCTCGATCCCAAGGTACTTAAAGTCGATGCATCCACACTGCTTTATCAGGTACCGGGTGGAATGCTCTCAAACCTTATTTCACAGCTTAAACAGGCCGGAAAATCGGATAAACTGTCTGAAGTGCTTGAAGAAGTACCGCGTGTACGTGCCGATGCAGGCTATCCTCCGCTCGTAACTCCGTCTTCACAGATTGTCGGAACACAGGCTGTTTTCAATGTGCTCAACGGAGAACGCTATAAAACGACAACCAAGGAATTTCGCGGTCTTGTACGCGGCGAATACGGCAAAACCCCGATGCCGATAGATCCGGAATTCAAGAAGAAGATCATAGGCAACGCGGAAGAAATCACCTGCCGTCCCGCCGATCTCATTGCACCCGAACTCGACTCAATCCGCGCAAAAGCGGCAGATTATATCGAGCAGGATGAGGATGTTCTTTCCTATGCGCTTTTCGAACAGGTTGCCACTAAGTTTTTCGAGAATCGCCGCGCAACAAAGCTCGGAATCGATCTTGAAAACAGCGACAGCGAAAAAAAGATTCATACGGTTTAATTTGTAAAAAACAAGCGAAAAGACAATTATTTGTGTCTTTTCGCTTGTTTTCTTGTTTTTTTGATATTTTATGCTTGAAATTGTATCTCTGTTATGTTAGAATAATAAAAAGAAGTATATCGGAAGGGATAGAACTGATATGAAGTCGAAACTGCTGGTTATAGGTGCGTGTTATATGGAAACAGTGCTGTGGGTAGACGCAATACCTACCGCCGATGTTGTCGTATCCGAAAATAACAGTTTCACCAACCGCCCCGGAGGAAGGGGAGGATGCGCCGCCGTTGCCGCCGGACGTATGGGAATCGATGTCTCACTCTGCAGTGCGGTCGGTAAGGATGCCAACGGTTCGAAACTTATCGAATATTTCAACGAGAACGGAATAGATACTTCATATCTTTCCACCGACAGACGATCCACGGGAATATCGGTTCATATACATGAAAATTCATTTGAAACCGACAGAAAGATTCTCTGCCAGGGTGCAAACAGTTCGCTGAATGCCGATCAGATTTCAAGAGCGATGGAAGGAACTTTCGATGCTGTTTTTATGCCGACCGATCTGCCGTTTGAACTTCTTGCCGATGCCGCACATAACGCGCGTATAAACGGACTTCCGGTCTATCTTGATGCCGGCGGAGTAAAATCGTCATCCTCTCTCGGAAAACTTGAAAACATAGAATTGTTTATCACCGACATTCAGGGAGTGCGCTCGCTCACCGGAATAAATATAACAAACGCCGATAAATGTCTTACTGCGGCAATAGCACTTGCGGGCAGGGTTTTCTCAAAATATTATATAATACGACTCGGCAGCCTCGGAACGTTTATATATGACGGAAAATATCAATATCATGTAATTCCTTGTTCGCTTGACGGAAAGAATATCGGTGCTCCGATTGATACCGAGGCGGCCGTAATTTCAGCCTCGTATCTCTCAACCGGGGACATTAAAAATTCGTGCGCACTTGCGGCTGTTATGGCGAAAATGTCGCGCGAAGACGCAAAAGTCAAAATACCGACACTCGCTCAGGCGGTTGACTATTGTAAATTCAATAATATCAGATTCGGCGGACGATAAACAGGAGAATAAAAGCAGAATGAAGAGAATACTCGGAGTAGACACAGGCGATGTCCGTACCGGTCTTGCGGTAAGCGACAGTATGGGATTTTTGGCAAGCGGAATTGCCACATTTACGGTTCCCGATGAAAATGAGCTGATTGCACTTGTCGCAAAATATGCTGCCGAATATGATGTCGGAAGCATAGTAATAGGAAATCCCGTTAATATGGACGGATCACACGGGCCGAGAAGCCAAAAGGTTTCGGAACTTGCCGATAAAATACGGGAACATGTGACAGTACCCGTTGTTTTGTATGATGAGCGCTGCACGACAATGGAAGCGCATCGGATAATGAATATCACAAATACACGCGGAAAAAAAAGGAAGGCCGCCGTCGATACTCTTTCGGCTCAGATTATCCTTCAGGATTATCTCGATTATATCAAAAACAAAAAATAAAAAGCAAAAACCGCGTACCTCGGTACGCAGTTTTTTTATGCAGAAAATTATATCGGTTTTTAACGTATTTTAAGCCAGATTTTCATAACAAGACTGTGTGGAAGCAGCTTCGACATAAGACGTGCAAGTTTGATTCTCACCCCGTAAACCGAAACATCTTTCCCGCGCGCCGAGTCGGACAATGCAAGCCTTACAACATCACGCGGCTGATACATGGGGCTGAAGTTTCTGCATGCCGTCGGATCTCCCGATTTTTCGGCAACCGAGAAAAACTCGGTTGCGACATATCCGGGGCAGACGGTTGTAACCGATACACCTTTCGGAGCAAGCTCAAGATTGAGAGCCCGTCCGAAATGAAGAACAAATGCTTTTGTCGATGCGTATATGTTGAACTCGGGAAGAGGCTGAAATGACGATTGAGATCCCATCAAAATAATGCGGGAGCCTTTTTTCAGATAGGGAAGTGCGCAGCGTACGGTACGCATAAGACCGAGAATATTGACATAAACCTCCGCCTCCATGTCCGATTCGCTGTTGTTTGCAAATGATCCGTATTTTCCGAAACCGGCCGCCGCGATAAGTAAATCGATCTTATCGATTTTGTCGCCGTTCAGTCGTTCCGTTATTGCATTGAACGAGTTTTCCGAAGATAAATCGGCGGTAACCGGAATAATAATATCACCGAATTCGTCTTTCAGTTCGTTAAGACGGCTCTCTCTGCGCGCCACACAGTAGATTTTTTCGTATCCCGCGCCGGCGATTTGTCTGACGAATTCGCGTCCGATGCCGGATGACGCACCTGTAATAAAGGCTGTTTTCATATTGCCAAGCTCCTTTTTGCAATTTTAATCTCATCGGTAAAAATTTTAGCATTTTTTTGTTCGTATGTCAATAGAAAATCATCGAATGAGGGCAGATACGCAGCTTTAAGCGTAAATGTCCGATTTTTTTCGGTAAAACACTTGACAAAAGCGAAAATTTATGATATATTCTGTAAAGCAGTCTGCTTTACAGGGAGATGCGAGTATGCGAGAAGATACAGAAAAGACGGATGAAAAAAACAGCAGAGTTTATTATTCGATTCTGCTTGAATTTTACGGAAATCTTCTTACCGAGCGTCAAAGGGAAATCATCGCTTATTCACTTGATGAGGACTTGTCACTCTCCGAAATTTCCGAGCTTACCGGAATTACGAGACAGGGTGTGCGCGATTCAATAGGAAAGGCCGAGGAACGTCTTTCTTATTATGAAGAGAAACTCGGAATGTATGCTGCGTTTAAGGAACGACAAATAATCGGCGAAAAGCTGTGTGAGCTTTTGCGAAAAAAAGAAGCCGATGAAGAGACTGCGATTTCACTTGTAAGAAAATTATGCGGCGACCAGAACTTATAAGGAGACGAATATATGTTTGAAGGTCTCGTGGAACGTATGAACGAAGCGTTCAAAAAGTTCCGCAATAAAGGCAAATTAACCGAAGCCGATGTCAAAATGGGAATGAGAGAAATAAAACTCGCACTTCTCGAAGCCGATGTCAACTATAAAGTCGTCAAAGATTTTATTGCTTCGGTCAGCGAACGCGCTGTCGGCTCGCAGGTGCTCGAAAGCCTGATGCCGGCACAGCAGATTGTAAAAATCGTAAATGAAGAACTCACCTCGCTTATGGGAGGCAGCGCATCAAAACTCGAAATCGCCTCCAATCCGCCGACGGTCATTATGATGTGCGGACTTCAGGGCGCGGGCAAAACGACACATGCGGGGAAACTCGCGGCTATGATGAAGAAACAGGGAAAACATCCGCTTCTTGTTGCCTGCGATGTCTACCGTCCCGCGGCGATAAAACAGCTTGAAATCGTAGCCGAAAAAATCGGCGTACCCTGCTTCTCACTCGGCGACGGAACCGATCCGGTGAAAATCGCGAAAGAAGGGGTAAACTATGCGAAGAAGAACGGGTGCGACATCGTTTTCATCGATACTGCGGGCAGACTGCATGTCGATGAAGATATGATGAAAGAACTCGTCAGAATCAAAGATGAAGTTCACCCGACCGAAATTCTCCTGACCGTCGACGCCATGCTCGGACAGGATGCGGTGAATGTCGCCGAGACCTTCAACGATATGCTTGATATCACAGGTGTCGTACTGACAAAACTTGACGGAGATACGAGAGGCGGCGCGGCACTGTCTGTGCGCTATGTTACAGGTAAACCGATTAAATTTGTCGGTGTCGGCGAAAAGATGGATGCGATTGAGCCGTTTTATCCCGACCGTATGGCTTCCCGAATGCTCGGAATGGGAGACGTCCTTTCTCTTATCGAAAAAGCCGAACAGCAGTATGATGAGAAAAAGGCCAAAGAACTCGAGAAAAAAATCCGTGAATCAACCTTTACACTTGACGATTACCTCGAACAGTTCCAGCAGATAAAAAATATGGGGAGCATGGAGCAGCTCATCGGTATGATACCCGGCGTAAAAGCATCGGCACTTAAAAATGCGCAGATAGACGAAAAACAGATAGCGCACATGGAAGCGATAATCAAATCAATGACGCCGGAAGAACGTACAAAACCATCGATTATCGGCTCCTCGCGCAAGAAAAGAATTGCGGCGGGAAGCGGCAGAGGTGTCGAAGAAGTCAATAAACTTCTGAAACAGTATGAGCAGACCAATCAGATGATGAAGCAGCTCACAAAAATGAGCAGCGGAAAAAAAGGCGGAAAAATGAAAATTCCGTTCGGAATGTAAACTTCGGTTATTTTATGCTTGATTAGGGCAGATAACATATAAACAAAAATGTACAAATTATTTTGGAGGAAGAAAAAATGGCAGTTAAAATCAGACTTAAGAGAGTCGGCGCAAAGAAGGCACCCTTCTATCATGTTGTTATAGCCGATTCACGTTCACCCCGCGACGGTAAATTCATCGAGCAGATCGGTACATACAACCCTCTTACCGATCCCGCACAGATAAATATCGATGCCGAGAAAGCCGAAAGGTGGCTTAAGAACGGCGCACAGCCTACCGAAACAGTTAAGGCATTGCTGAAGAAAACAGAAATCCTTAAGTAAGGATCTCCGACATAATTTGACGGAGGTACTGAAATGACCGATTTGAAACAAATCTTGACCGATATCGCGGGAGGACTTGTCGACTCGCCTGATGATGTCACTGTTACCGTTTCCGAAGAGGACGGCGATGATATCACACTTGAGCTCAGTGTATCCGAAAATGATATGGGTAAAGTTATCGGACGTCATGGCAGAATCGCAAAAGCGATTCGTACTGTGATGAAAGCGGCAGCGAATGCCGAAGGGAAGAGAGTCAAGGTTGATATAATCGACCGCTGACCTTTACTGTAATATCAAAAAGCCATTCGACCTGCAATTTTTTATTGCAGACCGAATGGCTTTTGTTTGCTTTTTTGGCTTTTTATTCAATGCGTTCGGCAAGCCTGTTGACATATTTGTGATAGAAAGATTCAAAATATCCGCCGTCAAGCGCCTCTCTGATTTTTGCCATTAGTTCGTTGTAGAAATAGAGATTGTGCATAACGCAAAGCCGCATTCCGAGCATTTCATCGGCCTTAAGAAGATGTCTTATGTATGCTCTGCTGTATCGTTTGCATACCGGACATCCGCAAGTTTTTGATATCGGATCACTGTCAAGCATAAATCTTCTGTTGAGGATTGTCAGCTTGCCTTCCCAGGTAAACAGATTGCCGTGACGGGCATTTCTTGATGGCATTACACAGTCGAAAAAGTCAACTCCTCTGTAAACACCTTCAAGTATGTTTTGCGGGGTGCCGACACCCATCAGATAACGCGGCTTGTCAACGGGCATGTGCGGATCGAGCGCCTCTATTATTCGGTACATTTCTTCGGCCTCTTCGCCAACCGCAAGTCCTCCGATGGCATATCCGTCAAGATCGAGTTCTGCGATTGCATCCATGTGCCATGTGCGAATGTCCTCGTATGTTGATCCCTGATTGATGCCGAAAAGCATTTGATTCGGGTTTACCGTTCCTTCGAGCGAGTTCAGACGCGCCATTTCCTCCTTGCAGCGTCCGAGCCAGCGCAGAGTGCGTTCGCATGATGCTTTTACATATTTGTATTCGGCGGGATTTTCAATACACTCATCGAATGCCATGGCGATTGTCGAGCCGAGATTCGACTGTATCTGCATAGACTGTTCGGGTCCCATAAAAATTCGCGCACCGTCTATGTGTGAGTTGAAATAGACACCTTCTTCTTTTATTTTGCGCAGTTTTGCAAGAGAAAAGACCTGAAATCCACCCGAATCGGTTAAAATAGGACGATCCCAGTTCATGAATTTGTGAAGACCGCCCAGCTCTTTTATGACCTTGTCGCCCGGTCGTATGTGCAGGTGATATGTGTTTGAAAGTTCAACCTGACATCCGAGCTCTCTGAGATCGAATGCCGAAACACCGCCTCTGATGGCGGCACATGTGCCGACATTCATAAAAACGGGCGTTTCGATAGTGCCGTGTACCGTTTCCATTCGCCCGCGTCTTGCGTGACCTTCTTTTTTAATCAGTGTAAATTTTGACATTTTCATCTTGCCGCACAGAACAGGTGCGGCATCTCCTTTTTTATTTTCGGCATGTGCAAACCGTCACCAAAACGGCGCTTCATGCTTATTGACTCTCTCGAATTTTCGATAGCATTTGTCTGTTAAATGCGTTTGAAAAGATGTTCTATCTCGTGCTTTGAAAGCTCGATTGCAACCGGTCTGCCGTGCGGACAGCAGATGATTTCGGGAATGCTTTTCAGTGTGCGTACAACCCATTCCATGTTTTCATCTGTATCATACTGACCGGCTTTTATTGCCGCCTTGCAGGATCCCTGATAAAGCGCCTCCTCGAAAAAACTGTCTTTTGTCGATTCGATGTCGCCCGTGCCTTCGGCAAGCCTTCCGGTCAGCGTCTCCATCATCGTTTTAGCACGTTCTCCGTCAAGAATTGATGGTATCGCGGTAATTTTTATCTGCTTTTCATCGATTTCGAAAAGAAAACCTGCTTTTTCGATTTTTTCGCGGTATGCCTCCGCAGCATCGCATTCTTCGGGCGTGAGCCTCAGTTCTATCGGAATGAGAAGAAGTTGACTTCCGCTGTTTTTGACATTTTGCGCCTGCATGTTCTTTTTCATCTGTTCAAACAGAATCCGTTCATGCGCCGCATGTTTGTCTATAATCATTACTTTTCCGTTTGTCTCGACAAATATGTATGTTCTGAACGCAACTCCGATTATTCGGAAATCATCGGCCGCACTGCTGCTGTCGACAGGTGCGGTAAGGCTGAAACTGTATTTTCCCTCGGATGCCGAAGGATTGTTTTCGGCAATATTTTTTGTATCTGCCTTTTTGTTTTCTTCGATTGTCACACCACCGTCAAACCCGAAATCGGAAACAAAACCCGAATTTCGGTCATCCCGACTGTTGTCGAAACATCCCGAGTAAAGCGAATTAAGGTCGAGCTTTTCAGCCGATTGCCGATTTTCCGGATTTTTTTCTGATTTGTATTCACGCGAATATCGTTCGGGAGGAGCATCATCGTCCGACGGAAGCGGGGGAGTCGCTTCGGATATCATTTTATAAAAATCGGCTGCCGATTCACCGCTCTTTTTCTCGCCGCCCGATAAGTCTTCAGTAATATCGGAATCGGTCGATGTATCGAATATCTGTGTCTGAGTCAGCTCTTTGGCTTTGGCATCCGATATTTTGTCGTATACCGGTACAAATGCGTTGTATATGCTGCGCTGTTCGTCTGTTATCTGACATGGATCGAACATGACCTGCGGTCTTTCGGTTGCCTGCATAAGAGCATTTCTGACCGCGCAGAATATGCTGTCGAAAACAATACGCTCGTTTGAAAATTTGACTTCCATTTTCGTCGGATGCACATTTACATCGACGAATGTCGGGTGAATGTAGATGTAAAGAACCGCGCATGGAAATTTTCCCACTTCAATGTAGCTTTCAAAAGCCTGCTCCAGGGCGGCGGTCGCCGTTTTAGACCTTACATATCTTCCGTTTATGAAAAAATTCTGATAATTTCTGTTTGCCCGTACATTGTCGGGCCTGCCGATGTAACCGTTTACCTCGATTCCGTCGGTCATAGAATCCACTTCGATAAGTTTTGAAGCGAAATCGCGTCCGAGTATCTCATAGACTGCCGATATGATTTTCGAATCGCCGGCGGTACAGAATTTAATATTTCCGTCAATAATGAGTTTGAATGATATATCGGGCCGCGACAGCGCGATTTTCTCGACGACAGCCGCTACCGCCATTGCTTCGGATTGGTCTTTTTTCAGAAATTTCCGCCTTGCGGGGACATTGGCGAATAAATCTTCGACGATTACCGTTGTTCCGTTTCGGCATCCCACTTCGGATAAATCCGTTATTTTTCCGTTTTCACTGCAAAGCAGACTGCCGAGCGAATCGCACTCTCTTTTCGTCATTATGCGCATTGTCGAAACAGATGAAATCGCCGCAAGCGCTTCTCCTCTGAATCCGAGAGTCGTTATTCCGTCAAGATCACTCGCACAGCTGATCTTTGATGTGGCATGTCTTCTGATTGAAATAGGAAGGTCGTCTGCACTCATGCCGCATCCGTTGTCGGATACACGAATAAATGTGATGCCGCCCCTTTTTATCTCGACGGTTATTTCTGTTGCTTCGGCGTCAATGGCATTTTCAAGCAGTTCTTTAACCGCCGATGCGGGACGTTCCACAACCTCGCCCGCAGCAATAAGATTGGCAACCTGAAAATCAAGCTGATTTATTTTTCCCACAGATTTCCCCCTTAAAAGATTAAAAACGACATTCACTATCCGAGCAGTTTTTTCAGATCCCAGATAATATTCAGCGCCTCAATAGGTGTCAGCGTGTTAACATCGAGCATTTTTATTTTATCCCTGATTTCATTTGATATGCAGTCCTCGATTGACAGATTTTCCGGAGAGTCATCTTTCTTTTGCGTCTTCTGTATCGGCACCGCTGATTGCTCTTCAAGAGACGAAAGTATTTCTCTCGCCCGTTTCAAAACTTCTTTCGGGATGCCGGCAAGCGCCGCTACCTCTATTCCGTAACTGTCATCGGCGGCGCCCCTGATAATTTTTCTCAGGAAAACAACCCCGTCTCCCTTTTTCTTCGCGGCGATGTGGTAGTTCACAACTCCCTCGTGTGTCGATTCGAGATCGGTAAGTTCATGATAGTGGGTTGCAAATAAAACACGTGAACCGAGTTTTTTCCCTACACTGTATTCGGCAACGGCACGCGCAATCGACATTCCGTCAAATGTTGATGTACCCCGTCCTACCTCATCGTAAATGATAAGCGAACGTTTTGTGGCATTTTTGAGAATGTTCGCAACCTCAACCATTTCAAGCATAAAGGTCGACTGACCGGACGCAAGATCGTCTGATGCTCCGATTCTTGTAAACAGCTTGTCGACAATTCCGATTCGTGCCGATTTTGCGGGAACAAAACTTCCGATTTGCGCCATAACCGTAATAAGTGCGACCTGACGCATGTATGTTGATTTGCCCGCCATGTTCGGACCGGTGATAAGCAGCAGACGGTTTCTTTCGGTATCGAGAAGGGTATCATTCGGAACAAAAACCTCGTCTGTCAGCTGTTCGACAACAGGATGCCGTCCGTCTTTGATTTCGGTGGTAAATCCGATATCGACTTCGGGACAAACATACGAATTTCTTACCGCCACATTCGCGAGCGACTGATATATATCGATTTCGGCGATGATTTCGGCAGATCTTTGAATTCGTTTTACGTTTTTCGTGAGATGCTCTTTTATTTTCGTGAAAATATCATACTCAATGGCGCATATCTTGTCGGATGCGCCGAGTATGGTCGATTCGAGCTTTTTCAATTCATCGGTGATGTATCTTTCACCTGTTGTAAGTGTCTGTTTGCGTATCCATTCTTTCGGAACGTCGGGAATCGATGCCTTTGAAACTTCGATGTAGTAGCCGAATACACGGTTGTACCCGATTTTCATGTTTTTGATGTTGTGCGCGGCTTTTTCGCGAGCCTCTATTTCATCAAGATATTTCTTGCTGTTTGTCAGTACATCGCGCAGCTTGTCGAGCTCATCGTTTACTCCCGATGAGATAAACCCACCCTCTCTGACCGAAAAAGGCGGATCTTCGACAATCGAATTGTTCAGTAGTTCGCAGATGTCGGTAAGCGTGTCGAAATTATCGAATAAATAAGAAATACGTTCGCTTCTGCAGCATCCGAGAAGCCTTGACAGTTCGGGAAAAGCCGAAACCGTATTTGCTATCGCACGCAGATCTTTTGCGTTTGCCGTGCCGTATATGACTTTTGTCATAAGACGCTCAAGATCGAGAACACCACGAAGCGCTTCGGAGATTCCGTCACGCAGAACATACTCGTTAACAAGTTCCTCAACCGCTTTCTGACGCTTAAAAATAACCGATGCACTCATTTGCGGCTGTTCAATCCACTTTCTCAGCATGCGGGCACCTGCGGCGGTTTTGGTTTTGTCGAGAACCCAGAGCAGGGAACCGCGCTTTTCGCCCGAACGCATTGATTCGCAAAGTTCAAGAGAACGTCTTGTTGAGCTGTCTATTTCCATAAACTGTCCCGATTCGTAAAAAATCGGTGCTTTGAGATATGACATATCGGTTTTCTGCGTTTCCGCTATATATCCCACAAGCGCGCCTGCGGCACAAATAAGTTCGGATGATACCGACTTAATGTCTTGATCGGTCATGCCGAGAAGATTCATAAGCATGTTGCGGCAGGTAATCGGAAGAAAACGGTCCGATTCACAGGCTTTTATTACGGCATGAAGCCTTGATGTCAGAAAATCATATAACGGCTGATCTGCGGGAAGTTCTGTATTTATCAGTACCTCTTTCGGCATATAAACCGAAAGTTCGTTGATGAGCGCCGAATTGAAATTGTCAACTGAAGTTGCCCTGATTTCGCCGGTCGATACATCCGAAAAACAAACCGATGCACGCGAATCGGCAATAAAAATTGCCGCAAGATAGTTGTTTTTGCCGTCCGAGAGCTGATTCATGTCGGTAACCGTTCCGGGTGTTATAACACGGACAACGTCACGCTTTACAAGACCTTTCGCAAGTGCGGGATCCTCCATCTGTTCGCATATAACGACGCTGTATCCCTTTTCTGTCAGCTTTGCGATATAACTGTCGGAACTGTGAAATGGTACGCCGCACATCGGCGCACGTTCAACATCTCCGCACTGCTTTCCGGTTAAGGTTAAGTCAAGCTCACGCGAAACAAGTTTTGCATCATCGTAAAACATTTCGTAAAAATCGCCGAGTCTGAAAAAGAGAATGGCATCGGGATATTCTTTTTTTATTTCAAGATACTGCTGCATCATCGGCGATAGTGCCATTTAATTAACCTCTCTGTACTTTCTGCTCATGCATTATGTAAGACAAGAAGTCGGACGGCGGAAAACTCCGCCGTGTCCGACTGCTTCAGCTGTTTTTTATTATTTTGCTCCGCCGTAACTGCCCGATGTGTCGGCGGCCGGTACCGAATCGGTGACTTCTTTGCGGCGCGATGACTTTACCCGCTTCATAAGTTCCTCATAGAACAGATCCTCGTCAAATGGTATCGATACCGGATGACCGAGCCATGAGGACAGGTGCATCGCGTTGGAAATGGTAAGCCCGTTGATACCTTCGCTGCCGTCGGCTATCAGCGGCTCTCCGCGCAGAATGTGCGCAGCAAAGGCATTGAAAACGCCGACATGCTGAGGCGATTTGCCGTCTGTCCCGATGATTCTCGAATGATGTTCGGGTGCCGAGAAGGGAATTTTTGTCGTAACTCTGAATTCCGATTCGGGCAGCTTGTTTTCATCAAGAGTAAGCACGCCTTTTTCGCAGACAAGCTTTCCCTTGTCGCAGTCTATTTCAAGCCTGTTTGTGCCGGGAGCATCTCCCGTGGTTGTGATAAATACGCCCGTTGCACCGTTCGCGTATTCGACATACGCCGAAACATCATCCTCAACCTCAATGTCATGCCATTTTCCGTAATGAAGATGCGCATCAACCTTAACGGGCATTCCGCAGATCCACTGCCATAAATCAAGCTGATGAGGACATTGATTGAGAAGCACGCCGCCGCCTTCACCCGACCAGGTTGCGCGCCACGAGCCGCTGTCATAATAACATTGCGGACGGTACCAGTTCGTGATTATCCAGTTTACGCGCTTTATTTCCCCGAGACTGCCGCTGTCAATTATTTCTTTGAGCTTGCGGTAGACGTGATCGGTACGCTGATTGAACATCATCGCAAAAGTAACATCGGGATGTGCGGCAGCTACCGCATTCATTTCGCGCACCTGCTTTGTATATACTCCTGCCGGCTTTTCGGATATGACATGTATGCCGCGTTCAATTGCCGCGATAACGTATTTCGGATGGTCGTAGTGTGGTACAGCCACCGTTACGGCTTCAAGCAGACCGCTGTCAAGCATCTTTATCGCATCGTCGAAAAGCCGAACTTCAGGCGGCTCCATTCCTTTGTCCGTGTATATTTTTTTTATCATTTCGGCGCACGCATTGAGCTTTTCCGGATTTATGTCACAGATTGCGACAAGTTCGATTTCCGGGCATGATCCGTCGGAGAACATGCGTGCATGACCGGATCCCATGTTTCCGACACCGATTATGCCTGTCTTTACTTTTTTCATTTTGACATTCTCCTTTTACATTAAATTATCTGTGCTTTTTAATTGTAAATTCTGTCGAGAATCAGTTTTGCGGCATCTGCCGATGCGGCAAAAGCCGACATACCGTCGGGATATCCCTCTTCCGACTTTGAAATACTTACCGATTTGTTTTCAAGAGCCGCGAATCCGCTGAATATTTTCAGATGCGGTTCAAGCGAGTATGTTTTCAAAAGGTCTCCGCGCGTTCTCGCATATCCTTTCATGATATATTCGAGATTCCCGATGCCGTGACCTGCCGGAACGACAGTGCCGTCTTCAAGCGCATCCTTTACATGAATGTATTCAATATAATCTGCAAGCAGATCCCATGCTGCTTTTGTGTTTACACCGCATTGAACAAAGTTTGCGGGATCGAATACTCCCCGAATCGAGCCGATGTTTTCGAAGATTTCAAGACAGTTTTCGGCGGTCGAGCCGAAGATACCTTTTTCGTTTTCGTGGCAGAGAATGATTCCCGAACCTTTTGCGGCATCCGCGAAAGCCGAAAGCCTTTCGAAAACCTCGCTCTTCTTTTCGGGACTGTCAACCCCGTAAAAGCTGAAAATCCTGATGTATTTTGCGGAACAAATAACCGCATATTCGATTATTTTCTTGAATTTTTCGAGGTGGGCCGAAAAATCGTCCGTGATGTTGATTTTACCGACAGGTGAGCCTATCGAGCTTACCGATATGTCCGCATTTTTGAGCATATATGCCGCACATTTGACTTCGTCGACCGTCATGTCCGAAATGTTGCGTCCGTTGACTCCGCGCATTTCGAGCGCCCCGACACCGTTTTTCTTCATGGCCTCTATCTGCATGTAAAGAAGAGGGGATGCCTCGTCGGCAAATCCCGAAAGGATATAGTTCATCTCTGTTAAGCTCCCTTCACAGTCCATGTTTTTTCTTTTGATATTGTATAATAAAAGTACCGATTTGTCAAGGTAAAAAAAGACAAATTCGGCAGGCAAAGAAGCCTGGCTGCTGCCTCTGCCTGCCTTTTTATTACGGTTTTGATTCGAATTTGATTGTGCTTTCGGACAGCGTTGTTTTGTCGGTGGAATCGTAAAGTATGTCGTTTCCGTTGTTACCGATTTCGATGCTCTTAAACTCTTCTCGCGTTCCCGCGTAATATATTGTCGTATTAAGATCTTTTGCCAGAGCATAGTTTCCGATATACGTAACCGATGTCGGAATATAGAGCGAGCTGAGATTTGTGAGATTTCTCAGCGATTCGTATTTAAGACTCGTAACGCTGTCGGGAATTGTTACCGTTTTTACTCTGCTGTCGTAGACGATTGCATGTTCGCCGAGCGCGGTTACTTTTTTACCGTTTATTTCGGACGGTATCACAACATCCGAGCCGTAGAGCGAATTGTAGCCGACAACGGTAAGAGTACCGTCATCATTTTCGTCATATAAGAATCCTCCCGGCTGAATGACAAGCGTAACGGCGAGAATTACCGATATGAGAAACAGCCCGATGACCGAATAACCGATGTATGTGAGCTTTGTGAAAATCTTTTCCGATTTTTTGTTTTTCTTTTCCGTTTCCGCGATTTTACGATCATTTTCATCGATTATCGATGATTCGTAAGCCTCAAGAAGCGAAAGATAATCGCTTTTTGCAAATCGTTTCGCCTTGATGAATCTGAGATCTTCAAGCAGCGGCATGCCGATGCCGACAATGTCTTTTTCTTCTTCGATTTCGTAAATGTCGAGGATCTCATCAATCAGTCCCTGCGCAATTTCGTTGTCGGTCAGCGAAAAATCATTTCCTTTGAGCGTAATGACCGCAGCGGATATTTTCTTTTTGAGTCTGTCTGCCGTATCGTGAAGTTCACGGGTAAGCATGGTGATTTTCGCACCGTCGTTTTTCGATATTGCGCTTTCTATCGATACGCATTTGGCTGACATTTCTGTTTCAAGCGCCTGCATTCCGTGGCTGAGTGACGGATCTATGGATTTCAGTATATCGACAACATCCCTTATCGCATCGGTCAGAGCCGGACTTTGGCTCTTTTCGGTGAGTTTGTCGAAATACTCGATAAAACCGTCAAGAGTGTGCGATTCGGAACTTCTCTCAATCAGATCGGATTCCACAGTCGAAATTTTCTGCCCCGGCAGAAGAATAACGAGAAATTCGAAGATAAGCAGAATGATGTCGGTCAGGATGATCGGAATAATCGTTATTTTGCCGAATTTGAGCAGAAGGACAAAGAGAATCGACATAATGTAGATGATAATATGAATTATACAGGCCGCATCACTTATCGGAGCAAATAAAAGACGGTTGCGTTTTTCCTTGCGGTTGTCGGGCAAAAAGAATATGAGCGCGGTCTGCACGGCGACCGACGCGGCAAGACCGATTATTATTGTGCCGATTATGTAGAGGGGATAATCGGTATATTCACCTTTTCCGTACCATGTCATAAATCTTGACGTGTTGCCGTAATACATAAACAGCGAAAAGGGAACGAATACCGTAAATCCAGAAAACAGCAGCACCATCCGAATTATATCTTTCTTTTTCATCACTTTGTTAAATATCCTTTCCCGTATTATAAACCTGCCGTAAGATCTCCGACAGGGTCGAACTTAAAAAATATAACAAGCAGATTTCGAATAATTGCGAATAAAATAACGATAATAACAAATATTATCGGCAAAATATTATAAAGACGCAAAAAAAACGCCGACGGTTTTACATTCCCGAAAATATGCACAATGTAGGCGATTTCATAAAAAAGCACAAATAAAGCAGTGAGAATCAGAAGCGGATTGTAGATAAGCGATGCCGATATGTTGCCGTGAAGAAGTGAGAAGAAAGCACGCGTTCCTCCGCATCCGGGACAGTAGAGATGAAAAATCTTTCGGAATACGCAGGTCATATTCGGGTTGTCACGATAAAAATAGAGAAAGACGGCGAATGCCGCAACCGCCGACGCAAAGACCGCGTTGATTATGAAAAAGCGTCTGATGAGTCTTTTTCTGTCCATTGAAAACTCCGTGTAAATAAACAATCTTGTAAAATGTATTGAAATTTCGATAAATCCGTGATAAAATAATCTCGGCAGTAAAATTAAACCCGAAAGGAGCTATGTGAATATCTTATGAATAACACCCCGAATATGCAGAATGAGCAGAATACCGATAATCAAAAAGCAAATGTTTTTTACGACCAAAACGGCAGACCGCTGCTTGACAGCAACGGACGTCCGATCGCCGTTTCGACACAGCCCGTACAGCAGGAGCCCAAAACACCGTGGCAGTCGATTGTCTCGATGGTGCTCGGAATCATTTCGATAATTGGATGCTGCTGCGTCCCTTATTTCAGTATTGTTCTGTCGATTGCCGCGATTGTATTTGCCATAGTCGGAAAGAAGAAAGCAGGCAAATTCGACGGATTTGCGGTTGCGGGACTCACACTCGGAATAATCGGAACGATCTTCGGAATTGTTATCGTCATTTTCGCTTTACTTGCCGGCGGAATCCTCAACGGATATTTTGAAAATCTCGACACCGAGGAACTCGAAAAACTATACAGAGATTTGTATAACGATTTTTCGAATAAAATCTGATTTGATTTTTTTGATATCGGCTTATATAAAACCATATCGGGCAGCTGCCCGATATGGTTTTATTTTATTGTCAATTTGTTTTATCGGTAATTACCAGTTGTCCTTGTCGGGATCTTCGGGAATTACTCTGTTCATTGCCTCAATCGCACATTCGATCATTGAGTCATCAGGCTCAAGAACCGTTATGTGCTGCAGGGCAACGCCGGGCGCCGATATGATTTTTGTAAGCAGATTGTCATGACGGCCCGCAAATTTAATGAGCTCGTATCCGATGCCGACGGTAAGCGGAAGCAGGGCAAGCCGAATGATAAAACGCAGGGCCCAACTGTCAACCGTTATAAAAAATCCAACGAAAATACCTACGATAAGCATGAGAATCAGAAAAGAAGTTCCGCATCTCGGATGGAAACGCCCCTGCTTTCTTATGTTTTCAACCGTAAGAGGAAGACCGTTCTCATAGCAAAAAATCGTTTTATGTTCGGCTCCGTGATACATAAAGGTGCGGCGGATGTCCTTCATAAACGAAATCGCCCACATGTATCCGATGAGAAGAAGTATTTTGAAAATTCCCTCAAATGCCGATCTGCCGAGCCTGCTCCAGAAGCCTTCGGTTTCGCTGAAAATAAGCCCGCCTATAAATGTGGGAAGCATTATAAAGAGTCCGATCATAAGGACAAATGCAAGAATGATCGATATGACCATTGTAAGAGTTACCCATGCGGGGCTTTCTTTTTTGTCGTCAGATTTCTTTTCGTTTTTTTTCGTATCGGACACAGAATCAGTATCTTTTCTTTCAGTCGAAGTTTCCGTGTCGGCTTTGTCGGCATTCTTTTCGCCTGCCGCCGATTTGTCCGAATTTTCTTCTTCAAGTATGTCCTGCATTGCTATGTCAGCCGAGCGCATCATGCACTTGTAGCCTACCGTAAGCGATGTCACCATTCCGTAGATTCCGCGTAAAATCGGAATACGAAAGATCTTCGGAACATTCGATCCCGTTTTCCATTCTTCGATGATTATCTTACCCGATGAGTCCCTGACCGCCATTGCGGTATTTTCGGGTCCGCGCATCATTATTCCTTCGACAAGCGCCTGCCCGCCGATTGATGTTTTTTTCATTTGTCTGCCGCTGTCCTTTCGGATTGAATTTACCACATCATTCTAAACCTTAATTGTGAACTTCGTGTGAATGTTTGAAACATACTCTGTGTTTTTCCGATGTTAACGCCCGTACATTCGGCTGAATTATTTTTTGCCGTTTTGTTTGTATGAATTTATAAAAATCGCTTGACAGCAGTCGCAAAATTGACTAAAATTATAAAAAAGATATATGTAATATCGCAGATATTGCTGATCCGGATGATGCGAAAAAAATATGTAAGGAGAATATAAATGAAAAAGGAACTGCTCTTTAAGGATATCAACATAAGAGATCCGTTTATACTACCCGACGGTGGGAAGTATTATATGTACGGTACGGGCGGATCTGTAAATTTCGGTGAAAATTACGGGTTCGGAGTTTATGTGAGCGATGATCTCGTACATTGGAGCGAACCGAAAGCCGTATTTGAAAAGAAAGACGGATTTTGGGGAACAAAGAATTATTGGGCACCCGAAGTACATAAGTACGGCGGAAAATATTATATGTTTGCCACATTCAAGAGCGATACCGCCTGCCGCGGAACGCAGATTCTCGTATGCGACAGACCTGACGGAGAATTTGTACCGCTCACCGACGGCCCGATAACTCCGCGTGATTGGGAATGTCTTGACGGCACGCTATATGTTGATGAAAAAGGGAAGCCGTATATTGTCTTCTGCCATGAATGGCTTCAGGTTCACGACGGTGAGATGTGTGCAATGGAACTTACTCCCGATTTGAAATATGCCGTAGGCGCGCCGACACTTCTTTTCAGGGCATCCGATCCCGCATGGGCGGATAAAGGCAAGGTCGATTATGTAACCGACGGTCCGTTTTTCTGTAAAATGTCGAACGGACGGCCGCTTATGATATGGTCGAGCTTCGCAAACGGAAATTATGTCGAGGCAATGGCATATCCCGAAGACGGCAATATTCTCGGAAAATGGCATCATGCCGAAAAACTGCTTTTCGAAAAAGACGGCGGCCACGGAATGATTTTCGATAGTTATGACGGACAAAAATATTTTGTTTATCACTGTCCGAATACCGCATCGCTCGAGAGACCCGCACTCAAAAAGATCAAAGAAATTGACGGGCTTCTTGAAACTTGCGAATAAACCGATATTTATGTGAATAACGGCTCTCCGGTTTTCCGATTTGTGTCGGAGATGCCGTAATTTATATTTATTCAATTCGGAGAAAGAGGAAAATATGCTTGCACAAAGACCGCCGATGGGCTGGAACTCATGGAACACTTTCGGTAGAAACATCTCCGAAAATCTTATTATGGAAATCGCCGATGCGATGGTTGACAAGGGACTTCGCGATGCGGGATATGAATATGTCGTTATCGATGACTGCTGGTCGCTGCATGAAAGAGGAGAAGACGGCAGGCTTGTTGCAGATCCCGAAAAATTCCCGCACGGTATGAAATATCTGTCCGATTATATTCATTCGAAGGGCCTTAAATTCGGTATGTACTCATGCGCGGGAACACTGACCTGCGACGGATATCCCGCAAGTTTCGATCATGAATATCTTGACGCTCAGACGTTCGCCGATTTCGGGGTTGATTTTCTGAAATACGATTTCTGCAATAAACCGGCAACTTCGGACGGACCGCTGCTTTATTACAGAATGGGTATGGCACTTAAAGCCACCGGAAGAGATATTATTTTCTCTGCCTGCAACTGGGGCAGCGATAATGTATGGCAGTGGATTCGCTCGGCAGGTGCCCACATGTACAGATCGACAGGCGATATATCCGATAATCCCAAATCATTCCGCGATATTGCGTTCAGCCAGATTCCGCTTCTCAGCCAGTCGGCACCCGGATGCTATAACGATATCGATATGCTTATCTGCGGTATGTATAATAACGGCAATGTAAGCAGCGGCGGATGCAGCGAATCGCAGTATGATATGCATTTCGCACTCTGGTGCATAATGGGATGCCCGCTGATGATAGGCTGCGATATCAGAAACTGCGATGATCATACACTCGAACTTCTGAAAAATAAAGCGCTTATCGCGCTTGACCAGGATGAAGAGGCAAGACCTCCCTATACACCGGGTAAATGCATCGGCGACGACCTTCTTCTGTTCAGACACCTTTCGGGCGGCGAATACGCACTCGGCGTGTTCAACTTCAGAGAAAATCAGATACGCAAACATATAAATCTTTTCGAACTCGGACTTACCGCAAACTGCGGATACGGACTTGAACTTACAAGCATGTTCGATGACGAAAAAATAATCGCCAAAGATAATTTCCATGTTGATGTGCCGGCGTCAAGCTGTAAGGTGTTCAGAGTAAGGCTCATAAAAAAATAATGGCAAAATGCAAAAAATGTGGCAGGGAACTCGAAAATGATGAAATCGGCATATATAAACGCATGGTAAACCGCGGAGCAACCGAATTTCTGTGTATTAAATGTCTTGCCGACTATTTTGAAATCAGCGAAGACTTCGTTCGGAGCAAGATAGAGCATTTCCGCAATATGGGCTGCACTCTTTTCGATAAAAAATCCCAAGGCGAAGCCGATGTTAAATAATCGAAAAAATCATAAAGTTAAAAGCCTTTCACAATCGTGAAAGGCTTTTAATAATGCGGAAAATGTACTATTGTCGGTGCGGGATTATTCCGCGCCGTTTTCTATATCTTTTTTGAACTCCTCATTCATATCGGGATAAGCGGACAGCATAGGCTCAACATTTTTGCCCTTCTTTCTGTCATAATAATTTTTGGTGATTTTGGCAACCTTCCCCGAGAGAAGAACAAGCGCAATAAGGTTCGGAAATGCCATAAGACCGTTGAACGTGTCGTCGATCTCCCATACCAGCGTTCCGCTTATAATTGCAGCTGCCACTATGAAGAGCAGATAAAGAATTTTGAAAATCAAAATGCACATGGAACGTATTTTGTCCGATTTTATCCATTTGAAACAGAATTCGCAGGCTTTTTCTCCGTAGTATGACCATGCCATGATTGTCGTAAACGCAAAAAGCGGCAAAATTACGCAGTAGCAGACAGTTCCGAATATACCGAAATTCGATGAAAACATGTTAAGTGCCATCGTACTGTCGTCAAGTGCCGAAAGTTCTTCGGCTGTCTTTCCCGTCAGTGCATCATAGTTTGTGATAATAAACATCAGAGCGGTAAGAGTGCAGATAACGAATGTGTCGAAAAACACCTCGAATATACCCCAAAGACCCTGCTTTACCGGCTCACGTGTTTCGGATGCCGAATGTGCGATAACCGATGAGCCGAGCCCTGCCTCGTTTGAAAATACACCTCTTGCCATACCCTTTTTTATGCATACCGAAAATGCGTACCCCAGCACGCCGCCGCCGACCGCCGTGAAATTGAACGCGTTTCCGAATATAAGCGCAAATGCTTTTCCGACGGTTGAAATGTTGCCGAATATAACGATCAGAGCCAGCGCAATAAAAAGCAGACTCATAAAAGGGACAAGTTTGGAAGCGACTTTCCCGACTCTCTTTATTCCTCCGATTATTATAACCGCGGCAATAAGAGCAACGATTATGCCGATAAGCAGCTTGACAAGTGTTTCGGCGCCCGAGCCCGCTTCAACTCCGAATGCGACTCCGAGCGAATTGGCAAGTGTTCCCGAAATTTTATTTGTCTGAACACCCGACATTCCGACGGCGGCAAACAGACATACGACAGCCGCCATATATGCGAGAAACTTAACTATGATATTCAAAAATCCCTTGCATTTAAGTCCGTTTTCTATGTAGTAAAAAGATCCGCCGGAAAAATCGCCGTTTTTGTCTCTCTTGCGGTAATATAAACCGAGTACATTTTCCGAATAGTTCGTTACCATTCCGACAAATGCCGAAACCCACATCCAGAATACCGCTCCGGGGCCGCCCGTAAGAATGGCTGCCGTTACACCTACGATATTTCCCGTTCCGACAGTACCCGAAATCGCCGCCGAAAATGCTTCAAACTGAGATACCCCTTTTGAATCGGTCGATTTCTTCTTGCCTATGCATTTGATTGTCGGAATAATCGTAGAGCCGAGCGAATCTCCGAACTTGCGTACCTGAAGAAATTTTGTGCGGATTGTCAGGAGCAGACCGGTACCGAGAATCAGAATTATCATCGGCCATCCCCAAACAACTCCGTTAACCGCGGAATTGATTTTTTCCACGGTTTGCCAGAATGATTCCATTTTTGTTTTCCTCCGTTAATCGAATAATGCGCTGATTAAAAATAAAAAAAGAGCGGGCATAAATATGCTCACTCCGCAGCTGAATACAAACAATTCTTCCCATAGAAAAACAAAAATGAAAAGTCTGATTTGCTCCGTCCTTTTGCCTGAGAGATTGACAGAATTTCTTCTGCATTGCCCCTTCGGCATCCTTTTAGAGGACTTCTCCGGAGTGCTATCCGCCGGCAGTTCCCATCCGTATTTCGGATACCTGAGAGTGTTACTCCTTCGGTTGCCTTTCGGCATCTCCTGCTGACTTCGTATAGCGCATTTTTTATTTTTTCGTATTATATCACCGTCTTTCTTTTTTGTCAATATATATTTCGCTGATTTTGCATAAACGACGAAAAAAATTCGATTATTGTGACTTTGCCTGACATAAAACGAAAAATAATTATGTTTTGTCAATGAATTGACAAATCCCCGAAAAGATGATAATATAATATAAAACAGCAGAACGGTCGGAGATTAAAATGGAACTTTCACCCTTTTTCAAAAGCGTAATCGATACGGACAGAGCGCCGATTGTGCTCTGTGACCTTGATAATACAATTATTTATATGAATCCCGCCGCCGCCTTAAAATATGAAAAACGCGGAGGAGCGAATCTCATCGGCGGAAATTTGCTTGATTGTCATAATCCTCACTCGCGTGAACTGATAAAAAAAACAATCGAATGGTTCGAAGAGGATGCCGAACATAATATCATTTTCGAATTTCATAATGAAAAAGATAATCGCGATGTTTATACTGTTGCACTTCGAGATGCAGACGGCAAACTTATCGGATATTACGAAAAGCACGAATACAGGAATGCCGAATCCTCAAAACCGTTTGATTTTGAAAACCGAATATCTGAATAAATCTTAAATATAAAACTCGAATCGGAAAGGATGAACTGTTATGAGAAAAAATTTCGGAGCAAAAACATGGCTTTACCCGATGCCTGTGCTTATTATCGGCACCTATGATGAGGACGGCAAGCCTGACGCAATGAATGCTGCGTGGGGAGGTGTTTATGACACAAACGAAGTTATGATCTGCCTCTCGGACGACCATAAAACAACCGATAATATCAAAAAAACGAAAGCTTTTACATTGAGCTTCGGTACTGCCGATACGGTTGCGGCGTGTGATTATGTGGGTATTGTTTCGGCGAATAATCATCCCGATAAATTCGAACATACGGGATTTCATACCACGAAAAGTGAATTTGTGAATGCACCGATTATTGCCGAACTGCCTATGACCGTCGAATGTAAACTTGTTAAATTCAATGAGGACGGAATCTGTATCGGTGAGATTGTCAATATTTCGGCAGATGAGAAAATTCTCGATAAGGACGGCAAAATTGACGCAAAGAAGCTGAATCCGATCATTTATGACGGAGCCGCGAATGTCTATTGGAATTTCGGAGAAAAAGTCGGACAGGCATTTTCCGAAGGGAAAAAGCTGAAATAATGGTCAGAGAACTCATGCACGATCCGATTTTTCTTGCGGGAAAATCGGATGCGGCAACGAAAGAAGATTTACCTGTCGCCGCCGATTTGCTTGATACATTGAAAGCATATAAAGAGAGCTGCGTCGGAATGGCGGCAAACATGATCGGCGTGCGTAAACGCATTATCGCTTTTCTTGACGAGAGCGACCGAATACCGACTTATACCGTGATGCTCAATCCCGAAATCATAAAAAGAGATTGTGCGTATGATGCCGAAGAGGGATGCCTGTCACTTCTCGGCGGTCCGCGTAAATGCATAAGATATAAATCCGTCAAAGTCAAATATCAGACCGTCGGCATGCAGACGCGCATAAAAACCTATATCGGCCTGACAGCTCAGATTATTCAGCACGAGATTGATCATTGTAACGGTATTTTGATTTGATATTCGAATAATGCGGATAAGATAACTTAAAGTCATCGCAAAAATATCGGGAAGAAGTGCGACTGAAATGGAAGACGAACTTTTGAGCGAAGACGCGGATAAAGCTCTCGAAGAGCTGTCAAAGCTTTACAAAAAAATGCCCAAAGAGCGTATGACCATACCAAATATGCCTCGTTACGCACAAGCAGTCGAATCAATAAAAAAGATTGTTGCGTAATACAAAAATGCTCGTGAATTGATTTTACCGAAAACAGATTGAATGGTGTACTCTTATGTGTTGATTCATTCAAAACAAAGAAAAGGCTTCGGATTTTTCCGAAGCCTTTTGAAGTTTTATAATTTGTTAATCGATATTTCGGCTTTTTTATCGAAAATAAACTTTTCCTGTATGAGAGAAATTGCGTAGCCTGTTTTCTGTTTTGTCGGGAAATAAAAAAGCAGAAAATCGCATCGTACAATAACAACAAAAAGCAGGTCAAAATCTTACGATTTCAACCTGCTTTTTGTATCTTTACATAGAATCCGGTGCGATTGTTCATAGGGGATTTAATAAAATAACCCTGCTGCCAAATCACATATTCAAAAATACAGACCGTCAACGAACTG